>CALDOZ010000030.1 GCA_937912025.1 uncultured Clostridia bacterium | reverse complement strand
CGGGCGTTTGCCTTGATTTGCTTGCATTTAAACCGTTATATAGTAAGCAAAAAATTATCTCATCACCTTTATTTACTTCGCTTAGCGTCGTTTCTATAAAATATTGTTGACCACGATAACCAACAAGGTTAATCATAGTTTAAAAATATATAAAAACGCAAGCTAAACACAAAAACAAACCGTAAAGGACTATCGAAATCGGACATTTTTTTAAAAATATGTCCGATTTCGATAGTATGTAAAAGATAAAAACGACAAATTACATAAATTTAAAGCGTCGGTAGACGCTTTTTTAGTAGGAGTTTATATATGCAAACGATAAAATTTAGCGGTGAATTTTTCAGCGTTGAAGATACGTTACAATGCGGTCAAACGTTCCGTTTTAAAAAATATCTTGAAGGATATCTCGTTATTTCTCAAGATAAAATTTGTTATGCTTACAATAAAGACGGTTACGCTTATATTCAAACTGAATATCCCGAATATTTTAGTCAATATTTCGACTTATCTAACGACTATTCAAAAATAGTTTCCGTCGCTTATAGTTACAATATCCCTATTTTAAATAATGCTGTTAATTATGGTAAAGGAATTAGAATTTTAAAGCAAAATTCCGAAGAGATGTTATACCACTTTATAATTTCTCAAAACAACAATATACCGCGGATTAAAAACACTATTGAAAAAATAGCGCAAAAATATGGCAAAAGAATTAACTCGCCGTTTGGTGAATACTACGCTTTTCCTACATCAAAAGAGTTTTCATCTTTATCTAGCGAGAGTTTAAACGACGTTGGGCTTGGCTATCGTTTACCTTACATACTTGAAGTTGCAAAGAAAATACATAACGGTTTAGATTTGAATGCTTTTGATTTATTAGATGAAAATCAACTATATCAAAACCTTATTAAAATCAAAGGGGTAGGCGATAAAGTTGCAAATTGCATTATACTGTTTGGCTATCATAAAACAAAAAGTTTTCCCGTTGATACTTGGATAGAAAAATTATACCTTGAAGATTTTAACGGAACTTTAACTTCACGCTTAAAAATGACGTCTTATTTTATTGATTTATTTAAAGAATACTCAGGTTACATACAGCAATATTTATTTTATTATAAACGTAAGGACCTTTAAAACTGCACTATATTAAACTTATCACAAATTGTAACACCATATAAAAATCCTACTTGGCATAGCAAGTAGGATTTTTAAATTATTAAAGTTTGCTTCTATGCGGAACGTTTTTAACTTCGCAATATTTAGCGGCGGCTGAATTATCGTTGCAAATTACGGTAACGTCGTCACAACCGTTAAATAAGCCCCAACCAAATTCAAGTACGCTATCAGGAATAATGACCGTTTTAAGCGAAGAACAGCCACGGAAAGCAGTATCGTCAATTTTAGTTACACTATCAGGTAAAACGATTTGAGTAAGCCCCGTGCAAGAATAGAATGCGCCTTCGCCAATTTCGCATACGCTATCAGGAATTTCAATTTCCGTAAGGTTAAGACATTCACAGAAAGCCCAGTCGCTAATAACTGTAACGCTATCAGGTATCGAGTAAACGTTAGATTTTATTTGCGAAGGGTAGCAAATAAGAGTTGATTTATTTTTATTAAATAAAATATTGTTAAGAGATTTAAACCACTTATTTTTACTATCAACTGAAATTTCTTCAAGGTTGTTACAGCCACGGAAAGGACCAGAACCAATACTTATTACTGATTGTGGAATATGTATCTTTTTAAGGCTCTTACAATCTTTAAAGGCGTTTTTACCAATTTTAGTAATATTGTTTTTCATATTAACGTCTTCAAGTTCAACGCAACCGTTAAATACCATATCGTCAATTTTAGTAACGTTAATAGGAATATCTATTGCTTTAAGTTTTGCGCAATCGGCAAACGAACTTTCACCTAAAATAGTAAGTTTTTCAGGGAGTTTAATAGAAACAAGCGATTTACAACTGTTAAATACACCGCCGTATATTTCCGTCATTCCGTCTTGAAGGGTAACGCTTGAAAGCGTTGCGCAGTTTTCAAAAGCGCGCTCGCCGAGTTCAAGTTCTTCGTTTTCAACAACAAGGCTGGTCATAGAAATACAGTCACGGAAAGAACTTTCGCCAACCTTTCTAACGTTTTTAGGTAAAACGAGCGATTTAAGTGACTTACAGCCTCTACAAGCCTCTTTTTGTAAAACCTCAACCTCGTCACCAAAGTCGAGTTTTTCAAGCTTTTCGCAGTTTTTAAACGCACTTTCGCCAATAATTTTTACGCCCGACGGAGCAGATAACGACGCGCTACCGTCTTTACATTTTACTAAAACGTCGCCTTCAACTTCTAAACTTTTCATTGTTTCTATAGGAAGACCTGAAATAAGTTTATATAAGTATTTATCGGTGCTTGTGTTAATACCTTTAACGTGTTGAAGGTTTTCAAGTACCATTTTAAGCGATGCGGGAATTTCAATATCGTCGTCTAAATAAACGGGATAAATTTTCTTGTTGTATTTAAACGCTGTGATAATTTCCATACCGCAATATTTTGATTTGAGAGCAGATTCCGACAAGAAAAGTAATACTGCGCTACAATTTTCTATACGAGAACGCAATTCTTCACGGAAGTCTTCGCCAATTTCCATAGTATCGTCATACCAAAAACGATATTTTTCGCGGTCGATAAGTTTTAAAATTTTATAAACCGTTTTAGTGTCGGCATGAGAATAACTTATAAAAATATAAGGTTCAGTACCTTCGTATGAATCAAGGTCCATCTTAATAAATTGATTTGAATTTAAAATTTCTTTTTCTTCCATAATTTTCTCCCTTAGTTATTTATAGAATAATCATTAAAACTGCAAGTGCTGAAAGTAACGTAGGTACGGCAACGGTAACGCCGATTTTTAAAAAGTCAACGTAACCAAATTTAAGACCGTGTTCGTTTAAAATATTACTCCACATAATGCCTGCAAGCGCGCCGATAGGCGTTAAGAACGCGCCTATATTCGAGCCTACAACCGTCGCGTAAATAGCAGGTAAAGCAGCCTCTGTAGTTACAAAAGTTTCTATGTTTATTATCGACGAGTATAAAACGCTCATTGGAATATTGTTTATTATATTTGATGCTAAAAACGACGTAATTCCGTATTTTAATACCGATTGTTCCGCTCCGAAAAAGTTACCAATAGCGCCTGTAACGCCTTTTTCAGATAAGCACACTATCATTACGAACATTGATAATATAAATGGAATTAATTGGTACGGACCACGTTTGATACAGCCCAATAAAGCGATAGGTTTTTGTTTGCGAACTATTGCAATAACGGCGTTGAAGATTAATAAACTTATAACTGAAATAAACGAAACGAGCCACATTTCAAGTTGAATATACGAACCGATTGCTAAAAGAACGGTGCATACGCCAAGGTGAGCAATGCCTACCCAAAGTAAAAGTTTATCTTCAATAACAACGTCTTCCGCAACGCCTTCTATTGGGGCGGAAAGTTTTTTTCTAAATAAAAGTAACAACGCCATAAACGCTATAACGCCGGCAAAAAGAGTAGGTAAAATCATAACGCTAACGTATTCTAAGAACCCAACACCGTACGCAGTAGCAAGGTAAATATTAGTAGGGTTACCTATAATAAGTGCCATACTCCAAGTGTTAGCGGCAACGAATTCCGCCGCCAAATACGGAATAGGGTTAATTTTTGCATTTTTAGCAAAGTAGCAAATAAACGGCGTAAACGACAAAATAATAATATCGTTAGAAGTAAAAACGGTAAGAACTGAAACCATTAAGTAAAGATACAAAAACAATTTCATTTGCCCGTTTTTAGCGCGTTTAAGCGTAACGCTTGCAAGATACCTAAAAAATCCAAGTTCGTCAAGGAATATAGATAAAATTGTCATTGAAATGAACAATACGAGAATTTTAAGTGGGTTAATAGCAGTATCAGCAAACAAAGCGCCTATTACTTTACTAAAATCCGCTTGACCAGACACTAAAAGTATAACCGCGCCTATTAGCGTAATAACCCAGTAACTGTCGATTGAGAATTTTTTGCCTATTTTAATTTTTGGGAAGAATAATACGCCAGCAATCATACTTAAACAAGTAACGGCGCAAATAATTATAGCGGGAATCATTTTAAGCCTTCTTTTTAGTTTGTATATATCAAAATATTATCATAACAGTTAAGTTTTGTCAACGCATAAAAAACAATCATATCAAAATTTTATATGTATATATAAAAATCCGAGCGTTATAGCCTATTAAAAGGGGTAAATTTTTATAAAAACTTGACAAAAGCGGTTTTTAAGGTTAACATAATTACATATATGCTTGTTTAAGTTAAAAAACACACTTGAGGATTATAATGAAAAACGATACGATTGTGCTTATAGCGTTTATTTTATCATTAATAATTATACTTTCATCGTTAGCGTCGTCGCTTGTAGTTAGTAAGCGCGCTTTAAAACGCAAACCTATAATAGGTCCGTTTTGGATTTTTGCAATAGGTATTTTCATTGGCGCGGTCGTTATGTACTATCCTACTTATTTTTTAGGATATTTCGACGTGAACGACGGTGTTTTTGAAAAAGTATATAAATCGCTATTTTTATCAATTCACAACACCATGCGTCTTTTTGTGTTAGACGGCGAGTTTGACGCGTTTAGAGATTTAGTTTTAAACGTAACGGTGGCGGATTGGCTTGGCGTTGCATATTCGTTGTACGCCGTAGTTTTATTCGTATTAGCGCCTGTAATGACAGCCGGCGTCGTGCTTACCTTTTTTAAGAACGCAACGGCGTATATAGTCTACTATTTATCTTTTAACAAAGAAATTTACTACTTTACCGAACTCAACTTAAAATCTGTTATTTTAGCAGAAAACGTTTATAAAACGGGTGGCAAAAAACGCCTTATAGTGTTCTTAAACGTAGATTTGTCCGATGAAAACAACGAACTATATTGTAGAGTTAAATCAATAAAAGCAATTTGCTTTAACAATAAAGAAATAACGGATATAGGCTTTAAACGCTTACTTGGTAACGTATTGCGTAAAATTTATTTTATAAGCGAAAATCAAGATAAGAACGTTGAACAAGCGCTTACTATGATTAAGAAATTGAGAGGCGACGACGTATACGATAGTAAAAACACTCATTTTTACGTTTTCTCAATCACAACGGCAAGTTCTATTTTACTTGACAATGCCGACAACGGCAATATTAAACTTAGGCGCGTACACGAAAGCCGTAACTTAATATTTAGCATTTTAAGAAATCATTCTATTTTTGACGACGCTATTGAAGAAAACGGCGTGAAGAAAATAAACGCTTTAATTCTTGGTCTTGGCGAGTACGGAATGGAACTTTTTAAAGCAATTTGTTGGTGCGGTCAAATGGTGGGGTACGAAACTACGTTGCATATCGTAGCAAAAGAAACGGAACTTAACGAAAGAATAGAGGGCGCTTGTCCTGAACTTTTGAAATTTAACAATAAAAAAATTGACGGCGAAGCGTATTACAATATAGTTTTCCACGAGGGTATAGACGTTAACACTATCGAGTTTAGAAAGGAATTATCAAAACTTGGTAACGTAACGACGGCGTACGCCTTGCTTGGCGACGATGAGTTAAACATCAACGCAAGTATTATTATGCGTGAAGAATTTGGTAGGTTTAATATTGAAAACGGTTATAAAATACCGTCCATTTACGCCATCGTTGAAAGCCCTGAAAAACACGAAACTATAAGTAAAAACGGTGGTTTTAAAGATTATACTGGCGCTCCTTACGGAATAGAACTGATTGGCGACTTAACTACCGAGTATTCTCTTGAAATAATCGAGCAACAAGAACTTGAAGCGAAAGGTCTTAAATGTCACCTTAAATGGTCGCAAACGGGCGAAGATATTATAAGCGATACTAAGAAATTTGAAAGTTACGAATATTTTAGAAGAGCGTCTATCGCCGAAGCGTTATACTCTGAACTTAGAATTAAACTTGGCAGAAATATAACGGATAATGTTATTGAAGATGACGAACTTATCGTTGAATACGAGCATAGGCGTTGGAATGCGTATATGAGAACGGAAGGATACGTTTTAGGCGCGGTAAAAAGTTCTATATCTAAAACTCACCCATCGCTTATACCGTATAAGCGTTTAAGTGAAAGCGAAAAGAAAAAAGACGAAATCGTACTTCAAGCGTCTGAAATAAACGATTAAACATAGTTGAAACTTGCATAAAGTTTAAAATAAACTACAAAATCAAGGATATTTTATGATTATTACAAATGTTGTAACGGCAATTTGTTTTGCCGTTACTTGTTTATTTTTAGTTGTTAACTTAATATCTTATTTTTCTAAAAACCGCGAAGGGCGTATTGCTTTTATTAGGGGATTTAAAAAAGGTAAGTGCTTTATAATTTATCTTCTTGCGCTACCACTTTATTTTATTGGTAGAATGTATACCGAGAATGGTTTTTTAAGTGGCGCTAATAACGTTTTAAACGCTATTTTTTATAGTATTGAAGACGTTACTAACTTAGTCGTTTTATGGTTTAGGTTAGAAAGTATTACTCCGCTTATGAATGAAAGTGTGTTTTACTCTATTGCCGTTTATTATTGTTACGTTTTAGTAGTTTTGAACGCAATAATGTTTACGCTTTCTATTTTAATTCAAAGGCTTTGGTGTTTTAGTAAAGACGTATCTTCGCGTTTTACAAAAAAAGATATGCTGTATATTTTAGGCAACAACGAAAATAATATTGATATTTATCGTAGCGACTTAACTAGTTATAAGTTTTTAGTTGGTAATATTAGCGAAGAGTTATCTCAAAAATTATACGCTCAAAAAATTGCTTATCATAAAACTGACGATTATCAAAAATACCTGCAAAAAATCCTTGAAAATTATCAAAAAACAAATAAAAAGCACACGGTGATTATCAATACTAAAAGCGATGAAATAAATATGACGCTTTGTAGGTTGGTTATTGATTATCTTGAAAATTTTAACGCTAAACAAAACGTTAACGCCTTTACAAAACTCAAAGTGTACGTTTTTGGTAGTTCAAAATTTCAAGGCGTTTACGAAGATATAGTTTCAAGCGGTTATGGGGTAATTGAATACGTTAACGAATATCAAAAAATCGCTATTGATTTTATAGATAAATATCCGCTTACGGCGTTTATGAACGATAATCACATTGATTATCAAACTTCCTTAATTAAAAACGACGTTAATATTAACGTTATGCTCGTTGGTTTTGGCGACGTAAATAGGCAAATATTTTTAACGTCGGTAGCAAACAATCAATTTTTAACTTTAAACGGCGAAAATATTGAAAATAAGCGGGTAAAGTACGTTATTTTTGATAATAAAAACGCTAAAAACAATAAAGTTTTAAATCACGATTATTATAGGTATTTAAACGAAAGTAAAGACTTTGTAAAAAGTGAATATTTACCCCTTCCAAACCACCCTGCTATTGAAGAGTTTTGTAAACTTGACGTAAACGACGAAGATTTCTATTTGAAAATACGCTCGATAGTAACCGCAAATAAAAACGACGTTAACACAGTAGTAGTTTCATATTCTGACGATATAGAAAATATTGATATGGCTCAAAAACTTATTGAAAAACGTAGGGAATGGAACGTAGATAATTTACAAGTTTTCGTAAGGGTTAAAAAGTGGAATAAAAATCAAACGATATTAAAAAATGAAGATTGCGTATTTATAGGCAATGAAAAAGAAATCGTTTACAATATAAACAAAATTACTAACGATAAAATTTTCAATATGGCTATGATGCGAAATAAACTTTACGACCTTGAAAGATATAAATCGGAAAATAAAAATAGTGAAGTTGATAAAAAAACTATTGAAAGCATAAACGCAAAGCACGTTGAAAAATGGTTTACTAAAAAAACGCATCTTGAAAGAGAGTCGGGATTATACTGTTCGTTAAGTTTACGTTCAAAACTTCATTTAATGGGGCTTGATTACGTTAAGTTTGACGAGCAAGGAAAAGCCCTTACTGAAGAAGAATATTTTAACGTTTACGCCGTAGGGGATATGCCAAACTTCGTAGTTGGTAGCGACGGCACTAAAGTTATTAAATATCCGCTTACGTTTAAACAGTCTAAAAGGCGAAATTTAGCCGAGCAAGAGCATGAGCGTTGGAATTCTTTTATGATAAGTAAAGGCGTAATTCCTGCAAGTATAAATACAATACTTACTGAAAAAGTTAAAAAAGACGGCGAATATAAGTTTACTAACGGAAAAAATTATTGTTTGCGCCGTCACGGAAATATTACTACGCTTGACGGACTTAGTACGTTTAGCAAACTAATTGCTAAGCGTGACGGAGTAAGCGAAGAAGTTACCGAAGTATTTAAGTATGATTTTCAGTTGCTTGACGAAGCGTATACTTTACTTACAAACCTTGGTTACAAAATAATAAAAAAATAAAAATAGCGCCGTAGCGATTAATCGCTACGGCGTGTTTTTATAAAAATTACTGCAAAAAGTTGATTATTTTTCTACTTTAATTTGAGACATTGCGCTAATTAAATTAATTGACTTAGCATATAAAACTAAATTTTCAGCATTAAGTCCAATTTTTACGGCAATAGAGATTTTGCCAGCGTACATTCTTCTACTAGCGTTAAAAATACTTTGGTGGTCAGTATTATCAGACCCCGTAGAGTATACAAAGCAATCGCCACTTGTAAAAAAGTCAACTTTATCAATTTCAGCATCATAAACTTCATTTCCATTTTCGTCAACGGCGTAACAAGTAAAAATAGCAACGTCTTCGCCGTTAGCGGTAACGTTAAAATTTTCTTGTTTAAGCATAAGTTTATAAGCGTTTAAAGAAGTTTTACGACTGTCTTTACAAATAACGTCACCTTCTTCATCATAACCTAAAACAACTATTTCACCTTCTGTATAAGGGACTGTCCAAGTTGCGTAATCAAATTTTTTAAGGCGTTGTTTTCCAAGTGACGTTCCATTTAAGAACAATTCTGCGCTAGATACGTTAGTGTACGCAACAACTTTTATAGGTTTATTTTCAAACCCTTTAAAATTCCAATGCGGTAATAAATGTATCATAGGCGTTGTGGTAAAATACGATTTATTTTGATAGAAGGCGTCTTTTTTTTGTAGAAATAAATCAATTGCGCCACTAACGGAGCACAATCTTGGCCAAGACGCTTCACCACGGTGTTCAAACGCTATCCATTGATATCCGCCTAAAAGCCAATCTTTTTGATATATAAATTTGCAGTTAAACTTCCTACTTTTAAAACTCAAATTAATATCGTGGTCGTAAGCGGAAATTCTACCGTTTTTAACGTCATCGTCAAAATACCAACCGCGAGTAGTTCCCGTAGCGCAACATTCCGATGATATTATTGCTTTGTTTGGATATTTTTTGTGAAGTGTTTCATAAGAACTCCAATAATAATTAATGCCGATTACGTCGTTTTCACCATATACTTTTGCATCTAACGGGTATGAAACAGCGTTTAAAATTAGTCTTGTATCGTCTAATTTTCTTGCCAAAGCGCTCATTGTTTTACAAATTTTTTCACCCTGTTTGGTAGTATGATAGCCTTCTTCATTACCAAGCGACCAAAAGAATACTGACGGTCTATTTCTATCTCTTTTAATTAGCGCTTCTAGTTGCTCTAAATTTTCTTTGTTAGAAGAAAACCATCTGCATTCATCCATTACAATAAAACCTAGTTTATCAAGTTCGTCCATAACGCAAGCAGGTTGCATATAATGGCTAGTTCTATAACCGTTAGCCCCCATTTGCTTAATTAAATTTATTTTATATCTATGAATATTGCTAGGAACTGCCTTGCCAAATAAACCGCTATCAATATGAGAACACATACCATAGATTTTGTAATGTTTACCGTTAATGAAAAAACCTTTATTAGCATCGGCGTAAAAAGTTCTAAACCCAAAATGAGTTTGGTAATTGTCAACTATCTTACCATTTACGCTTAAAGTAATTTTAGCGTAATAAAGCGTAGGATTGTCTGGCGACCATAAATCAGGGTTTACGCATTTTAAAGGCAAATCAAAAACTCGTTTAGATTTTGAATTTATAGTAACGCATTTAGTTGCTGTATCAATAACGTTACCGTTTTCATTTACAATATCTAATTTAGCCGTTACTTTACGTTTAAAATAGTCGTCGTTACGCAACGTTATTTGAACGGGAACGTTCCAATTATTATCGTCAACTTTAATAGGTTTAACGTACAATCCGTAAAGGTCAACGCTTGTAAGAGCAGTTTTTATAAGTTGAACGTTTCCGTAAATTCCACCGCCACTATACCACCAACCTTCGTGAACGTTACTATCGACAAGTATTGCAAGGTGATTTTGCTCGTCAAATTTAACGTAGTCGGTGATATCCACTTCAAAAGGTGTATAAGCGGTAAAATGTCTATCAATAATACAGCCGTTAAGATAAATAACGCATTCGGTGGCTACGCCTTCAAAATATAAAGTTATGCGCTTGTTTAAGTCAGTTTTATCTAAAGTGAAGCGCTTGATATACCAACCTTTTTCATAATCGAAAAATCCAAGCGCGTTATTGTTTTCCTTTTTAACGTCGGTCGTTATTACAAAGTCGTGAGGAAGGTCAACGCTAACCCATACATCGTCGTTCATTAAAACGTCGTCGTTAAAATCATCGACTTCAGCGCGGTATAGTGGAGATGCCGGGCCTATATGCGCGCGTTGGGTTTTAGCGCTAAAATACGCCCAGCCTTTAAAATTAGGTTTTTTATATTTTATATCGCCGTAATGAAAAAGCCAATTTTTATTAAAGTTTACAATTTCTCGCATAATTACTCCTTAAACCGAAAATATACGGTATGTATAGTTTTAGTTTAAACTATGTATAAAAAAACACAATAAAATTTTTTGATTAATATGGACAAAATTGATATATATTGATAAACTATATTTAACTCAAATTTATTTTATGGAGAAAGTTTATGAGAATAGCGTTCGCTAAGGGAAAAGAAAACACAAATTTTTTTAGTGAAGAAGATTTTTTTGTTAATAACGTTGGGTATTATAAAAATATAAAAACTGATATAACTTGTCACCGTCCGTTTGGACGAAATGATTATCAGCTAATAGTTATTATAAAAGGTGAAATGATAATAAACAATAAAAAAATGCTCAGCAATAACGCTTACCTATACGCACCTAATAAAGAGCAAAACTACACTTTTAAAGGTGTTAGAGACTGTGAGTATTACTGGATACATTTTAGTGGTACAAAAGTAGAAAAATTCTTAGAAAAACTCAATATTTTTTGCGGAAATATTAAACTTAATAATAAGGCAAATAGAGTAATTAATCTAATTGAAGATATATTTTCAGCGTACCAAATGCAATTAGAGTACGTTGATGACTATGCTAAAGGGTTACTTACGTCTTTATTAGCGTTAATAGCATCGCCAATATTGATACCACCTCCGTTTTTTAAAGCAATTAAAGTTTTAAGCGACGTGACTAGTGACTATACCATAAAAGAAATAGCGCAAGAGTGTAATATGAGCGAAGGGCATTTTATACGCGAATTTAAAAATGCTATAGGTTTATCACCGCTTTCTTATAGACTTAGTAATAAAATAAAAATTGCTAAGGATTTATTGTGTGGAACTTACCTTTCAATAAATCAAATATCCAGCGCTTGCGGTTTTGAAGACGCTATGTATTTTAGTAGAATTTTTAAAAGGCGAGAGGGTATATCACCTATGCAATTTCGCAAAACTTATCAAAATAAAAGCGATAATTAAATGGGTTAATTAGTTAAAGCGTTTTATTGCTAGTAAATTTTAAAATTAAATAAATCGTTCAATACGCGTTATCTTTTTTGGATAATAAAAATAAACGAAGTTAAATCTTTTGCTAATCGCAAAATCTTTGCAAAACTACCGTTTTACTACGCTTGCTAAAGCAATCGTAACTTCTAGTTTGAAACACTGCGAAGTTTAAAACCCTTGCAAGCAAGTTTTAAACTTCTTATATTATAAAAACACCGCTAACTAACGGTGTTTTTAAATGCTATAAACTTAAATTTTAACTACGTCTAAACCCTCAAGAGTAATAATTTTTCCGTTTAGAATAAAGTTAGTAGGTGTGTTTAACTTATAAACGATAACGTCAGTTTTTTCGCGAAGATTGATAACGCCGTTAATAACTTCACAACCGTAAGTTAAATAACTTCCGTCGTCATTTTCGTGAATAAATGCTTTTTTAAGCGCCGTTTCTTCTAAACACTTAAATATTTCGTGTACGTCGTTGTCGCAACAACCACCTTGATTATCAACATTATAATAGTTATCTACGTCGAATAATGGACAGAAAGAGTAACCGCCCGTAATCGTTTGTTTTCCCGTTCTATACCAATTAGAAATCATATCAATATACTCTTCGCCGTATATGTTAGTTTGGTATTTTCCGCGGTACGCTTTTGTTTTAAGGTTAACGGTTAAGTATCCGTCTTTAACAGGTTTAGACTTATCAGCAACTAACGTAGGCAATTTTACGTACGGTTGTGAAAAATACGCCCAACGAAGATTACCGTTTAAACTTAGCAATTGCGCGCATGCCGACATACCATTAAAAAATCTCAACAAATAAAATTTTTTGCCCGTCAAAAGATATAAGTAATAATAAGCGTATACCGTCCACGCCGTCCAACCGTGCGGACTATTTACGGTGTTTCCAATAATCATAACGTCGTATTGAGATTCCCAAAATCTAATAGAGCCACCGTTAGCGCGACAATCGGGTAGTAATTGTTGTTCTAAGCATGAGTGAATTTTAATCATATATTCGCTCGCTTCAATATATTTTTTACGCTCGTTTATAGGAAGTGTTAATGCAAAATTAGCAATTTGTAATGCCGAACAAGAAATCATACCGTCTTCAAAGGTAAGCTCGCCTTCGGTGTCAATATTATCAAGGTGAAGAACAAGTTCGTCTATTGCTAGTTTAGCCGAGTTATAATGTGTTTTAGATTTTTTTATAAGTTCGTCTATGCCTGAATTTTCTTCCGCTTTAACAAGTTCAAGCATAGATTTTGCAACGTAAATTACGCAAGTGTAGTGTGTTTTATCGCGACGGTACGCGCCGTCTGGAGTTTGTTTAGTCATTAAAAAATCGGCAAACTTGCTTGCTAAATATAAATAACTTAAATTAGCAGTTTTATCCGTTTCGTAAACGTCAACAAGTAAACTAATAAACGCCGATACGTTTTGTATACGATTTACAGCAAACTTAGGTTTTGCGTTTTCATAGTCAAAACAAAGTGGCATTACTTCGTTAAAGTTAAGTAGCGCTTTTTCAAGCGTTTTTGCGTTTCCGTAATGCTTTTGCGCTAAAAATATTGAAAAATAACCGTACCAACTTTCAGTATGGGTAGACGCTTTTTGTGGTTTATTGTACGCTTCTTTGCTAGCGCCTTTAAGGTAAAATTCCCAACTTTTCCTAACAAAAAACAAACTTTCCGCTTGTTTACCGCTATTAGAAAGTACGTTTACTTTATGTAACCCGTACTCGCTAGTTTTAGGTAGTACGTTATCAAAAACTTTACCGCTTGGCGTTGTAATGGTATAAGTGTAATTTTCATTGCAAGTAACGTTAAAAGTTAAATTTTCGCCCTTTTCAACTGTGTATTTTTGAGCGGAAATAATAGGCGCTCTTATAGTTTTAGCAACTATATTTTCAAAATTGTTTAAAGTATTAGTAGGTATTAAATGTATAACGTTTTCGTACTTTTCACCTAATTTTAAAATCTTTTTATCTTGCGGTAATCGACCTATAGCCACGTTTTGATTATATAAATGAAGTAAAGTGTTATATATGCGGTGACCGTTATTAAGGTGTGGGGTTGAAGGGTGCGCGTACGAAATATCGTAAGCAGGTATACCATTTTCGCCCGCTATAATTAAAGCGTTGCCTTCAGGGGATTGAAAATAACCGTAAAAATGAGTTTTTTCAAGTCTTATAAGTGTTGGGAAAAATTTATCGCTCCACTGGGGATAACTTTCCATATATGAATTAACGCCAAGTTCAAAAAATATATTATCAGCGTAAAAATCGTATGGAGAGCGGTTTTCAATAGTTAATTTAAGCGCAACGCTATCTTGATAAGTAACGTAGTTTAAAGAATAGTAAATGCCGTTAATTTGGGTTGAAAATTCGTTAGAATTATCGGTTTTTTCAAGCGCAATACGATACGTTTTATCTTGATAAACGTAACCAAACCCAAAGCCGTTTTCAGGGGTAAAAGGTACGGTAATGCCGTTATTTTCAATACTTACTATACATCCGTTTGCGTTTAAATTTAACTTCATAATATTTTCCTTAAAATCTTAGTAACCTAATTTTAAACTAAATAAATTTTAAAGTCAATATTGATAATATAAAAAAACAAATATTATTATGTATAATACCAAGTTGTTGCTCCTTGTTAAGTTTGTTAAAACGCGTAATTTTAAAAGAACTTCTTAATATGTATCGCCAATATTTTAATAACTATTAAAAATAATTGACTTAAAATTTATTAGAGAGTATAATTAACCTATCAATTTTATGCGAGGAATTTAAGCGTGGCAAAAATAAAATATAATACGCCTATTGTTGAAATGCAAGGCGACGAAATGACTAGAATTTTATGGGATTATATTAAAGAAATTTTAATTAAACCATACGTTGAACTTAATACTGAATTTTACGACCTTGGCTTAGTTAACCGTGAAAATACTAAAGACCAAGTTACTCGTGACGCTGCCGAAGCAATTAAAAAATATCACGTTGGCGTTAAATGCGCAACGATTACTCCTAACGCTCAACGCGTAGAAGAGTATAACCTTTCAAATATGTGGCTTTCTCCAAACGGAACAATCCGCGCTATTTTAGACGGTACTGTTTTCCGCGCGCCAATACTTGTTGACGGTATTAATTCTTACGTTCCAACGTGGACTAAACCTATTACTATTGCCCGCCACGCGTATGGTGACGTGTATAAAAATAGTGAAATTCGCGTTGACGGTCCTGCTACTGCCGAACTTAAGGTAACGTACGCCGACGGAAGAGTTGAAACTAAAAAGATTTTCGACTTTAAAAGCGCAGGTGTAATACAAGGCATACATAACGTAGACGCGTCAATTTCGTCGTTTGCACGCTCGTGCTTTAATTACGCATTATCTACAAATCAAAACGTTTGGTTTGCAACGAAAGATACTATTTCTAAAACTTACGACCACCGCTTTAAAGATATTTTTGCTGAAATTTATCAAAACGAATACAAGGCAAAATTTGAAGAAAAAGGTATTAGTTACGACTATACGCTTATTGACGATTCGGTAGCGCGTATCGTTCGCAGTAACGGCGGTTTTATTTGGGCGCTTAAAAATTACGATGGCGACGTTATGAGTGATATGGTTGCAACGGCGTACGGTTCTCTTGCTATGATGACGAGCGTTCTCGTTTCTCCAGACGGCAACTACGAATACGAAGCCGCTCACGGTACGGTAACGCGTCATTACTACAAACACCTTAAAGGCGAAGAAACTTCAACTAACTCGGTTGCAACTATTTTTGCTTGGACGGGCGCTTTAAGAAAGCGTGGTGAAAGTGAAAATAATTTAGAACTTGTTAACTTTGCTTCTAAACTTGAAAACGCTACGATTAAAACTATTGAGTCAGGTTATATGACTAAAGATTTAGCAGGCTTATTTAAAAAAGACGGAGTGCAAGTTAAACTACAAAATAGCCGAGAATTCCTTGAAAAAATAGCCGAATTGCTTTAATTTTTTAAGTTGTATCAAAAATAAAATATCCCCAAGAGTTTACTTTTAAAAACTCTTGGGTTTTTTAATTTTAGATGAGTTAAACACTAAAATATTTTAATAATTTGTAGTGGGTTTAATGTTTAATTTCAAGCATACAAAACGAAGTAAACGTACCGTTAATTTCGCCGTTATAAACTTCAATAGGTTTATTAGTGGTAATGTTTTTTACTACGCAATTATTATAAGGTAGTTTAATTTTAAAAGTTCTTTCATCGTCTTCGTAATAGCAGTTTATATCAACTAAACTTATATACGTTTTGCATTCATCTTCAAATATAACGCTTTCAACAAATTTATTTGTTTCAACAACGTATTTAGGTGTAACGTAATTTTTAATAATATTTATAAATATGTTTTTAAAATTAACTCTTTCATCTAACTCAATTTCTGCTAAACTCCATATAACTTTGCCTTTACCGTAATTAGTTTCTATTACGGCAGGGTATTCCGTTTTATATGCAGGAGGGTTAGAGTGAATTGACGCAAAGGTATAATTGTTATCAGGGTCGGTATACGGTAAAGTTATATAACCTTTGATATCGCCATTTACCTTTTTAAATAACGGTAGTTTATATGTTATAGGTAAGGGGTATTTTTCATTAAAACCACTAAAAATGTATTCAAATTCGTTAGTAGGGCTAATATACGCTTGCACTTCATTATATCCTTTGTCTATGTGAACGAATTTGCTATCGTCGTAAGTGTAGCCTACAAATTCACCGACAAAAAATTGAGAAATTAAACGGCTATCACTTTTACCTGACAAGTAAAGAGTTCCACCATTTTTTACATAATTTATAAATTCTAGTGGTTTATCGTTGTCAAAGTTTTGTAAACACGGCGCTATTATCATTTTGTACTTATTTAAGTTTGACATACTGCCGTTAGATATAACTGCTGTTGAAATGTGATTTTCTATAAGCGTTTTATGTGCGTTAATAGCGCAAAACGTATTATACGTTTTAGAATAAAGGGTGTTGAATTTTGTTTTACTATCGTAATATACTGCTACGTCAGCGTAAAGAGATCCTTTATCTAAATACTCATCGTAAATAATTTTATTTTCAAAAATTTCACCTAATAAAGTGTAAACGTTTTCGTCTAAAGTTCCGTCAGGATTAATAGCGTCAATATTAAGAGTTGCACCGTGATGTGCTAAAGTTAACAAAACTTCTTTTTCAAGTATATTTTTTGTTTTAGTTATAGTATGTTCGCGTAAATCTTTATTACACCTACAAGTCATATATTCAAACGGTTGATTTTTAGTAACTCCATAATAATATTTAGCGGTAAAACTATGATTATATAAGTCGCCGTAAAGATCTCCGCCGGTAAATTCAGACGCGTCGTTAATAATTTCAGTGGAGCCTGATATCCAATTATGCGACATAACTGCCGCGTAATTTAATTCAACGGTAACGTTAGGCATATATTTAAGCGATACGTTTTTAGCGTAATTAGAAAAATCGCCCATCCATTCTTGACGTTTTTTTATAAACAACAACCAGTCGGGATCGTTAAAATTTTTAAAGGTAGGAATTTGTTTTCCCGTTTCGCTTAAAAAGCGTTGTTTACAATGCTTACAATAACAAGTAATTTCCCAATAAGGCATATCGTAAAAAATGCCGTCTAAATTAGTAAAATAAGATGCTAATTCTTTAATGTTTTCATCTAAAAACGCTCTATATTCTAAGTTGTTAGGACAGCACAAACCGTACCTTCTACCCATAGTGCGCCAAGTTTCACCGTTATTATTAACCATTTCCCAGTCGGGATTCATTTCAATAGCAACGTTGTTAAAAATTAAGCTGTAATAACCTACAATCTTCATTCCGTCTGATTTACATAAATTTATAAGACGTTTAATTTTGTTATTTTCGCCTAACATAGCCTTATGGGTTTTAGCCACTTTTGTAGGATAATTGCATAACCCAGTATGAGATTGAAGGTATATCATAGGGCTTTGTATGTGCGCTTTTTTAAGATTGTTAAAATATTCAACCTCGTTAAATTTAGATAAATACACAGCGTTATCATCGCCTATATGCATATCGGTAAGTTGTCTTCTATATATACCTTTATACCATTTTGACATAATGCACCTTAAATTTTTAAGTCGGGATTTTCAGCAAAATGCTTTAATATAACTAAATTTTCAGTAAGACTTTCGTTAGTTATAGTTATTCCTTGTTTAGCCGTTTTTTCCGTTACGAAATATTCATCGTTGGTAAGTTCTCCATAACGAATTAGAGTAGGCGATTCAATATCCCAACCGCCAAACTTACCTCTGCCTTCAATACATATTAAACCGTAAGCGGCGCTATCGGTTATAGTAACGCTTTTACCAGGATATACAGTTAAGCGTTTTGCACTAAATAAATTGCATTTATAGCAAATCCATTCTTCTAAATGGTTATCGCTTTTGCTACAAAACTTTGGTGGCATAAAATGATTTTGCTTAAAATTAGCGTCTACGTTTTTATCCCAGTCAATAACGTCCATTAAATAATCGTAATTACCAAGTTCTTCTTCAGGACAATTTTTCCATAATAAACTTGGCGAAACACAATGGCCACCATATAAAACCGACTGATACATAGCGTATACGTCGGAAGCAAATTGCGGTTCGTAAGTACATAAACTTGCAGGCGCGTGTAAAACTCCAGGTGGGACGTCCCAACCGGTATCAAGTTCTATCTTATACGCCTTAGAATAATTTAAAATTTTGTTATCGCCTTTTTCAAAGTTTTGTAAACAAGTTTTAATTTCTTCTTTAGTTGTATTAGGTTCAAAACCAAAAAAAGTATAACCAAATTCGCCTTCATGATTATTCATTTGCGCAGGGAAAAAATAAGACTCAGGCTTTCCTTCTGCGCCTACTCTACTAGCGTGTTCATTGCGGTGATGAATATGGTGTGGTAATGGACCTAAATTATCAAAAAATTTAGAAAACATAGGCCATTTTTTATATTTTTTATATAAATTATCGCCAATAACTTCGCCTTTTAAATCTTCAATTAACGTTTTAAGCAAAATAGAATGTTCGCCGTTTTTAGACACAACATACGATAACCCTTCATCGCTTGGTGTGTTTGGTCCGTTTTCAGCCCAAGTTGTAGATGCTAACCACCTTTCATCTATACCTCCTCTTTCTAAACCTAAAACGTAATAATCGTTAGGGTGTAATTTTATACGCTTGCCAGGGCGACAAAAACTTCTTGGTACCCAAGTAGGTTTTAATCTTAATATGCCGTTACCTTCTTTTAAAAAATCTATACTTTTCATAAAAAACCTCCAACTATATTTTAATAGAAATTGAATAATTAATATAGAATAATATTTACCATAAATAGCATTATTTTGTACTTAGTAAAATATTGACATGTTTTTTTGTTTAAAGTATAATGTTAGTATGAATTTATATTACAATAAAGAAAAACTAAATAAAACGCTTCAAACTTTTAACGTTTTAACAAATGCTAATATTTGTGTGTTTGATTGTGATTTTACTCCTATTGCATCGGCTGGTGAATTTCCATGTTTTTGTTACAATATTAGAAAGAAAAATAAGCTTGAAAAAAAGTGTATAATTTCAGACATGCTTTTTGCTGATCAATGTGTAAAAAATAAAACAAGTATAACTTATACTTGTCATGCTGGTATAGTAGAAACAATTTCACCTATATTTTTTGAAGACGTGTTAATAGGGTATATTATTTTTGGTGGTCTTAGAGATTTAGAAGATAAATTTTCTAACGAAATTAGCGTGAAAAAAGCATGTGAATTATATAATTTAAATTTTTTGGAATTTTTATCGTATTATAATGAAATTCCCTCGTTTACACATAAACAATTAGAAGCCTATCTTGAAGTTTTAAAATTAAGTATTAAAAATATTTTAGTTGAAAATTTATTAATGCCTAATCCTTCATTATATGCAACTAAAATATTAACCTACTTGCATAACAATTACGATAAATCATTAAAAATTTGTGATTTATGTAAAGAGTTTAATATGTCTGAAAAAACCTTATATAAAATAGTTAAGCAAATCACTAACAAAACTATAAACGAATATATAACTTGTTTACGCATAGAAAAGGCTAAACGATTATTAAATACAACTGACTTGCCTATATCTGAAATAGCCTATTTAGTTGGATATACAGACTATAACTATTTTATTAGGGTTTTCAAAAAACAAGAAAAATTATCTCCTTTAAAATATAAAAAACTTAAAGCATAAAATGTTTATAATTTTAATATTTGCGCGTTTTGTTAATTTTGAAAATTTGTAAAAAATAAAACATATTGCAAAAATAATATTATAATGTTAAAATATATTAAAACTTTAAATTGAGATAGTTTATTGCGTTAAAATTGCTTGTGAGAATAAAAAATGATTAATAAGATTTTTGAATTTTTTAAAAAACCATCAATTCGTTTGATTTTGCCTATTATAGGTATTGTTTTTATTATCGTATCTTCGATACTTCTTTTGTGGCACGGAAACGCAAATAGCAATCAATCTATTCCTACATCTACTGGAAGCGTGTATTTTGAGGGGCAATATCGTATTGGCGACGGCGAATGGAAAGAGATAAAAAAGGGCGAGCATATTTCTTCTACCAAAGGCGACGTTACTTTACGTGGTAATTTTCACTTGCTAAAACCTAACGGTGAATATTGGAAAATGTTTACAGGTAGCCAAATTGAAGCGATTGCTTTTTATACCAACCACACAAATATAACGATTTGTGAAGTAGACAGACCGCCTTATTCAATAGATAACGAAAACCCACGAATAGGCAAGTCTGCCTGTGGAGAAAATTGGACGCTTCACTATTTTACAAACACAAGTGAACCTGTTGAAATAATTGTTCATAATCCGCACAAATACGGCAACGAAAACGCTATTGACCAAATGCTTTCTAAAATCGAGATAGTGTCGCGTTTTACCCCTGCGAATTTTGAAAAAGGCGTGTTAGATAGTGGCGCAACCCAAAGAAATATAGGGCTTGCAATTATAATTGCTTCGGTTATGTTTTTAGGAACGGCGTTGTTTTCATCATTGATACACGTAAAAAACAGTAAATTTATATGGTTACTTGGGCTTGTAATTTTATTTGCAGGCATATACTTTACTTATAGTTCTTTTGGTATTTCTTTTTGGAGTGAATCGATAGTCTTTAACACTTCAATACTTGGAATATCAATGATGCTTTACACATTGTTTTTATCTATGCTAATTACAACGTCGTTTAAAAAAACAAAGAAAGTAGGAGTTGTTACCTGCCTTATCTTAGGGATTGTAAACACAATATTCTTTATTTTGCCTATGATAACGAAAGTGTTCTTCTATGATACTTGGCGTTATTGGTCGATAATACAAAGTGTTGCTAACGTAGCACTAATCGTATGTACAATAAATGAGTTGATTCACGTAAAAGGCAAAAACAAATTGATATACATAGGTGCATTTTTACCGTTAGTTGCGTTTAGCGTTGATGCACTTGCTACGCTATTAGGTCTATGGCAAGGTGGCATTACGAGTCAATATGTATTTATGATTCTATTTATAGTAGCAATAGTTATTTTACTTAGAATTATACCTAACAGTATTAACGCAATCGCAAAGACTAAAGAACTTGAAAACGAAAAATTAGCGTTAAACGCAGAACTTACTGAAAGTCGTGTTTCTACAATGATGAGTCAAATTCGCCCACATTTTATCTATAACACGCTTGGTAGCATTGAACAACTTTGTGAATTAGACCCACATAAAGCAGGCGAATTAGTTCATAACTTTGCAAAATATTTAAGGGGTAACTTTGGCGAACTTGACAACCCAAAACCAATCCTAATGTCGCAAGAAATGGAGCACGTACGCCACTACATAAATATTGAGAACGTACGCTTCCCCGATATGACTTTCTCGTTTGAAATGAACTCGAACGATTTTCGTGTCCCTGCACTTACAATTCAACCTATCGTTGAAAATGCTATTAAGCACGGACTTATGAAACTTTCAAAAGGTGGAACTATAAAGGTTGTATCTTACGAAACAGACGATAACTACTGCGTTACGGTTGAAGATGACGGTGTTGGTTTTGACACAAACGTTTTGCTTGATGAAGGAAAACACGTTGGTATAAGAAATATTCGCGGAAGACTAAAAGCAATGGTAAACGGAACTTTAGAAATTGAAAGCAAAATAGGCGTTGGCACTAAAGTTTTGATAACTATTCCTAAGGGGGACGAAAAATGATAGTAATAGCAGTTGACGATGAAGAATTGATGCTTCGTGCGCTTGTTAGGGCTATTAGCGCATCGCCCGACGTTAAAGAAGTTGTAAAATTTTCAAACCCAGAAAAAGCGCTTAACTACGTAGAAGAAAACCCTATAGACGTTGCATTTTTAGATATAAATATGCGTGGTATGGGTGGTATTACTCTTGCTGAAAAGATTCTTAACCTTCGCCCAAATAGTAAAATTGTGTTTTGTACGGGGTATGAAGAATACGCTATACCAGCTTTTAAACTTCACGCATCGGGTTATTTAATGAAACCAATTTCGGCAGAAGACGTACAAAACGAAATTGATAATATTAAAGGTGTTAGAAAAAAAGAAAAATTATTAGAAGTCAAATGCTTTGGCAATTTTGAAATTTACGTTAAAGGAGAGGTGTTATCTTTTAAACGTTCAAGAACAAAAGAATTATTTGCCTTTTTAGTTGATAGAAAGGGCGCAGGTATGACGGCAAAACAAATATGCGCTGTGCTATTCCCCGACGATACTGACGACGTAAAAAATACCGCATATCTTCGTCAACTTATAATGGACTTAAAAAACACCTTAAAAACGGTGGGTGCTGACGCTGCGTTTTGTCACGAAACCCCGTTTTATCGCGTTGATACAAGTTTAATTAAATGTGATTATTTTAGTTATTTAGAAACGGGCAAACCAGAGTTTTTGGGTGAGTATATGACACAATTTAGTTGGGCAAACGAAACTTGTGCTTATCTACAATTTAAATAGCGTGATAACGAATTATTAAAAAACGGTTTTTATAACCGTTTTTTTTATTTTTTGTAACACTTTTGTAACGCCCCACATGCTATGATTATGGCACAAAAATTTTTTTAGGAGAAAAAACATGGAACAAACTAGAAAATATTTGAAATTATCTTCAATCGCAGTGCTTGCTTTGGCGTTTTTTTCCTTGCTTCAGATTGTATCCGAGCTGTTGTATGGTGACCTCAACAACGCTGCAATTCCTGAGGGCTCACCCGAGAATATTTTGCATATTACAAAGATCTTCGTTTTTGCAGTTTCTTTGTTGCTTACGTTGCCTAACATCTACATAGGAATCAAAGGCTTGCGAATTGCGAAAAAACCAAACTCGTCCAAGGGTCATATCGTTTGGGCAATCATTCTTTTGGCTTTCGCTTCTTTGTCTCTGATCGAACAGGGCGTCGGCTTTATCCATGATGGCTTTGAATTCAAAAATATTTCAGCGTTTTGCAGCATCGCTGTAGAGGTTGCCGTATTTGTTGAGTACATCAGATTTGCCATTGCGGTGAGAAAGACGGTTGCTTGAAAAAAATAACCTTTTGCCTCTATCTCTGACCACACGGAATTTACAACATACTAATCCAATTCGAGTACAGTATTATAGGTGCTTTGTTACCAATTGCAACCTATATCCCATTCGTTATTTGGAGAATTAAGTACAGAAAAATACATTCTATGGAGTGAAAGAAATGAAAAAGATACTTTACTTTATTCTGCTTGCAGTAGAATTGTTCGTTGACGTTTTATTTATGATGGGATTGTTTAATAGTTCGCTATACATCCCAATAGCGATAGCCGTTGTTGCTACCTTGGCAATGTTGACGTGGATGATAATTTTGTTTACCAAAGCGAAAGACGAAATAGCAAAGCGAAAGATTATGCTAGGCATTGCTTTGTCTATGCTAATCCCGCTAATAGTTTTTTTTGTTACATATATCGTTATAGCCATCGCTTTTGTTATATCGTTTTCTAATTAAGATTATAAATTAAAGGAGAACATATTGTGAAAAAATTATTCTGCATTTTTGCACTTGTTGTTTTACTTTTCACTTCATTGACAGGTTGCGAAATTGAGCCTGCGCCTAAGATTAAAGAGGGAAGATTTAATTTCACTATCAACTACGAGGAGTGGGGAGACGTTAAAACTGTATCCGGTGTTTTCGTATGCAAATATGCGGGACGTTCCTTCTCTCTTGAGGGGGGAGACTTCACAAGAGACTGGGAGGGTTCCGTCGAGGGTGTTGAGAATTTACACGATACCTTTTTTGCCACGGTACGTGTAGGCGAGACCGATGATGGCGGTGAAATATTATTAAGTTTAGGAGTTTTTGCTGCTCACTTTATGGGCGAGCCTGATTTTGCCGATTCGGTAATTGAGCCTTCTTTGTATATAGCGTATTCTTCTGAGGATAATCTATCCTGTGAAACGTCTGACGACCCTGAAGTGATACAAGGAATTTACGGCTTAAAGATTATCGACTATCATTATGATAAGCCTATTAAAAACTCTTTTGGAAAATGATGTTTATTGGCTTTTCTTTGATTTTTTAAAATGAGGATTCAAAAATGAAAAAAATATTTATTGTAATAATTGCATTGTTGCTCTCAATTGGCATTACGGGTTGTGGCGCTAACGTACCGCGCCCTGAAGTAAAGGAAGGTAGATTTAATATTACTGTAAACTACGAGCATAATGGAGAGAATAAAACAGTATCAGGCGTGTACGTGTGTGAATACGACGGCGTCAATTGGTGGGACATCAACGCAAATCCTTACGCGAATTGGAAGGAAAGCTACGAAGGCGACATACAAGACGGCGGAATCATTCCTATATGCAATACCGATGATGGTGGAAAGATTTTTATTAGCCTTCTTATGTATCCCGAGTATTTTATGGGCGATCCCGAAGGTGCTGATAGGACTCCTATCATACGAGTTGAACTTTGGTATTCCGACGAGCAGATTGATGACGTAGAGCGTATTGCGGAACTTGGAGTAAGGCTTATCAATTACGAATACGACGACCCGATTGAAAACACTTTCAAATAATAATTTGAATTTTAATAAAACCTAAAGGAGAAAATTTTTATGATTAAAAACAGAACAGCACAACTTATTTATCAAACAGTTTATTGCACGTTGGCACTTGTGGGTAGCGTTGCTTGTTTAGGCATTTTTGACGATATTAAATTGTTTAGATGGGATTTTTACGTGTACTTTACTAACCTTAGCAACTTTTTATGCTTTGGCGTTATGTTAGTGGCGTTAATACAAACTATTAAAAGAAAGGAAGATGGTTACGTTACCGCAACTCCGCTTTTAAAGTTTATCGGTATGCTTGGCATATTGCTTACCTTTTTAGTGTTTAACTTCGTGCTTGCTGGGGCGGCAGACCGTGACCCTAAACTTAACTGGAGAATAGGTAGTATTTGTTTCCACGTTGTTCTTCCGCTTATGTACATAGCAGATTGGTTTTTATTTTATGAAAGGAAAAAAACTACTTGGCGCTATCCTATAGCATCAATAAGTTTTCCACTTGGCTATGCTATATTCCTTTTAATTCACGCCGCTATTTTAGGCTTTGATACTTCTATTTTAACCCCAACAGGTACAACGCTTATTTATCCTTATTTCTTCGTGAATATTGAAACGCAAGGCGTACCGGGTGTTTTAATGTGGATTGCTATTTTATCCGTTGCATTCGTCGCAATGGGCTTTGGTTTCTATGGGCTTGATAGAATTTCAAAAAAACAAAAAGATAAGGAGTAAAACATGAAAACTCTCGTAACAAAAATGGATAAACTTGGGCTTTTAAAGTTCGTGCTTATCTACTATGCTGTAATTTATATTGCGCTTGCTTTAGTTATGCCCGTTACAATCGTTATTTTAGACCCAACTTTATTTTTAAACCCAACTATACTTTGTATTGTAATTGGCATAGCGTTGTTTTTTGGCTTGATAGGATATTTTACCTTTATCCGTCCTTATTTCGTCTATAAAAAACTACCTAACGTTTTAGCGGAAACTGATGGTGAATTTGTATATTTCCACGGCAAAAAAGAAGCAAAAATTTCGCTTAATGACCTTTCGTACTGTTATATGGACGTAGACGTTCCACATATTTTCCATCCGGGATTTTTGCGTGAATTTATTATTCACAAATTCTCGTTTGACTACGGTAGCATTACTTTAGACGTTCCAAATCACGGCTCGATTAAATTACAATTCGTTGCTAACGCTGAAGAAGTTGGCAAAGAACTTTTAAACTATATTAACGAAAACAGCTAAAATATCGTTCATAAAACGACTTGATACTGTTTTTGACTTAGGATAAATATGATTTGGTTTTTATTAACGCTGTCCTGCATTGTTTTGTGGGGCGCTACGGATATTCTTTTAAAAAAATCTTTACACCATTCAGACACACTATCGCAGTATAAAACTTTTATATGGATGGGATTAGTTATGACTTTGGCGGGTGTTATTATGGCTTTCTGCTCTACCACCTTGCCAGAATCAATTAAAATGGTTGGCGATAATCTATACCTTATCCCTTTATGCGTGTTTTATGTTATAGCGTTGTTTTTTGGACTTTTGGGAACAAAGCATCTTGATGCTTCGGTTGTTTCTCCACTTGAAAATATTGACGGGGCAATCGCCGCAATTATCTTATACGTTTTTTTCTTGTTCACAGATAGCACTCATTTAACTGATAAAGTTGGCGTTATGGATATTATCGGTACGGTTGCAATCGTTGTGGGCGTTGTTTTCCTTGGAATTCAAGAGCAAAAATTATCTAATCAGGAAATTAGCCTTGATAAAAATAAAAAGAAACGTCGCCTTGGCGCATTGGCTTTAATTTTTCCTATCGTATATAATCTTGTAGATGCTGCTTCTATGGTGGCTATGGGGGTTACGGTATCTGGAGAAACGGAAGTTAGCATTCCCGATATAGATTTCTTTTTCTTTGAGTGTGTTGGCTTTGCAGTTGCTACCGTTGTTGTGTGGTTGTATCTACTTATCGTTAAAAAACACGTATATAATCCTTTTAAGAAAACAGAGTTGACACGTTGTTGTGCTGGTGTCGGCGATACTTTGGGAACAATGGCATTTACCTTTGCCGTAACACTCAATCCGATACTTACAGCACCTATTACGTCATCTTATTGTCTTGTTACAATTATATTGGCTCGTATATTCTTAAAAGAACGCTTGACAAAAAAGCAGTATTTGAGTTTGGCTATCTTGATAATAGGTATTGCATTGCTCGGTATTTCTGAAATTTTTAAAATTTAGTAGGGGTAGCCATGGGTAATAAAACTGGTTATAAACAACAGAAAAATCTATCTATTGCTCAAATTTTGGCAGAATTGCCTTCATTTGTTGCAGTATTAGTGTCGGCAATTCTTTCAAGGAATTTGCTCGTTTTTATTGATTTATTTGACTCGTTCATGTACCTTATTAGCCTTAGCTTGGTAGTTGTTCTCTCGAAAAAACTGACGAAAGATTTGCGATATGAATATAACTATGGCGTAGGTAAGGTTGAAGCCATATCTTCCTTGCTTTGTGATGGTATAGCATTTTTCGGGTTATTAATTGCGCTTGGGCTTTCAGTTTATGAAATCATATTCCCCGAACAGCCAAGCGATTTTGTAATTGCCGTAGTAGGATTGAAGGTCATAAACGTCGGCTTTGACATTGCCTTTTTCGTTAAACAACGTAAAATTACTAAGACCCATAATAGTGCCATTTCTAAAGCCAATTATGCTGAAGCCCTTTCTGCATTGCTATTTGATAGTGTTGCATTAGTTTCGCTTTTTCTAGTGTGGTTGCTTCGAGATAATACTGTTGGAGGGTATATTTCTCCAGTAGTTAGTATTTTTGTTGCTATTTATTTAATGTTTGGATACGTTAAGCGTACTCGACAAGCGCTGATTGAATTGACGGATAAAACGCTTCCTGAAGCAGAGCAAATGAAAATACTGAATATATTAACTCGGCATTATGATAGCTACTCGCAGTTTCATTCAATTAATTCTCATAAAAGTGGGGATATCACAATGATAGATATACACCTTTCTTTTGAAAAGAATACCACTTTTGAAGAAATACTGGCGTTAAAAACGAAAATGCAAGAGGAATTTGACAATCAATTCGGTAATTGTACTGTTAACATTATTATAGAGAACGGTTAAGTGCAAAAATAAACAAACAAAAACAATCTTTTAGAGGTGCGCACATGGACAAATTAGTTAGAAAAATTGAAATACCCCTTGCTAAAAAAATTATAGAAAAAGCAGGGCTATATATCGCTCAAAAAAAGGATTTAGACCATTTGGCTGAAGTTGCGGCGGACGCATACAAAGATTACCCTTTACACAATTATTTCACAAAGGGTAAATACGATAAAAAGGCGTCTAAACTTCTTATGCAAATTTCATTAAAAACAATGACGGAAGATGCCATTATTTACGCCGATAGCCCCGAAATGAACGGTTTTGCCGCTTGGCTTCCATTTGGTTTTACGGGCAATAAAACTATGCCTTTTTTATTGAGTGGTGGGCTTGAATTATTCTTTCATTCGGGCTTTGGTTTAGTAGGTAGGCTTTTAAATTACGAAAATTACGCTATGAATTTGAAAAAAGAGTTTACCGATAATTACGATTGGTATTTATTCAATCTTTCCGTTAAAAAAGAAGCGCAAGGAAAAGGCATTGCAAGTAAGTTAATGAAACCTATGCTCGAATTTTTAGATGATGAAAAAATGGTTGCTTATTTAGAAACTAATAAAGAAAGCAACGTAGGTTTATATAAGCATTACGGATTTGAACTTAAAAGAGAAGAATTCGTTCCTAAAACAGACGTTATGCACTACGCTATGGTAAGACAACCAAAAAATGAAAACAATCAAATATAAAAAACCAAGATTAATAAAATGGAGGAGTTTAAAATGAAAACAGAAAAGAAAGAATTAGTTAAAAAATTTAAAGTAGTTATTGAAGATTTATTAGATAACTACGAACAATATACTGAAGAAGAAAAAGCGCAAATTAAAGAAATCTTCCAAAAAGTTGCTGATTTAAATAAAGTTTTAGACAAATACGACGTTGCAAAAGAAAGTTATTGGACTGAATTTTTTAATGCATATGGTCAATTCTTTGGTCCATACGGTCCAATGGGGTTTTAATTAGTATTAAAAATTTAAATAAAATTTGGTTTTTATATTTGGGCTATCGGCTTTAAGATATGATACGAAGTAAATAATTTACTTAAGGCCGATAGTCATGGTTTTATACTTCGTTTATTGTTTTATAGTTAAAAGGAGACTATTATGCATAATAGTTTTATTATTAAGGGTAACGTTTGTCAAACGATAAATCCAAAAGAACTCGATTTACACGAAAATGCATTTGTTATTTGTGTAAATGGTGTTTCTAAAGGCATATTTAGTGCTTTGCCTAATGAATTTAAAAATTTGCCAATTTATGATTATGGTGATGCTTTGATTTTTCCAGGTATGATTGATATGCACGTTCACGCTCCACAGTTTGCTTTCCGTGGGACAAGTATGGATTTAGAACTTATGGATTGGCTTAATCGCTATACCTTTCCCGAAGAAGAGAAATACGAAGATTTAGAGTATGCAAAAAAAGCATACGATATGTTTGTTAAAGCATTAAAAGAAAGCGCAACGACAAGAAGCGTTATATTTGCTACTCGCCACCGCTATGCTACCGAATTGTTGATGGAACTAATGGAAGCAAGTGGGCTTATTAGCTATGTTGGAAAAGTTAATATGGATAGAGAGGCAAGCGATAATTTAACTGAAAAAAACGCCGACGTTTCAGCCTATACAACTTTTGGTTGGATCAATGCGGTTAAAGATAAATTTACAAGAACAAAGCCTATTTTAACTCCACGTTTTATTCCGTGTTGTACTGATAAATTAATGGAAGAACTTCGTGAAATTCAAATGGCATATGGTATCCCCGTGCAATCACACCTTTCAGAAAGTAAAGGCGAGATAGATTTTGTAAAATTTTTGCGCCCTAAAAATTCTTTTTACGGCGATTCATACAATGAATATGATTTGTTTGGCAAAAACGACGATATAGGGGTTGACGTTAAAACGGTTATGGCTCATTGTGTTTGGTCAACTGATGAAGAAGTAGAACTTATGCATAAAAACGGTGTATTTGTTGCGCATTGTCCTGCATCTAATATGAATTTAACTTCTGGTATAGCGCCTATCCGAAAATATTTGGATTTAGGGCTAAACGTTGGGCTTGGAAGCGATGTTGCTGGTGGACATAGTTTATCTATTTTTAGGGCAATTACAGATGCTATTCAAGTTTCTAAAATGTATTTTAGAATGGTTAATGAAAATTATAAGCCTTTAGTTTTTTCAGAATCCTTTTATCTTGCAACTAAAGGTGGAGGCAAATTTTTCGGTAAAGTTGGAAGCTTTGAAGATGGGTATGACTTTGATGCTATCGTATTAAACGATAACGTGCTTTCTCATCCTCAAACTTTAAATCTTGCAGAAAGAATGGAAAGAGCCGTGTATTTAGGGCTTGACGAGAAAAATTTAACGGCAAAATTCGTTGCCGGTACTAAAGTTTTATAAGGAGTAAAAAATGCCAAAAAAACAAAGGAAATTTGCTGACGATGGTTGGGCTGTGTGGATTGACGGCGACGACATTAGCACCGTATATATTAACGATTGGCTTAACCCCAAGGGCAAAAGCTACGTTGACCTTGCCGTGCGTATACGTGGCGTAAAAGAAAGTAAAAACTTAAACGTATACGTACCTTTTGGCGTTTCTAAAGAAGATATTGAGGACGTATCCCTTCTTTTTAACGATACTAATATATTGCAAGCCACTTTTAGTTCATCTTGCATTATAGAGTATAAAAAGAACGAACACACTTCTGAAATCGCCTACAACGGAAAAACGGTAGATATCGTACATATAAGTTCGCTAAACTATAAAGTTTCGCCGTTAGCAAAAGGTACGCTTATCGCTTTTGACCTTGTAAATTTACAATCCTTTTTAGATAATGACGAAGCGTATTTTATTTGGCGAATGCCTCATAAATCCTTAGATGAAGTGTTTGCTCCTCGTAAAGATATGAATAGTGCGATGGAAAGATTAAAAGATTTAATAACTACCCCTATCGTAGCAGAAAAATTCGGATATTCTATACGTATTAATGAAGCAAGACTTTTGCCTGAAGAAATCACGAAAATTGGAGCTTTTCACCGCCAAAAATTAAAGAAAGCAGTTGTTACACTTTCAGTTAATGAAAGTTATGAACTTAACGATGCCGGGGCTTATCGAATTAGAAGGTTAGAAGAAAACTTATACAAAGACTTTTTACCTAAAGGATACAAAAGCGAAGACGTAATTACATATCAATGGCAACAAAATAGAGAAACTAATCTTAAAGGTCATTTTAACTTTTACTATAACGTTAATAAAAATTCAGTAAGCCGTGGCAGTATGTTTTTATATTTAGTTTTACTTACGGTGATTGGTCTAGTGGGTGACCTACTTGCAAACTTGATATCTAAATTTATAGGCTTGTAGGAGATAAAAATGGGAGAATACGTAAAATTTATTTCGGCGGCTTTATTAAACGTTGTTTTAGTTATCGGCGTTTACTTTTTAGATAAAAAGACGCGCTTCAAAAATTTAAAAAGAATTTATAAAGAATTGATTATAGGCGTTTTGTTTGGTTGTTCGGCTATTTACGCATCTTTGTTCGGTGTTAAAATTTGGGGCGCAACAATGAACGTTAGGGACGCTTCGCCTATCTCTGCCGGTTTAATTTTTGGACCTATTGCAGGTATCATTTCGGGTTTTATAGGCGGTGGATTCCGTGCGTTAACCGTGCTTTGGAATCCTGATAGCGCATTTACAGCCGTGGCGTGTTCTATTTCAACTTGCTTGGCAGGTGTAATTGCGGCTGTTCTTCGCAAATTTATGTTCGACGACAAAAAGCCAAGCTGGGTGCCTGCTATCGGTATTGCAATCGTTCTTGAAGTATTCCATATGCTTATGATTTTCATTACGAATATGGATAAGGCTTACGATGCTTTCCTGTTCGTAAAGCAATGCACGATTCCTATGATTATCGCTAATGCGCTTTCAGTAGGTTTATCGCTATTTATTATAGCGTTAGTTAGTAAAGAAAAGTTATTCCGTATAGGCAAAGATAAAGGCATAGCGCAAACATTTCAACGTTGGCTACTTATTTGTATAATTCTTGCTTACGCCGTAACAAGTATATTTACTTATAACTTACAAACGGGTATAGCGGAAACACAAGTAGAAGAAACTTTCACCACCACGATGACAGACGTTGTTACCGACGTGAAAACAAAATCCGATTCGGCAATATTGAACGTTGCAAAAAAGGTAAAACAAGAATACGTATACGATAACGGTGTTGACCTTTCTACTTTGCTTCAAGGCGATGACGTTATTGGCGACAAGTACGAAATTTGCGAAATAAATATAGTAGGTAATGACGGGATAATCAAAAAGAGTACCGATAAAGCAAAAGAAGGTTTTAATTTTTACCAAACGGACGACGAGCAACCTAAAGAATTCCTTGTTTTACTTGGCGAAACAGAGCAATTAGTACAAGATTTTACCGAAAATGCTTTAGGAGAACTTAGAAAATACGCAGGTTTAAAAACTGAAGACGGATTTATTCAAGTTGCTTACAATCAAGCACAATTTCGTGAAACGATAGATAATTTCATTATTGACGTAACAAAAAATCGTCACGTTGGTGCAACGGGTTTCATTGCCGTTTGTGACGAAAACTTAAAAATAGTTTCTGAAACGGATGTTAACGGGGAACATATTTCGGTGTTAGGAATTATTCCTTCTAAAAATATGCAAGACGGCAAGACGGAAGAGAAAATTTTTGAAACTGAAATATTAAACCCATACAACAATAAAAGTCAAGGTGACTACATTTACGTTTACACTTTCAAAGAAGGTTTTTGCATTATTGCGGCAATGCCTACGGAAGAAGTAAATATAATGCGTGACGTATCAATAATGCTCAGTTCGTTTATGCAAGTGTTGATTTTTGCTGCACTTTTCTTACTTTTGTATTTATTAATAAAGAAAATAATTATAAACAACTTACGCGTTATCAACTCAAAACTTGCGCAAATTTCGGGCGGCAATTTAGACGTTAAGGTAGATGTTCGCGCAAACGAAGAGTTTGCATCTTTATCAGACGATATAAATTCAACAGTTGCAACGTTAAAAAGATATATCGCAGAAGCAGCGGCTCGTATTGATAAAGAATTAGAATACGCTAAACAAATTCAACTCTCTGCTCTTCCAACCAACTTCCCTGAAGTGGAAGATTATAAGATTTTTGCTCAAATGATTGCAGCAAAAGAAGTTGGTGGCGACTTCTATGATTTTTATAAACTTAACGACAACACGGTTGCCTTTTTAGTTGCGGATGTTTCGGGAAAAGGTATTCCTGCCGCTATGTTTATGATGACGGCTAAGACGATTATTAAAGACTTGGCGGAAAGCGGTATGTCGGTTAATGATATTTTTACAAAAGCCAACCAAAAACTTTGTGAAAATAACGAATCGGGTATGTTCGTTACTGCGTGGATGGGTATTTTAGATATACCTACGGGCAAACTAACCTTTGCAAATGCAGGACACAACCCACCACTACTTAAACGCTCAGATGGCAGTTTTGAATACTTAAAAACTCGTGCGGGCTTTGTTCTTGCTGGTATGGAAGGCGTTCGTTATCGCGTTAATGAAATTACGCTTAACGCTGGTGACAGAATATTCTTATACACTGACGGAGTTACGGAAGCAACGAACGAAAATAACGAACTTTACGGCGAAGATAGACTTCTTTCGTTTATGAATAAAAGCCTTGAACTTGACCAAACCAAACTTTTACCTAAACTGAAAAAGGATATTGATAAGTTTGTAGGAAAAGCACCGCAGTTTGACGATATTACAATGCTTATGTTCGATTATAAACTTAAAAAAGGAGAAACTTACGTGGAAAGTAGAACATTCCCTGCAAAAACCGAATCGTTGACGGACGTTCTTGCCTTTACCGAGCAAATATTAGAAAAATATCAATGCTCAATGAAGATTCAAACGGCAATTTGCGTTGCTATTGAAGAAGTATTCGTGAACGTTGCACATTACGCTTATGGCGAAAAAGACGGCGACGTAAAGTTTGATATTACTTTTGATAAAGATATTCGAACCGCTACTTTCCGTATGGCAGACAAAGGCGTTCCTTTCGACCCACTTAAAAAACCCGACCCCGATATCACTTTGTCTGCGGAAGAGCGCGAAATTGGTGGACTTGGTATTTTCATAACGAAGAAAACTATGGATTTGGTAACTTACGCTTATGAAAATGGTGAAAATATTTTAACTATGACAAAGAAAATTTAAAAGGAGAAACTAATTATGACAATTGAAATTAAAAAAGACAAAGAAGAAATTATTTTAGAAATCACCGGTAGGTTGGACACAACGACCGCTCCTGCTCTTGAAAAAACAATCAATGAGAATTTTGAGGGGATAAAAACTCTTATTCTTGACTTAAAGAGCCTTGAATACATTTCTAGCGCGGGACTTCGTGTTTTACTTGGCGCTCAAAAGAAAATGCAACAAGTCGGAGAAATGAAAGTGATGAACGTTTGTGAACTCGTTATGGAAGTTTTTGAAATGACGGGTTTTGCCGATATTTTAAACATTGAATAAAAAGGAGAAAATAAAATGAAAACAAACGTTATCAAAATTAACCAAAGCGAAGACAATCTTAATAAAATCCTTGTAGAAACTGGAAAAGTAGCCGAAATATCTTCTCTTAACAATAAACAGTCTTTAAGAGTGCGTTTGATTGCAGAAGAATTCGTTGGGATGCTAAAAGAACTTTCTACCGATTTTGACGGAGAATTTTGGATTGAAAACGAAAACCTTTCCTTTTCTTTTGTTTCTCAAATACATATTAACGAAGCCATGGATTTGCAAACAAAAAGAAGATTTATCGATATTTCTTCTAGCAAGAAAAACACAACCAAAGGTATTATGGGCAAGATTCGTGATATCGTAGAAAATTTGCTCTATCCCGAAAATGCAATCTATAGTTCTAATTTTGTTGCTTATCAGCTTGAAACGGCAGTTCTTCTTAACGACCAGTGGACGTTAAATAAATATAAAGATTCTGAAAGAAATAATGCCGAACCTTGGGATGAACTTGAAAAATCAATCATAGCAAATCTTGCAGACGATGTAATTGTGTGTGTCAAGGGCAACAACGTGGAAATCGTTATTAAAAAAGATTTTAACAAATAAAATATTAAAAAGGTTTTAAAATCTCATTTTATTAGTATTTTAACTATTGAATAATAAGGTGAAACATGAACTTAAAATGTAAATTAATTTTAGAAGATTATAGAAAACAAAAAGAACACTTTGTATCCCTTGGCAACGTTGTTCACGATATACTTTCTAATATCGCTAAAGATTTAGGCTTAACCGTTTTAGCCGTTGAACACCGTGTAAAAGAAGAAAAGAGTTTAGCGGGTAAACTTGAAAGAAAGGGTGATGGATACAATAGTTTTGAAGATATAACGGATATTCTTGGTTGTCGTGTTATAACCTTTTTATCTGACGAAGTAGATAAAATAGGTAAAAAAGTCGAAGAATGTTTTGTGGTTGACTGGGAAAATTCTTCTAACAAAAAAGATTTATTAAAAGAAAATGCTTTTGGCTATTTATCCTTGCATTATATTTGTTCACTTCCGTTTGGCGATAAGTGGCCCGATGAAATTTGTGGCAAGAAATTTGAAATTCAAATTAGAACGATACTCCAACACGCTTGGTCTGCAATACACCACGATATAGGTTATAAGAGCGATTTTGGTGTTCCAAGAGATATCAATAGGCAATTTGCCCGTCTTGCAGGACTTCTTGAACTTGCCGATGATGAATTTGTTCGCGCTCGTGATAATATGCTTTCTTACACCGAAGATATTAGAAAACGTATTATTACCGATGATGCAGACGAAGTTATTATCAATATGATTTCGCTTAACGAATACGTTTTACATAATAAAAACATGCAAAAGTTAATTAAGGAAATAGCGAATATTGCAGGTGCTGAAATTAGCGTTATTGACCCTGAAAGTTATATTCCTCAACTTGCGTATTTAGGAGTGAAAAAATTAGGCGATATTGAACGCATGATTAAGGAAAATTACGACCTTGCGATAGCTCTTGCGAATAAATCTTTATCCGTGGCTAATCTTGATATCGTATCTTCTAGCGTTGCTCTTCGCTTTTTGTGCCGTGCGGAACTTTTAAACAAGAACTATGATTTTGCTAAAGTCGTAGAGTTTTTGAAAATGTCTTTAAGAGACCAAGATAAAGCCGAAAGGCAAGCAAAACGTTTGCTTAAACAAAAGGAAGATATTTAATGTGTACTAGCGATAAAGTTAAACGTGCTATAGAATTTGCAACCCAAAAACATAAAGGGCAAAAGCGAATCGGTGGCAACGATTATATCTCTCACCCTATAGCCGTTTATGAAATGGTAAAAAAACAAGGCTTTGATGAAGATTTTCAAATAACGGCACTATTTCACGATTTGCTTGAAGATACTAATGCGACTGAAGAAGAAATTTTATTTTATGGAAGCCAGAACGTTCTAACTGCCGTTAAACTTTTAACTAAAGAAAAGGGTTACGATATGAAAACCTATATCGACGGTATTAAAGCTAACCCTATCGCTTTTGCAGTTAAAAGTGCGGATAGATTACACAACTTACAGTGCGCGCTGGTAACTAGTACTGAATTTAAGAGAAAATACATTTTAGAAACGGTGGATTGGTATTTAGATTTTTCTAAAGAAATTAAAATAGCAGTAAAAACATTGGCAGATAGCCTAGATGCACCTATTTTAGAACTATCTTTTTTATACACACCAATTGAAAGTTGGAAAATTTAAAAATTATATATAAAAGGAGAATTATTATGACTATTGAAAAAGTATTAAATGGAGAAAACGCAAAAATTATAGTAGTTGGTAGACTTGACACCCAAACTGCACCCGACCTTGAAAAAGAAATTGATAACGTCGTTTCTAATTTAAAAGAACTAGTTTTTGATATGACCGGACTTGAATACGTTTCTTCTGCAGGTTTAAGAGTTATTTTAAAAGCGCAAAAAATAATGAATACAAAAGGCTCTATGAAACTTACCGGCGTAAACGATAGCATTATGGAGGTCTTTGATATTACTGGTTTTTTAGATATTTTAACTATTGAATAAAACTGCGTTTGTATAAGCACGCTTAATATTTTAAACGCAACTATAAGCAGGGGGAGAAATGAAAAAAATAATTAGAAATTGTTTGTCAATTATAATTGTTTGCGTAATGGCTTTGCAGTTAATTTCGTGCGATACGACTGAGCGTGAAGACGATAAATTAAAAACCGTTTCCGCTACCGTTATTGAAATTGAGAAATACGGACACGCTGTATTAAACGTTACTACTAAAGATTTTATGTCGGTAGGCTATGAACTTGGTGACGTAGTTTTGATAAGTCTTGAAAGTGGCGAATACACTATGCCTTTTTATGATGGATACTATTCTAATCCCGGAAATCTTTTATTGCGTGGCACTAATCAAGAAGATAATATTGCTATATGTATTAACTACGGTGATTTTTCTGCTATAAATAACGTAAATATTGGCGACCGTGTAAAAATTAATATATTTGAAAAAGCGGGCATGCGTGACATTCAAGAGCTTTACAACTTACAATACAGTAATAATCCAGATGATTATTTAGATGATGCAACTTTTGCAAATTTTCGTGCTATAACGTCGGGGCGTATTGCATCTAGTAAACTTTACCGAACTGCTTCTCCAATAAATAACGAAAACGGTCGCGCTAATTTTGCAGATAATCTTATTGAATCGGTTGGTGTAACAACAGTCTTAAATCTTGCAGATTCTAATGAAGATATTGAAGAATATTTGGTAAATACCAACTGCACTTCTGATTATTATCGTTATCTTTATGAAGAGGGTAAAGTAATTGCAATTGATTTAACCGGAAACTTTTATTCGGAAGAGTTTGCTTGCTCTATAGTAGAAGGGCTTACTTTTCTTGCGCAAAATGAACCTCCATACTGTATCCATTGTACCGAAGGTAAAGATAGAGCAGGTTTTACCGCTATGTTACTTGAAGGGTTGATGGGGGCAACGCTTGATGAAATTATTAACGATTATATGCTCAGCTTTTATAATTATTACGGTATAAGTAAAGATAAACAGCTTAAGCGATATCAAGCAGTTTTAAACGTTAACTTGATGGAAATGCTTAGCCATGTAACGGGAGAATCGGTTGACAAACTTGGGCAAGTTGACTTGGAAACTGCAATAACGTCATATTTAACAAATGCAGGTATGACACATGAAAATATTTTGATTTTAAAACAAAAACTAAGTTAATTAACTTTAAAAATAAAAGGAGATTTTATATATGAAAAAAATTTTAAGTTTAATTATCGTTTTAACACTTTCGGCTATTTGCTTATTTGGATGTAACTCTATGCCTAAGCATTTTACAGGCGAGTGGAAATTTTCGCAAATTAGCAAAGTGGAACTTTCTACTGAGATTTCAACATTTGAAATAGAAATGCTTAAAGAAGCATACGGAGTAGACTCTGAAGAGGGGATTATAAATAGTGTTTTAGCTCAATTTGATGAAGAAGAAACGTTTGCAAATTACTATCTTAAGTTTGGGAAAGAATACACCTATACTTACGATCCTTTGTTTGATCGCGAGGCAACTTGGGCTTTCTATCAAACGAGTGAAAACAAAGGATTTATTTCATACGATACACAGTTAGATGCAAGTGCAGGTAATCCCGCGCCTGAAGTATTTCCTGAAATTTCGTATAACCCAGATGCGGATACTATGGTTATAGTTGAACGTTATAGTTCTTATTATATGGTAACGCTTGAATTAAAAAGATAACGTAAATTTGGTTATAGTACAATAAGAAATGGAAAAAATATTATTTATAAATGCGTGTGTTAAACCTAATTCTCGCACGTTAGATCTTGCAAGATACGTTTTAACTCATTTTTCAGGCGATATAGAAGAATTAAAACTGTACGAAAAAGAACTTTTACCGCTCACCTTAAAAGAACTGGAAATAAGGAATAATTCTGCCAAAAACAAAAATTTTTCAAACGACATTTTTAATCTTTCTAAACAGTTTGCTAAGGCAGACGTTATCGTGCTTGCCGCGCCTTATTGGGACTTAACGTTTCCAGCAGTTGTAAAAAATTACTTTGAAAATATTACGGTAAACGGCTTGACTTTTGCTTATGGTGAAAATGGTATTCCTTATGGGTTATGTAAAGCAAAAAAACTTATTTACGTTACAACGTCTGGTGGGCCTATTGTTTATAATTTAGGTTTTGATTACGTTAATGCTCTTGCCAAATGCTTTTACGGAATAACTGAAGTGCAATTTGTATCAGCACAAGGGCTTGACGTTTACGGTTCGGACGTTACTAAAATAATTAACGAAACTAAGCGAGCTTTTAATCCTGTTGGCGTTGATTGATTGCTAATACTCGCGCAATAATTAAAGGAGTTTGATAAATGAAAAAGAAAATAATAAGCGTACTCGTTTGTATATTGATATTTATTGGTATTACACCGATATCGGCTTGCAATCCAACCACCATCGACAATCGTAGTGATAACATCGTTATTCTTTACGAAAACGACGTGCATTGCGTAGTGGAAGGTTACTCTAAACTTTCAGCAATGAAAAAAGAATTAAATGAAACGTATAAACACGTTGGCGTGGTTTCGGGCGGTGATTATATTCAAGGTAGTAGTCTTGGTGTTATTTCACAAGGTGAATATATTATAAAACTAATGAACCTTGTGGGTTACGATGCTGTAACTTTGGGAAATCACGAGTTTGATTATCGTCTTGAACGTTTAGAAGAGTTGGTCGACATGATGGATACTAAGCCAATTTGTTGTAATTTTAACGCAATTGGCGAAGATGAACCATATTTCGAGCCATATTCTATGGTTAGTTATGGCAACGTAGATATTGCATATATCGGTATAACAACACCAACTACAATATCATCTTCTTCGCCTACTCAATTTAGAGATGAAAACGGAGAACCTATATACACGTTCAATCCTAACACGCTATACGACATCGTGCAAAACAATATTGATTCGGCAAAGTTAGCGGGTGCTGAATACGTTATCGCTCTATCTCATATCGGGTATGCAGACGATGCCATATACGGCAACTTAGAAGACGTTGAAACTTTAATTAAAAACACCGATGGATTTGACGTTGTACTTGATGCACATTCACATAGTGTAATTGAAGAAAAATTGATTATCGACGAGGGCGGAAACGAGGTTGTTCTCAGTTCTACTGGGACAAAATTTGAGTATATAGGTAAACTCGTTATTTCAAACGGACATTTTGACACTCAACTAATTAAAACGGCAGATTACCAAAATACCGATTCCGCAGTTGACGCTTATCTTCAGCAGATTGATTCAGAATACGGTGAATTGGGCAACCGCAAAGTAGCATACAGCGAAGTTGACCTTATAACACACGATGTTGACGGAAATCGCTTGGTTCGCAAAGCGGAAACTAATTTGGGCGATTTATGTGCAGAGGCAATGCGCAGTTCGGCTGACGCCGATATCGGCTACGTAAACGGTGGCGGTATTCGTTCTAACATTAATGCCGGTGACGTTAAGTTTAACGATTTACTTGCCGTTTTCCCGTTTAATAATACGGTAGTACTAGCACAAATTAGCGGTCAAGACATTAAGGATATGTTAGAAATGTCCATGATGAAATGGCCTAGTGAAGATGGTTGTTTCCCGCATCTTTCGGGGGTTACGTTCTCTATAAACACAAGCATCCCTTCGTCCGTTTTAACAAATGACCTTGACGAATTCCAAGGTGTTTCGGGTGAATATCGCGTATATGATATAAAAATCTTCAATCGTGAAACCAAAACTTACGAACCAATAGACCTCGATAAAAAATATACCATTGCGGCAGCCAATTATTATCTTCTCGATTGCGGAAGTGGTATGACAATGTTTAAAAATGTTGAAATTTTAAGAAATGATGGTATGTTAGATGTAGAAGCACTTGAGCGTTATATCGTAGAAGAGCTTAATGGAAATATTGGTCAAGAATACGCTAACGTGGAAAACAACATAACTTTTACGGAGTAGACGTTATTTAAAATAATTGAACGAACAAAAAACCACAAGGCTAATATACCTTGTGGTTTTTTTGGTGCGTAAGAGATACAACCGAAACCCTACAAGTAGGGAACTCTCGGTTGACCTTAGCCCGTCAAGTAAGTCCATCATATGACGGCCGAACGAGTTCTCATCTCTCACGATACAACTTAACAAAAAAAACTACCGTAGTGGTAGTTTTTCTTTGTTGGCTCGCCGTAAGAGATATAGCCATACCCCAAAATGTTGGGACCCCTGGCTAGTTACCGCTAAAGCGGATAACCGAACGAGTTCTCATTCCTTACGATACAACTTAACAAAAAAAACTACCGTAGTGGTAGTTTTTCTTTGTTGGCGCGCCGTAAGAGATTCGAACTCCTGACCTTTGGTTCCGTAGACCAACGCTCTATCCAGCTGAGCTAACGGCGCATATGAGTATTAAATTTTAATTATAATTAAGTTGTTGCACATAGTTAGTTTATGGCTGGATGGAGCGTTGCAAACGCTCTGTGCCCGCACGAAGTAAGGAAATACGGTTGACGCGCTTGCTTGACGGCGCATACAGTTTCCAGCTGAGCTAACGGCGCATACAGTTTCCAGCTGAGCTAACGGCGCATACAGTTTACAACTGAGCTAACGGCTCGTATATTGATTAATTTATAAAAAACTTATAAAAATCAACGCGCTTAAAATCTTTAAGCCTAATCATTATATATTACCTAAATTTATTTGTCAAATATTTAATGCTAAAATAAATAAAATTTAATTATAATTTTTTGCGTTTTAATATTTACAAAAAATAGTATATGTGTTACCATATTATTGTAAATTGTGGCAATGGCAACAATTATAAGGGGTGTTTATGAAGTTTTCAGGCTGTCCGCTTTTTGATGGCATAGCGGAAATTGACCGTAAAAATTTACTAACTTGCCTTAACGCGCGTGAAGTAAAGTTCTCTACCGGTGATGAAATATGTTCTTATAACAGAGAAAGTAGCAGTTTAGGTATTCTACTTTCAGGCAAAGCAACGGTAAAAAAACTTGATAGAGACGGTAACTATACAATTTTAGAAAACATCTCGCGTTTTGGTGTGTTTAGCGGTGCTTTTGCTTATACCGCAACTGATGCTAACGCTATAAGCGTTTTTGCCCAAGAGCCGTGTTTAGTTATGTTTATAAATTTTTCAGCTGTGTTTAAAAGATGTTCTAAAGCGTGTTCATTCCACTCAGTTATGGTTGAAAATTTAATGAATATCATTATTTCTAAAACTAAAATATTATCTCAACGCGTTGAAATTTTATCTAACAAAACTATACGCGACAAGATTTTGAGTTATTGTAGTTTAATAGTTAATCAAACGGGTAACGTGACTTTTACGCTTCCAATGTCGTATACAAGTTTAGCGCAATACTTATGCGTAGACCGTTCGGCGCTAATGCGTGAAATTAAAAAGTTGACCCAAAGCGGAATTTTAAGGGTAAACAAACGCTTAATTACCGTTTTAAACGTTGAGTATATTTAATATATAATTAAACATACTTAATATGCAATGCCAAAGAGTATAAAAAAAATAAAAACAAATTTAATAATTTTAGTGGTGGTTGCAATTTTGACCGCCACTTCTTTTTGTAATAACAACGTTTACGCTTATTCTTATGCGCTAACTATTGACGCGCTAGGCAAAACGTATTCTTTTTCAAGTTACGAAATAGCAACTTTTAATGGTAAAAAGCACCTAAAAAACGCTGGCGATATAGTTGACGGAATATATCTTGATACCGTGGTTCGACCTATTGACGCGTCAATTACCTTTACCCCGCAAAACGTTAAAAAGTTCCAAGTAAACCCCGGTAAAAACGGCATTGAAATTGATAAGACGGCGCTTATTAGCGATATAGATAGAGCGCTAAACGAAGGCGATAATTATATAAAAGCAAAAACTAACGTTATAAATAAACTTATTGATGAAAACGAACTTTTAAAGTGTACATTTTTGCGTTCAAGTTTTACTACCTATTACGATGCTGCCGCTATGGAACGCAAACACAATATTATGCTTGCATCTAACTCTATAAACGGCGTTTGTATAAACGACGGCGAAGAGTTTTCGTTCAACAACGTCGTTGGCGAGCGTAGTGAAAAACGTGGCTATAAGCAAGCAAAAATTATAATTGACGGCAATTTCACAGACGGCGTAGGCGGTGGAGTTTGTCAAGTATCAACAACGTTATATAACGCAATTATTTTAAGTGGGCTTAAAGTTACCGAGCAACACAGTCACAGTTTGCAGGTAGGGTACGTCGAGCCGTCGTTTGACGCTATGGTAAGTTATAATTCAAGCGACTTAAAGTTTGTTAACGTAACGGGTGGTAAAGTTTTTATTGCCGTTTATTTGGGTGAAAACTATATAAAGTTTGAAGTTTACGGTAAAAAACTTATAGAGCAGTACGAGCGTGTTTCGGTTATAATAGACAAAATAAAACCGCAAGCAACTGAAGAAATTGAAAGCGACGAGTTATTCATAGGTCAGTCGCAAATTATTCAAAACGATAAGTACGGTATAAAAAGCGAAGGCTATTTAATAACGTATAAAGACGGACAAAGAGTAAAAAACGTAAAAATTAGAAAAGACAGTTATAAGCCTATTCGCGGTAAAATTTTAATAGGCACAAAGCCTATTGAAAATAAAAGTCAAGAAAATTGTGAAAATTTAGTAAATAATTAACGATAGCGCGCCACAAATTGACAAACTAAAAAAAATGCTATATACTTATATAGTCTAAAACAAAGGGGTAAATTATGGAGAAAATTTACAAAAGCAATTTGCAGTATAATGCAACTAAAAAACGCAATTCAATAGTTTTATGCGTTATTTTATTTATAGGTATTTTAGGGTTAATGTCAATTTTTATAGCAATTAATGCTATGGATTTTATTTTAATGACGGGCGCGTTTTTACTTTTTCCTATAATAATGTTTCCGTCAATTTTTATGCAATACCCAACTGACGGTAGGCAAATTATAAAAATTACCGATAAGGAAATTACCGTGCATAAAGAAACGTTTAAGTTAAAAGACGTTGTAAGTTTTAAAGTTATTATTGAAGTTCCTTACACACATGCTGATAGTGATAATTTAAAATTTTTAAACGACCTTAAAAACACTAAACTTGAAGACGAGTGGTACGGTAATCTCGACCTTGTAGTTAAAGATTCAAACGGCAAGAAAAAAATGCTATATACCCATATCGACCACGTTATAGATGGGATGCTTACGTTAATTAGATTAGGTATAAAAAATTACGAACTCAGTTTTTCGCAAAAGAAAAATAAAGTCGTTTCTGAATACGATTATAGAAAAGATATTTTAGACGAAAACGACGAGCAATATAAATCGCTTTCTAAAAAAGATAAGAAAAGACAGTTAATATAGAAAAAATTCCGCAACTGAGTTTGCGGAATTTTTTAGTTAACATAAAATTTTATAGGTGGTGTTGTAAAAGCCAATCAATTAATTGTTCGTTATAGGCGTAATCCCAAGCATTATGACCAACACCGTCAAGTCTTGTATATTTTACATCCGCTCCAACGTTTTTAAGGGCGGTAACCATTTGGTCGGATTGAGTAGGCGAAACTGTCATATCCGCTGCGCCGTGAAACGCCCATATAGGCATTTTAAGAACGGAAGCGTTCCAAGCCATTCCACCACCGCAAACTGGCGCAATTGCCGCAAATACGTTTGGATACGCCATTGCCGTAAACCAAGTTCCGTAGCCACCCATGCTAAGCCCCGTTAAATAAATTCTATTTACGTCAACGTCGTATTCTTTTATAAGTTGGTTTATAAAAGACATTATAGACTCGATTTTTGCAACCCAAAACGTGTTTTTAGGGCATTGGGGCATTATAAAACGGCAAGGAAATTCTTTATTTAAAATCACTTTTGAAAAACCGTGAACGTCAACGAGTGAAAGACAGTCTTTTCCGTCGCCACGCTCGCCCGCGCCGTGTAGTTGTATAATAAGCGGTAATTTTCCATTCGCTTTTGCTGGAGAATATTCAACGAAAGGGAAAATCCATTTTTTGTCAGCGTGTTCTAATCTTATCATTTTTTTATCTCCTAAAATTTTATTAGTAGTGTAGCGCGTTAATATAATATTAGTGGTGCTTTTTGTAAAGAATAATACCTAAAACTATTTGAATTATTGAAATTATAAGGGCTAATGCAAGAGGAATTAAACCCCATAAATTATTATAATCAAATACAAGTATAGCGCCGTAAATAATAAGCGCAAAAACGCCCAATAGGGCGATTACCGCAATTAACTTAGCAAAGAATAGATGTTTTTTAGTCACGTTTTTGCTTGGAACGATTAAAAGCATAAGTTCCATATAAACTTCTAAAAAAATTTCTACTATAATATCTAACATTTTTCCACCTTGACGCTTACAATATTAAAAGTAAGTTTTTTAAAAACACCTTTAAATTTTTGAGGGCAAAACTCAAAATTTTGTCCGCCTTCAACGTTTTTAGGGGTATATAAAACGGTAAAGCCTCCACCCACTTCGTAAACGGTATAACCACTGTCTAAAAAACCGTTACGCTTGTAAAAAGAAAGCCTTGTAAGGCGCTGTGAGTAATTATCGGCGTTTTCATCTATAGGCTCTACGTTTAATGTGATAGTTTTGTTTGGATACGAATTTTTTATTAGCGATAAAATTTTACTGCCGTAACCTTTACCGCGTAAATTTTCGTCAATCGCTAAGTAATAGATAAATAGCGTATAGTCCGTTTCAACGGTGTAGGTAAAGCCACAAAACAAATCGCCGTCGTAATATTCATTAAAAGAAATTCCTTTAAAAAGCGTTAAAAATTTTAAAACGGAATAGGGTAAGCGCTCGCTTTTAGGAAAGGCTCTAATATAAAGATTTTTTACGTTTTTAATTTTAGTAGTTTTAACGGTGAGTTCCATAATCGTTTTTATTAAACTTTTAGTCATTAAGAAAGTTTGTGTATAAAAATTATATAATTATAAAAATTATTTGTCAATAAAAATAGTTGGCTACGACGTGTTGAAATTTTATTAAAAATATGATACAATAATTAAAACAAACAAAAAGGTATAGTTATGAAAAAGAATTCAAACAACAAACTTATGTTACTATGGTATTCTCACCCAAGAATAGCCATCGCATTATCGCTTATCGCAGTTAACTTAGTTGTAATTTTGCTTTTTACCGCAATTTTAAGCGTGGTTTCTGGCAATAACTTTTTTAGCGAGTTAGCGTATATTTTCACTTATACAATGTGTTCAGACGGTATATATGATTTTGTTAACTCTCAAGAAGATTTTGCTTGTTTTATTATAAAAATCGTGCTTACCGTTATTCAAATGATAATTTTTTCGGGCGCGTTAATAGGTTTCACTACCGATATTTTACAATCTACTATAGATAAACGTCTTAACAACCTTGGTAAAATTTCTTTATCTAATCATTACGTTTTTTTAAATTGGTCGTCAATAGGCGCTCATTTAGTTTACGATTTATCTTTTTTAGAAGGTAGTAAAAATATAGTTATTCTTGCCGAAGAAGATAGAGACGCTATACTTAACTCTATACAAAACATCTTTACTGAAAATCAAAAAAAGATGAAAAATATTAGAATTTTTATTAAAAACGGCGACCCTAATTCTCCTAAACATTTAAGCGATATTTCGTTAAAAGACGCTAAATATATAGGTGTTTTACTTGCAAGTATTGACGATGACGGCGAACACTCTATGTCAAATAACGACGTTCACGCCTTAAAATCGTTGTTTTCAATTATCGACGTTGCAAAAAATTCTAACATCGTTGTCGAGGCTGAAAGTAACGATACGGTAGTTAAAATCGAAAAACTTCTTGAAACTATTGATAAAAATTTAAATAAGCGTATAATAGTGTTTTCTCATAACTCTGTTCTTGGTAACATTTTGGGTAAAACTATTGCAAACCCTACTTATAGCGAACTTTACCACAGTTTATTGTCTTACGACGGTTGCGAGTTTTACGGCATTGAAACGTTAGACATTGAAGACGCTTTATATACCTATAACGATTGTATTCCTATTATTAATTACGACGATGACGATGAAATCGACGACGACGGCAACACTAAAGCAGACCAATTATATATTTTATCTGATAATAAGCAGTCGTTAGGCGTAAGAAGTAAAAAACAGTCGTTTGTAAAAGACCTTGTTTATAAAGACGGGTTGTCAAGTGAAGATTTTACCGTGTTTATTTTTTCTAAATCGGGCAATACTAAGTTCGTAATTGACGAATTAAATAAATACAAAACCGTTTACGGTAATAACATTACTTGTCATTCGTATTCGTATAAAGACGACGTTGCTGAAATTGCAAAAATTATTAAAAACATTGAAGGGAATAAGAAAATTTTATTGCTTTCTTCTGATGATGCTAACGTTTCTAATCAAGACGAAGATATTTTCTTATCGGCGCTTTCATTCAAACTTAATGATTGTATTGACGATAATACTCAAATTTTTGCCGAGATTACAAACCCTGCAAACTTAAACTCACTCCGTAATTTCGGCGTTATGTCGGTAATAGTTTCAAACCGTATAATTTCGTTATTTATGGTTCAACTTTTAACTCACCCTGGTTCTAAAAAATTCTATCGCGACTTAATTTCTACTAATGATGAAAATGGTAACGACGCTATTGATTTAGATATTGTAAAAGTAGGAGATTTAATTGAATTTAGCGGAGAAAATATAGAGTTTTCTTGCAAGTCTGAACTCGTTCAATCAATTTACCTTGCGTCTAATAAAAAGTGTATGTGTATAGGTGTTAAAAACAACGAAGAGATTAGTTTCTTGTGCGACAATATGGACGAACCTAATACTATTGTTTTAACTAAAACCGACGAACTTATTTTAGTGCGTTATTAAACTATAAAAATTATGTAGATATGTTTTATGCGTATAATAAAAAAATGCTTCCTTTAAGTAAGGGAGCATTTTAAGTAATAAAAATTTAAAAAATTAAATTAATATGACCTAAACTGTCATATATTATAAAGTAAAATGTTTTCATAATAACCTACTAACGTCAGTATAAGGAGAAAACGTATGAATAAAAATTTAACGGCAAGATTAAAAAATTTTATTACGGCAGATTATTTTAAAAAAGGCAAAAATTGGAATGGTTACACCGTGTATATACCTATGTATAAGCAAGAATACGTTGGTGGATTTCCAAAGGTGATTTTAGAAAAAAACGGTTTATGTAGAGTGTCAACTTACGAAGAATGCTTTGATTATATTAAGTTTGAAAAAAATAAAACGTTGTAGTAAAATTAATTCCCGATTGCTAGCATGTACAATCGGGAATTAATTTATTGTATTTTGTTTAAAATTTCCATAAAAAGTCTTGCAAAATTAAAATAGATTATCTGTAATTAATACTGAAAAGTTATATTTAAATTTGCTAAGTTTACAAGCCATTGAATATCGATAACGGTGTAATTGCTAGAATATTTTTGACCGTTACTATCATAAAAAACGTATTTATGTTGCTCGCCGTCGTCACCTACGGTAACGTGTTTATTGAACTTAATAGTTGCTTGTTCTTTTATGGTTGTAGTAACGGCGCTAGTTAGCATAACTGTAGATAGTCCGTTTAAATGATTTATAGTAATGCAAGGCATAAAAACGTAAGAGTTATTGGCAATACTTTCGTTTACGTTGTTAAGTGTGATTGCGTAGTAATAATTTAAAGACGTGTCGTTATTCCACAATTCTTCGCCTGCTGAAATGTTTTTATAAATGTATCCGTACTTTCCTTGCATATCGGAAGCGGAAGAGTTCGTTCCGTTTATAAGGTTAAGCCCGTTAGTTACGTTTGTGTCGTTTGGAGCCCAGCCGTTTAGACTCCAATGGTCGGCGGTTATAGTTGATATGTCGTAATTGTTGCCAATTTGTACGTCGTTTGCTTTGTTTAAATGAGAAAGTGTAGTTATATAATTATGAATTTCGCCAAACGGATTAAGGTTTGAAGAGGTAGGTAAATAATTAAGGTAGTTTTCAAACTGCGTTTTATTAAAATTAACGGTAAAACGTAAGCCGGAATAAGTATTGGTGTTTCCGCCAGTTAACTTGAACTCGTAGTTTATATCAATTTTGCAGTATACTGTTTTAAAAATCATATCAGGCACTATTGCAAATGCCGTTTTTAAATTTTCGTTAGTAATAGTTTGGCAAACGTCGTGCGAAAGGTCGTATTCAGAACTATACAAAACTCCGCATTGAACGTCGTAAACGTTATAGTCGTTTCTAAGTAATTGAAAATTACCTTCGCCATCTTTTTCGGCAATATCTAATCGAGCGTAACCCAATAAAACGTCGGAATCGCTACTACCTGTGTTTAGCGAACTTGACGAGGCGGTAGGGTATGGAAATTGAAACTCATCTACCATTGCCCATAAATATTGCTCTTTTAAAATAACGTCGTTACCGCTAGCATTGTCGTATACGGTTATTTTGCAAAGCCTATCAAAACAAATAGATACGTTAAGCGTTTCGTTTTCAAGGTCTGATTGAGTTACTGTATACGAGTAGTATACGCTGGAATTTTTAGTAGTTTTAGTTAAGACGTTAAGGGCGGTGTTGTTGTCGTAAGTTTTGTCGTTAATAGTAAGCGTTCTAACGTCTGTTAAGGGTAAGTTTGTAAGAGAGTCATTAAGTGTTTTAAATTTAATAACATCGTTTAATTTTAGCGGGTTTTCTTGGGTAATTTCTACAATTTCATTATTGCGAAGCACTGAATAATCCCCGTAATTTACTTGCGCGATAAGGGTAGTGTTAATTTGTGGAGCGGATTGTTGGGTGGTAAGATAATTTTCGCCAAGTTTCGTTATTACTATTGAAGAATAATCGGCGTTATACACTTCGTCAAAAGTAATTGTAACGTTAACGAAAACTTCTCCGTTGCCATTTTTACTAAATTTAGTCCAAGTAGTACCGTCGTTATAAGGTTGAGAACCGTCAAAATCACGAATTAAATAAGATTGTCTAAGCGCGTTGTTTGCCGTGCCTGTTAAGGGTGTGTAAATTGCATTGTCGGTATAATCGTAGTAGATTGGAATAGCAACGGCGGTTTCTCCACGAGTTGACATCGTTTGGTCGGTATTTCCGCGTCCTGTTTTAGCGCAGTCGTTTGCGGTGATTACGTTTTTACGGCATATGTTTGATGAAAAGTCTATATTAGATCTGTACGAGCCGAAAGTAGATTGATTATCTGCTTTTGCTTGAAAGTGCATTGCGCTTGATAGTGAATTTGCGGTGTATTGCGGTTTTATTTCAAAGTATTTATCGCCTTGGCTTACCTTTATTGTAAAACTGTTAAGTTCACCTTTTCCCGTAGATTTTAACTCAAAATTATCTTTATTTGTTGGTTGATAAACAAATTCGATAAATGAACTACTGTTTGAGCCTGTAAGACCTGAAAAAGTTCCGTCCCACGAAGATTTTGCAATATCAATAGTGCCTAAATTAAAAATAGCGCCAGTACCACCTGAAAGTTTTACACCCGTGTGGTTAGCGCTTAATAGATTTGGTTGTTGATAAGTTCCGTGTGTAACCGTTGCATTTTGTGATTGTGTTGAAATTTCCCCGTGGCCTAAAACGTTAACCGTAGTAGTTGATGCCGTTGCCTTGGGAATTTGCATAAAACAAAAAAGGCTTATTATAAACGCTACTAATAGCGAGTATAATAAGGACTTGCGATTTCGGGTGGTTTTCATTTAATAATTCCTTTTCATTAGCGCGATTATTTTATTAATAAAGTCAACGTTTAAGTGGATTTTAACGTGAAATTTATTAACAAAATTAATTTTATAGATAGTTTTGCAGTTTGTCAATAGGTTTTTGATTATTTAGTAAGATTTTTTTGATTTTTTTAAAATTTAGCGCTAATTTATACATTTTTAGGCGATTTTTAATAAAAAAAGTAATCAATAGTGAAGGTTTTAACGTTCCTAATTTTAATTTTACTAATTATTTTTATTTGTTTAAAAAGAATTTTTTCTAGCTCATTGTAATTTGTACAGCATATGTTGTTATGGTAAAAAACTATAAATATTGGTTTAATAAATTGATTTCAGGTTTAGCGTATGTTATATTAACTTAACAATAGCACAAAAAGTCAAGAACGGCAAATTGTTTTTGATTATTATAAAATCGCGGAGGTTAAGTAATGGATTGGATACAAGGATTAAAAAATGCAATTGATTATATTGAAGAACACATTACTGAAAAATTGATTATGAAGAAGTGGCTAAGCGCGCGTATTCGTCAAATTTTCATTTTCAAAGAGTATTTGGAATTATGTGTGGTTTTACTCTTGGTGAATATATTCGTAGAAGAAAACTAACTCTTGCAGGAAACGATTTGTTGAATAAAAATATGAAAGTAATTGATGTTGCATTCAAGTATGGATATGAAACGCCTGAAAGTTTTTCTCGCGCATTTTATAAATTTCATGGCGTAATGCCGTCACAAGTAAAACAGGGTTGCACCTTAAAATCGTTTTCTCGCCTTGTTTCAGTGATGGATTTAATTGGAGGAACTGAAATGACATATAAAATTGAAGAAAAGCCTAAAAAAATTTTATTAGGATACAAAAGACGATTTAAGGGTGTTCCATACGGTGAAGAGCGCGTCAAACAAGAAGAAGAGTTTTTAACGTCTACGCGTGCTAAACAATGGTTGTTAATTGGTGCATCTTGCGACTATTCTACCGATTATATGGTGATTACAAATATTGCTGACGATGGATATGATTTTTATATTGCGTATGAATTGGATGAGTGGACAAGAAAAGAACTTTTTAATCCTAAAATAACAGGCGTTGATTTTATAGGTAAAATGGGTTTTGAAACGATTGTTATTCCTAAGCAAACTTACGTTGTTTTTGAAACTGAAAAAAAGAAACGCCCCGTTGCAGATTATGGCAAACTAAGAAAGAAAATTGTTACTGAGTGGTTGCCAACGTCAAACTTTATTTTTGCAAACGCTCCAGAAGTGGTTGCTATGCATTGGCGTCCTAACGGAGAATGGGAAAAAGAACGGTATATCGAAATTTGTTTGCCGATAGAAAAAAGCAATTAAGATTTTTTAATCTAAGCAATAATAATCAGCAAAAAACAGGTATAAATTTAGTTTTAAATTGCGTTGCAATACAAAAATTACGCAACTTACTTAACGTTTTTAATTTGTTTTAGGATGAATTTATATGTGTTAACACGATGAAGAATTGATGCAGACTAGAACTTGAAAAAGAGTGAAAATTGATTATATTGAATACTTAAACTATTCGAAAAGCGTGTAAAAGACAATTTGAAACGGAATAGAAAAAAAGAGCCTATTTTTTGGAATAATAAGCGGAATAAAAATAAGTATTAGATAGAGTCAAAAGTATAAAAATTGAATAATATGTACCCTTAGTTAAATGGAGATAACGGAGCCCTCCTAAGCGACCGATTTGGGTTCGATTCCCGATGGAAAGACCAAAAAAAGAGCTTGGAATTGCATCCAAGTTCTTTTTTACGACTTTTAATCTAAATATTAGATTTTTAGTTGAAGTTTTTAGAAAGGTGTGATATAATAATTAAAATTGATTATTTTATTAAGGATGGTGTTATAAAATGGCTGTCAGCTATAAAAAACTATGGAAACTTTTAATTGATAAGGATATGAAGAAAAAAGATCTTCGTATTGCTACGGGCATAACTACCACTGCGCTCGCAAAGCTCGGTAAAAACGAACACGTAAGCACTGAAATATTGGCTAAAATCTGTAAGGTTTTAGAGTGCAAGATTGAAGACATCGTAGAATTTACTGGTATTTAAGGAGAAAAAGATGTTCAAGCATTTAAAAGAGATTGAATATAAGTTGTACGACCGCTATATAACATTAGAAAAGAATATCAAGGCGGGAAGTAATTCGTTTTACGACGCTTACCTTGATTTACAAGAACAATTTGTGAAAGATGTTGCTGTTTTTTGCGAGTTTGATATTAAAGCAAGGGAAACTTGCGGCGAGCTTTTAAGAAGAGAAGATATTAAAATCTTCTTTAAGGATATTTTGCGTGTTGATGATTTTACTTATACAAAAATGCAGGACTACACCTTAAAAGTCAATGCTCATAAGCACAAAGGCGAAAAAAATATTCAAATTGATACGATAGTTAGTTATATGAGAATTATCTATAACGCTACTGTTTCTTTTGCAACCTATAAAAATATTGCGGTTAATGAATTTGATGCGAACTATTTTATTTCAATTTTTGGCGCTTTTGAAAAGGAAAATGCTGTACTTAAAATGGAAATGGTAAAACTTAAAGAAGAATTGCTTGTTTCCGTTGAGTCGGGTAAATTAAAAGATAGCGATATTGTTGCTTATAAAAGTTTGCTTTCCCAATCTGAGATAGATAAGCTTGATTTAGAAGAACAAAATCAAGAACTACATAGACAGATTAGTAAGTTAAAGGATATTAAACTTTCTTCAATGGAAGAGAAGTTAAATAAAACGTTAGAACTTTTGTTGGAATTAAAACCAGCAGTTGCGGAAAACCGATTTGTTATTAAAGCAGTGGCTAAAAGAATAGGAAACATGGTTACTGGTGGTTTTGACGTTGATAAATATATAGAAGAAGAAATGAAGAAGTGGAGAGAAGAAAATAAATAAAAAACGCTCATCCCTTATTCAGAGAAGAGCGTCAAAGCGTCTATATCAAAGAACTCTGCAATTTGCTGTATAGTATCAAGGTTTTTAATACCTTTGTTTACCCATCTACCGATGGTGCGAACATCAGTACCGAATTCAAAAGCAAATTCTTCTTGAGTTTTATACTTTGAGTCTTTAATAAGACGTTTTAAGTTTGCCCCGGCGACTAAGCCAAGGTCTTTGATATTTTGTTCCATAATATCTACCTCCTTTGCTTAGCCTAGGCAATGCTCCAGAGATTTCAATTAAGAACAAAGTAATTATATCATAAAAAGATAAAAAAATCAATGTATAATAGCTCACCATAGGACAAAAGTTGTCCTGTTAAAAAGTTTTCGTTTCTTGTACAATGTAGTCAAGAAAAACGCAAGGAGCGAAAACAAAATGGAAAAATACTTTTCAGTAAAAACAAAATGTGGACATGTTGGTAAATATCATTGTGTATGGATTAACTTTGCAATCTATGCAGAAACGGCAAAAGAGGCCGTAAGTAAAGTAAGAGAGATTGGTCGTGTAAAACGTCACCATAAAGATTTTATTAACAGTATTGAAAAACTTGACTTTGATACATTTATGAAATTAAAAGCACAAAATGATGCAGACCCATATTTGCATTGTAAGAGTGTTCAAGAGCAGCGCGCCATAGAAGGTTTTGAAGAAAGAATCGAGATTGATGAATATAACATTGCAAGATTTTCAAAAAAGACGACTAAGAAAGAATCGTTAGAGTTTAGGGTGAAGAGAGCGAACGCCAAAGAAAAAAGTCATAAACGAGCTTTGAAAGAATATTTTTCCGAGGAGGCGATAGCATGGTAGTATATATCAATTCAATAAAATTCAATCGCAGTCTCGTGGATGGTCCGGGCGTAAGAACAGTAGTATTCTTTCAAGGATGCGACTTGCATTGCAAAGGATGTCAAAACCCTTCAACTTGGGAAATGAAAAACGGAACAGAAATGACAACAGACGAACTTGTGGTAATTCTAAAAAAAGAAGTTGTAAACAAGAAAGTAACCTTTTCAGGTGGAGAACCTCTTATGCAAGTAGATGCGCTTATTGATATAGTGAAAAAACTTGAAGGGTTTGATATTGCTGTGTATACAGGACATGAGTTTGAGGAAGTACCTAAAGAACTTTTAGATAATATTACTTATATTAAAACGGGTTCATTTAAGGAAGAGTTAAAGTCTACGGTGAAACCTTACGTTGGTTCGACGAATCAAGAATTTAGGAGGGTTAAGTAATGCAAAAGTGTAATGAAAACGCTGCAAATCGTTATAGTTACGTTGGCGAAGTTTATAACGTTGGCGAAAGCAAAAGAAAAGAAGAAATATTAAATAGCCTTCCTCCTGAGTGGAGTGACCTTCATAAAAACGGGTATATTCATATCCACGATCTTGATGCTTATGGGCTAACTTATAATTGCCTTACCTTTAACTTATTAAAAGATTTTCCTTACGAGCGTTTTAAGAATATGAACGAGCAAAGAAAAATCCTTGCTACATTTGAATATATTAAGAAGCTTTTCGCCGATATTGGCAATGAACAATCGGGCGGTATGGCAATCGCTAACTTCGATAACGAAATTGCTTATATTTTAGAAAATTTGGGTGTTAGTTTCAATGAAGATAACAAAACCACGATTGCAAACGCTATTTACAATCTAATCGTTTGGTGTAGCGAAACGCATACTCGTATGGGGCAAACGTCTTATTACGTTTCTCTTAATATTGGTCTTGCTAAAAATGAGTTTGCACGCTTTATTGTTTACACGCTTATTGATGAGTTTGAAAAAGCAGGGGATTTAATCTTTAAGCCAAACATTATTTTCAAAGTTAAAGGCGGGATAAATCGTTTTGAAGAAGATAAAAACTACGATTTGCTTAAAAAATCATTGCTTTGTACGGCAAAAAAAATGATACCTACTTACGTCCTTTGTGATAGTGAGCCAAATAAAAACGTTGATGCGGAAAAACTTGCCATTATGGGTTGTAGGACAAGAGTGGTAGCCGATTTGTTTGGCGAAAATTCTTCTATTGGTCGTGGAAATATTGATAATATTTCAATCAATCTTCCTAGACTTGCTTTAGAGGTTGATAGAGATTTTGGTAAACTTTCCGTTGATGAAAAAATTGCAAAGTTCATTGATAAATGGGATAGTGTTGCAAAAACAACTAAGGATATTTTACTTGATAGGTTTAATAAGGTTTGCGCTCGCAATCAAGAAGATTTTCCTATCAATAAAAAACATCATCTTTGGATAGAAGATTTTGACGACGTTAAGAACGTTTTCCGTCACGGAACGTTATCTCTTGGGTTTATAGGTCTTTCTGAAGCGTTTGAAGTGTTGACGGGTGAAAGATATTATAATAATGCGGACGTATACGTTTCAGCGCTTGGTTTTGTTAAGCATATGCGTGATTATTGTGAGTTTTTAAGAAAAGAGTATAACCTTAATTTCTCACTATTGGCAACAAGCGGTGAACTTATATCGGGAAGATTTATTGATATGGATAGAACGGAATTTAATCCGTCCGTTCAAATCTTTGAAAAAGAATTTTACACAAATTCTTTCCATATTAACGTGGATAGTGATTTATCGGCGTTTAGGAAAATTCAGTTAGAAGGTCTTTTCCACGAAGTTTGCAACGGTGGATGTATTACCTACGTTGAACTTGGCGAAGCTCCACTTGGAAACGACGAAGGCTTACTTGAATACGTTGAACACGCAACTAAATCAGGTGTTCACTATCTTGGGTTTAATTTTCCTAAAGACGTTTGTAACGGGTGTGGCGCAAGCGGAGTTTTTGACGAATGCCCCGTTTGTAAAAGTAAAGATATCATAAGAATTCGTCGAGTTAGTGGATATTTAGAAGTTTTAGACGGATTTACTAAAGGTAAAAAGAACGAAGAGAAAAATAGGAGAGCAAACTAAGTTGGCAACGTTTTTTACTAGTGATATACATTTTGGCGACGAACGAATAATGAAACTATGTGATAGACCATTTTCAAACGTTAAAGAAATGGACGAATATATTGTTGATAAATGGAATAAAAAAGTTTCTAATAGCGATACAGTTTGGATTTTGGGAGATATTGTTAGTCCAGAACACTTTGATAAAGATTTGCTTAATAGGCTAAATGGTAAAATACATCTAATTTTGGGTAATCACGATTATCCTGTAAGAAAATTAATTGCGAGCGAAACAAAGATAGAACTTTGCGCTGAAAATGCTTTATATTATGATGATAATATTGTTATGTTTCATTATCCAATTATGGATTGGAATGGTAGGGATATCGGAACTATTCACTTATATGGTCACGTTCATAATAAAAAAATTGCAGGGATGAAAGAATATTTTGCAGATAAACTTGCGTTTAACGTTTGTATGGACGTAAACGATTTTGAGCCAAAGACGCTTGATGAATTAATAGAAAAAGAAGGCAAAAAAGATTTAATTAAAAAAATTGGGAGGGCGAACTAAGTTGGCACATATTGCGATTGAAGGGATGGACGGCGTAGGAAAGACTACTACTTGTAAATTATTAGCAGAACGTCTTGGATATAAATTTATAGAGAAAAACTTACGTTTCTTGTTTGATGAAAACAATGAGTTTGACAACTATTTTAGAATTCGAGATAAAGTAAATGCTAATCCCGATAGGTTATTTACTTCGTGGTTTTATGGACTAGGAAACATTTACCTTTACACTATGTTCAAGGATGAAAATATTATTACCGACAGACATTTCCTTTCCAACTATGCTTGGAGTGGAACGGACGATAATACCGAAGTTTATGATTTGCTTGTCAAAAAACTTGGTTTTCCTGATTTAACGGTTATTTTATATGCTGATGAAACGGCAATATTTAACCGTTTAAGAAGTCGCGATGAACACGATAGCGACCTTGACAAAGTAAAACAAGCAAAAGAAAAGTACGAAAAAATGGTTTTCTTCTGCGAAAAATACAAAATGCCGTATATGGTTGTGGATACGAGCAATCTTACTCCCGACCAAACGGTTGAACTTATTATGAAACGTATAGAAGGTAGAGCATAAATGGCTATTAGTATGGATATGAAATACACCGCTTTATATTGGGCGCTTCGTTTTGTGGAAAACGAACTTGACGTTCACGTTAAAGAGTATAGCGGTTATAAAATTATCATTGATGCCGAAAAACAAATGGTAAACTACGGCGATAAAATCAAAGTGCTTGGCGAAGAGTTGAACTTTTTGAAAAGGCACAAAGATTTTGTTGTCTTAGAGTGCGTTGATAGGTTACTACTTAAAGGTTATAAGCCTACAGATATTGTCTTAGATGGTAGAGAAAATTGTCCCGATATCGTTCTTAATGGTAATATTGATATTTACTGTGAACAATGGGGCAAGGATTATGTGTCGGCTACAAAAACTTTTAAGCCCGATAAGAACAACTCAATATTATATACGTCAAGACTTGTTAGTGGGCTTTTGGAATATAAAAACATTATCAAAGTAGATAACGACGCGTATAATTACGGTTTGTTTGAACCAAACGTTCCTTTATATTCAATATTTCCTCAAAAAGCAAAAGAAGTCGTTATTGAGCAAACGGCAGATATTGACGATTATGAAATTTTTGAAGATGAACTTATAACGTATAAAGGAAAATCAAAAGTAGTAAAAGTTCCCGATGGAATTACTACCATTGGGGCAAGTGCGTTTTGGAATAATACTTTTGTGGAAGAAATTGTTTTGCCGAAGTCATTAAAAAGGCTTGGGGGAGATTGCTTTTACTACTGCACAAACCTTAAAAAAGTTAATATTCCAAGTGAAGTTTGGATTATGGGGAATAATCCGTTTGCAGGTTGTCCTAATCTTGAAATTATTAATGAAAGCCCGTATTTTGTTTTAGAAAATGGTGTTCTATATAATCAAGATAAAACCAATTTAATTCACTATACGATAAGCAAAACGGATAAAGAATTTATCATTCCAAACGCCGTTACTTGTCTTGGTAAGCATTGTTTCTTTGCTTGTGATAATTTAGAAAAAATTATCGTACCCGAAAGCGTTATTCGTTTTGAAAACAATCCGTTTTCAGGTTGTACAAAGTTAAGTGTTGAAAACAAAAGCCCGTATTATCATTTTGAAAACGGAGTTATCTACAACAAGTTTAAAACTACGATTATAGGTTGTCTTAACGGTAGTCAAATTGATAGGCTTGTAATTCCCGAAACGGTCACGCTTATTAGTCGAAATTCGTTTTGGAATTGTAAGGGCGTTAAAAATATTATAATCACAAAAAACATTGATCGAATCGGCTACAATCCGTTTGCAGGAGCAGAAAATCTTCTTTTAGAGAGCGAGAGTCTGTTATTTATAGTCGAAAACGGTATAATTTATGACCAAAATAAAACGCATATGCTTTGCGCAACAAACCGTGCGGTTGGCAAAACGTTCAAAGTTAGCAATAGTGTAACTCACATAAATCGTGGCGTATTTAGTGGATGTAAAGATTTGGAGCAAATTGACTTTAACGCTGTTACCTATATTGACAAAAGTTCATTTACAAACTGCACGTCGTTAAAAGAAGTATACATACCTGATAGCGTTACTTATATTGGGGAATGGGTGTTCTCTTATTGTAAAAACTTAAAAAAGATAAGCATTAACAAAAATACGTTTGTAGATAAAAATGCGTTTAATGAATGCCCGGCAGAAATTATTTGGAGAGATTAAATTGAAAAATCTAATTATTGAAAGCGATAACTTAATAGCAATGCAAAATTTATTGCCTACGTATGAAGGTAAAATTGACGTAATGCCGATTGATCCACCTTATAATACCGAGATAGAATATATCGAGTATAAAGACGGGGATTACGATAACGGTTGGGTAAACTTTATGCAAGTACGTTTAGAAGTAGCATATAAATTGCTATCTAAAAACGGTGTTATGTTTATTCATATAGACGAAAACGAATTACTTTCACTTACGATGCTTTGCGGTAAGATATTTGGAGCGAAAAATATTCTTACTATGGTTTGGAAAAAGACAAATGAAAGATTTGATCAAAATCGAAAAGAGAAGCCTTTGGAAAGTGGTGTTCGTAGAACGCACGAATACGTTTTGCTTTGTTTTAAGGATAGAGAAAGCACGACCCTAAATGCTATCAAGCAACCCGTTTGGAATGGCAAAGAGTACGAAGAAAAAGTAAAACCACTTGAAACGGTTATAGACGATTTAGGAACGACTTCTTCTGCAAAAGATGAACTTGCTTATATTTTAGGCGATAGAACGATATTCTCAACGCCAAAGCCCGTAAAACTCATTAAAGAGTTTATTCGTGCAGGAAGTAATAAAAACTCTATTATTCTTGACTTTTTTGCAGGTAGTGGAACAACGGGACACGCTGTTATGGATTTGAACAAGGAAGACGGCGGACAAAGAAGATTTATTCTTATCACGAACAGTGAAAGTAATATATGTCAAAAAGTTACGATTCCAAGAATTCAAAAAGCGATTGATAAGTTTGAATATAAAGAAGATTTAGAAATAGTATTATCGGAGTAACGTAATGGCGATAAAAGAAATCAACGTGGAAAACGATTTTACTAGCGACGAGGCAATTGCTTATATTAAACAAGTCATATCTAATAATAAAAAGACATGTATTTATATTATTCACGGCTATGGCAGTAGTGGAAAAGGTGGAATTATTCGTCAAAAAGTAAGAAGTTTTCTTAACGCTCAATTAAAAAACGGCAAAATAAAAGCCGTAATTAACGGCGAAGATTGTAATGTTTTTAATTTTAAGGCATTAGAATTAAAGAATAAATATAAAGAGTTAGAGCAGCTTTTTAGAGTTTGCAATCACGGTGTTACGATTGTAGAAGTTTGATTGTAATTTTTAGGGTTGTAACGTATTGCTCTAATTGTCAAAACTGGTATAAAATCGGTATAAATTCAGTTTAAAAGTTACTTAACGACACAAAAGTTATGTAACGAAAAGTGAGGTTTTTAATATAAAAAACCTCGCATTTTTAATAAAAACGCACCGAAATGGATGGAATTTAATGTTTTTTACAAAACTTTCACAAGGAATTTGAACTCCTTAGGCTCAATTCGGGGTTCGATTCCCGGTGGGCACGCCACCTAACAGTCTTTTTCTATAAGAAATAGGCTGTTTTTTATATGAAATCAAGATAAATAATAAAAATATTTTATAGAAAATCTTTACTTATAAACTAACAAAACACCTAAAATCTTTACTTTTGGCTAAAATCGGCTTTTGAAAGTAAAGATTTTTGTTTTTAAATGCAATATTCAAAACAGTTGAAAAAAGTGGCAAAAAAAGGTATAATATAGTAAAGGAGATATGAGTTATGAAAATCGTAATCGTTGGTGGGGTTGCAGGTGGTGCAACTGCCGCAGCAAGAATAAGAAGACTCAACGAACACGCAGAAATTATTATTTTTGAGCGTTCGGGCTTTATTTCATACGCAAACTGTGGTTTGCCGTATTATATCGGTGGTGTTATTGAAGATAAGGAAGATTTGACACTTCAAACTCCCGAAAGTTTCTTCCGCCGTTTTAGAATAATCGCTAAAGTCAATCACGAAGTAACCGATATTGACCTCAAAAATAAAACCGTCCACGTAACTGACCTAAAAGCAGGAACGAGTTTTACTGAAACCTACGATAAACTAATTTTATCACCCGGTGCAAAACCGATTTTGCCCGATTTCTATACTGAAAATGAAAGGACTTTTACACTTCGTACCGTAGAAGATACGCTTAAAATTCGTGCCTTTGTAGAGAAAAAACAGCCCCTAACGGCAGTTGTTATAGGTGGTGGCTTTATCGGTCTTGAAATGGCAGAAAACCTTGCTGAACTTGGCATTAGAACCACTATTGTGCAACGATCTAATCATCTTTTGCCAACGGTTGACTGTGATATGGCGTCGTTTGTCCACGCAAACTTCCGTCACCACGGCGTACAATTATTACTAAGCACGAATACAACCAAAATGAGTTTTGCAGATGGTCAAGTATCGCTTGAATTTGCGGACGGAAACAAACTCAACGCAGATATGGTTATACTTGCAGTTGGCGTTACGCCCGAAAATACGCTTGCTAAAAAGATAGGTTTAGAACTTGGCGTAAAAGGCGCAATCAAAGTCAACGCAAAAATGGAAACTTCAATTCCTGACATCTATGCAGTAGGGGATGCAGTTCAAGTTAAACATTTTATAACCGATAAAGATTCAGTAATTTCACTTGCAGGACCAGCCAACAAGCAAGGACGAATAGTTGCCGATAATATTTGTGGGCTAAACAGCGAATATAAAGGCTCGCAAGGCTCTTCGGTTATTAAACTCTTTGATATGACTGTTGCTACTACTGGAATTAATGAACAGCAAGTTAAAGCAAACGGCATAGAATACGAAAAGGTTATTTTAACTCAAAACTCACACGCTGGCTATTATCCAGGGGCAACGGCAATGACCGTTAAACTCATTTTTGAAAAGGCAACCTATAAGATTTTAGGTGCGCAAATCGTTGGATACGACGGAGTTGATAAACGCATTGACGTTATTGCAACGTCAATTAGGGCAGGGATGAAAGCCGATGAACTAAAAGATTTAGACCTTGCTTACGCTCCGCCATATTCTTCTGCGAAAGACCCAGTAAATATGGTAGGTTTTGTTGTAGAAAATATCAAAAATGGCATAGTGAAACAGTTTTATTATGAAGATATTCCGTCTTTAAGAGAAAGAGATGACGTGATTTTGCTTGATACTCGCACACCTTTTGAATATATGCGTGGACACGCTGATGGTTTTATCAATATTCCACTTGATGATTTAAGAGAGCGTTTAGGCGAACTTGACAAGTCTAAAAAAATCTACGTCATGTGCCAAAGTGGCTTGCGCAGTTATCTTGCAACACGCATTTTAATGCAAAACGGCTTTGATGCCTACAACTTTGCAGGTGGTTTTAGATTATATAGCAGTATCAAAAACGAAGAAATGCTATCCAAACAATGCTACACCTGCGGTATGGAGAAATAAAAAACTCTACTTGAAGACGTAATTAAAAACGACGATAAAACAGGTAAGTCGGTGGCAAAAACCACCGACTTTTTCTATGCTTAAATTCAAATCTTTTATTTGAAAAGTCGAATATATCTATTGATTTTTTTATAAGAAAATGGTATAATAAGTCCAATTATTATACCAAGGGGTATTTTTATGGCAGCAAATTATAATAAACTATGGAAATTACTTATTGATAAAGGTATGACAAAGACCGATTTACGCATGAAAACCGGTATGTCTACGTCCACGCTCGCAAAGATGAGCAACAATGAAAATGTTTCTATGGAGATAATTCTTCGTATATGTGAAATCCTCGAATGTAATGTTGGGGACGTTATGGATGCAACAAAAAAAGAAGATTAATTTTTTAAATATAACTGAAACTGTCATATTTACTGTGCTAAAATCTTGTTGATTTTAGCAAACAAGGAGAAAGGCTTATTATGAGTCGTTGCTTATATAATAGCAGTTTTAAACAATTTATAGCTGCTGATGAAAATTCAATATTTGGCGAATTATGTGATAATTATCATGGCGATGCGCTTACTACCACAAGAGAAGCGTGGAAATCAGAAATATCTATAATAAAGGGCGTTTTATCAAATTATGAGGATAAAAACGGACAAGTTATATTTGAATATGATATTCCGCGCCTTGGAAAGAGAATTGACGTTGTTCTTCTATATCGTGGAATTATCTTTTGCGTGGAATTTAAGGTGGGAGAGTCAAAAATTCTTGAAGGAGATATTGACCAAGTTTTAGACTATGCGTTAGACCTTAAAAATTTTCATAAATTCAGCGAGAACAATCTTATTGTTCCGATTTTAGTAGCAACGAATTACCGTAATTCTTCCACAGATATTAGAATGTCCGTTTACGACGATAGAGTTGTAAATCCTCTTGTTACGGGTGAGGCGGGCGTTTCAAACTTAATATCAAAAATTTTAGAGAAATATCCAAATGAGGAGGAAGTTAATCCTAATTGGATTATCAGTCCGTATGCACCGACACCGACAATTATTGAAGCGGCAAAAACGCTTTATGAAAGTCATTCAGTAGAAGATATTACAAGACACGAGGCGGACAAGGTTTCTACGGACGCAACGATAGCATACATTCTTGACGTAATACAAAAGAGCAAAGAAAACAGGGAAAAAAGTATTTGTTTTGTAACGGGTGTTCCCGGCGCTGGTAAAACGCTTGTCGGACTTGATGTAGCCGTTAGGCAAACATATCAAGGACAAGATAAGCCTATTGAGGACGAAGGCGCAGTTTACCTTTCGGGCAACGGACCGTTGGTTGCTGTTTTGACTGAGGCGCTTGCAAAAGATAATCATCAAAAATGCCGTGATAGGAACGAAAGTAAAAAACTCTCTGATTCGCGTAGAGAAGTAGGCAAGTTTATTCAAATTATCCACCGTTATCGCGATAATATGCTTGCGAAAATCAAAAATCCCGTTGAAAACGGCGTTTTAGAAATTGACCCTGAAAAGGCGGTGAAGCTTGCAGAATCTGGCTACGGCGAGGTCGAACACGTTGCAATTTTTGACGAGGCGCAACGTTCTTGGACGCATAAAAGACTTGCGGATTATCTTAAAAGAGGCGGAACGTACGGTAATAAATTAAAACTTCCTAATTTCCCTATGTCAGAGGCGGCGTTTTTGATTTGGTCACTTGACCAACGTGAGGACTGGGCAACAATTATATGCCTTGTTGGCGGCGGTCAAGAAATTAACACGGGTGAAGCTGGTATTTCCGAGTGGATTAACGCGCTTAATGAAAAATTCCCGCATTGGAACGTTTATATTTCATCGAAGTTAACGGAAGCGGAATACGCCGAAGGGAAAGTCAACGAATTGCTTGAGAAGAACGATAAGGTTACATATTCTGATAATTTACACCTTGCGGTATCTTTACGCTCTTATAGAGCAGAAAAACTCTCCGCGTTTGTTCACGCATTGCTTGCGATTGAGCCTACTGCCGCAGAATTATATAAAGAAATTAAGGACAAGTATCCTATTGTGCTTACAAGGGATATGGAAAAGGCAAAAAGGTGGTTGCACGATAAAGTTAGGGGAACGGAACGCACAGGAGTTCTTATAACAAAGGAATCGGCAAGATTTAAGCCTTTGGGAATTCACGTATTGCCTTCAGGTGATGAAAATGCCGTTCATTGGTTCTTGGAAGATAAAATTGACACACGAGCATCCAACTATCTTGAAGATGCTGCAACGGAAATTCAAGTTCAAGGGTTAGAACTTGATTATACATGCTTGCTTTGGGATGCCGATATGCGATATGAAAACGGTGAGTGGCGTTTCTATAGATTTAATGGACAGACAAAGTGGGTTGAACAAACGCCAACGAGCGAAAGCAAGCAAGATTTAATGAAGTATATGTTAAATGCTTACCGTGTTTTGTTGACACGTGCAAGAGCTGGTATGGTGATATGTGTGCCGGAAGGGAATGGAAATAAAAATCCGAGTGGTTTCTGGGAAGACAGCACACGTTTACCAGAATATTATAACAGCACGTATGAATATTTGAAGAGTTTAGGAATTGAAGAGATATGATTGGCAACAGTGTAGTCGTGCCAGTTATAAGAAGAATTGCGGAAAAGATTAAAGAAAGTTGTGGAGTATATGTACGGTAGACTAATTGAGAGTAAAGTGCTAAATATCAAAAGTGTAGGGTTTAGGTAAAATACGAAAGATGAAAAAAATTATTGAGTTAATTGAAAAAACCAAAGAAACAGAAGTCGTTGATTTTAAATTGCGTTTTTACTCAAAAGAATGTAAATTTGATTTGATTAAGGATATGGTTTCTTTTGCTAATAGTTGCATAGAAGAAGATAAATATATAATCTTTGGATTTGATAATAAGAACAATATTTTTAATAATGTAGATTACGATATCATTGAAGATATTTCTAATTATGTTCAATTATTAAATGAATATGTTGAGCCGTTTTTGGATTTTTCGGTTGATAAGTTTAACTATAATAATACGAACATGGCTTGCATATGCATTAAGAAAACTAATATAAATAGGCCTTACATGATTAAGAAAGAGTTTTCGAAGAAAGGAACGGTATTTTTAAGACGTGGAGAAATTTATATTAGAAAAAATGCTAATAATTTTATTGCGTCACGAGCTGACCTGGATGCTATTTATGAAGCTCGAAAACAAATAAAAATAAACCCGGAAAATATGTTTTATAAAGTTGTGCTAAAAAATGGGATAGAAAGGAAGAATTTATGGGGTTTGAAAATAGGTTTAATAAACAATACAAATTTGAATTTATCGATTAATGGTGGTAAATTATTAATCAAGACAAAAACTAGCACCGTTGTAGTTGATATATTATATATCGAGAATTTTTGTGAAACTTATAACTCTTCTATTAAAAAGATAGAAGACGCGCCATGTATTATTTCTAGTTTTACTCAGTTGTCTAAAGCATTGGTTTTTGAGATGAGTGAAAAATTTGCACAAATAATTGCTCATAATTTAAGATTGAAAGATAATCCGAACATTCAAGTAGTGCTAACTGATTTGGATGGAAATAATTACACAAAATCTATTGAGTTGAAAGCCATATAAGAGAATTTGGATGATGAAAAAAGAGGTACGTTTTATGAATTATTCACCATTGCGTTATCCAGGGGGAAAAACAAAGATAGCTCCTTTAGTTAATGCGATAATGAAAAAAGCCGAAATAGAAAATGGTATATATATTGAACCATTTGCAGGTGGATGCGGTGTCGCATTAGCTCTTTTATTAAGTGATAAAGTTAAACATATAGTTATAAACGATATGGATATAACGATTTATGCGTTTTGGCACTCTATATTAAATCATACAGATGAATTTATAGAGCTAATCAAGAAAACACAAGTTACTATAGAAGAATGGTATAAACAAAAAGAAATTTTTCTTAATAAGGATTCTAATAAGTTGCTTGAATTAGGTTTCGCGACATTCTTTTTAAACCGAACGAATAGGTCAGGCATTTTAAAAGCAGGGCCGATAGGTGGTTATAACCAAACAGGGAACTATTTGATAGATGCTAGATTTAATAAGGAAAATTTAATAAAAAGAATAGAGCGTATTGGTCAATATAAGGATAAAATAAGTTTATTCAATTTAGAAATAAAAGATTTTATGAAAAGTGTATTGCCAAAATATAAAAGAAACGCGTTTGTATATTTTGACCCTCCATATTTTAAAAAGGGGCACGAGCTTTATATTAATTTTTTCAGTCCGGAAGATCATGAGGCTTTGGCAAAATTAATAAAGAAAATTAAAATAGATTGGATGGTTACTTACGATAACGTGGAAGAAGTAAAATCTATATACAAGGATAGAGAACAAAAAGTATACGATTTAAATTATAGCCTTGCAAATAAAGGCAAAAACTCAGAAATTATTGTGCTCAGTAGAGATTTATGGTTAACTTCTGAAGAACAGGACAAATTAAAAATACAAATTAGATAAAAGAGGTAAAAGATGGAAAGCATTATTTCAAAGTTGAACGGAAATGATAAATTATCTCAGCTAATACAAGAAGAGAACTTTGTCGGTTGGGTTTATAATATTGACTATGAAAAAGCATTGGTAATGACAAACGATATATGGAAAGAAATAGTTAACGGTATACCACATAATTCTTTTTTATTAGCAACGCCATTTAATCCTAAAAATTATGGTGACATAAGGGATATTGATAAACAAGTAATTTTGTTAAGGGTTACGGGTTCATCTAAATTGCCCCAGGATGACGATATGATAAAAATGAAAATTGACAATTTTCAAAACCAAGAAGAACCTTTTGATACGTCGGGTAATAAAGAATATGACCCGCTTACTAAAAACAAGGTTCAATTTGGAGGATTAGTTTGTAGAGTTGTAGGAACTTTCTATATGAGAAATGATAATCTCGTTCTTGGTAGCGATATTGAAACTTTTTATATGTCAACTAAATTGAATGTTTTTATGCCTAAAGGAGATGCATTAAAGGCAATAGTTAACTATGTTGACCCAATGAGAGCAGCTAAGGCAAAAAGCGAGTTTATTAAACTCGGAATAACTGAAGAAGTAGAACCATTTAAAATTGGTACAGTTAGATATACGTCAACTGACAGATTAAATCGCAATAATCCAAAAGATTTGGTTCCTTTTATGATACAACCATCGGATTTTTTAGCGCGGAGAACTGCGGTTCTTGGTATGACTAGAACCGGTAAATCAAACATGATAAAACAAACAGTGTCTGTCGTAAAAAAAATAACGGATAAGTGTGGGTTGAAAATCGGACAAATTATTTTTGATATTAACGGTGAATATGCAAATGCAAATAAGCAAGACGATGGGTCAATTGCGGATTTATATGAGGGTGAATGTATTAGATATAGAATGGTCAACACGCCAGGATTTAATCCGTTATTGAATAACTTTTATGAGCAAATAGAAGAAGGCTATTCTGTTATATGTGAGTTTTTAAAAGATGGTGGTTCAAAAGCTGCGGATGTTCAACAGTTTATGAATTTATCTTTTGATAAACCAGATGAAATTAATGAAATAAAAAAATGGGAAAGAAAAATAGCTTTGTATAAAACGATATTGTTTGCCGCTGGATTTAAGCCTGCGGACAATTACAAGGTGAAGTTTGAAGCTAATGAAAAGGTAAGAAACATTGTAGATAAAGAAATCCCATATCCGTTTAATCCTAAAGATGGTATTTCATTGAAGCAAGCGCAATTATGGTTTGAACATTTAAGGAAAAATAAAGATAATCCTGATGTTCAAGATTGGATAACTGAAGAATGTAAAGTCTTATTAAATATGTTATGCCGTAAAAATGATAATGACGCCTTTATGAATGGTTATAAATTAATAGTAGAGGCGCAAAATTATCATACTCCAGATAGAATAGACGAAGTTGCGAACGAAATATATCAACATCTTTGCGAAGGTAAAATAATCATAATAGATTTATCTGTCGGTAACGCAACATTAAGAGAAAGATTAAGCAAGAAAATTGCTTCATATATATTTAATCAGTCAATGAAAAAGTTTACTGATGGAGAAGAACCTTCAAATATAGTTTTCTACATAGAAGAAGCTCACAACTTAATAGGCAAGAACATGGAAATTACTGATACGTGGCCAAGACTAGCAAAAGAAGGCGCAAAATATAAAATAGCATTAGTTTATTCTACCCAAGAAGTTTCTTCTGTGCATTCAAATATTTTGGCTAATACAGAAAACTGGTTTGTTTCTCATTTGAATAGTGAAAAGGAAATGGCGGAATTATCTAAATTCTATGACTTTGCTGATTTTAAACAGTCATTATTAAGAAGTCAAGATGTTGGTTTTTCAAGAGTAAAAACATTGTCTAGTCCGTTTGTAATACCTATACAAATAGATAAATTTGACCCGAAAGCAATTATTGAGGAGAGAAAGTCGAATGTCTAAAAATAATTACTTAGACACATCTTCATATTTTAGAATAATTGATAATCCTGATGTTAATGATTTCCTTAGCGCGTGTGATTATTTAAGAGAACCAAGCGATTCTGAAATTGAAGAAATTTTAAGTGAATTTATATCGGTTGACTATAATGATGTGGAACTTCCTAATAACATAATATCAATTGATAGCGATTTGTACGAATCTTCTATTCGAAAAGAGTTACCTTATACTAATGTGGGCTATGTTAAGGTGGCTAGCTCATTATTACAAAAGAGCCAATATAGTTACGTTTCTAATAATCATTTTGTGGACCCGTTCAAAATAGCGAAGATAACAAAAGAGAAAGAGGAAATAATGGCTGTTTTACCATGCAGTAATGTTTCATATAAAAAGCAATTGTCGGCAAAAGATAGTTTTCGTCTAGCGTTAGAAGATTTCTTTGATTCGATAAAAACGAAAAGTGGTGATAAAGAGTACACTTTAAAAGAAACGTTGTTTTGGCTTGCTTCGCTTAGAGAGAACTGTGACGAAGAAAAAATTTTCTTACATAAATGTCCTACGTGTGGAAAAGAAAATATCCCTATTTTTAATATAAAAGAAAAACAACTTTGTCCACATTGTGACTCTTATGTTTATACAACAGATTGTTTAAGAATATATGAGGCAGTGCAAGAAGACGGTATTTCTAATCAAGCCGCTTTGGGTAGACTTAAAGTCGCTTTAAAACATATTTATTTAGCTCATCTTTTACGTACGATAAAAGAGTCGAATAAAGACACTTACTTGACAATTTTTGAAAATATGGTTTTGATTATTAATGGAACCTTATCTATTGCAGGGCAACCAGCTTGGATATATGCAAGCATGATGAAGATTATATATGATATTAACCAGACGTTGTTAGAAAAAGGGAAGCGTCCTTTGTGTATAATTGGACTAGTAAATAATGGAAACATATATAATTTTGTTGATAAGATTAAAAATAATCTTAAAAATTCAACTTTAATGTGTGTTACAGATGATTTTAGAGATAAGTACATTGATTTTAACCGTGTTGCATCAAGCACAACGTTTGGAGCGGAAACTTATTACGGACAAGATTTTATTTACAAATCTAAAAAAGGAAAAGCATTTGTTTTCGATTTACCATATCCTTTCCCGAATAAAAACAATAAAGAAGTTTTTAAAACTGAAAAAAGCAAGGTAGAATATTATAGTAAAATTTTATCTTTTGCCATTAAAGTAATAGATGAATTTGATTGTGATTTAAGTGAAGGAAAAATAGTCCCAGTTGTTCTCTCTGAAAAGTACACGGCTATCAGCCTTGAGCCAGGGGCAACGGTTTTAGATTTGTTAACGAAGATGCATGTTTGAAACAATTAACGTGGGTTAATTTCAAATATCATGTTGTGTAAAGAAGCAACTAAAAAAATAACGTTTTTTATTGACTCTACCAATTCCTTATTCTATTAAACTTGCGGAATAGGCGGCGGGTTAATACGAGATTGATTCTCAACGAGAGTGAAAACAAATGTGTATTTTTAAAAAATCGCGTTAGAATAGAAATAGAATAGACATATTACAAATTTTATTTCACGCTACAAAAATCTCGTGCAAAGACGAAAAATATGCTTTGATAAAACGAATAATATGTTCGCAAAATCAAATAAAAAATTAAGCGTTGATTCTATGGCTTACCTCCTAAGGGTATATTATGAATATGAATTACGCTGGGAATGATAAGAAACTATTGATTTTTCGATTATCTAACAATTCAAAATATATGTTAATACTTTAAAATTACAAAACTGCAAAGTTTAAAACTTGTTTACAAGAGGTTTTAACTTCGCAGTTGCTTAGAATATTAAAAAACCATCAAGTCAATTAGACTTGATGGTTTTTTGGTGCCGCTGGCCGGATTTGAACCGGCACGGCTGTTACACCGAGGGATTTTAAGTCCCTTGCGTCTGCCTGTTCCGCCACAGCGGCTTAATTCTATAGTATTTTATCACTAACAAAGTGGTTTTGTCAAACACTTTAAGCCAATAAAAACCGATTTTTTTAACTTTTTTCGCATTAACGTTTAAAGCGCTTAATTTTTCTAATTTTATTATCGCTTACTCTTAATTTATTCACTTTTTTCAAAAATAAAAAAATTTTATTACAATTTAATATTTATATTGAAAGTTTTAAAAATTTACGATACAATATACTTAACAAAAAATAAACGCTTAAAAAATGGAGAATATATGAAAACAATAACTTTAAGTAACGGCGTTAAAATGCCAATTATAGGTTACGGTTCGTTCAAGGTAAATAATGCTGAAGAATGCGAAAAATGCGTTTTAGACGCTATAAATTTAGGTTATAGGCATATTGATACAGCTCAAGCCTACGGAAACGAAGAATTTATTGGTAAAGCGTTAAAAAAATGTGGCGTTCCTCGTCAAGAATTATTCATAACTACAAAAATTTGGTTTAAGAATTTTGAGGGTGACGACCCTTATAATTCCGTTATTAAAAGTCTTGAAAAACTTGGACTTGAATATTTAGACTTAGTATTGCTACATTGGCCGTATGGTAATTATTATAACGCTTACCGCGCACTTGAAAAGTTGTATGAAGAAAAAAAGGTTAGAGCAATAGGTGTTTCAAACTTTAATCCCGATAGATTTATCGACCTTATTCGCTTTAACAAAATAGTTCCGCACGTTAATCAAATAGAAACCAATTTGTATTGTCAACGCCCGTTAGAAAGGGAATATCTTGATAAATACGGCATAGCGCACGAAAGTTATTCTCCGCTTGGTAGGGGCGCTCAAAGCGGAATGTTTGACGAGCCTATCGTTTTAAAACTTGCTACTAAATACGGCAAGACTCCGGCGCAAATATTGCTTCGACATCTAATTGAAAAAGGCGTTATAGTAATACCTAAGTCCACAACCCTTTCGCGCATAAAAGAAAACATCGATATTTTTGATTTTTCGTTATCGAGTAGCGAGATAGAACAGCTTAATTTATTAAATAAAAACACGCCTATAGGTGGAAATCCTGAAAATCCTACGAGAACTGAGCAAGCAATGACTTGGTAAAATATATAATAAAAACTAACACTCACTACTTAATTTTTAAGTGGTGAGTTTTTAGTTGGGCGGTATTAAAAAATAAGCAATGCTTATAGTCTAAATTAGTTAGGGAGTATTAAAAAATAAGTTTTGATTATAATTTAAGTAAATTGCGCGTTGTTTAAAATATACAGCGCTAATTGCAGTAAAAAAATTTCACAAAACTTTAACAGTATTAAAATGTTTTATTAACGTAAATAATGTATTATATATAAAGTAAATACAATTAAATTAAAGTGAGAAATAAAGTTTATGAAAAGAAAGTCACGCGTTGCGCATAGAGTTTCAAGATTTATAATTTTAGCGTTAAGTATAATAATACAAGCAATTATTTTATGGGTAATATTTTTTAAGTTAAACGAGCAACACACTTTACTATACGTAATTTCATCAATAATCGGGGCGATAATGTTTTTGTTTATTGTTAATAGAGACCAGGCGTCCGTATACAAAATACCTTGGGTAATTTTATTTTGCACCTTTCCCGTTTTAGCCGTTGTAATATATTTTACGTTCGGCAACTTAAAACTTAGTAGGGGATACGTTAAAAAACTCAACAGCGTTTTTGAAAATAATTATAACGACGAGAATAAAACGCAAGCAATTTTAAACGAAGTTAAAGAGATTGACGGACAAAAATACGGGCAAATGAAGTATTTAACTAGCGTATGCTCGCTTTCAGTATATAACGATAGTTTTATAGATTTTTTACCGTCAGGCGAAAGGTATTTTGAAAGCGTAAAACAGCAACTTTCACTAGCAAAAAAGTATATTTTTATAGAATGCTTTATTATTGAGGAAGGTGTAATGTGGAATGAAATTCACGACATTTTACGCCAAAAAGTAGGTGAAGGTGTTGAAGTTTACGTTATGTACGATGACGTTGGTTCAATGCCACGCCTTGATAAAAATTATTATATCGAACTTGAAAAAGAAGGCATAAAATGCGTAAAGTTTAATCCGTTTAGACCTATAGTTTCAATAATCCATAACAACCGCGACCATAGAAAAATAATAGTTGTTGACGGCGAAGTTGGATTTGTTGGCGGTATAAATATTGCCGACGAATATATAAACGTTAAAAAGCCGTTTGGAAGATGGAAAGACTGCGCCGTTATACTTAAAGGCGGTGCTGTAGATAGTTTAGTAAAGATGTTTTGTCAACTTTATAACGTCGCGAGCAAAAGCAAGTTAGAAGTTGAAAAATTCTTAGAAAAAAGCCACCAAATTTATAATAATTACGGTTATGTTTTGCCGTATATGGACGGACCAGCCCCCGTTTTTAAAGAGCACATTGCGGAAAACGCGTACCTTAACGTAATAAATAAAGCGGTTGATTATTTGTATATAACTTCGCCTTATTTAGTAGTTGATAATAACATAATCGACGCGCTAAAAAACGCATCTCAAAGGGGCGTTGACGTAAGACTAATACTTCCTGAAATACCCGACAAGAAAATAATAAGCCTAATGACTCGTTCAAACTACGAAAGACTTATAAGGCACGGGGTGAAAATTTACGAATATAAAGGAGGGTTTATTCATTCTAAAACGTTTGTAAGCGACGACGTTGGCATAGTAGGCTCAATCAATTTAGATTACCGCTCGCTCGTTCATCATTTTGAATGCGCCGTATTAACTTGTAATAACGATTGCGTAATTAAAATTAAAAATGATTTTGAAAACACTTGCAATAACGAATGTAAAATTATAACTAAAGAAATGGCTAAACAAAACGCGTTTAGTAAGTTACTAAAAAATATACTTAATATTTTTTCTCCGTTATTTTAATAGAATTCAACCGTATTAACGTAAAATTTGCGTTAATACGGTTATTTTTTAAATTTAATTAATTAAATTTAGATAAACAGTAGAAATTTGTTTTATAGTGTGTTAAAATTAAACGGTGTAAAGGAGTTAAAATTATGTCAGCAGGGGCAATATCGCTTAAAAAAAGTAATATTGATATGACAACGGGTAGCATCGTAAAAAACATTATAGTTTTTGCTATCCCACTTTTGCTTGGTAATTTATTTCAACAACTTTATAACATGGTAGATACTTACGTTATTGGTCAAACGGGCGTTAACGAAGCGTACGCAGCGGTAGGAAGTGTTGCTCCTATTATAAACATTTTAATAGGAACGTTTATGGGGCTATCTAGTGGCGTAGGCGTAGTTATATCTCAAAACTACGGCGCTAAAAATTATCAAGAAGTGAAAAAGGCTACTCATACCGCTATACTACTAACGTTAGTTCTTTGCGTTGTGTTTACGGTAATAGGCTTGGTTACAATTCCACTATTTTTAAATATTATCTTAAATTCAAAAGAGGGCGGAGAAGCAATATATCCACACGCTCAAAAATATTTATCAATATATTTTTTAGGTGTTTCGGGCTTACTCATATATAATATGGGCTCGGGAATTTTAAGAGCGATTGGTGACTCTAAACGTCCGTTTTATTATCTTGTAGTATCGGCGGTAATAAACATCGTTTTAGACGTTGTGTTCGTGTTTTCATTTGATATGGGTGTTGAGGGCGTAGCGCTTGCAACGATAATTGCGCAAGGCGTGTCTGCAATACTAACGCTTATTACGTTATTTTTTACAACCACTTGCGTCAAAATCGACATTAAAAGTTTGAAGTTTGATAAAAGTTCGCTGTTTAGCATTTTTAAACTTGGAACTCCCGCCGCTATTCAAATGGCGCTTACGGCGTTTTCAAATATGTTCGTAATGTCGTATATTAGCAACGTGAACGGCAACACTACTTACGCGTTATCGGGTTGGACTACTTATTCAAAGGTGGACCAAATAATATTTTTACCAATGCAATCTATAGCCCTTTCGGTATCTACTTTTGTTGGACAAAATTTAGGTGTTGGAGACGTCAAGCGCGCTAAAAAAGGCACTAACTTAGCGTTTTTAATAGCGCTTATATCAACGGTGCTATTAATTATTCCTATTATGATATTTGCCCCTCAAATATCTTGGATGTTTAATAAAGATGGCAACGTTATAGAGTATTCAACGTTATTTTTAAGATATCTTACGCCTTTTTACGTTTGTTGCACTGTAAATCAAGTGTTTACCGCTGCGTTAAGGGGTGCGGGCAACTCTAAAACCCCAATGATATTTATGCTTACTTCGTTTATCGTTATAAGGCAAATATACTTATTTGTAACGTCTAATTTCATTTCAAACGATCCTATTCCTATAGGACTTAGTTACCCAGTTGGTTGGGTGTGTTGCGCGATAGGTTTACTTATTTATTATAAAAGCGTTAAACTTGAAAAATTCCGCATCGTTAAAACTGAACAAACTATTTGCAATGATAAACAAAGTGAAAACGTCGCTTAAAAGGGCGCTAAAACAATATAATCTAAAAAAATTAAGGATATTATGGGATTATTTTCAATAACTCAAAACAATTTAAAATTTAAATTTGACAAAACTAAGGGCGGATACTCGGTTATTTCTTGCAATAAACTTGTTACCAAAGTAGTCGTTCCGGAGGTCGTTAAAGGTCACCCTGTAGTTTGCATAGAAAAAGAAGTTTTCGGTGAGTGTACTATGCTTACCGAACTTACCTTGCCTGTAAGCGTTACTAAAATTGAAGGCGCTAATTTTTATAATTGTAAAAATTTATCTAAAGTTATTTATCAAGGCAGTTTAAAATATTGGAGTGAAATAGAGTTCGATTGCGCATCGTCTTGTCCGCTTATCTTTGGTGCTAAACTTTACGTTAACAACGACGAAGAAATTGAAGACCTTGTTATTCCAAACGATACAACACACATAAACAAATTTGCCTTTTGCGGTGGTAATTTTAATACCGTTACAATTTCAAACGGCGTTAAATGGATAGGCGAGGGCGCTTTTTCAGGAAGCAATATAAAAAGTATAGATATCGCTAACGACGTTGAAATTATTTATGAAGACGCGTTTTGTGGTTGCAGTAACTTAACGTCAGTTAAAGTTGGTAATAGCGTTACCACTATTAAAGAACGCGCATTTGAAAGTTGTAATAATTTACAAGTTATTTACCTTCCTAAATCACTTGAAAAAATTTGTGAAGACGCGTTTTACGAGTGTGAAAATTTAAAGGAAGTGTATTACGACGGCGAAGTTTTAAATTGGTGCAATATCCTTTTTGAAAATGATTACGGCAATAAAGACTCTTCTTGCTGTCCATTATGTTACGGCGCAAGTTTATTTATTGGCGGTCAAAAAATTATCGACTTAGTTATTCCAAACGGAGTGAGCGAAATAAAAGAGTTTTCGTTTAATATAAAAGACTTACAAAGCGTAACTATTCCAAGTAGCGTAACAAAAATTGGCTATAAAGCGTTTTACGAGTGTGAAAATATTAAAAATGTATATTATGACGGAGATATCGTTAGTTGGCTTAGCATAGTCGTTAATAATAAGGGTAACGACGACAATCTTTCAAGCCCACTTTATAACGGCGCTAATTTAGTTATTGACGGCGAAGTTGTTACCGAAATTATACTTCCAAGTAGCGTAACGAGTTTACCTGATTATGCGTTTAGTTGTTTTAAGTGGCTTAATAAAGTCGTTATCGAGCACGAGTTTAATCTTGGCGAGTACGCTTTTAACGACGTGCAAATAAACGAATTACATATTTTAAGTAGTATGGTGACGACTGACGTGTTTAAGGGCTGTAAAGGTGTAAATAAGATGCACTATTCAGGTTTTTACGATGAGTGGAAAGCAAACCCTGCAAAATCATTATATTGTTTCACTAATACTGAAATTGTAACGTGCGCGCAAGCAAATAAAACGGCGAATAGATAAGCCGTTTATATATAAAAAATTATAAAAATCAGCCTATAGGTTTATTAAAGGAGTTATTTATGGGATTATTTTTCAAAAAAACAGAAGAAGAAAAGTATTTAAAGTTTAAGCCGTCGTCAATTGGCGGTGGTTTTGCTGTCGTTGCGTTTAACGGTGGCGTATTAACTGTAAACATACCCGAAACGTATAAAAACAAGCCCGTAGTAGAAATAGCAAGCGGAATTTTTAAATTTAGCAAAATTAATAAAATTAATATTCCGGAAACTATTATAACTATCGGCGCTGGCGCTTTTGATGGTTGTACAAATTTGACTACCGTAAATTACGGTGGAACGGTAAAGCAATGGAACGAAATAAATTTTGCAGACCAAAAAGCAAATCCGCTTAGTAATTGCGCTGATTTATATTGTCAAGGCGATATGGTTACCGAAGTTGATTTTTCGACGGTAACTACTGAGATTTCTAATTACGCTTTCACTAACTGCACTAGTATTGAAAAGGTTATTTTAGGTGTAAACGTTAAAAAAATTGGAGCAAAAGCCTTTTATAACGTTCAAGACGTTAGCGAAGTTTATTATAGCGGAAGCGCTGACGAATGGGCTAAAATTGCTTTTGTAGACGAATATTCAAATCCGCTTTTAGACGGCGCTAAATTGTACTTAAACGGCGAATTGGCAACTACCATTGAACTTGGTAGAGAAACAAGTAGCGTTAGCGCTTACGCTTTTGCAGGCTGTACTAGTCTTGAAAACGTTATTTTAATGGAAGATATTGCAAGCATTGGTGAAAGCGCGTTTAGAAACTGTAATTTAGTAACTCTTGCTATCCTTTCGCGCGACGTTGATAAAAATGCTCTTTTTGATATTAATAGCGTTGAAAACGTAGATTACTTAGGCGATGAAGAGGACTGGAACGATAATTCGTTTAACACTATTGATTGTTTCTTTAACGCTAACGTTGATTTTGATTGTGAGTACGAAATGAAAGACAGTGAAGACGGCGAGCCTTCCGTTTTAGTAAAAGTAAACAAATACTCTAAACTTTTAGAATTTGAATTAATTGACGAGCCTTGCGTTTATAAGGGTAAAAATTACGACAATCAATATCGAATTGAAAACTGTCTTGACGATGCTATTACCTTTATTGAAATTCCAGAATTTTATAACGGTTATCCGGTAACAAGACTTGGCGGTCCTAAATATTTAACTAGACCCGTTTTTAAAAATTGTCATTCGCTTGCAGATATAGTATTACCTGATAGCGTTACGAGTATTGGCGCAGAGGTTTTCAAAAATACAGCAATTTATCGAAACGTAGATAACTGGAAAGAAGGTATGTTATACGTAGGTAAGTTTGCTATTGATTCAGTTGATTCTTGCGATAAAGTTTTAGCAGGTACTGAGTATATTGCCGATAACGCTTTTGCTAATAACATGGGATTATCGTCAATAAGCATTCCTAATACTGTTAAGCGTATAGGTAACTACGCGTTTACTGGTTGTTATAATTTGTATAGCGTCTATTTTGGCGGAACTCAAGAAGAATGGTGTAATATTATTTTTGATGATGAAACAAGTTCAAATCCGTTATATGGTCACGGACCATTGTATTTTAACAATCAAAAATTAACTGAACTCGTTATTAAAGAAGGAACGGTTGAGGTCGATAGTAGATTTTGCCGTTGTAATTCTATTGAAAAAGTTGTGTTGCCGTCGTCTGTTAAAGTTCTTTTAGAAGAAGCGTTTAGTAACTGTAGAAACTTAAAAGAAATCAATATTCCGTACGGCGTTACTACTATTGGCGGTTGCGCTTTTTCTGATACCGGGCTTGAAAGCATAGATATACCAGACACCGTAACTGAAATTGGTAATCAAGCATTTTCTCGAAGCAACATTACCGAAATTACAATTCCTTACGGTATAACTAAAATTAGCGATTATATGTTCCAAGGTTGCGAAGAACTTACTAAAGTCGTTTTGCCAAACACTATTACTTATATTGGTAGTAACGCTTTTGACGATTGCGAAAAACTTACCGATATTAATATTCCTAATAATTTACAATTCGTTGGATATAAAGCGTTTGATAACTCGGGTATTTTATTAGACGAAAATAATTGGACTAACGAAGCGCTTTATTTAGGTGGCGGTCTTATAAGAGTTAAAAACGAAGTTAAAGGCGTTTACGAAGTTAAAGGCGACGTTAGTTTTGTTGCAAGTACGGCGTTTAACGAATGTGAAGTAGAAGAAGTTATATTACCAAACGGTATAACATATGTAAGCGGATACACTTTCCTTGAATGTATGAATTTAAAGAAAGTGGTTATTCCTGAAAGTGTAACAAAAATTGACGATTATGCTTTCTATAACTGTAAAAATTTAGAGGAAGTTAATATTCCTTTCGCTGTAAAAAGTATAGGCGAAAACGCTTTTAAAAACGCAGGATTTTTAAACAATAAAGATAAGTACGTAAACGGAGCGTTATACGTTGATAATTGTCTTGTAAAAGTAAGCGCGGAAAAAGCAGGGTTATGTATTGTTGATAGTAGCGTTAGATGTATGACTCTTGATGCGTTTGAAGGTTGTGAAAATTTAGTTGAAATAGAAATTAATTGCAACATGGAAGAAGTTATTTTCGGTACGTTCTACGGTTGTAAAAAATTAGAAGTTATAACGCTTCCAAGAACTGTTAAAAAAATAAATCTTTGCACAAATTGTTTAGATAACTTAAAAGTTGTTAACTTTAGTGGTAGCAAAGACGAGTGGGATAAAATCGAAAAAGATAATAGCGATTTTGATAATATTAAAGTTAATTTCAGGTATTAATTATAACGAAGTTGTATTTATTACGCTTACAACTTTAAAACTTTTAAAATAGATAAAAAGCGACGTATAGGTCGGTTAAAGGAGAATTATGGGGTTATTTTTTAAAACTCAAGACGAGAAGAATTTTAAGTTTGGCTCTCAGAAAATTATAGATAACGCAAACGGATTAACGTTTGCAGTTATTTTAAAAGCAAATAAAAAAGCAACCAGCTTAGTTATGCCCGGCGTATATAAAAAAGATAGGGTAGAGTTAATTGAAGAAAACGCTTTTTCACAGTGTAATCAACTTAGCGATTTAACGCTTCCCGTTACCGTAAAAGATATACGCGCTAATGCTTTTGAAAATTGTACCTCTTTACGCGTAGTTAACTACTTAGGTGGAGTAAATGATTGGTTTTCGCTTAACTTTGCTACCGAGCAGTCAAACCCACTTTATTACGGCGCATCTTTAAACGTAAAGGGTGAAGACGGTAACCATTTGGTTATAAAAGACGGGTTGCAAACGGTAAAAAAATACTCTCTTTATAACTGCAAAAGCGTGCAAAAAATTACCATTCCAACTTCAGTTGAAAAGTTTGAAAAAGATGCGTTTTACGGTTGCGAAAATTTAAAAGAAGTGCATTACCAAGGCACGCTTTCACAATGGGTTGCGCTTTGCTTTGAAAACCCGTCTGCAAACCCGTTATGTAACGGCGCGTCTTTATATATCGAGGGCGAAAGAATAACTGAATTGTGTGTAGGTCAAGACCTTGAAAGTATTAACGACTATGCTTTTGCCGGCATTAAAAATTTATTAACGGTAACTGTAACTAAAAGCGCCAAAAGTATGGGAGAATGCGTATTTAATAATAGCGAAATATCAAACTTAAAAATTGAAGGCGAAGGCATAACCGACGCTACCTTAAACGGTTTAAGAAGGGTAAATACGCTATATTATTACGGGACGGAAGATATGTTTATTACTTCTATAATTGGTGACTGTTCTTGTTTTAAAAAGACTAAATTTATATTCGACGTTAACGCGTCAAAAGAAAAAATTGAAGAAGACGACGTTGATATTGTCAAAATAAATTCTTTCAAGTTTGAAAAGACAAAATTAACATTTGAATTTGGCAATTTTCAGTATAAAGGCGAATATCATACCACTGCTTATGACCTTGTATCTTACACGGGCGAAGACGAAGAAGTTGAAATTCCAGAGTTTTATTTAGGCCACCCCGTTGTCAACGTTCGTTACTCGGCGTTTAACGGTCTTAAAAACTTAAAAAAGGTTACTATACCACAATCGGTTATTAGGTTAGAAGAATCGTCGTTTTTAGCAATGGATAATCTTCTTGAGATTAATTATCTTGGCGATATTAACTCGTGGATGAAGATGGGACTTGGTTTTTCTAATAGAATTTATTTAAAATCAGCGTCAAAACCTAACGTGCTTATAAAGGGCAAGGAAATTACTGAAGTTACAATTCCAAGTAGCGTAACAGAACTTAATAGCGCATTATTTTACAACTTTAAAAAACTTAGTAAAGTTAAAATTGAAGGAAGCGTTAAAAGAATAAGCGAATACTGTTTTGCTCATACCGCCGTTAACAGTATTGACTTTATTAAAGGAGTAGAAGAAATAGGCGCTTACGCTTTTAGTCATTGTAGCCAGCTTAAATGCGCTAATATTCCAAATGGCGTTAAAAAAATAGGCATCTCAGCGTTTAGGTATAGCGCCGTTGAAGAAATTTCTATTCCAAAATCAGTAATAGAAGTGGAATCGGGCATTCTTGACGGAACACCTTATTCGGGAAAATTTATAAATAAATCGTCGATATATTATTGCGATGGCGTTTTAGTTAACGTAGGTCTTAATTATAAAAACGGTCTTGGAGATAAAGTAGTAATTGAAGAAGGCACAAGGGTTATTCCTGGCTGTGCGTTTTATAATTCGGGCATAAATGAAATTGTTTTACCAGACTCAATTGAATATATCGGTAGCGGCGCTTTTGATTCTTGTAAAAACTTAACACAAATAACTTTACCTAAAAACTTAAAAGAATTGACTTCAAGCGTTTTTGCTAATTGTTACAAACTTAAAGAAGTAACGTTTGGCGATAAGTTAGAAGTAATAACGGGCTTTAGCGGTTGTAAGTTATTACAAAGCGTGACTCTACCTAATAGCGTAAAAGAAATTAAAGCGTGGGCGTTTAGAAATTGTAGTTGTCTTGAAAGTATAGAAGTTGGCAATTCGTTAGAAAGCATTAGCGGTTGGGCGTTTGATAGTTGCACGTCATTAACAAGCATAACCTTACCTAAATCTTTAACGTATATTGGACCAAAAGCATTTAAAAACTGCCCTAAACTTGAAAAAATAATATATACCGGCACAGTTGAAGAATGGAAAAAAATACATAAAAATAACTGGAACGATACTATTAAGGCTATTAGCGTTGAATGCTCAGACGGTGAAGTTCCACTTTAAAAATCTTTTATTAAATTAACCAAAAGCGGAGTTGTTAGTGGCGCTCCGCTTTTAAAATTGCAAAATTTCTTCCGTTCTATACCGCCCATCCATCATTTTGAGATTTTCTTACTTTGACCGACCTACGAAGAATCTAAAAGAGATGTTTCGAAAGTAGAGCAAGTAGCCCTTCTCAACATGACAGTATAAAATCAAAATCGGCAAAACCTAAAAGGTAATGCCGACTTAAAATTATTCAAATATAATTTCAGGTATTTTATCCGTTTTAAAGTAGGGGCGAATGTCTTTATTGGTAACCAAATAATCAACGTCAGAAAGTTCACAAAGTTTAAACGTGGCGCGGTTATAAAGTTTAGTGCTATCGCATAAAAACACCTTTTTGTCCGCTTGTTTCATCATTTTTTCCCTTAAAGCGTTTTCCCTTTCGCTGTAATCGTAAATTTCGCCCATATCGTCAAGCGAGTTAGCCGAAAAGAAAAAGAGGTCAGCGTGAATTTTTTCAACGGTATGCTCGGCGTAATGTCCAACCAATACCGAGCGGTTAGTTCGTGAAATTTCGCCACCCGTCGAGTACGCTCTAATATTATGCTTAGATAAAAGCGAAAGCGTGTCAATACCGTTAGTTATAACTTTTATGTTTTCAAACTCGGTAAGGTATTCCGCTATGAAGAATGCCGAAGTCGAGCCGTCAAGAAAAATTACGTTGCCGTTTTTAATAAGTTTAATAGCAGAAAGCGCAATTTTCTTTTTTTCAAGACTGTTTTGGTGCGAGCGGAACGAAAAACTCGGTATAAAATTATTAACGTCGTTTAAAATAACACCGCCGTGCGTTCTCGTTACAAGTCCTTTAGTTTGCATATCTGAAAGTTTACGCCTAACCGTTGAAGAACTCGTATAAAATATAGAAGAAAGTTCTTCCGTTGTTGCCGTTTTATTTTTTTGCAAATATTCTAAAAACTCTTTTTCTAAATTGTCTTTCATATTGCTCGTTTCCTTTTAAAAACTTAAATAAATTTACGCCGTTTATATTAAAATGGAGCGTAATCAGTCAAAACTATTGCTTATTTGATTGATTTTATTATACGCTTAATTATTTTATATGTCAATATATCATTTGACAATATTTTCAAATTGATATACAATTACTAAGATATTAAAATAACTAAAGATAGAGATATTATGCCTGTTTTAAAAAAATTTGATACAAAAGTACAACATTTAAAATATAAAGTTCTTCGTGAAGTTGCTCGCGCCGAATGGAACGGCGAGTTGAAAGATAAAATTTTAGACATTCCTAAAATGATTATCAAGGGTAAAGAACCCACTATGCGTTGTTGCGTTTATAAAGAGCGCGCAATCGTTGGCGAGCAAGTAAAACTCGCTATCGGTGGAAATAAAGATAATCCTAACGTTATAGAAGTTATATCAATAGCGTGCGACGAGTGTCCTATGGGTGGCTACGAAGTTACCGACCTTTGCCGTGGTTGTCTTGCTCACCGTTGCGAAGACGTTTGTCCACGCGGAGCAATCACTATAGACGCTCAACACAAAGCGCATATCGATAAAACCAAATGTATTAACTGCGGAAAGTGCGCAAAAGTGTGTCCGTACTCTGCTATTCATAATAGAAAACGCCCTTGTGAAAAGGCTTGTAAAGTAGGCGCGGTAGGTACCGCTGAAGACGGTTCGGCGCTTATTAAAAACGAAAAATGTATTTCTTGCGGAGCGTGTGTTTATCAATGTCCGTTTGGCGCAATCGTTGATAAATCGTTTATAATTGACGCTATCAATATAATTAGAGACAGTAACGACAACACCAATTATAAAGTGTACGCCGTAGTTGCTCCAAGTATTTCAAGTCAGTTTGTGTATGCGAAACTCGGTCAAGTTATATCTGGTATAAAGCAGTTAGGCGCGTATAGCGTTGTTGAAGCGGCGCTCGGCGCTGATATGGTTGCTAACGGCGAAAGTCACGAACTTGTAGAAAAAGGCGAGTTGATATCGTCGTGCTGTCCAGCGTTTGTATCGTACGTTAGAAAGCAATTTCCTATGCTTAGCGAGTTTGTTTCAAGCCAACTCTCGCCAATGGCAATGATTTCTAAGTTTATAAAAGAAAACGACCCAACGGCAAAAGTTATTTTCATTGGACCTTGTACTGCTAAAAAAGCGGAATATCAAAAAGAAAACGTGCGTCCGTACGTTGATTGCGTTATTACTTTTGAAGAATTGCAAGCGTTGTTTGATAGTCGCGATATTGACGTTACCGTTTTAAGCGAAACAATGCTTGATAACGCTTCGTATTTTGGTAGAATTTTCGCGCGTTGCGGTGGCTTGGCGGACGCCGTTAAGCAAGGACTTAAAGAACACGGTTCAGACTTTGATTTCAAACCAATTTCGTCAAGCGGTATTGAAGAGTGTAAACTCAACCTTTTAAAAGCGTCAAAACGCGTACTTGGCGCAAACTTTATCGAAGGTATGGCATGTACCGGTGGTTGTATCGGTGGCGCCGGTTGTTTAACTCATAGCGAGCGCGATAAAATTATCGTTGACAAGTTTAGCCTGCAAGCATCAGGAAAGTCAATAGGGGATGCGATAGCAAGTAGTGATTTAGACGATTTTTAAAGGCATATTTACTTCGCAATACTGCGTTACTGCTTAGGTTCAACACTTC
>CALDOZ010000029.1 GCA_937912025.1 uncultured Clostridia bacterium | reverse complement strand
TAAACCGTTATATAAAAGCAAAAAATCATTTCAAAACCTTTAAAAGCACTACATTAAACCAACTAATAACTTGCAATACTACGTTTCTACTTTATTGTCACGACCAAAATAGCCACATAGGTCATTTCAGTCCGTGGTAGTAAATTGAGCCTTGTCTGCAAAGCCAACTTGTTTAATAAAATAGTTTTGCCGTTAGGCGTTAAAATTAAGAACAAAAGGAGAAATTTATGTTAATTAAAATTAAAGGAATGAGTTGTAATCATTGTGTAAACAGAGTAAAAAAAGCGCTTGAAAGTTTAGGCGCGTCAAACGTTGAAGTTAATCTTCAAAAGGGCGAGGCATCTTTTGATAATCTTGACTATAACGTTGCAAAAGAATGTATTGAAGATTTAGGGTTTATTGTAGAATAAGCCTATAATCACTTGCAATTATTTTATTTGACTTTTAACTTAATAAATGATATACTCCACCTATACTTTAGTTGGAGTATTTTTAATGAAAAAATTATTGGCGTTTATTCTATCTTTAATAATAAGTTTGCCCGTTTGTTTTTTAGTAGGTTGTAATAATAACGGCAACAGAGTTTTAGCGGTGGCTATAGTTCCCGTTCAAACTTTCGTTAAAGAAGTTGTAAAAGATAAGTTTGAAGTGGTAACGGCAATACCGTCTGGGCAAAGTCCTGAAACGTACGAGCCTAAGCCTAAAGAAATAACGCTACTAAATAAAGCCGAAATTTATTTTTCAATAGGTATTCCTAATGAAAGTGTAACAATAACGCCAAATTTAAACGCCAAAACTAAGCAAGTATTTTTACACGAGCAACTTATTTCTTACGGGTTTAAGGATAGATTTTTTGATAGTGGCGCGCGTGACCCACACGTTTGGTTATCTGTTTTACGCGCTATTAAATGCGTTGAAATTATTCGTGACGAAGTTATAAAAATTGATAAAGAAAACGCAACCTTTTACACTCAAAGCGCTAACGAGTATATTTTGAAGTTGACGGCGCTTAAAACTCAACTTGATAATGATTTTGCTAACCTTTCAAGCGACAAAAAGAAGGTTATAGTATATCACCCGTCGTACGGATATTTTTTAGACGAGTATAATTTAACTATGTACGCTCTTGAAAAAGACGGGCATGAAATTACCCCTAAAATACTTAGCGAAATGATAGAGTTTGCAAAAGCAAACAACGTAAAAAAAGTATTTTATCAAGCGCAAAACAGCGGAGTGGGAGCAGAAGCGTTTGCAAGCGAAATAGGCGGAAAAGCGTATATGTTAGATCCGCTATCTGGCGATTATATTGACAATATTAAAAAAATGGCTAACAGTTTTATTGAGTGATAAATATGGAAAATAACAAAATTGCTGTAAAAGTTAATAATTTGACCGTTGTGTACGAAAATGGAGTAAACGCTTTACATAACGTGTCGTTTGAAGTTAAAGAAGGGGAGTTTTTAGGAATAATAGGTCCTAACGGCGGTGGTAAATCAACGCTACTTAAAGCAATTCTCGGTCTTATAAAATTAAACGACGGAAGCGTTGAAATTTTCGGCGAGCCTGTTTATAAAAGTAAAAGTCAAATAGGTTACGTTCCGCAATTTTCTCAAATGAACACAACTTTTCCTATTTCTGTTAAGGAAGTAGTTTTAAGCGGATTTTTAACTTCAGGTAAGCCTTTAATTAGGTATAGCAAAGAGCAAATAGATAAGGCTGACGAAGTTTTAAAACTCCTTAATATTTTTAAGCATAAAGAAAAACTCGTGTCGGAATTATCAGGTGGCGAACGTCAACGCTTACTAATAGCGCGCGCTTTGATATCTCAGCCTAAAATTTTAGTTCTTGACGAGCCTACCGCAAGTATTGACCCGGTGTCGAGCGAAAATATATTCGACGTGTTATCAAGTCTTAAAAACGTAACGATAATTGTAGTTACTCACGATATGTTTGCCGTTTCAACTAAAATAAGAAGTTTGGCGTGCTTAAACAAAACGCTCGTTTATCACGGTGAGCCTAAACTTAATAAAACTACCGTTGAAAACTTATATCATTGCCCGGTTGAACTCATTGCGCACGGTGTACCGCATAGGGTGTTAGACGAGCATGACGGTTGTTGTGGACACACTCACGGAGGCGAATAATGACGGTATTTGAAGCAATTTTTACCTTTGATTTTATGGGGTATGCCGTAATATCGGCAATTTTAGCAAGTGTAATTGCGTCAATTATAGGCGTAATAGTAGTTGAGAAAAAACTCGTTATGCTAACGGGTGGCGTCGCTCATACCGCGTTTGGTGGTGTTGGACTTGGCTTTTTACTTGGTTTTGAACCTATCTTGGGCGGAGGAATTTTTGCGGTTATAGCGTCTATCGTTATAGGGTTTTTAAAAAATAAAAACGATAAACTTTCAGATGTGTTTATCGCGGTGTTTTGGTCTGTTGGTATGGCGCTTGGAACTATTTTTATAAGTTTATCAAGCGGATACGCGCCTGATATGTCAAGTTATTTATTCGGCAATATTTTAACCGTTAGTTTAACTGACGTTATAACGTTAGGCGTTTTAACGATAGTTATCGTTGTAGCGTTTACAATTTTTTCTAAATATATTGGCGCTTATTTGTTTGACGACGAGTTTTTAAAGGTTAGAAAAGTAAACGTTGGCTTAATTGAAATAATAATTAACGTGGTAATTGCGCTATCTGTTGTCGTTCTTATAAAAATTACGGGAATAATTTTAATTCTTGCGCTTATTGCCGTTCCAGTTGCAACGAGTATGCTCGTTAGTAAAAAATTTATTAACCGAGTTGTAATTTCGGCGTTGTTTGGTATAGCGTATAGTTTTGTAGGAATAATTTTGTCTTATGAACTTAATCTTCCAACGGGCGCAAGTATAATAGTAATTTCGTCAATTATTTATTTTATTATAAGACTTGGTAAATTTTTAACTAATAAATTTAAACGTAATAAATAGGGCAAAAAAATAGCGGTAACTACTTAAAAGTTACCGCTTTAATATTAAGTTATTTAAAAGACTGCGCATTTTTAACCATCACTATTTATCACTTACTAACCATTATTTTGGCTCATTTGGTGGTTTTATGCGTTTGAGTTTTAAATTTATGTGTTCATTGGCGTTCTCCTTATATACTGTTTGATGGTGGGTTTAAAAGTTGCAATATTGGTTATTAATTTCATTTTAATACCACCTCCCATAAATTTCTTACGGTCTTAGTACATTGGCTTTTTCCTCCTCTTTGCACTTTTATTATAAAACACTGTCAAGCCTTAGTCAATACTTTTTTTAAAAATTTTACCCAACTTTATTTTTTGGTTTTGTATTGACCTACGTTATATTTTATGCTAAAATAAAAAGGTAGGGTGCAAAAACTCTACCTTTTTTATATATAAAAAGTTAAAGCGCCTACTTTAAGTAAGCGCTTTTAAATTAGTTTGTTGTTTTACAATCTAAAGCAGTTTTGTCTAAAAGTTCATCAGCATTAGTGCCTGTTTCCGTCTTTTTTAAGAATGCAAAGTAAACTCCAATTAAAATTCCAATTAATAAGTATGAAACCAATACTATACCAAATCCGTTAGGGCTAAACGTCGCTGCGGTATTTATAATTGATGCGCCGTTTCCCGAGAAGTTAAATAAATTTGGAACAATAAGGTCAATAACGCCGAAAATTTCAATAATGCCAATTAAAATAGGCGCAACGAATTTCATCATTATTGAAACTACGCTTTTTAAAGGTCCAAACTTATTGCCTTGCTCTTCAAGTTCGCTAATTGCTTGTTTAGGACCGATAAACCAACCAACCGCTATACAAGAAAGCATTGCGCATATAGGCATTATAATTGTATTAGTAATTGTATCAAATAAAGAAAGCAAATCTTGCCCAAAAATTTTAAAATCAATTGCTCCGCCAGTTGATAAGCCAACCGGTATAGAAACTGCAAAAGTAACCATTGCAACCATTAAAGTAGCAAATTTTCTTTGAATTTTAAATTTTTGAATGATAAATTGACTTGCTACTTCCATAATAGAAATTACTGAAGTAACGGCTGCAATAATAACCATTGCAAAGAAGAAAAATTCAATGATATTACCAACGTAACCTATACTTTCAAAAACTTGTGGTAAAGTAATGAACATAAGTTTAGCACCGTCCATAGAAATGTCTTTAAGAGCAACTCCTTCAACTGATGCGAAGTGGAATACGGACGGAAATATAGCAAGACCTGCAAGAAGTGCAACGCAAGTATCGAATATACAAATCATACCTGTTGATTTAACGATGTTAATTTCTTTACCAGTATACGAACCGTAAACAATCATAGCGCCCATTCCGAGAGATAGCGAGTAAAACGCTTGCCCCATCGCCGCAAGAACTGATGAGAATGTAATTTTAGAAAAGTCCGGAACAAGGTAGAATTTTAAACCGTCAACAACGCCTTCGCCAAGGCAAAGAACGAAAATAACAACGGCAACGAGCAAAAGAAATAACGCTGGCATTAAAACTTTAGACGCTTTTTCAATACCACCTTTAACGCCTGCCATAACTACGAATAAAGCCATCGCAACGAAAATTGCAGTAAAAATAGTTACTTCAAGTCCGTTTCCAGCAAAATTATTATAGTTGCCAGTATTGCCCCAGAAAGAGTTGAACGCGTATTTAACGGTGTATCCGCCAAGAACGGAATAGTAGCAAACGATAATAGTAGGAACGGCAATTGCAATTAAGCCTATCCAACCAATGTTTTTATTTATCTTTTTAAAAGCAGTTACTGGGTTTGCTTGTGAACGTCTACCAATAAAAATTTCACAAATCATAGTTATTACGCCGATAAACAAAACGCAGGCAATGTATAAAAACACGAATGCAGCGCCACCGTTTGCGGCAGTTTTGTAAGGGAATCCCCATAAATTACCAAGACCAACGGCAGAGCCTGCAGCAGCCAAAATAAAACCGATACTGCTAGTAAAACCGCCTTTTTTAGATTGAGAAGTTTGCATAGATGTCTCCTTAGTTAAAATAACTTAATAATTATACTAAAATACTTTAAATAAGTCAAGATTATAAAAAGCAAAGTTTACAAAGTAAATAAATTGTTATACTTAGGTTATTATAAAAATATTTTACCAAATTTTATAAAATGCTTTACAAAAATACAAAATAGTTATATCCTATGTGTAGGAGATTAGATAATATGGAAAATTTATTAACCTTAATTGGTAAAATTAAAGAAATTAAAAACGAGCAAAAAATTACAAACAGCGAACTTTCTAAACTTAGTGGCGTTCCACTTGGCACTCTTAATAAAATTTTGTCTGGCGCAACGCTTAGCGTTAAGTCCAACACTTTAACAAGTATTGCTAAAGCTTTAAAGGTAGATATTTCAATGCTATGCGGTAATGATAGCGAAGATAGTAAAGATAGTTATCAAACGTCCTACGGTTACGTTAAAGTTGGCGCTTATACGCCTGAAATTAAGGTGTGTGACGTTTCATATAACGTTAATTCTATAATTGAAGGTATTGATAAAGCGTACAAAAGAAAGGTGAAAGTTTTAGTTTTTCCTGAACTCTGTATTACGGGCGCGACGTGTGGAGATATGTTTTTACAGCACGCGTTGCTTGATTCGGCGTTAGACGGGTTAATGCAAATAAAAAAATATAGCGAATGTAAAAATATGCTTATTTTCGTAGGGCTTCCTATTAAAAACGAAGGCGCTATATATAACTCGGCGTGTTGTTTATATAACGGAAAAATTCTTGGTTTTACCGTTAAATCTAATACGTTAAAAAGTGATGATAACCGTTGGTTTAATAGTGGAAGTAGCGTAAGCGGAACTATTAGAGTTTGTGGTGAAAATTATGAAATTTCGCCTAATATAGTTTATAAAAATTCGCAAAACGACGACGTTTTAATTAAAGCGGTAATTGGTAACGATATTATCTTATCTGACGTAAACGAAAAAGCGTCTATTATCGTAAATTTATGCGCAGACTGTGAAGTTGTTGGCGCAAACGAGTATAGAGAAAATCTTATAAAATCTCAATCGTCCGTTTTAAATTGCGGTTACGTTTTTGCTAACGCCGGTTATGGTGAAAGTACGGGCGACGTTGTTTATGCCGGCGGTAATATAATTGCCGAAAGGGGAAAATTTCTTGAAAAATCTCAACTTTTTACAACGGGTTTAATAATTAGCGATATTGACGTAAGTTATCTTTCGTTTGAAAGAAGTAAGCGTGATTATAATGGATTTTCAAACGATACTGAAGTCTATTTCGATATGCAAGACGATTTTTGCGAAATTGATAGAACTTATAGCAAATTACCTTTCGTTCCTACCGATGCTACCCAACTTAAAAATAGATGCGAACTCATTTTAAGTATTCAAGCAAACGCCTTACTTAAACGTATTAAACATATAAACTGTAAAACGCTCGTGCTTGGCGTTTCGGGTGGGCTTGATAGTACGCTTGCTTTACTCGTTTGTAAGCGCGCGATAACTCTTGCTGGTCGTGATAGTAAAGATATAATAGCCGTTACTATGCCGTGTTTCGGTACTACTTCAAGAACTAAAAATAACGCCGTAATAATGTCTGAAGTGTTAGGAGTAACGTTAAAAGAAATTAATATTAAAGACGCCGTTCGCGTTCATTTTAAAGATATAGGGCACGACGAAACTATAACTGACGTAACGTACGAAAACGCTCAAGCGCGTGAAAGAACGCAAGTTTTGATGGATATTGCAAATATGACGGGCGGTATTGTTATAGGTACGGGTGATTTATCTGAACTCGCTCTTGGTTGGGCGACTTATAACGGCGACCATATGAGTATGTATGGCGTAAACGCAGGCGTGCCTAAAACGCTTTTACGCTCTCTTGTTAGGTATGAAGCAGATAGACTTGGTAAAGATATTAAACGCGTGTTGTACGACGTGTTAGATACTCCCGTATCTCCCGAATTGTTACCGCCGAGTGGCGACGATATTGCTCAAAAAACTGAAGATATAGTAGGACCATACCTTCTTCACGATTTTTATATTTACTACGCAATTCAAAAAGGCTTTAAACCGTCGAAAATATTTTATATAGCAAAGAGAACCTTTAACGGCGAGTTTAGTGACGAAGTTTTATATAAATGGTTACTTAATTTTTATAATAGATTTTTTGCTCAACAGTTTAAGCGCTCGTGCTTACCTGACGGCGCTAAAATCGGCTCGCTTTCATTCTCTCCACGCGGAGATTTAAAAATGCCTAGTGACGGCATTAAAAAACAATGGATTTTAGACTTAGAAAGAGTAAAACCATAATAAAACGTAAAACCCCACTACTTTTACTAGGTAGTGGGGCAATTTAGTTTTTAATTGTAAATTATTCTTGATTGTTATTTTCTTCACGAATAATGTTTGCAGTTTCGGCAAAACGTTTAACGGAATTTATACCGCCTTCGCATTTCGCTTTACTTGAATAATAGTCGCTAACGCAAATTAAGCGGTTAGTTTTTGAAAAAAGTTTAAAGCAATATCTACCTGACTTATCAACGCTCGTTGCAAAATTGCCTTCAACAACGTTTTTCTTTATGGTCTCAATACCGTTTTTAACTCCGTTAACAGACTTGTAATACTCAGTTTTTAATACGAGTACACCGTTAGACGCGTACAATTCGGCAAAGAATTTACCATCGTCTTCTTTAATTTTCCATTTGCCAAGATATGACGATTTTTTAGGAGTAGTCGCAGTCGCTGTATCGTCAGTCGTAGTGGTTGTTTCGCTAGTTGTAGTAGCGTCGATAGTTGATGAAGTAGTCGTTGTATCGCTTGTCGTAGTAACGGGTTTTTCGTTCTTTTTAGGTTTTACGTTTCTAGGTTTTTTAATAGGTTTTTCAGTAGTATCGTCGTTAGTTGTGGTAGTGTTGTTAGTTGATGAAGTAGTCGTTGTATCGCTTGCTGTAGTAACGGGTTTTTCGTTCTTTTTAGGTTTTACGTTTTTAGGCTTTTTAGTAGTGTTGTTTTTTTCGTTTTCAGCGTCAATTTCCGCTTTAACTTCGTTTTTGTGTTCTTCAATTTTTTTATAAAGTGTTTGAGGGTCTGCTACGTTATTGGCAATGTTCTTAATTTCCTCATCCGAAAGGTTAGCAATCTCGTTCTTTTTATAGTTAAGCGCTTGTTGTTTTGCTTTCTTTTTTTTGTTAGAATAGTGAAGGGCAATTAAGCAAAAAATTATAATAACTAAAACTACTATACCAAGTAAAATCCAGCCGATATACTGCTCTGATGTAATTGTTTTAAAAAAGTTTATAACGCCGTCTTTCATTTTTGACCTCGTAAAATATAAAATACTTACCTGAAAAATAGGTAAATTTATAGTTTGAATTCGTTGTAAAACGTTAATTTCATATATAGTTTAACTTATTTTTTTAAGATAGTCAATTAAACCTTTGCAATTTTTTGTAAAAAATGTTAAAATAAATTTCAATACGGAGGCAATAGGAATGAATAGGGAAAACTTTAAAGTTTACAAAGCGAATATTATAGGCGGTGGCTTTGCCGGAATGGTCTTAGCAATAGCCCTTGCTAAAGAGTTTGGCGGTAGTAATATTACGTTGCTTGAAGGTAACGATAGGCTTGGTAAAAAGGTTGTATCTACTGGAAACGGTCAATGCAATATTACTAATAAAAACGTTTTATGCGGACATTATCACGGTAATAATATCAACTTTGAAAATAACGTTTTAAGCGAGTTTTCTCAACAATTTTTGATAAGTTTTTTCAAAGAGTTAGGTCTTTATATTATGCCTGACGGCGATAAATATTATCCTTTATCAAAACAAGCCTCCTCAGTTCTTGACGCGTTGCGTTTTAAAATTGAAAGTTTAAAAATAAACGTTAAGTTAAATTCAAAAGCAATAGGAACGAATAGGGAAAAACACTTCGTTACCACATTAGAAAACGGCGAAAAAATTTACTCTGAAAATTTAATAATTGCAACGGGTGGTAAAAGCGCAAAGCATACGGGTTCAGACGGGAACGGGTATAACTTGGCTAAGAGTTTTAATCATAATATAACTCCGCTTTATCCGTCGCTCGTTCAGTTAAAATGCGACAAAGAGCAAATTAAAGGACTTAAAGGTTTAAAGCAGTATTCTAAACTTAGTGGCGAAGTTGATGGTAAAATTGTATGCCAAACTGAAGGCGACGTGTTATTTACCGATTACGGCGTTAGCGGTAACGCTACTTTTTACGTTTCGGCGTATTTAAGCGGTAAACAAAATAAAAGCGTTATTATAGATTTATGTCCGCAAATTGATAAAAATGAACTTATCGACTTTCTTAACTACAAAGTTAAAAATTGTAGTTATCTTAAAATTGAAGACTTATTCTCGGGAATTATCAATAAAAAAGTTGCTTTAGCTGTACTAAAAAATAAATTTAACGTTAAGTTTGACGATGACGTTAATAAAATAAACGTTGTTAAAGCGGTTGACGCCGTTAAAAATTTTAAACTTGCTATTTTAGGAGATACGGGGTTTGATAACTCTCAAGTAACTCGCGGTGGTGTTGACGTTGTAAACGTTGACGATAAGTCAATGCAAAGTAAACTTGTTAAAGGTTTATATTTTGCAGGTGAAATTTTAGACGTTGACGGCGATTGCGGTGGGTATAATCTTCAATGGGCGTTTTCTTCAGCAATGGCGGTTGCAAAGAGTATAATAGGTAAAAATTAATGGAAAAAGTCGTGGTAAAACTATCCGTTTTAGAAGATGAAAAATCGCTAATTAGCAAAGTTAGCAAAAAACTTAAAACGGACGTTAACAAATTAAAACATTTTAAAATAATAAAAAAATCGCTTGACGCTCGCGATAAAAATAACATATTCTACCATTATACCGTAGAAGCTGGGTTTAAAGCAGTTGACGTGGAACCTCGCGTTTATCCAAAAATTAACTGCAAGCCTACTGTGTTAGTGGTTGGGTTAGGTCCGTCCGGGTTATTTTGCGCGCTTGACCTTGTTAGGTACGGGTTTGACGTTACGGTAATTGAACGCGGTAAAGACGTTGACGAACGTAAAAAAAGTCTTGACTCGTTTATTTCAACGTCCGTATTAGACGAAAATAGTAATATGCAGTTTGGCGAAGGTGGAGCGGGAATGTTTTCCGACGGCAAACTTAACACTCAAGTAGGCGGAAAATTTGTTAAAGAAGTAATCGACGATTTCGTTACGTTTGGCGCTCCAAGTGAAATTGCGTATTTAAATAAACCGCATATTGGTAGCGATAATCTTCCAAATGTAGTTAAAAATATTCGTAACGAAATTATTCGTTTAGGTGGAAAAGTTTTATTTAATACCGCGTTAACCGATATAAAAATTGCAAATGGAAAAGTTAGCGGAGTTTATATTAACGGCAATAAATTTAATTTTGACGAAGTTGTTCTTGCCGTTGGTCATAGCGCTCGCGACGTTTATCAAATGATGATAAACCGCGGAGTTTTTATTGAAAGTAAAGACTTTGCCGTTGGTTTTAGAATAGAGCATTTGGCAAAAGACGTAAATCTTAGCCAGTACGGAGCAAAATATGTAAACTGTAAAAATCTTCCTACCGCCGACTATAAACTCGTAAGCCACGCGCACCATAAAGGCGTGTTTACTTTTTGTATGTGTCCAGGCGGTCACGTTATGCCATCGTCGTCTGAAAAGGGTGGACTTGTAGTTAACGGAATGAGTAATTTCGCTCGAAACGGCGAAAATTCAAATAGCGCGGTAGTCGTTCAAACTGATAAAAGCGATTACGGAGACGGCGTGCTTGACGGCGTTAATTTTCAACGCCAACTTGAACAAAACGCTTTTAACTTGGGTGGTGGTGGCTACGTTGCTCCCGTTCAACTTGTTAAAGATTATCTTTTAGATAGAAAATCAACCGCAATAGAAAACGTTGCTCCGTCTTATGCAATGGGTTATAAACTTACAAACTTAAATAGTTTGTTACCGCAAAAAATTAACGACGCTTTAAAACTCGGCATTAAAGATATGGCAACCAAGTTAAAAGGTTTTGACGGTAATGGCGGAGTGTTAACTGCCGTTGAAAGTCGAACTTCTTCGCCCGTAAGAATTACTCGTACCGAAAACCTTAACAGTCTTAGCGCTACCAATTTATATCCTTGTGGCGAAGGTTGTGGTTACGCCGGCGGAATTACAAGCGCTGGCGCTGACGGCAAGAGGGTGGCGTTTAGATTGTTTGAAAAATATTTTAAAGGTCTATAAACTGCGTTATGCGTCGTTTCTATAAAATATTGTTGACC
>CALDOZ010000028.1 GCA_937912025.1 uncultured Clostridia bacterium | reverse complement strand
TAGTTAAGCCGTTAGATATTGTAAAAAATTATTAAAGAACCTTAGCCTTTAAAAAATAAAGACCGTATCAATTAAATACGGTCTTTTCTTAATATCTTAATAAAAAAAATAAGGTACGCAAAAAATAACCGATATTAAATCAATATGGTCTAAAATAAAAGTATGCGTAATAAAAAAGATTTGATTTAACTAGCATAATTTTTGCTCCTATGGGGGTATTATAGTCCTATTTTTTTTCCTTGTCAATAATTTTTTTAAATTTTATTAAAATATTTGCTCTATTAGTTAATATATGTTAAAATATATTTTATTATTTATTATAACGCTTAAGCGTATTTTAAAAGGTTAGTTATGGATAATTTTGAAAGAGACAATTTAATATTTTCACAAGAAAACTACTCTATTGATTTAGACTTTCCTATATACGTTTGCCGTTATGAAATCACTAAAACTAATTTAGATAATAATAACGCAACGTTATTTTTTAAAAAACTTTCTAACACGTTAAAAAGATTAAAAATTTACTGCGAATTTTTTAACGCGTACGGCGAAATAATTGATGGACGCGAAGAAGAAATTTACGGCATAAACGAAAAACCTTACGAGTTTACTCACGAAATTCCTATACCGCTTGACGCGTTATCTATATCGACTACTTTAATTAGTTTTACCGGCGTTAACGATTATACTTACGTTAAAAAAGACGATAACCATAAAATAGTTTGGTTTAGGCATAATGAAATTTTAAGTGACGACGTTAAAACTCACAACGACGAGTCAAGTAAGACTTCTTTTACCGTTAACGACGAAACTGTTTTAACCTTTAACGTCTTTAAAAGCAAAGCTGAATATAATTTATCAAACAACACATTTAAAAAGGCAAAATACTACGCTACTGAAACAAGCAATCTTTGGGGTTGCTGTTGTGGCGCAATCAACTTAAAAAGTAACGATAAATGTGTTTGCTGTAACAATAGTAAAAAGGAAGTTTTTGAACTAACGTCTCAAAAAAACATAAGAAAAGTTATTGAAAACGTTTACAATAACTGTAATAAAATATTTCCTTTAACTAATAAAACAAAGAGTAACGATATTAAAAAAGCGGTTACCAATTTAACTTTACTTGACGATTATAAAGACAGTAAAACAAAACTTGACCAATGTAAAAAGCAACTTTTAAAAAATAAAAAGAAAGGCTTTACTTTTGGTTTAATAGGCGGTACGATTGCGATAGTTGTTGCGTTACTTTTTATTCTTCCCGTTATGTTTCCAATATATCACGCTACCACCAACAACACTAACAATCCACAACGAACAAGCGCGGTAATAGACGTTGAAAGCGATGATCTTTACGAAACTCTCAACACACTTGAAAGCCAAGGAATAACTGAATTATCGTTTAAAGAAGGTACAACCGTTATACCAAACGATATTTTTAACGGACGTAAATTTATTACAAAAATTACTATTCCTAACACGGTAACTGAAATTGGCGAAAACGCCTTTATGCGCACTTCTATTACTCAAATAGTTATACCTGATAGCGTTAAAATTATTGGTTATAGGGCCTTTTCAGATTGCCACAAACTAAAATCCGTTACGTTAGGTAGCAGTGTTACTACAATTGAAGACTACGCGTTTAATAATTGTTACAAGTTACAGTCAATTACTATACCTGACAGCGTTACCACTATTGGCAAAAACGCTTTTGAATACTGTGACGAACTGTCAAGCGTTACACTTAGTCAAAACGTTACTGAAATTGCAGATTATCAATTTAAAGACTGTAAAAACCTTACTTCAATAATTATTCCAAACGGCGTTACAACACTTGGAGAAAATGCATTTGAGCATTGCAGTAAACTAACTGAAGTTACACTTCCAAACACTTTAACTACTATTTATAGCGGTTGTTTTAACTATTGTAGTTCTCTTTTATCAATAAATATACCTAACTTAGTTAATGAAATACCGCGAGGCACGTTCGTTGACTGTTATTCGCTTATGTCGGTTACCATAGGTAGCAGTGTTACTTCAATAGCCCAATCAGCGTTTGACGGTTGCGCTAAAATTGTAGAAGTTATAAATAATTCAAGTTTAAATATGTCCCCAAGCGATTCTTCGTTATATGGGCGTTTAGTTTCTCACGCTATTGTAATATCTAATAGAGATCCACTTTATCAAACGAGCAAACTTGTAACGGACGAAAATGGATTCGTTACTTTAAACCATACTGAAATTACTCTTGTAAACTACCTAGGCAGTAGCGCGGAAATAGTAATACCGAGTAACGTTTATTCAATAAATAATTCCGCTTTAAGAGATAACGCTACGTTAAGTAAAGTAGTTATTCATAGTGGCGTTAATAACGTTGAAACTTACGCTTTTGCAAACTGTACGTCGCTTAAAGAAGTTATCGTTCAAGGCTCTACTAATATTGATCCAGAGGCGTTTATTTATTGTGAATTAGAAACGTTATCAGCGCCTTATACGTCAATGATATTTTTAGGTCAACAAAACGTATCTAACCTTATTATAACTAACACGGATAGCATAACTAACCTATTTAGTAATAACCCGTATATAAAAACGGTTACCCTTACGAGTAGCGTTGCTACAATAGGAGCGCAAGCATTCCGTAATTGCTCTTCACTTACAAGTGTAGACATACCAAATACTGTAACAAGTATTGGCGAATACGCTTTCTCTAACTGTCCTTCGCTTACAAGCATAATAATACCTAGTAGCGTTGCAAGTATAGGTAATAGCGCATTTTCTAGTTGTTCTTTACTTACAAGTGTGAATATTAAAAACGGCGTTGCAAGTATTGGTAATAATGCATTTTGGCATTGCCCTTCACTTACAAGTATAGAAATACCTGACAGCGTATCAAGTATTGGTAGTAGCGCATTTTCACTTTGCTCTTCACTTACAAGCGTAACCGTTGGAAATGGCATATCGAGTATTGGTGCAGATGCATTTTATAATTGCACTTCTCTTTCAAGTATAGCCGTTGGAAATGGTGTAACGAGCATTGGTAGTGGGGCATTTACTAACTGCCCTATACAAAATGCAAGCATTCCAACTAATGCTATTAGTTCTATTTCCAAGAATCACCTTAAAACAGTAGTAATAACAAGTGGTGAAAGCATAAGTAATAACGCATTCTCTAACTGCGCTACGCTTACAAGTTTAACAATAAAAAACGGCGTTGCAAGTATTGGAGATTACGCCTTTGAAAAATGTACTTCTCTTTCGTATATTGATATAGAAGACGGTCTTTCAAGTATAGGAACTTACGCATTTAACAACTGTAAAAAACTCACCTCCATTACAATACCAAATTCCGTTACAAGTATTGGCAATTTTGCTTTTTACTATTGCACTTCACTTACAATATACTGCGAAGCAGAAAGCGCGCCAAGTGGCTGGGGCGAAGATTGGAATTATCCAAGTAGACCGGTCGTATGGGATTGCAACAATAATGAAATTGCAAGCGACGATTGTATTTACACGTCAATAAACGGAATAAATTATAGTTTAAAAGGCGAAGAAGCCTCCGTAGTAGGTCAACCAATAGATATAACGGTAGCGAATATTCCGTCAACTGTAACTTATAAAAACGTTAGTTATAACGTAACTAGCATAAGCGGTCAAGCCTTTGACGGATGTACTTCACTTGCGTCGGTTACAATTGGAAATAACGTTAAGAGTATTGGGTTTAGAGCGTTCTATGACTGCACTTCACTTACGTCGGTTAAAATAAACAACAACGTAACGACTATTGACGGAGAAGTATTTGGATATTGCGACTCGCTTACCATATACTGTGAAGTTGGTAGTAAGCAACTTAATTGGTCTAATACTTGGAATTATTCTGACTGCCCTATCGTATGGAATTGCAATAATAACGACGTTGCAGATGACGAGTATATTTATACAGTTATAAACGGAATGAGATTTGGAATAAAAGACGGGGTTGCTACGGTTGCAAAACAGCCTACTAATTTACAAGTTGTTACCATTCCTTCAACAATAACGTATGAAAACACAAGTTACAAGGTAACGAGTATTGGCAACAATGCATTTAGCGAACGTTCTATTACTTCAGTTATAATTGGAGATAACGTAACAAGTATTGGTAATAGCGCGTTCTATCAATGCGATTTACTAACGTCGGTTACAATGGGTAAAAACGTAACGAGCATTGGTGACCATGCATTCTATCAATGCGACTTATTAACTAACGTAGAAATTCCAAATAGCGTAATAAGTATAGGCAAGTACGCATTCCAAGATTGTACTTCGCTTACGTCGGTTACAATGGGTAAAAACGTAACTACTATCGGCAATTCTGCATTTGGCGACTGCTACGCGCTTACTTCAATAATAATACCAAATAGCGTTACAAGTATTGATATTTACGCATTTACTGATTGCGACTCGCTTACAATATACTGTGAAGCAACAAGTCAGCCAAGCGGTTGGAATACCAATTGGAATTTCTCAGCGCGCCCAGTATATTGGTATAGTGAAACATCGCCTACAACCGAAGGTAATTACTGGTATTACGATCAAAACAATAACGTAGTTACTTGGTAAAATTTTTACGTTAAACTAACCGCTTAATTTAAAAAAGTAAATTTAATACGGTAATTTTCTTTGAAATTGACAAAATTAACGCGTTGTGATAAGATATTTTACAATAAATACAACTAAGGAGTTTATTATGCTCAATAAAAAAATGTACGAACTTGGTTCAAACCGCTCGGCAATACGCGACCTTTTCGAGTATGGAAAAACTTTGGCTCAAAAAATTGGTAGCGAAAACGTATTCGACTATACTCTCGGTAACCCAAGCGTACCTTGCCCTAATGAAGTTAACGATTACATTTGCGATTTAGTAAAAACTAACGCTGTACAAACTCACGGTTATACGTCCGCTCAAGGCGACCTTGCAACGCGCGTAGCAATTTGCGACTATAATAAAAAACGTTACGGTTTTAGTCTTGACGAAAACTTAATTTATATGACGTGTGGCGCGGCGGCGGCGCTTACGATAGTATTAAAGTCAATAATATCTTCGCCTAATGAAGAAGTTATTGCATTTGCTCCGTACTTCCCTGAATATAAAGTTTTCGTTGAAAACGCGGGCGCTACGCTAAAAGCAGTACCAGCGGACGAAGTTAATTTTGAAACCAACTTTGAAATGCTTGACAAAATAATTTGCGCTAACACGCAAGCGGTAATTATAAACAGTCCTAACAATCCGTCTGGAACTGTTTACTCTAAGCAAACTATCCAAAAACTTGCCGAATTTTTATCAAGTAAGCAAAAAGAATACGGCCACCCTATTTATTTAATTGCCGACGAGCCATACCGCGAAATTTTATTTGACGGCGCTGAGTGTCCGTACCTTCCGTGCTACTATGACAATACAATTATTTGTTATTCGTACTCTAAGGCGTTGTCGCTTCCTGGTGAAAGAATTGGCTACATTGCAATATCGCCTAATTGTGAAAACGCTAAAGACTTGTACTTTGCAGTTTGTGGCGCTGGTAGAAGCCTTGGTTACGTTTGCGCTCCGTCACTTTTCCAAAAAGTTATAGCAAAATATGCAAGCGCTACGTCTGACCCGTCTATATATAAAGACAATCGCGACGAACTTATATCTATGCTTAAAAATCTTGGGTTTGAATGCGTTAACCCTAAAGGCGCGTTTTATTTGTTTATGAAATCGCCAATTCCAAGCGCTAAAGAGTTTAGCGAATACGCAAAAACTTTAGGATTATTATTAGTTCCGTCTGACACATTCGGCGTTAACGGTTACGTTAGACTTGCAACGTGCGTATCAAAAGAAACGGTTAAAAATTCTCAAAAAGCGTTTGAAAAACTTGCAAATCATTATTTTAAATAATTTAGATAAAAAAATTGTGTTGCCTTGTAGGTAACACAATTTTTTATTTTGTTTTACGTTTAAATTTAAAGTTATTTTTGAGATTTTCTTTTTTGTTTTAAACTCAACCAAATTATAACTACTAATAAACATACGACGGCAATAATTGCAAAAAACTGTTGAGCGTATAAAGATATACCAAAAACTCTATTTCCGCTAGCTTGTATATGGTCGAAAATTGGGTTTAATATTAACGTAACAACAAAGCCTGAAATACCTGCTAAGGCGTTTGCAACTGCGTACGCGCTTGTTCTTTGGCTTCTTGAAACAACTTCGTAAGTTAAGTTAATAAGCGACATTGAAATACCCGCCATACCTACTGAATGAAGAATAGAATATACCATATACATTACTTTCCCGTTTGACGGAATAGTAAACGCTAAACATAAAAAGGCTACGGTTTCTATACAAAAACTTAAAATTATAAGTTTCATAAACGTGTGCTTATCGCCAAACTTACCAAATTGTTTAGAAAGTACGGCGCGCGCTAACATTGCTATTATTGATATTATAGACGTGTACGTTGCAGTAAATTTAAGTTCGTTAACTTGATACGTTCCTGTAAAATTAACTACGCCGTGATTTATTAAATACCAAACGCATAAAATAACTACTACTTTAAGAAATTCTTTATTGGTAAATAGGCTTTTTATGTTTTCTTTTAGGTTCACTTTTTCTTTAAATTCTAGGGGCTTTTCCTTAGAAAAAATTAAAGTTAACGTATGTAAAATACAAACGATTATTAAAATAATTCCTACAACTATAAACGCCGTTTTTTTGTTTGCTATATCAAGGCAATACCCAAGCAAATACACGAATAAAGTTCCGCCTAAAAGAGAGATAATTTCTTTTATTGCGGTATACTCTCCTCGCTTACTATCGTTTACCGCCGACATTAACCAACTAATTTTAGGCGCGTTTACAACGTAATGTATCGCGTACGTTGCGCCAAGCAAAACGAATAAAAGTATCGTTTTTAAAGTTAAACTTAAATTGAGTACGGGAATGAAATATATAAAGATTGCAAAAGTGTGGCTTAATATATGAGCGCCAACAACCCAGCGCTTAACGGGGTTAAAATGCGCTAATAGTAGCGAGCCAAACATAAATAAATGCGTAAGCGCAACTACGGACGTCAGCGTTGCGGTTACTGAGTCTGAAATACCTAAATACGCCGTTATTCTTGATAAATACGCTCCGCCAAAAGAAAGGGAGATAAAATATTCAAAAGCCGCTTCTAATAAGTACATTATTCGAGTAACTTTATACCCGTCGTCTACTAAAATAACGTCATCTTTTTTCATAATAACCACTACCTAATTTATGTTTATTTAAGTATATTACTATAAAAAATAAAAAGCAACCACTTTTAAAATTTTATTAACTTTTTTCGTGGAATTAATTTAAAAGTAAAAGCGTGAAATTTTTTTCACGCTTTAAGATTGATTAGTTTAATATAGTGCGTTTTTAAAGGCATAGTTGCGAGTTAGGCGTTTAATTAGAGTATTTGGCGACGGGAGATGTACTTGTCGTACACGAGCAAGCCAAAACGCAATAATTAAGCGTATAACGAAGTAAATATGCCTTTAAAATTAGCGAATCCAAGTCCCTAACTCTTCACCCTTTACCACTCTAATGATAGAGTCTTTTTCGTTTAAGCCGAAGCAAAGGATAGGAGTTTTATTTTCCATACAAATGGCTACGGCGGCGGTATCCATCGCTTTTAATTCTTGAGAAATAAAGTCAATGTATTTAATTTCGTCGTACTTTTTAGCATTTTTATTTGTTTTAGGGTCGCTATCGTATATGCCGTCAACGTTTTTAGCAAGTAAAATTACTTCAGCGTTGATTTCGGCAGCGCGAAGAGCAACGGCAGTATCGGTAGAGAAGAACGGGTTACCTGTTCCGCAAGCAAAAATAACTACTCTACCCTTTTCAAGATGGTCAAGCGCTTTCCTTAATATATAAGGCTCGGCAACACGCGTTATGGTAAGCGCAGTTTGAACGCGAGTAGCAACTCCGCGACGCTCAATGGCGTCTTGAAGAGCAAGCGCGTTAATTACCGTTGCAAGCATACCCATATGGTCCGCGGTAGTACGTTCCATTTCAACGCCCTGACGACCACGCCAGAAGTTACCGCCACCAACAACTATCGCTACTTCACAACCAAGTTCGTGAATAGCAACTATTTGGTCTACAACTTCGTTTACGGTATTCCAATCAAAGCCCATTTTACCGTCGCCGGCTAATGCTTCGCCACTAATTTTGATTATAACTCTTTTATATTTAGTGTTCATACGTTTCCCCTTTTATTTATTTAAATATAATTGTGTGTTAAGTTCAAAAAAAAGGAACGAAAAACGTTCCTTTTTAAATTATTTTTTCATTGCCGAAACTTGAGCAGCAATTTCGTCTGCAAAGTTTTCGTTTTTCTTTTCTAAACCTTCACCCATTTCGTAACGAACAAATCTTCTAACGGCAATTTTTTCACCGATAGTAGCAGTTGCTTCAACAACGAGTTGTTCAATAGTTTTAGAAGGGTCTTTAACGAATTTTTGGCAAAGTAAGCAGTTTTCGTCATAGAAAGTTTTAATTCTGCCTTCAACCATTCTTTCGATAATTTTTTCAGGCTTGCCTTCTTCAATTGCTTGAGCGCGAAGAATTGCTTTTTCTTTTTCAATTACGTCAGCTGGAACGTCTTCTTTCGCAAGGTAAGTAGGGTTAGCAGCGGCAATGTGAAGAGCAATGTCGTGTACTAAATCTTTAAATTGGTTACCACGTGCAACGAAGTCAGTTTCACAGTTAACTTCTACTAAAACGCCAACTTTTCCGCCCATATGAATATAACTGTCAACTAAACCTTCAGCGGCAATTCTGCCTGCTTTTTTAGCGGCTTTTGCAATACCTTTTTCTCTTAAATAGTCAACGGCTTTATCAATATTACCGTCGTTTTCCATAAGGGCTTTTTTACAATCCATCATACCTGCGCCCGTTCTATCACGAAGCGCTTTTACGTCACTTGCAGTAAAATTCATAATTATCTCCTTAAAAATTATTCAACCGTATTGTCGTTAGCGATAACGTCCATAGTAACAACTTCGTCTTCAACTTCACGCTTAACAGCGTCTTCACCTTGGTTTGCTTCGATAACAGCGTCAGCAATAATAGAAGCGATAAGTTTAACGGCTCTAATAGCATCGTCGTTACCAGGGATAACGAAATCGATAGGAGTTGGGTCGCAGTTAGTATCAGTAATAGCAATTACAGGAATACCAAGTTTTTTTGCTTCCTTAACGGCAATTTCTTCACAGTGTGGATCAACTACGAACATAACGCCTGGAAGACCTGCCATGTTTCTAATACCGCCAAGAACGGTTTGTAATTTTTCTCTTTCATTTTTAAGCGCGATTACTTCTTTCTTAGGAAGAAGGTCAAATTCGCCTGATTTTTCCATATTGTCGAGTTTATTGAGTCTATCAATTCTCGTTTTAATGGTTTTGTTGTTAGTAAGCGTACCGCCAAGCCATCTTGAATTCATATAAAACATTCCGCATCTTTCTGCTTCTTGTTGAATAGCTTCTTGGGCTTGTTTTTTAGTTCCTACGAAAAGAACTGACTTACCTGCTTTAACGGTTTCAACAACAAACTTGTACGCTTTTTCAATTTCTTCAACGGTAAGTTGAAGGTCAACGATATGAATGTTGTTACGCGCACCGTAAATGTACTTTTTCATTTTTGGATTCCATCTTGAAGTTTGGTGACCAAAATGAACGCCTGCTTCGAGCAACTGTTTCATTGAACAAACTGCCATAATAAATATACCTCCGTTATTCCTCCTAGGAGAATTTTAACCCGTATATGCCCAGCCGATAGTTAGATTTTGCTAAGCAACGAAGACGGAATTCTACACTAGTGTGAATTTTAACGTTCATATAGTAACATATTTTTATGAGTTTGGCAAGGATTTTAAAGGGGTTAAATAAATATTTATTTATGCTCTATATAAATTTTTAACTCAAAAAAATAATGCTTTTTATTTTAGCGCGTTTGCGTTTACAAAATAAAATTAGTGTGTTATACTGTCTATACGAAAATTATTCTTGCTAAACTTTAGGAGATTTGTATGGATTTAAAACTTCTTTACGGCAACGATGCTGACCTTTCTTTTTACGAAAATAGAATATCCGAAATTGAAAACGTATTTACACAAAACGAAGGCTACGCGCCTACTAACGTATTTTCTTCATCTGGCAGAGCGGAAATTTTAGGTAACCACACCGACCATAACCACGGACTTGTAATGGTTGCTTCTATTAGTTGCGACGTTATTGCCGCCGTTTCTAAAACGGACGATAACATCGTTAAGGTATGTTCTGAAGGCTACCCTGCAGTTATCGTTGACATTTCAGATTTAAACGTAAAAACTAACGAATACGGCACGTCGGACGCGCTAGTTCGCGGTGTTGCAAAAGCCATTATTGAACGTGGATACACAATTAAAGGCTTTACCGCATACACGACTAGTAGCATTTTCAAAGGCGCTGGTGTTTCTTCCTCGGCGGCGTTTGAAGTTTTAGTTTGTGAAATTTTTAATAGTCTTTACTTGGACGGAGCGCTTGACGCAGTTGAACGCGCAATAATTTCTCAATATGCTGAAAACGTTTATTTTGGTAAGCCTTGCGGTTTATTAGACCAAAGCGGAATTTCGATAGGCTCGCTTGTAAAACTTGACTTTAACGTTCCTACTAAACCTATCATTACTCAACTTAACGCGCCTGAAGGTTACACTCTCGTTATAACTAATACTGGTGGAGACCACGCAAGTTTAACTGAGCATTACGCCGCTATTAGAAAGGAAATGGAAAGCATTGCTGAATATTTTGGCAAAAAAGTATTACGCGACGTTCCGTATGAAGAATTTATTAGTCAAGTTCAAAATTTAAAACGTCATTTTTCTGGTAGAGCAATACTTCGCGCTATACACTTCTATAAAGAAAACGAAAGAGTTCTTCTCGCTCAAAAAGCGCTTGAAAAGGGCGATACTAAAACTTTCCTTGACCAAGTTAACGGCTCTGGCATATCTTCGCTTGCCTTACTTCAAAACTGTTGCGTTCCGGGGGACGTTATGCAACCCGTAGTTTTAGGTATTGAATACTCACGCGCAATTATAACTGACGGCGCGGTTAGAGTTCACGGCGGTGGTTTTGCCGGCTCGATATTGGCATTCGTTAGCAACGGCGAAGTTAATAGCTACGTTGAAAATATGAAAAAGGTGTTCGGCAACGAAAACGTATTTGAAGCCAATATTAGAAAAGTTGGCACGGTTAAAATTCGTTAATTACCTTTATCGATAAAATAAGACAAAACTTCATATAAATTTTCACCCGTTTCGTGTTATAAAAAGAAAAACGAACACGGGTGATTTTTTATGTCTAAAAATAAACTTACTTATAAAACTGTTATAGACGTTATTTCTTTTACGTTTATTTGCGTCATTTTAAACAACGCTACCGTAAGCGGTGGATTTTTAAGTCTACCCTTTTTTATATCAATATGCTATAACAAGAAAAAACCTATACTTTTCTCAGTTCTTTTTACACTTTCGTTTGCAATTTCGCTGAATTTTTCAATGATTGTTTCAGCGGTAATATCTTCAATTTTTATTACGCTTGTGTTTTTAGTTTATAACTCTAAAAACAAAAAACCTAACGCCGAACTTATTTTTTATTCTATTATCTCTTGCCTACCCTTTATTTTTTTAAGAAGCGACAATAACTACGTTACACCGCTAATAGAATCGGCGTTAAATACCGTTCTTGCGTTTGTTTTTATATACTTCACTAAAATAGTTTACGTTAAAAAATTATCTTCTAAAATTAACGGTAGCGAATACGTTTGCTTATGCTTAGCCCTTTTCTTTTTAGAACTTGGATTTATTCGTACGTTTTCACTTTTAGCGTTAAAGTCCGTTATTATTTTTGCTATTTTAGTTACGGGATACGTTTGTAAAAACAGTTATTTTAGCGTAATATGCGCTATAATTTTAGGGTTAGCGCCGTCTGCTTTTTCGCTTAGTTTATCACCGATAGCAACTTACGCTTTACTGTCCGTTATTTCGTGCGTATTTATTAAAAATTCCCGTATAATCTCGGCATTTTTACTACTTTTAGGCGATATTTTATTTTTGATGATTTTTAAACTTTACGGCGATTTTATATACACCGACGTTTTTTATTCAATTATTCCCGTTGCCGTATTTATCTTCTTCCCCAAAGAAATTTTACAAAAAATTAACGACGCGCTTTTGTCGTTTGACGATAAGGTTTTATCTCGCTATACGGTAAACAGAATAAGAGCGTCGCTATCAAATAAATTGTACGGCGTTAGCGACGTGTTTTTTGAAATGCAAAACTCCTTTGAAAAACTAAAAGAATGCACAGTAAAAAACGACGAACTACTAACGCGAATGTGCGACGAAGTTATACATAACGTATGTAAAAATTGTCTTTCGTACGGTAGATGTGTAGCAAAAAATTTACCCGACCGCGCCGAACTTATAAAAATTCTATCGGTAGGCATAAGCAAAAATAGAATAACTCTAATAGACCTTACTAAAAATTTTACCGAAAACTGCGGTTATACTAACAGCGTTATTTTCGAAATGAACGGTTTAATTACTAAATATAAAGAGAAAATTAAGGAACTTGAAAATTTATCAGTTGGTAAAGAATTAATAAAATTGCAGTCCGAAGGCGTTGCTAATATGCTTAAAAGTATGGCGCTTGATATGTCAAGATCGTTAAGTTACAGTAAAGATATTGAAAAGAAATTGTACGACGAATTAAAAAAACGGGGCGTTACCGTAAACGAAATCATGGCAATTTCAAACGGTGACGATTACGAATTTGAGTTTGTTCTTCCACGCGCGACGCTCGTCGGTTCTACCTTTATAAAAACCGTTTCACAAACTTTACAAAAACAGATGAACGTCGTATCTAAAACGGGGCTTAGCGAAAGCAAATGCGCCGTAACGATAAAACCTGCTCCGCCCGTCGACGCAGCGTTTGGTCTTTCCTACGCCTCTAAAGACGGCTCTACAAAAAGCGGGGACACACACTCTTTAGTAAAACTTAACGAAGGTAAATTTTTAATAGCGCTATCTGACGGAATGGGTAGTGGAATTAAAGCGGAAAACACGTCTTCAACGGCAATTTCGCTAATAGAATCCTTTTACAAAGCAGGGCTTGAAAGTTCGCTAATACTAAGCATAGTAAATAAAATACTTGCCCTAAACACCGACGATAATTTTTCAGCAATGGATATTTTAACGGTAGATTTATTTTCTCTAACTGCCGATTTTATAAAAATAGGCGCTCCGCAAAGTTATATTTTATCCCCTACCGCAATTAAACTAATTGAAGGAAGTTCTCTCCCCCTTGGAATTTTAGACGATTTAAAACCGACGGGTTGTCAAACAGGGCTTGAACTTGGCAACGTCGTTGTTATGGTAACGGACGGAATTAGCGATTCGTTCGGCTCGTCAACGGATTTTATAGATTTTTTAAAAACTTTACCGTGCAATAACCCACAAGTTATTTCAGACAGTATATTAAAAAGAGCGGTTGAACTAAACGGCGGAAAGAAAAAAGACGATATGACGGTGCTTGCCGTAAGATTTTTTTCAAAAAACTGTCATAAAGGGGTTGCATAATTGAAAAACGGGTATATAATGTCGGTAGCGTCTTGAAATACATTATAAGGAGAGTGAAAAGCGGTTAACGAAGGGGCTGACACGCCCTACTTGGTAATACGGCTGATACTAACTAATCGCCTAAAATTTAAATGAGCGAAAGCGAAATTATATCTTTGATAAGCAAGTTTAACGTTGAAACGATTATTCTTGCGGTTTTAGTAAGCGTTTTTACTTCAATTATTAAAAAATATATACCTCAGTCTTTAAAAAATTTAATACCACTTATACCTTTTACGTTGGGCATAATTATTTACGCCACTTATTCGTTTTTAGTTTTAAAGCAAGTTGATTTTGTTAAGTTTGCTACAAACGGAATTCAAACGGGTGGTGTTGCAACTTTAATTTACGCGTTAATAAAACAAATTTCAAGAAGAAGCTCTAACTCTAAAAACGCCGTAACTGATATTTTAACGGGGTTTGTAGACCAAACTTTATTATCTGGAACGGTAAGCAGAATTGTAAAAGAATATTCTTTAAATAGTGGAGTTAACGTACAAAAAACGATAACTAAAATTATTGCCGAAAACTCAAACGTATCTGAAAGCGAAAGTATAACTCTTGCAAACTTGGTAGTAAAAACTCTCGACACCTTACTAAAAAAACAAAATACTCAAACTACAACTAAATAATTGCCAATTATACCTAAAGACCGTTTTCAGCATAAAACTGAAAGCGGTTTTTACATATTTTTTTAAAAAAGATAAATAGTAATTATATGAAAGTAAGTAAAAACATTAAAACCAACCTTGAAAAGTTAACTTCAATAATGCCATCCGATGATTTTATAACTTTTACCTTTGAGATAGCCAATATAAACGCAATGGCTATTTATATTGATAACGTTTGCGATAAAGAATTGCTTGGAAAACAAGTTATTCGTCCCCTTCAAGATTTATCTCAACTACCAAATATTGACGAAGCTATTTTAAACATAGACTTGCCCGAAGTTAAAAAAGTTGATAATTTTGACGAAGGCGTTCAAAAAATGCTTAACGGCGACGCTTTAATTATAATTGAAGGCTTTACCGAGTTTGTTTCCGTAGCAACAAAAAAAGCGCTGTTTAGAGCGATTGGCGAACCGCCTACTTCGTCTGTTATGAAAGGCCCGAGAGAAGGATTTGTTGAAAACATACAAACTAACCTTACCTTAATTCGCGGTAGACTTAAAACTCCCGACCTTGTATATAAAAAATTTACGGTGGGAAAATACTCGCAAACTCTTATTGGGTTAGTATATCTTAAAGGCGTTGCAAATGACGAAATTGTTAAAAACATCACGGAAAAGTTAGGCAAAATTAACGTTGACGGAATTATAGACAGTTCGTACGTTATTAAGAGTATTTCAAGTAGAAAAACATCTTTATTTAAAGAAGTAGGAACTACTGAAAAACCCGATATTTTATGCGCTAAACTTCTTGAAGGAAGGGTGGGAATAGTCGTTGACGGCTCTCCTATCGTCTTAACCGCGCCGTTTATTATTTTAGAAGACTTTCAAAATAGCGAAGACTATTATAATAATTCCTATCGCGCGTCTGCATCAAGATTTTTAAGGCTTGCTTCGGTAATAATTGCCGTATTGCTACCTGCGTTTTTCGTTGCGTCGCAACTGTTTCACTTGCAATTTATACCGCTAAACTTTTTACTAACTATTGTAAATAGCATAAAAGGAATTCCGCTATCTCCTAGCGTTGAAATGTTTTTCACTTTGCTTATTTTTGAACTTTTAAACGAAGCAAGTTTACGAATGCCACGGTACGTTGGTATTGCAATGTCCGTTGTCGGCGCGCTCGTTCTTGGCGAAACGGCGGTAAACGCTGGTATAGTATCAACGCCAACCATTATGATTGTAGCGCTATCGGGAATATGTTTATACACTATACCCGATATGATTGAAACGCTATCAATTTTAAGAGTGTTGTTTTTAATAGTTGCCGGCACTATAGGCGCGTACGGAATATTGTTATTGTCGTCTATACTAATAACTTATTTAACGTCTATAACAAGTTTTGGCGTACCTTACACCGCGCCATACTCTCCGCTTATACTACGAGATTTACAAGACGGGTTTACAATGAGTTTTTATAGCGAGCAAAAACTTCGCCCTAAAGTGCTAAAAAGCAGAAACGTAACGAGAAAAAGAGGATAATTATGACAAAAAACAACGTAACCGCGCTTGAACTCGGTTTTATGATATTTTTAATAACGATTGTAGGAAAAGTCCACGCCTTGCCTTCAATGATAGCAGGCTACTCAAACGAAAGTTTATGGCTGTCGGCGTTAATTTGCTTTGTTTTAGACTTTATTTTGCTTTTAATAGTAATTAAAATTTTAAACGCAATAAAAGGTCGTGACTTTTACGAAGTTTTAATTGAATATTTTGGAAAATTCCTAGGAAAAACTATTTGCTTTTTAATGATTTTGTTTATGATAGCAAAAATTTTTATTCCTATTATAGAACAAAAAAACTCAATAGAACTGACCTTTTACGAAACTCAGCCAACGTTATTTACTTTTATACCCATTTACGTCGTAATATTTTATATCGCCTTAAAAGGATTGTGGGCGTTTTGTAAAAGTATAAATATAGTGGTTTGGGGATTTATTGTGGGCGTCATTATCGTTTTAGTTCTATCTATAAGCGCCACTAACCCAGAACAATTACTACCCTTTTTCGCCGTAAAAACTCAAAAAGTTTTAAACGGCTCGTTCAAATCACTACTGTGGTTTGGAGACCCTTTATTCTTGTTGTTTTTTTCTAAATATTTAAGTAAGGACGAAAAAATCACTAAAAAAATAGTAATTTCTTATCTTTTATCAGTTTTAGTCTATATTCTTGGGTTGATGATTTTTTATTCTATATTTGAAAATATAGCAGTACGCCAATACTTTGCTCCGCTTAAAATGAGCAAATACTCGGTAACGCTATCAAATATAGGTAGATTTGATTATCTTGCGACCTTACTAATAATAATGGCTAACGTATACGAACTTGCATTGCCGTTAGTTATAGCGTCAAGTTTAACAAAAAGTTTATTTTCAATAGAAAATAAATACCTTTCTCCGCTAATTATCTGCGCCTTATCGCTAACGATAACGCTACTAACTCAACACGGTTTTTATCAATATCTTGATATAATGCAAAATTACGGAATTTGGTTTTTATTAGTAATAACGTACGTTATTCCAATTATTATGTTTATTAAAAACTTACTGCTTAGGAGGAAAAATGAACGTATTTAAGCGCGCAAAAATTATTACTATAGTTTTCGTTTTATTATTCTTTTTGTATTTTACAAACGATTTTAATATTATAAATATAGAAAAAACGGCTTTGATAGTTGCTTTAGCCTTAGATAAAAGTCAAGACGAATATGAAATTACGGCTCAAATTGCCGTTCCTCAAGCAAGCGACACTTCTCAAGGTAACAGCGAAAGCGTAATATCGGCTAAAAGCAATTCAATATACACCGCCATTGAAAAAATAAGCGAAGAAACGGGTTGGCATCCACGCCTTAGTTTTTGTAACTTAGTTTTAATAGGCGAAGACTTACTAAGCGAAAACGTTATTAACTTAATAGACTTCTTTTTGCGAACGTATAAAATAGAAGACTCAGCCATTTTGTGCGCTACCGAAGGAAAGGCGAAAGAAATCCTTTTAGCGTCTTCGCCACTTGATAACATTTCTAGTTTTGCGTTGTCTAAAATATTCGTTAGAGAGTTTGATAACGCCAGCGCCGTTATGACAACCACCATTAAAAACTTCGCTATAGGTGGATATTCTAAGTCAAACTACGGATATATGCCACTTGTAAAAAAAATTCAAACGGAAGATAAAACGGACGTAAAAGCATCAAGCGTAACCCTTACTGCTAATAGCGACTCTTCTGGCGGTAGCACGGGCTCGGGCGGTGATAAATCGGGTAGCGGTGGCTCGGGCGGTGACAAGCCTTGCGTGTTTGACGCTACTACCACTTTACTATTTCACGACGGATATTTCGTTGGTAAACTCGATAAAGAGCAGTCTTTATTTTTCTCGCTTATTAGTAAAGACGTTAGCGAAGCGTATTTTACTATTTCCGCAACCGACGACTTTGGAAATAACGGCGAATACGTCGTTTTTGCTAACCAAGTTAGCCACAGTTTAAATCTCAATTTTAACGGCGAAAAACCCACTTTAAACGGGACTCTTGAACTATGGTTAAAAGTTGTTGATAGCAATGCAAACCAAAATATAAAAGACTATTCAAACCTTGGTAAACTAAACGAAAGCATGAAAGTAAACGCTGAAAAATACGCAACGGAAAAGTTATATTCTACCTTTACCGCAATAAAATCAAGCGGAAGCGACGGTTTTGAAACGCTTAATAAGTTATATAGATATTATCCTAAAAAATACGCCGAACACAGCGATAGCATAAAAAATAATATCGAGGCAAATTTTACTGTAAAATGCTATAATTTTAATTAAAATATTGACTTTAAAGGCTAACTATATTAAACTTTAACTATGCGTTACACTACTATTTTATTTGATGCCGATAACACCTTGCTTGACTTTTCAGGCTCAGAAAAGCAAGCGCATAAAAAAGTTAGCCTAAAATACGGGCTTGACTGGAACGAATCGCTATACAAAACGTATAGCGAAATTAACGACAAATGGTGGACTTTATACGAGAAAAAACAGTTTACTCGTGAAGAAATAGTTATAAATAGATATAAAGAGTATTTGTCACTTTTAAACGCTAATGAAATTGACGCGTCTATTTTTAACGATGAATACCGCCATTTTTTAGCCGAAGGTCGTGACGTCATAGACGGCGCAACCCAAACTTTAAAAGAAATTAAAGCGCTTGGCGGAAAAATTTATATCGTAACAAACGGCACCGTTCACGTTCAAAACAGTAGACTTTCCGGTCAAGAATTTATGAAGTACGTTGACGGCGTTCAAATATCAGAAGACGGTGGACACCCTAAGCCCGACGTTGAGTTTTTTGCAAATTTATCTAACAAGTACGGCGTTAAATATAACGAGCAAACTTTAATAGTGGGCGATAGTTTAAGTAGCGATATTAAAGGTGGCAACAACGTTAATATTGACACTTGTTGGTTTAACCCAAACGGTAAAAAGGCAAATTCAAGCGTTAAAATAACTTATGAAATAAAACGCCTTATAGAAGTTGTAGATATTGTAAAATAATACTGCAAAATTTTCTCATTTTAATAAAGCGTTAAAACTAAACAATTATAAAAAACTCGGATTGACTGCAATCAATCCGAGTTTTGTTTTGCGTATAAATTTAAAGTTTTTCGTTATTTTTTAATAAAAATCTACACATAAAAAGGTTACTAAAAATTTATTGATTTTTACCCTTAAGAGCGTCGCCTAACTCCACGTTTGAAATTACATAGTCAATATTCTTACATTTCGCAATCGAACACATATATGTTAATCCAACTTTTATGCTATCACATAAAAAACATGAAATTTTAGAATTGTGAAGCATTTTTTGTTTTATTCGGCATTCGTTTTGCGCTGAATCTGTAATTATTCCTTCTTTAGACACGCCTCTTGCAGAAAAAAAGAAAATATCAGCGTTTACTTGTTCTATCACGTCTTCTGCAATTCCACCAACGTATGCTTGAGAAGAGGAACTCATTCGTCCACCCGTGCTATATACTTGTAAATCGGACTCTGCTAACAAAAGCGGAACTCGTGGACTATTCGTAATAATTTGTAAATTGCGAAATCTTTTTAAATATGGTACTAATTGCTCTGAAGTACTAGAAGAATCAAGAAATACCGTCATTCCTTCTTTAATTAGCGTAGACGCTTTTGAGCATATTATTTGCTTTATATTAATGCGCTCGTCTTTTCGTATAGAAAAAGGAACTTCTTCGGCATAATTCTCACATATGATTGCGCCACCAAAAACTTTTTCAATTTTACCCTCGCTTGCTAACACGTTAAGGTCGCGTCGTATGGTTGCTTCGCTCGTGTACAATTGTTTTGCAAGTTCTTTAACTGAACATCTTTTTTTCTGCAATAAAATACCTAATATTTCTCTTTGTCTTTCTAAATTGTACATATTCTTTCACTCCCGTTTGCACTTTTGTATTTATTTGTGATTAATTGTGATTAAATATTACATCAAAAATGATAATTTGTCAACTTTTCCACCCCATCTTGTTTTTTTTATTATTCAACTTATAATGTATTTAAAAAAAGATTTAATAAACTCTAGGAGGTTTTTATGAAACGTCAATTAGCGGTGTTAACCGCGCCACAAAAAATAGAAATTATTGATGAGGAACTGCCTCGTCTACAACCAGACCAAGTATTGTACCGCGTTATTAGCGGTGGCTTGTGCCATTCGGAAATTCCATGCTATCTTGGAAAAGGTTGCACTGGACCAAATAAATATCCTTACACGTCCTATATCCCTGAAATTTCATATCCACGCGGTGTCGGTCACGAACCAGTTTGTATGGTTGAAGACGTTGGCTCTGCAGTTAAAAAATTTGCAGTTGGCGACATAGTAACAGGACATATATCTCGCGCCTTTGCAACACATATTATCACAGGCACACAAGGGCTTGTAAAAATTCCAGACACTAATAAACGCAAGGATTTTTGTTTAGGCGAACCGTTAAGTTGTATCTCAAACATTGTCCGTGCCGCTCAACCTGAATATGGCGATACTATTGCAGTAATTGGATGCGGTGTAATGGGTCTGCTTGCTATCAGCGCGCTCTCTGGCCATTCATTACAAAATTTAATTGCTATAGATTTAGACGATAGCCGTTTACAAGAAGCCAAACTTTACGGCGCTACCAAAGTAATCAATTCATCTAAGCAAGATGCCGAGGAGGTAATTTACGACTTAACTAACGGAAAGGGCGTTGACGTTGTAATTGAACTTAGCGGAAGTTTTAAGGCTTTTGGCACTGCCCTTTCTATTATTAGAATTCCAGAGCGCTACGGAAGTCGTGGTAGAGGTAAAATTATTATCGGTTCTGTATATGCAAAAGCAGAAACTTGGGAGCCAGAAATGGGTTACAATATGATGCTACGCGTTCCGGAAATTCATTCCGTACACCCAATGTATTCGCGCGATTTAGAAGAAGACGTATATAGAGCAGTACAAGGATACGTTAACGATACCATGCCAATAGATAGAATGATTTCGCACGTATATAAGTTTGAAGATATTGCAAAAGGATTTGCCGACCTTAATAGTAAAAATCCACTATTTAAAAAAGGCGTTGTCTTATTTTAATATTATTAAAAAATTAAGTAAAAATTTTAACAAATAATAAATAATCGGAGGTAAATTATGTCTTTTGTTACGACAAAAAAAATGATACAATGTGCGCAAAAAGGCGGTTACGCCATAGGCGCATTCAACGTTGAAAATATGGAAATGGTGCAAGCGGTTATCGCCGCCGCCGAAAAAATGCAATCGCCAGTTATTCTTCAAACAACACCGTCTACGTTAAAATACGCCAATCCTGAAACGTTTTACGGAATGGTTAAACATCTTGCCGAACAATCGGTTGTTCCTATTGCGCTACATTTAGACCATGGAAACAGTTTAGAAATTGCTATGCAGGCATTCCGCGCTGGTTACTCGTCTATCATGATAGACGGTTCTCAAGGCTCATTTGAAGAAAATATTGCCATTAGTAAAGCGGTTGCAGATATTTGCCATTCTTCTGGAATTCCTGTTGAAGCGGAACTCGGTAAGGTTGGAGGCAAAGAAGACGACTTGGAAAACGGTAACGATAATCCATATACAGATCCTACTCAAGCGGCTTATTTCGTTTCACAAACAGGCGTAGATTTCCTTGCTGTTGCAATAGGTACTGCTCACGGAGTTTATAAAGGAATACCCGTACTTGATAAAGAAAGGTTAAGCGCAATCAAAAAAGAAGTGTCTATTCCGTTAGTACTTCACGGAACAAGTGGCGTGCTAGAAGAAGACGTACAAGACTGCATAGCGCGAGGCATTTGTAAAGTAAATTATGCAACGGACCTTCGCATTGCTTTCACAGACGGCGTTAAAAAATTCCTTGCAGATAATCCAAACGTGTACGACCCTAAAAAGTATAACGCTGCAGGGCGCAAGGAAGTTATGGAATACGTCATGCATAAAATGAATATTTTAGGTAGTGTTAATAAGGCTTTTGATTTGTAACGAATTAGGAGAAAGTATATGATTTTAACAATAACTGCAAACCCTGCAATTGATAAAGTATATTTTGTAGACGAATTCGTTATGGGAAACGTTTATCGCCCTCTTAAAGTTACTGCTACTGCCGGGGGAAAAGGTCTTAACGTTTCACGAGTTGCATCTATACTTGGCGAAGAAGTGACCGCAATGGGCTTTCTTGGGGGTAGTAGCGGTAATTTCATACAAAAAGAAATAGCAAAATTAGGCATTTGTGCAAATTTTACGTCTATTTGTGGCGAAACTCGTACTTGCATTAATATTTCAGACCGCTTGGGCTGTTCCGGCGAAATATTGGAAGAAGGCCCAACAATTACCGCCACAGAAAAAGAAGAATTTTTTACGCAATTAAACGCTACTATTGACGTAAGCAATATCGTATGCATATCGGGAAGTCTTCCAAACGGCTTAGACGCCTCTTTCTATTGCAAACTCATTGAACTATGTGGTGAGAAAAACGTACCAGTCATTATAGACACAAGCGGAGCAACGTTATCAAAAATTATAGATAAACGACCGTTTATGATAAAACCAAACTGTGACGAAGCAATGCAATTAACTGGACAATATCCAAACTCTACTAACGAAGTTAAAAGTTTTCTTTATTTTCTTAAAGAAAAAGGCGTAACAATTCCTTTTATCTCTCTTGGCAAACATGGCGCGGCCGCTATGATAGATAACAAATACTATCATTTTAAAATACCATCTGTTCCGGTAGTAAACTGTGTTGGCTCTGGCGATAGCACCGTTGCTGGAATTGCAGTTGGAATATGCCGTCGCTTACCTATAATTGACGCTATACGACTTGGAATGGCATCTGGCATAGCAAATACTCAATTTCAACAAACTGGACTTGTTACGAATGATTTAGTAGAAAGTTTTTATAAGCAAATTGACGTTATTGAATTATAAAAACATTGCTCTTAATTACACAATTTTCACACGTTTAAAAACTCGGATTGACTGCAATCAATCCGAGTTTTATATGGTAAATTTTTTGCTTTTAAAATGTTAAAGCGGTTGCGTTTAATATCGCAACCGCTTTTATAACGTATTAGTTTGTACTTTTATTTTTAATTAGTTCTTTGCGCTTCGTTTAAAAGTTCTTCAGATAGGCGTAAAATTTCTTCGCCGTAACGCGCTTTATTCTTCTTTAATACCAATTTGTATATAGGATATGAAATAGCCATAGGCGCGCAACCTATTACGGCAACTAAAACGCCCCAAAATATAACTTTCCATTCTAACACCATAGTAAGCCCCAAACCAAAAACTAAACAACCTAAAACGCCTATAGTAAGCGCCCAAATTATTGCCGAATTTTTCACTAACGAATTTAAACGACGTAAGCGCTCTAATTTTGTTTCAGACTGCTCTTTAGGAAGATATTGTTTTCTAATACTGTCAATTTCCTTTCTTTCTTCTTCGGTTGGAGCGGTATAAGTATAATTAAACTGATTGCTCATTTTCTAAATTTTCCTTTTGTGTATTTTTTATTTTTTTATTTGCCCAAACTATCATATAAACGCCAATTGCTATTGACGAAAAACTAACTACGATACCCGTTAGCGTATTAAATAGCGATATATCAACGTTTCCTTCGCTAAACATTGTAAGTAGCGCCGTTTGTAACGCTAAAATTGATACGAGTGCGTCAACAAGGTTTACGTTCCTAATTGCCCTTACTTCTAAATCCGTTTGCTTGTGCGCCTTTACAAAACTTATTATTGACGTCGTAATTTTATAAAAAGCGTACGCAGCGTAGGCAAACACCGTCCAGCCCATATACGAAAAATGAGCGTTAGAAAAAATCATTTGCGCTATCGCAGACGACAACGCCACGTTTAATAAAAGCACGATAATTCCGCTATTTCTATACATTTTTAATTTAGCATGCTCGCCGTTTTCGGTTTGTTTTCTCGTACTTCTTTTTCTATGAGAAACAAGTATTCCCCCACGAAGAACGGCAAGCGCAATATAAAACGTTGCTAACGCCCCGTACCATATAGAGCGGTTTACTATACCCATATATGCATTAATACCGCTAAATAGTAAACTTACTAAAAACGAACCTATTGCAAAAATTAACGTTCTAAACCCAAAATTTCGAAGTACTAAGCGGGTAAATTCATTACTTTCAAGCCAAGCGATTATCCCTTTTTTCATTTTAGGAAAAAGCGGAATAATCAAGTATACGCTATACGATAGCGATACTCCCGCTAAACCAAACAACGTGTACGCTACTATTGCTAACGCGTTACCTTCATAATCAACAAATAACATCAAAAGCGCGCCGACAATGCTTATAACCGCTACTATAAACGTAACGATTTTAGCCCACGTTGGTGGTTTTAAAAAGTTTTTCCAAAAGCCCTTAAAATCAATTTTCATACACTACGTCCTTTAATAAAATTATAAACGTACTACCTTTATTAAGTTCGCTTTGAACGGAAATTTCTCCGCCTAAAATATCAATAACTTTTTTAACGAGCGCAAGCCCGAGTCCGTTACCTTGAGTAGCGCGCGACGTATCCGCTTGATAAAACTTTTCAAAGATTTTCATTCCTACTTCGTTAGACATTCCTAAGCCCGTGTCACAAACCTTAACTTCGACGTTTTTACCTAACTTTTTCAAGGAAATATCAATATTCCCACCACTTTCAGTAAACTTAATTGCATTTGAAATTAAATTATTCCAAACAATTTCAAGTAAACTTTTACAAGAGTATATAGTAACTTCGTCAAACTCGCAATTAAGCGATAAATTTTTCTTTTCTATTATACTTTCAAACTCTACCACACAATCTGAAAGCGACGCCGTTAAATCAAACGTTTCACGCTTTTCTTTAATTTCTTGATTTTCAAGTTTATTAAGTTTTAATATGTTAGTTATAAGGTCGGTTATTCGTTTAGTAGCGTTTATAAGCGTTTTTGTATAATTATTTCTCGTTTCGCTATCTAAAGTTTGGTCTTGAAGTAAAATTGCGTAATTTTGAATAACGGAAAGCGGTGTTTTTATCTCGTGCGAAACGTTAGATATAAAATCAGTTTTTAAAACTTCGTTTTTTTGAAGTTCGCTTGCCATTACGTTTAAGTTTTCCATAATCAAATCGTATTGATTATACTTGTCGTATTCGTGAGTAATTTCAAGACGGGTAGAAAAATCACCTTCGGCAATCTTTTCAGTTGCGTCCAAAATTTTTTGAGTAGGTCTTTCTACCGTTATTTTTCTACGCACCCAATCAAAAATGGTGCAAAACGTAGATAGAATGATAATTTCTATTAAAATAAGTATTGCAATAAACACCACGTCGTCAGTACGCTGACGAATATAATCGTATACAAGTATTGCAATTTGCATTACAATCGCAATTAAAATAAAAAAACTAATAGCGCCCACCATAGAAAAACCAACGTTTCTTATTTTGCGTTTTTTCATTTTAATACCACCTTGTAACCAAGACCGTGAACGGTAGCGATTTCAAAACCGTCGCAACTTGAAGTTTTTTCGCGAAGTTTGGCCATATATACGTCAACAGTTCTACTCGTTGTTGACGAGTCGTAATCCCAAAACTCAGCCATAAGCGCCGAGCGAGTAAACGTCTTTTTAGGATATGATAACATTTTAAATAATATATCAAACTCTCTAACGGTAAGCGCAATTTCTTCGCCGTTTATAGTAGCAACGCGTTCTTCAACGTTCATGCTAAAATTACCAACTTTAATTTCCTTTTCCGTTTCAATTTTAGCGCGCCTTAAAATTGCTTTAATAGTCATAAGCAAAATATCAATATCAAAAGGCTTAGTAACGTACTCGTCAATTCCAATATTATAACCAAGCATTTTAGACGGTTTATCATCTTTAGCGGTCATAAAAATTATAGGAGTAGTTTTATCGGTAGAGCGAACGCTTTCAGCAAGTTCAAACCCATTCATTTTAGGCATCATAATATCCGTTAAAAGTAAATCGCACTTTTCTTCATCCATTTTTTCAAGCGCTTGTAAACCATTAAAGCACGAAATAACGTCGTATCCAACGCTTCTAAGGCTAGACGAAACAAAACGGTTTAAATCAACGTCATCTTCAACTACGAAAATTTTAATCATAATATTACTCCTTTTATTATTTTAATTATACCCACAACATTATAACAAATTGTTTGTAAATTGTTAAGGAATTGTAAAAGTTATAAAAAAAGAACTTAGGCGCGCCTAAGTTCAGTTTTATATAGTTTTATTAGCGTTATAGTCACGACAAAAACGCATAATAACGCGTTATAATTTCAACGATAAAAATTTTTACTCTTCTTCGTCGCCACTATTAATTTCAGAAAGTTGTTCAGCCGTTAAAACTTCAACCTTTATTTCAATTAACTTTTTACGGGTAGATTTTGTAACTGTAATTTTTAAGTTTTCAAACACGAACTGTTTGCCAACTTGCGGAAGTTCACCAAGTTTTTCACAAACCCAACCGCCAACAGTGTTAGCGTCAAACTCGTCACCGTCAACAACAAGTTCAAAAAACTCAAAGAAATCGTCAATATTTGCCGACGCGTTTACCCTATACGACCCGTCTTCAAGTTTACGAATTTCAGTTGCTTCTTCGTCGTACTCGTCGTAAATTTCGCCAACGAGTTCTTCAATAATATCTTCCATCGTAACGATACCGAGCGTTCCGCCGTACTCGTCTACAACGACAGCCATATGAATTTTGTTTGCTTGAAGTTTTTTAAGTAACACAGAGATTTTAGTATGCTCTACAACGTTAACTACTTCTTGCATAATGCCTTTAACGGAAAAGTTTTTCTTTTCGTAAGAGCGATAAAAATCTTTTTCGTGAATAAACCCGATAACGCTATCAATATTACCGCTGTATACGGGGATACGCGAATATCTTTCGTTTTCAAACACCGATTTAAGTTCCGCTACCGTTATAGTATCAGGAACGGCAACAACGTTTATTCTTGGAACGAGAATATCTTTAACTTCTAAGTCGTCAAACTCGATAGCGCTTTTAATAAGCGAAGATTCTTCTTCTTTTAAAGTTCCGTCTTCTTCCGCTTCATTAACGATTGTTAAAAGTTCGTCGTCAGTAATAGTTTCTTCACGGTCAAGATGAGCAAAGAAATTTACTACTTTTTTATAGCCTATAAGCAATAGGTTAAGCGGATAGAATAAATAATACGATATCGTTATAAACCAATAGTTTGCAAGGGCTATTTTTTCAGGATACGCTTTACTTACGAATTTAGGCGTAATTTCGCCGAATAATAAAACAGCTATCGTTATAGATAACGTTGAAACGAACGACGCGTCAACGTTCACGTTTCCAGCAAGTATTTGTTGGAAAAATAGTAACGTAAGCGAACTTGCCGTAAGGTTTACGATGTTATTACCTATTAAAATTGTGGTAATAAGTTTGTCGTAACGCTCGTAAAGATTCAAAACTTTTTGATATCTTTTGTCTTTTACAACTAAACTTTTAAGTTTAATTGCGTTTAATGAAGTGTACGCTGTTTCAGTTGCGGAATAAAACGCAGACAAAACAACTAAGATGATTACCGCTATAAGTAGCGGCGTGGTACTGCCGTCAGGGGCCATTTAAAAAAATTTACTCCTTTTGATTCCGTTTAAATTCTGCTATCAGTATCGGAATTCAATCTTTTTATATTCAGCGTAGTTTTCATACGCTTTTTTACGGAAATAGAAATTGCCTTGCTTAATAAGTTTAAGACCTTTTTGCAAGATATACCCGTCAAACGACGGTTTTGAAACGCCCTTCTTTTCTAAAACTGCAAACAACTTTTCTTCGCACGATAATTCAACGGCGATAGGGTTAGAAAAATCAGCCTTGTTTACGTCCGCTCTAAAATTATTTATAAAAGCGTTTAGTTCTTTTTCTGAAGAGAATTTTGTTTTAAAATCTTCAAAATACTCGTCGAAAGTTTCTTTAATAACCTTTTTCATTTGGTTAGGATTAAAACCTACAGGACGGCGAATATCAGAAAATTTATTAGGAAGTATTACCGCGTAATATCCATTTTCATCTTTAAAAAGCGCGTTGTACGGGTTAAGAAAATACTTTTCAGTTTCTTCGCCTTTATCTACGCCACTAACGTTTATAAAATCATTTTCAAGTTCGTTTAACAACGCTAATAGGTCGGTGGCGGAAGAAAGTTTATCGTTAAGAGAGTTTTTAAAACTTTCAATTTCTTTATCGTCTACCCCGTCGCTATAAAAACATAGATATTTATTAAATATGAATTTTACAAAGTTTTTAGCCTTATCGTCTTGCAAATATTTTTTTTGCCAATCGCTACCTTCTAAAGAAATTTCGCTTAAAAAATTACGACTAACAGCAGTAACGGTAATTTCTTCAACACTATCAAAAGAAGAAAAGCCACGTTTAATTTCCTTGTAAGGTCTTGCTTCGGAAAGTTTTTCTAACTCTTCTTTTTTAATAATTTCTTCAATTTCTTTATACATTTTATCAAGACAGTTCATATTTTACACCTAAAACTCTATATAGTGTACTATATTTTTATCATTTTTACAATTGTTTTTCGCAAAAATATCGCTTTTATTAACATTTTTGTAGTTTTTATGACTTTATTAACCAGTTTCAATCATTTTAAAACTACTCGTAATAGTAAAAAACATTCGCGCAAACGTGGCGTGAATGTCTTTATATTCAAAATTAACGTTAAATATATTTAGTATACTCGTCAACGCTTTTACTTGACGCGTGCCAAACGTGCGGTTTTGCGCTCTCTGACGGGTAGCCCACGAATAACAAACTATACGGAACTATATTTTGTGGTAAATTAAAAAGTTTAGTTGCGTCTTCGGGTTTAAAATAGCACACCCAACAACTACCAAGACCAAGGTCGGTCGCTTTAAGCATCATATGAGTTTGAACGATAGCAACGTCCATTTGCATCATAGAAAGTCCGCTAATTGACGATATAATTTCATAATCTTTATTACCGCAACACAAAAAGACAACAGGGGAATTAAAGGCGCTTTTCGTGAGAATTTTTACTTTTTCAAGCCCTTCTTTACTTTGAATAACGTATATGCTTTGCGGTTGATTATTCCTTGCCGTTGGCGCTAATCTACCAGCTTGTAAAATAGCGTCGATTTTATCTTTTTCGACGGGAGCGTCGCTATAATCTCGTACTGAAAATCTACTTTCTATAACCTTTTGAAAATCCATAATAAAACTCCTTATTATATCATTTTACTATATTTTTACCAAAAAGGTCAATTATTTTATTACCCCAAACGGTTTAACACCGCTTGCCGGGGCTGAGACGGTAATTAAGTAACAATCTTTCATAGCGGTAACGCTAAGTTTAACGTCGCCAGACAAGTTAAAATAATTATTTAGCAAGTTTTTTAAATCAAACTCTATTAGACTTGAAATATCACTGCCAATCATTAGCCTATCGTTTTCAATAACACGCCCTAAACGGCTTTGTTCGTTATTTGGTTTCATATTAGTTTTTTAAGTTCCTTTTTAATGCTACCCCAAAATCCCGTGTACGATTTTAAGTAATCTATTTTTTTGTTTTCACTATTTATAACGTTGCCCGCTAAAAGTTTAAACGCCTTTGCTACGCTTGTGTTTGGACTATCTACTATGCCTTTAATAACTTCGTCGCTTTCAGGGATAATTCCCACCGTTTTTATTCCTAAAGTATTTTCAACGTCTTCAACGGAATACATTTTCTTACTCAAAACTAAATCACCGCGAATTCTATTTATTACCATTGATATTTCTTTTAAAGAATAACTTCTTAAAATTGAAAGCACCTTATCGGCGTCGCGTATGCTTGATAGGTGCGGTGTTGTAACGATAATTGCGCTACTGCTAACGGACACGGCGCGGTGAAACCCTACGTCAATACCCGCGGGACAATCGAGCAAGATATAGTCAAACGAACTACTTAGACCTTCTAAGGCAAGTCGGACGTTTTGACCTTTAATTTCCGTTTTGTTTAGCGAGTGTGACGACGGCAACACGAACAAATTGCCGTTTAGCGGACTTTCAATAAGTGCCTGCTTTACCCTACACTTATTTTCAATAACGTCTATTAAATCGAATACCACTTTATTTTCAACGCCGGTAACAACGTCGAGATTATTAAGACCGAAATCGGTATCAACAATTACAACTCTTTTGCCCTTTTCTGCAAGGCGATAACCTAAATTTGCTGTTACGGTAGTTTTACCCACTCCGCCCTTACCGGACGTTATAACGATAGTTTTTGCCATAATTCACCCACAAAAAATACTACCACTACATAGGCTAAAAATTATAATATATATTGTTTAATTATAAGTGTTTTTAGCGAATAATTCAAAATACTACTTACTATCACGTTGAGACGGACTACTTGATCTGCTTTCGAAACATCTCCCGTACTGTCATGTTGAGACGGACTACTTGCCCTGCTTTCGAAACATCTATTGTTTAGATTCTTCGGTGGTCGATCAAAGTTAGCAATGCTCAGAATGACGGATAGTAAAAGCCTCCTTTAATGTATAGCATTAAGGGAAGTGACACGCTTTTGCGTGGCGAAGAGATAAACTAGTACTACAACTTGCAATCCCTCAGTCACTTTGTGACAGCTCCCTTTACAAAAAGGAGCCGTTTATACAAAAAAACGCGGAAAAAATCCGCGTTTTTAATGTTTTATTTACTTATTACCAACTTTCAAGTGGAATGAAATTATCGTTATGGGCAATGTATTTAGACGTTACTTTTATGGCTGGAGTTTTCTTTGTGGTTGGGTAAAGATATTTGGCGGAAATAACGTAATTTGAGCCAGATGAATCTTTAGGGTATTTATCTAATATAACGGCAGATATTACGGCTACAACAGCGAAAGTCAATGCAGTTTGCTCAATATCGGTAGCAAGTCTTGCGCATCTTTTTTCTTCAAAGTTATACTCATCACTTTTGCATTTAACGCCCGTTTTAGTTACCACCCACTCAATTTCACTTTCTAAATTTTCAATGTGTTGGTCACGCTTTAATCTTTTAATTTGATATAAAAATTTATCGGCAATCCATTCGCCAATTGCAAGCGCGTGTGGGTTTTGAACAAACCTTTCGGCTAAGTGCTTTGCTTCACTTTCAAAGCCCGATTGATATGCGTTTATTTCGTTTTGTATTCTTTCAATTTTATCGCTAGTAGTTTTGTCAAGTTGATTAGTAATTTCTTGAAGTTCTTTATTTACAAGATTATCAAGTTTTATTCTTGCATTATTAATTCCATTTTCGTGTATTGAATAAAAAAGTTTAAAAAGCGGAAATAAAATAGGAGTTAAAACTATACACAAAATAGCCATTATCATAGGACGATATATCGCCATACATATACCGCTACCAATTGCAGGAATTAACGTGAAAAATATAACTTCAGAAACAGGTTCACCCTCAAACATTATATAAGTTTCGGTTATTGCCGAATACATTCCTACTATAAAACCTAAAATAGCCATTATAATTGCGGTAACAAATATAGTTTTAACGTATTTATAAATGGTAAAGAATTTTAAGTAACCAACGTAATTATCGTCAATTTCGTAAATAAGGTCGCTTTTAGTTTTCTTTTTTAGTCTTGAATATTTATTTTCAATATCAGTTTTAGCATTGGCGTATTTGGTGTTTCTGTCTTTGGTAATGCTGTTTATTGCGTTGTTTTTTTCTTTTGCAAACTCACTTGGAAATTCCGAATACGTTTGCTTAGTTTTTGAATGTACGTCAGCGTAATTACTCATAGTTAATTGAGTTCTCCTTTAAAATACTTATCTAAAATATGGCACGCTATGCCAACAAGTTCAGCGCACGGACGTTTTTTATAATACGTCTCCGTTCTTTCTTCCGGTACGGGAGTAGAACTACCTTCTGGTAAATTCATAAGTTCACGGCAGATATACGAGCCGTTAATTTCTTTAAACTTGTTTACAAGTTGTTGAATTACTTTATAAAGTTCCATTTTTTTAGCGTTATCAAGCGGGTCGTAATAGCCAAATTTTGTACTTATAACCATTACCATTCCCGATACAGCGCCACAAACTTCTCTAAGTCTACCAAAACCACCGCCAAAACCCGCCGATAAGGTAGACGCCGTTTTTTCGTCCATACCAAGTTCGTCTTTAAACGCTAAAACGACTGACTGCGCGCAGTTGTATCCGCTTTTAAAATAGTTTGAGCCTAATTCTTTTTTAGTCATAAACTTCTCCTTAGTGTGTTTTAAAGCTTTTTGTATTAGTAAATTATTGAACGCCTTTAATAAAAAGTTAAAAATCGTCAACGTTAAACTGTTAAAACGTTATTTACAGCGTTAAACGTCGCTTAATTTTTTTCTAAACGCGTGCGGAGTTACGCCTTCATGCTTTTTAAACACTCGTATAAACGACGACACGTCATAATACCCGCAAGCGCTTGCTATTTCTAATATGGGCATATCGGTAGTGCAAAGTAAAAACCTTGCTTTCTTTAAACGCTCTAAAAGAACGTAAAACGACGGACTTTTTCCAACGCTTTTTATAAAAACTTCACTAAAATAAGGGCGTGATAAATTAACTGTATTTGCTAAAACGTCAACTGACAAATCTCCGCTTAAATTATCGCTAATATACTGAGTAACTTTATCAATAACGCTATTTTTATTAGTTACGTTTGTTTCGCCGTGATATATAGACAGTAATAGCGAGTATGCGTTTTTAGAAACTTCCACGTCGCTAACCAAATTTTTGGCGGAACTCATAATCTTATCAAACTGACCTAATATGTCGTAAAAACTAAACACTATGCCGTTTTTTAACGTTATTTGGTGTATCATTTCATCGGCAAGCGCACCCCTAACGTGAACGTATTTAAACTTCCATTCGTCCCCGCAAACGCTATATTTATAACCGCTTTTGCCAATTACTGAAAGCGTATTTTTTGATGCGTAATACTTTTTACCGTCAACTTCAATAACGCCCTTTCCGCTTGTTGTGTATATTAAAACGAAAAAGTCAACACCATTTCTTTTTATGCAAAAATCTCTATTGCAATCAAACTCTCCGCACCAATCGTAACCTAATAGCGCGTTATTTATAAGCGGATAAAAATATCTTACCGAATTTTTAACACTTTCACGCATAACGAGCATAATTTCACCTTACAATTTGCATATTTTACAGTACGATTTAGCATTGCAAATGCAATTTTTTTAATTTACAATAAAAGTATACATTGCTTACTAATTATTGTCAAGCAACGATAGGAGTATGAACTATGAAAAATTTTGAAAAATATATTAACAACCCCGTTTTAGGTAACGAAGAACTTGGAACGTGTTTTGACGTTTACGTTTGGAAAGACAATGGCAAATATCGTATGGATTTTTCGTGGAGACGTGAACAATCGGCGGCGGTTAGTTTTTCTAACGACGGCATAACTTGGAGCGAGCCTATAATCACTCTTGCGCCTAACCGTGATAGCGGTTGGGAAGATAGAATTAACCGCACTTGCGTTATTAAAGTAAACGGCGTGTATAAAATGTATTATACCGGTCAAAGCGAGTGTTTTAGTTATATTGGCCTTGCCGAAAGTTTAGATGGCATAAGTTTTAAGCGCGTTTGTAACGAGCCTATTATGATACCTGAATTTCCTTACGAAGGTTTTTCAGTAATGAATCCTTGCGTTATTTATGAAGACGGGGTGTATAAAATGTGGTACAGTAGCGGTGAAACTTACGAGCCTAATTTTATATGCTACGCCGAAAGTAAAAACGATATAGACTTTGTTAAACGAAAAACTAACCCTATATTAATGAAAAATTGGCGTAATTGGTTTGAAAAAGATAGATTGGGCGGTTGTCAAGTTTTAAAAACGGATGATATGGGTTACGTCATTTTTTATATCGGTTACGAAGACGTCGATACAGCGCGCATTTGCGTTGCAAAATCTAAAAACGGTATAACTAATTGGGAACGTTCTACCCTAAATCCAATTATACAGCCTACAAAAAACGAATGGGACGGCGACGCTACTTACAAACCGTCCGCTATATGGATACCAGAACTTAACGAATGGCGAGTATATTATAACGGCAGACTTAAAAATAAAGAATACGTTGGTTTTGCGCGCTTTAATAAACGCAATCTGTTTGAGGACTAAGAGGTCTAATATGTTAAAAAATTACATAGAAAAGTTTAACAAAAACGATGAAGAAACAGTCGTTCAAAGCATTTCTAACGCTAACGCTTACGAGTTTTTAATGGAAAACGCTCCACTACTTGAATGCCCTGATAGCGTAATTGAAGAAACGTTTGCGTTTCGTAGTTGGACTATTCGTAAACACTTAAAAAGCACCCCTGACGGCGTAATGATGACGGAGTTTTTACCGCCTGTAAGTTGGTCGGGCAAGCACAACACGATTAACGCTCCTTTTTTTCATCATCTTAACGAATATAGATGGTTTAAAAACGCCGATATTTTAATTGATTACATATGGCATTTTATAGAAAATAAACACGGTAACGCTTATAATTATTTTACGCCTGCTTTAACCGCCGTTTACGAGTTTTTAAAGGTAATCGACAACGAGCAGTTGCTTATTCAAAACGCTAGTAAGTTTGAAAACTATTTTATAACGTGGGAGAAAAACCATCTTACCAATTGCGGTCTTTATTGGTCTATTGATAACTATGACGCAATGGAATGGTCTATTAGCGGTTCGACCGAAGACGTTAACGCTGACGAAATTTATAAGACCTGGATAAAAACTTGTAATAATCAAGGCATTAACGCAAAAGCGCTTAAAGGTTTTCGTCCCACTTTAAACGCTTATATGTATGGTGACGCCATTACGCTTTCATGCATATTCGATATGGCTAAAAACGAAGAAAAAGCCAATTATTACCGTGAAAAAGCAGATAAAATTAAAAAACTTGTAGATGAAAAATTATGGGACGGCGATTTTTATAAGGCTGTGCATAGCGAAAACGTTAACGCCAATATTTCTTTTAAAGATATTCCTTTGAAAAGAAACGTTAAAGAACTAATAGCGTACAATTTATGGACGTATTGCTTGCCAGACGGCGACAAGGCAACAATGTTTAAATATCTTAAAGATGAAAAGGTTTTTAAATCAAATATGGGATTTGCTACTGCGGACAAATCGCACCCACGCTATCTTTACACTTTTCCGCACGAGTGTTTGTGGAACGGCTACGTTTGGCCGTATGCGACGTCGCAAACGATAAACGGCGTAATTTCTTTGCTTAATAACTACGAGCAAAACGTTATTTCAAACTATGACCTTTACAATTTTATTAAACAATACGCCAATATGCACTATATTGAAAAAGACGGCAACATTGTTAATTGGATTGATGAAGTAATGCATCCTGATAACCGCGTTTGGACTTCGCGTGAAATTTTAAAAAATTTAGGCTGGCCTAAAAAAAAAGGTGGATACGAGCGCGGAAAAGATTATAACCACTCAACGTTTATTGACCTTGTAATGCGTGGGCTTATAGGTATTGACGTAAATGCTCAAACTTTAACGGTTAATCCGCGCATTAAAGGTATTTGGAAGTGGTTTAAAGTAACAAACGTAACCTTTAAAAAACAATCTTACACCATTTATTATGATGAAGACGGAACAAAGTACAATAAAGGCGTTGGCTTAATAATTGAAAAAATTTAAAACTTAAAAGGCGTATGAATTATGTAGCGCACCCTAAAAAGTGCAATTCAATTAATACGCCTTTTATTGTTTTTATCTTTAAATTTTTATTATGAAAAACTATTTGTTAATAGTTTTCTTTCACTTGCTTAAATTGATTATTATTTCGTTTTGCCCTGTTTTTAACTCGTAACGTTTTTCGCATACAATTAGAGTCGCGTTTACGTTTTTTGGAATTAAAATACTTGCATTAAAGTTACACCCTAATTTTTCCCACTTAACTTTAAGTTCTCCGCTAGGAAGCGTAGTATATGCACAAGCAGAACAGTTTTCGTCAAATAAATATGGTTTTATTTCACAATTTTTATAACAAATAGATGTGTTTTGAATTCCAGCAACGTTTCTTGCCATCCAATTAAGTACGTCTCCATACATATGATGATTGTTTGAATGACTACAATCCCAACACTCTCCTAAAGTAGTGAAGCCCATATTTTTCCAATAACCATAAGACGGATAATCGTATCGATTAACCATTTTAAATGCAATATTTGTATAACCATACTCGCTTAATGCATTTAGTAATGATTTTATTCCCAAAATACCAACTTTAAACTTATACTCATCTTTTTGCACCTTTTGAGCAAGTTTTTCAGCAATCATTTGAGCTTGCTTGCCACAAACAATTTTAAAGTAAAGAGCCGTTGCAAGCGCGCCTTGACTATTATTATCAACGTTATCACCGTAAATATAGTGGCTGATAATTGATTTCTTTATCTCTTGTGATTTTTTCCTATAATGCTGACAGTCTTCTTTTTTTTGTAACACGTCAGCCATTTTTGATAAAGTATCTAGCATTGAATAGTAATAGCAAGTATCTGAAAAACGATTGCTCATTATTTCACTACTGTATTCACTAGGCGCACACCAATCACTTAACCCATAACATACCGTACCATCCGTTTCAAACATACGCGCATAATCGACGTATTTTTTGCACGCATCATAAACTGTACTTATACATTCATAATCTCCCGTTTCAACGTATACGGCATAAGGAATTGTAAATAATGCGCAGTCCCACGCAGGGCCTGTACCCCAATTATATTCTGCGCCGGATGTAGGAGCTATAGCGCAAATTTGACCATTCTTTCTTTGCGTGTCTATTATATCAATAAGCCACTTTTTATACGATTCTTTCATATCGAAAAACAGCGTTGCATAATGACAAGAAAGTACGGCGTCCCCCGTCCAACCATTCTTTTCACGGTGTGGACAATCGGTAGGAAATCCGTGATAATTACACAAAAAAGAGTAAATACCTGCTTTGTAAATCCAATTTAAGAGTTCGCTTGAACAAACAAAATCTCCTTTCTTTTTTAAATCGGTATGAATAAAATATGCAGTAAACTCTTCCGCTTTAGGCTTTTTACTTAAACCATTAACTTCGACGTACCTAAATCCGTGGTAAACAAACTGAGGTTTCCAACTTTCAACGCTATCCCCTCTAAACGTATAATGGTCAGTTTGATACGTTTCTTCATTAACGTACTGACTGTTACTTGTACGGTCAAGTTCCCCGTCTTTTATTTTTTCAGCATAACGCAACGTAATGGTAGTGCCCTCGCTTTCGCTCAATTTTAATCCAACGTAGCCTGCAATATTCTGACCAAAATCTAACACCCACCCACTTTTACTTTTCCAAATATTAATCGGAGAAAACGTTTCAAATTCGCGTATTAAAGGCATGATTTGCTCAACAAGTTCTCCACCAGGTCCACGAACTAATACGGCGTTTTTCCACGCAGTATCATCATAACCAAGTTTTTCCCAACCATCTTCCTTACGCGCGTCAAAACTCTCCCCTTCTCTTATACAGTTATGTACGGTTGCTCCGTTATTAGACACCTTCCAAGTAGTATCTGAACAGACTACGCTACCTTTCCCGTCAAAAATTTCAAAAAATAATCTAGGCGAATTTCTCCACGGTACGGTATAAAAATCCCAACTATCTGCAACCGTTTGATTATAAAACCCATTACCTAATTTTATTGCAATAACGTTTTGTCCATCCAAAAGATATTCACTAACGTCATACCTAACGTAAAGAGCGCGCATATCATAGGCTGTAAAAGCAGGAGATAAAACATCGTTTCCTACTTTTTTACCGTTTATATACAAGACGTAAGCGCCTAATCCACAAATTAGACACTCTGCCCTACCATTTTTTGTATAAGTAAACTGCTTACGAAGTTGAATAGCGGCACTCGTTTGTTCGACTTTGCGCCTACCTTCACCTATACCTATCCATCTAACTTTATCGGAAAAAGTTTGCATAAAATTTTCTCTCCAAATGATATTTACTAACAATTTAAGTATACCACCATATTTTTTATTATAAACAGCAATTAATGCATATAATTATTGCGCTTTTTGCAATTTTTATTTTATGACATTAAGCAAAAAACATAGCAAACTGAAATGCTCCCCAAAAATTAAATTTTTCTCTATTTTAATTAGGCATTTAGTCAAGTTGCGTTCAATATCTTATAAACTTTTCAACATTGTTGATAAGTTGTGTTGATAACTTTTAAAACTGCTACTATTTAAGTTGAAAAATTTATTAAATTTTCACCTAAAAACAACTGTAATTACTTGCAAGCAACATATTGCTTATGCTAAAATAAAAAAAACTTTTAAGGAGAGATTTTATGAAAAGAGTTGTTACTATTCAAGATATTTCTTGCCTTGGCAAATGCTCGCTTACCGTTGCTTTGCCAATAATTTCAGCATATGGTGTTGAAACGTGCGTTATTCCTACTGCCGTTTTATCAACCCACACAATGTTTAACGGCTTTACCTTCCGTGACCTTACGAGCGATATGCTTCCTATAAAAGAACATTGGCAAAAAGAAGGGTTTGAGTTTGACGCTATTTATACGGGATATCTTGGCAGTTTTGAACAACTTGACATTGTAAAAGATTATTTTAAGAGTTTAAAAACTTCTAACACTATTACGGTAGTTGACCCCGTTATGGCTGATAACGGCAAACTTTATAAAGGTTTTACCGTTGATTTTGCTCATAATATGGCAACGCTTTGCGGTATGGCTGACGTTATCGTACCTAACCTAACGGAAGCGTGTTTTATGCTTGATAAAGAGTACGTTGCAAGCGGTTATTCTCGCGATTATATTAAGGATATTTTAGTAAGTTTAGCAAACCTTGGCGCTAAAAAAACCATTCTTACGGGAGTTAGTTTTAAAGAAGGCGAAACGGGCGTTATGGGCTACGATAGCGAAACGGGTGAGTTTTTTGAATACTACCATAAACGCATAGACGCTTCCTATCACGGCACGGGCGATATTTTCTCAAGCGCTTTCGTTGGCGGTCTTATGAGGGGTTATACTACTTTAACAGCATTAAAGATAGCGGCAAATTTTACCGCTGAATGCATTGAAATTACCGCAAATGATAAAAATTCAATAAAGTACGGCGTTAATTTTGAGTTTGTATTACCAAAACTTATTGACGAGATTAGAAAAAATGGATAATCGATATATTCGCTCACTCCCAATCTTTGGCGAAGCGGGGCAATTAAAACTTAATAACGCCCACGTTGCCGTATTTGGTCTTGGCGGAGTTGGCAGTTACGCAGTTGAATCGCTTGTGCGCGCTGGGATTGGCACTCTTACCTTAGTTGATAACGATAGGTATAGCGAATCTAATTTAAATAGGCAGTTATACGCAACTGAAAGTACCGTTGGCGAGTTAAAAACGGACGTTGCTAAAAAGCGCGCGTTAGAAATAAATTCTAAAATTAAAGTTTATACGGTAAACGAATTTATTCTTGACGGGAAAGAAAGCGATATTGATTACGCTAAGTTTGACTATATTATTGATGCTATTGATACAATTTCTGGAAAACTTGCTATAATAAAGAACGCAAAGGCGCACGGTGTAAAAATTATAAGTTGTATGGGCGCTGGCAATAAGTTAGATGCAACTCAATTTAAAATTGCCGACATTTCAAAAACTAAAGTTTGCCCACTTTGTAAAGCAATGCGCAAAGTTTTAAAAGAAAACGGAATAGACGGTTTAAAAGTAGTTTATAGCGAAGAAGAACCTATAAAAATTACTGAAGAAAGTCTTTTAAATTACACAGAAACAAAAGGTACGAGAATTGCCCCGTTTAGTGTTTCATTCGTTCCGTCGGTAATGGGAATAATTGCGTCGGGCGAAGTTATTAAGGAGATTGCTTCGTCATGATAGGAGCTATTAAAAAACATATTTACCCTATTTTCGTGTTTTTAGCGGGGTGCTTGTGGGGAACGTCTGGAATATTCGTTCGCGGATTTGAAAGTAGCGGTATTTCAATGCCCGAAATTGTTTTTATTCGCGCATTATTTTCAGCGATTGCTATAACCGTTTTAATGCTAATAATAAATCGCAACGCTCTTAAAATACGTCTTAAAGATTGTTGGGTATTTATAGGAACTGGCATTGTTGGAATTTTAGGAACAAGTTTTACTTATTTTACCACGATTGAACTATCGTCAATGGCATTTGCGTGTGTTATGATGTACACCGCTCCAATATTCGTTGCAGTATTTTCACGCATTTTTTTCAAGGAAAAGTTGACCTTTTTAAAAATTATGTGCCTTATAATTACTTTCGTTGGTTGCATTCTATGTTGCTATACTGACGGTGGTCTTTCTGCTCCGTTTGAAGTTGTATTATTAGGTTTAGGGTCTGGCTTAACATACGCATCGTATAGCATATTTTCAAGATTTGCTATAAATAAAAACTATTCTACCGAAACGATTGTAAGTTATTCGTTTATATTTATGTTTGTAGGCTCACTCGTGTTTTTACCATATCAAACGTTTGCTGAAAACTTAGTTAGTGGTAAAATAGATTTCTTAAACTGCTTAGGCGTTGGAATTATCTCAACGGCGCTACCGTATATTTTTTATACTCTTGGCTTAAAAGGCGTTGAAAACGGAAAAGCATCTATAATTTCTTGCATAGAAATTGTGTCGGCAACCATTCTTGGTTTGATAGTGTTTAGCGAAGTTCCGTCTGCTTTATCAATTATAGGAATGATTACAGTTATAGTTGGCGTTGTAATGATGAATATTAAAAAAGAAGATAAATTGCCAAGTTTAAACGATAATAAAATTTAAATAAACATAAAGGAGTGTTTTTTGTTATACACTCCTTTTTATATTGATTTTTTCTTATCTTTAAGGTATATTTTCTGAGTTTTTTATTGCTATTACTAGTTTTTATTATAAAAACACTATCGTACACGGACACTTTTTTAAAAACATGTCCGATTTCGATAGTGTTTTACGTTTTTATTTAATAGTTCCTAAAAAATTTTTATCGCAATTGATCTTTTTGGTTGCTTAGGTCAAACCAATAAAGCAAAAACGCTGTATTGCGACGTAAATAAAGTTGATGAGCAAATTTTTTACTTTTATATAACGGTTTAAATGCAAGCAAATCAAGGCAAATGCCCGTATGAAATTCGCTACCCCAACTTAAATGTAGTGCGTTTTTAAAGGCAGAGTTACGAGCTTAGCTAGGTACAAGAAAGTATTGCGAAGTAAATAAAGGTGATGAGATAATTTTTCGCGCGCCAAATAACGCTTTAATCACAAGTAAGACGAAGGTAAACGCCCGCAGTTAATACTTGCTGTATTTACAAGGGCTTTACCAATGTATTACGCCGTGAGTATGGCGTTAGTTACCGCTAAAAATTAGCGAAGAACCTTACCCCTTTAAAAAAAATAAAGTCCGTCAAAAAACGAACTTCACTTTCTTACTGCACTTAACCTGGTGCGCCTTCAGAGACTCGAACTCTGGACCCACTGATTAAGAGTCAGTTGCTCTACCAACTGAGCTAAAGGCGCATTTGGTGATCCACCGGAGACTCGAACTCCGGACAACTTGATTAAAAGTCAAGTGCTCTACCACCTGAGCTAGTGGACCATATTGTGCACGTTTATTAAATTGGCTGGGGTGGCAGGATTTGAACCTACGAATACCGGAATCAAAATCCGGTGCCTTACCGCTTGGCGACACCCCAATAATTTAATGGGGCGAGAGATGGGAATCGAACCCACGACCTCCAGGACCACAATCTGGCGCTCTAACCAATTGAGCTACTCTCGCCATTTAGCTAAATGGCGCGCCAGAAGAGACTCGAACTCCTGACACCCGCCTTAGAAGGGCGGTGCTCTATCCAGCTGAGCTACTGGCGCATATCTTTCCACGCTGTAAAAACCACGTTTTAAGAAATGGAGCGGGTGATGGGAATCGGACCCACGCAACCAGCTTGGAAGGCTGGGGTTCTACCATTGAACTACACCCGCACTTCTTTTACAATGCTTAACGATTATAACAAATCAAAACTTTATTGTCAAACATTTTTAACCCATTTTTAAAATTTTTTTATCATTTAAAAATGCGAGCGTGTTTTTTGTAATTTTACTATAAAAAGAGTGTTGTTTAACTACATTTAAGCCAAAATATTATTGCTTTACGGTAGTTTTATTTATGGTTGCTACAATTTTCTCACCGTTAATTACAACGTAAGCAAAAGTTTTTTCGCTTGCGAAATAAGAAAGCGTACCCGGGTTAACTACGGTTATTCCGTCAATTAACGAAATTTCTTGATTATGAGTATGCCCGTAAAAAACGGCGTTGCAACCCTTTTTCATTGCGTAATTTATAAGACGTTCTCTCCCCGTTTTAACACCGAACAAATCGCCGTGAGTAAGCAAGATTTTAACCTTTCCTATTTCTAATATAAACTCTTTAAGCGATGAAGCAAATACGTCGCAATTACCGTCCACTTGATAAATTTTATTACCAAACTCTAAATAAAAATCTTTCATGTCACGCGCGCCGTCGCCAAGATGAACGATATAATCGCTATCTATAAATATTTGACGAAGTTGTTCTAAGGCTTTTACGTTGCCGTGCGTATCAGACACAACGACTATTTTAACTAAACCCATTTTACTTTCCTATTTTATCAAAAAGATTACAAAGCGCGCGATAACGGTGAGATACGGCGTTTTTTTCTTCAGCGGTGGCTAAGCCAAACGACTTGTTAAGGTCTTTACTATAAAATAAAGGATCGTAACCAAACCCGTTTTGACCTTCTTCACTAAAAAGTATAGTTCCTAACGTTTCACCGTAACCTTCAATATACGTTCCGTCCGTTTTATACAAAACAACGCTTGAACAGAATTTTGCCGACCTATCACTAGCGCCGTCAAGATTTTTAAGAAGTAAAGCGTTATTATCTTTATCGTTACCGTGCCCGCCTGAATATCTTGCGCTATACACGCCGGGCGCGCCGTTTAAAGCATCAACACAAAGACCGCTGTCATCGGCAAGAGCGTCCATATTTAACGCCATACAAACGGTTTTTGCTTTAATTAAAGCATTTTCAAAAAAAGTTGTTCCGTTTTCTTCAACGTCTTCGTTATAACCGAGTTCACCCATGGTAACAACGTCGTAAACACCACCTAAAATGGCTTTAATTTCTTTAATTTTACCTTTATTGTTTGATGCAACTACAAGTTTTTTCATAATTTTTACCTTTTTATATTTGAAAAGCAGGGATTTGCCCTGCTTTTATGGAATTTGATTAGTTTAATAATGTGCGGTTTTAAAGGGATAGAAACAAGCAAGACAAGGCTCGCGAAGGTGAAACGCTGAGATT
>CALDOZ010000027.1 GCA_937912025.1 uncultured Clostridia bacterium | reverse complement strand
TGGTTGCAATTCGCTCACAAGCATAGAAATACCAAATAGCGTAACAAGTATAGGTAATGGTGCGTTCTCTGGTTGCACCTCACTTACAAGCGTAGAAATACCAGATAGCGTAACAAGTATAGGTTCTTCTGCGTTCTATGGCTGCTATAAGTTAGTAGAAGTAATAAATAAATCAAGCCATATAACTATAACAAAATCTACTAGTAACGGTTATTTAGGCTATTATGCTTTAGCGATATATAATAGTGATAGTGGAATAACTGAAAGTCAATTAAATATTGATAACGGCTATATTATTTATACCGAAGGAAATGAAAAGGTTTTAGTCGGTTATAATGGTACTGAAACTAAATTAGTTCTACCAACCTATATAACAAAAATAAATGCTTATGCGTTCTATTATTGCGACTCACTTACAAGCATAGTAATACCAGATAGCGTAACAAGTATAGGTGATAATGCGTTCTATTCTTGCAACTCATTAACAAGCGTATATTATAATGGTACAATAGATGAGTGGGTTCAAATAGAGTTTAATAATTATTCCAACCCATTATGTTACGCTAAAAATTTATATATAAATAATGAGTTAGTAACAGAAGCAAATATAACAACTGCAACTAAAATAAATGCTTATGCATTCTTTGGTTGCGCCTCATTAACAAGCATAGTAATTGGAGATAGCGTAACAAGTATAGGAGGACGTGCGTTCTATAATTGCAACTCACTTACAAGCATAGAAATACCAAACAGCGTAACAAGTATAGGAGGACGTGCGTTCTATAATTGCAACTCTCTTACAAGCGTAGTAGTACCAAACAGCGTAACAAGTATAGGTGATTATGCGTTCGCTTATTGTGATAACTTAACAAGCGCAACAATAGGTACTGGCGTAACGAGTATTGGTTCTTATGCCTTCTATAACTGTAGCAAGTTAACGAGTCTTATTTTTAGAGATACTTCGACTTGGTATCGCACGACAAGTAACACTGATTGGAATAACAAAACCAACGGAACAAGCACTAGTGTGACTTCATCGTCAAGCAATGCAACCTATTTCAAGTCAACTTACTACAACTATTATTGGTACAAATTATAAAATCAAAAATCAGCAAACAGGCGAGCGTTCATCCCCCTTGCCTGTTTGCCGAAAAAATAAAAAACCAAATAGGCAATTGTATCGCAAACGACAGAAAAGCGGAATGGGTGCATATTTATCAAAAGTGAGATTGCGGGCATTAACGCAAAAAGTTGATAAGGAAGAACGGCAGATTAAAAAATCTGCCGTTTTTAATATCTATTTTTTATAAATATACCCATATCGCAATAACATTTGAAAATTTTAAAGGTTCAAATTTAAAATGCCTTGACGCACCAAATAAAAAAGCAAGCCTTGTGGCTTGTTTTTTATTTACTGAACGCGTAAACGTAACAGGACTTGATTGGGGGAGCAAATTGCGGTAGCAATTTTTCCGCTTTGAAAAGTTTACTATTTTTTTAAAATAAAAATGCACCTATTAAAAGCGTTCAACTTCTAAGGTGCATTCTCATTTATTTTTTATTGAGGTTTTTTCTCAAGTTTTAACGGATAGTCTGCTAAGTGTTCCATTTTAAATCCGTTTTTCTTGTATTCTTCGTAATTGAAAACTTCAAGTTCGTCAATAGCAAGTTTATGGAATTCGTAGAAGTTTTTCCACCACTCGTAACCAGAGCCAAGTTCAGCGCCAAGATATGCGTCAACGATATCGCAAGCCATTGCAGGAGCAACGTAGAAAGCGCCCATTGCAAGAACGTTTACACCGTTACCAGTTATTGCGCGTAACGCCGCCGGAACGCTTTCAACTACGCCTGCGTGAACGTGCGGACATTTAGATGCAGCAATATGTATACCCATACCCGTACCGCAAAATAGTAACGCTCTTTCAAAATTCCCTTCTGAAATTTGCGCGCCAACTCTTAATCCAACACGGTGAAACATATTTTCAGTATCGTTTGGATCGCTATCTTTAGTAACGCCAAGGTCGGTAATTTTCCAACCCTTTTCTTCAAGGTGTTTTACAACGACTTCTTTAAGTGGAAATCCTGCAAAATCTGCGCCTACAACAATATACTTGTCTTTAATAGTTTTCATAATTAATCCCCTATAATAAATTTATTTAATCCCGCTTTAAGCGGTTTGTTTTTATACGTTACGTTTATTCCGCTTGGAATATTTACTTGGTATTCAAACTGACTACCATTATAATTCCACTCGCTACTAATTTTGCCATATGGGGTGTCAATATACCCCTTTACATACTTAATTTCTTTTATAAAACAAGGCTTTAACTCGACGTTTTTAAACGTAATTTTATTGTTTTCAATATTAATACCAAGCAACGATTTGAAAAACCATGCTAAAACGTTTGAAAACATGTGGTGATTGTGAGAGCCTTTTTCAACCCCGTCCCAACATTCCCACAAAGTAGTTGCTCCGTTTTCAAACCAAGTTTTATACCCAGGCTCGCTTTGAGTAATAATTTTATAAACGTAATCAGGCTTGCCACAGTTTGTTAAAGCATCGTACAAATATTGAACGCCAACCATACCGCAAGTAAGTTTAAACTCATCCTTTTCAACGGTGGATATAAGTTGTTTTATAACCTTATCTCTATCGCTACACAACTTTCCTTCAATAAGCATTGCAAGCGCCGTTTGCGATACGACTTTACTATACCCGTCTTTATCGTTATAAGTATTAATAAATTCTTTTTGAATAATGTCTAGTTTATCTTGATATTTTTTATAATCTTTATTTTTAAGTTTTAAAGCAAGTATGGTAACCCTTAACGCCTTTATCAAAAAGAAATCTCTTACAAATTCTTTCGGTGTTAGTTCGCTACTGCCGTTACCCGTCCAATCCCCTAAAATAAACTCGTGATTTTGAAGTTTTTTATTCCATAAAAACTCAACGTATTTTTCAAAACAGTCAGTTGCGTTAATTAACGCGCTATCATCGCCCGTATAAACGTAGGTGCGGTACGGAAGTTCAAAAAGTAAGTTATCGCAAACAGGCCCCCAATCGTCACCCCAACCGTTTGACGGAATAATGCCCGGTAACGAACCGTCGCTACGCATATCAATTTTTAAGTCTTCAAACCATTTTTCAAAAAGTGGTTTTACGTTAAAATTTATTAAAATTTGTTCGCAAGTAGCGGCAGCGTCGTTAGTCCAACCAAATTTTTCACGCGTTGGACAGTCTGTAAGCGACCAAAACATATTAGAATACGTTGACCTAATACCCGCAGTATAAATATAATTAAGTAAATTATCTCCACATTCAAAGTTGGCGGTGCGCTCAACGTCTTGATGTACAAAATAGCCTTTTACGTCGCTAAGATTAGGCTTTTTAGTTAACCCTTCTATACAAACGTATCTATAACCGTGATATGAAAACTTAGGCTTAAACGTATCAACGCCACCTGAGGCTATCATTTTATTTGTATGGAAAGGCGATTGCTTGTAAAACACTTCTTGATATTTATCAATACCAAACTCGTTTACGTCGGGTTTGCCTTTATTTCTACTTTCATAATCGCCGTAAAAAACGTATTTAAACTTAGCCTCTAAATTATCGTCAATTTCTTCACAGTATTTGAAAGTTATTTGAGTGTCGCGCTTTTCTTGAATGGTGAACTCTGCGTATCCCGACATATTCTTACCAAAGTCAACCATATATCCGCTTTTATTTTTTTCAATGCGTATAGGCGTTATACACTCAACTTCTCTAACTGGTTGGCACATAGTTTGCTTAAAAATAACTTCACTTGAAATATCTTTTATTATAGGAGTTTTCCAAGCATTGTCGTTATAACCGCTATATAACCAACTATCATCTTTTTTGCGTGCGTCAAAATACTCGCCACTACGCAAATGACTATATATGATAGGCGAATTTTCAATGCTGTACTTCCAAGTTTGGTCACTACAAACAACGTCTTTACCATCAACGCGTAAATTTAAACAAAAGGTAGGACTGTCGCGCCAAGGCGATAAATGATAGTCCCAAGTAGTTATGAACGACTCGTTATAAAGTCCGTTACCTAAAATAACGCCTATCGTATTTTTACCAATTTTAAGTAGAGAAGTGACGTCGTAAACGTTATACCATAAAAGTTTTGAATAGTTGCTAAGCGGAGAAATAAAAAGGTCGCTCGTAATAGGTTGTCCATTTATATAATAGCAGGCAAAACCTGGACTTTGCACAGTAATTATTGCATTATTTACCTTGTTATTTATTTCAAATTCTTTTCTAAATAACGGTAACGGTTGATATAAAGAAAACTCTTTATACTGCTCGATAGGTTTTATATATTTACCGTTACTAAATACGTTTTTCATATCACCGCACACCTTAGTTTTATTTTTTTAATACTTTATTGAAGAAATTTTTAACGGTAGTTTTATCTTGAATAAGATAGAACGCGTTAACGTATATAATAATAAGTAATATGTACGCAAACAAATATAATCCGTAACTTATTTGTAAAATGCCTGCTTGAATATCGCCGTTAGGCATAAAATACATTGGATCGTGGTGAATTTGTAAAACGTATATTTGTAAAATACCGTAAACGTAAGTTAAAACAAAACAAATTGCTAGTTTATAAAAGTTTTCGTACTTGAACTCGGTAAACTTTAACGTAATTAGAGTAATAGACGTTGTTAAAAGCAACGCGTGCGTTACAATCGAATACAAATTACTAAACAAAATATACTCGTTATTAAAACCAACGCCCGGATAAATAAAGAAAATTACAGAACATAACAACGCCGATAAACTTGCGTAGTTATAAAAGAATTTTTTATTAACTAATACCGAAGCCATAAGCGCCCAGCACGAAATAGCGCACCAAGGTTTTGGTAAAAGAATCCAAACAAGAGAATGATTTACCATTTCAATAGAGTTGAAAGAATATTTTTTTATAATATATACCACTCTACTTACAATTTCAAATAGCAATATTAAACTTACAAGCGTAAATAGAATTATTTTTCTTGTTTTTTCTTTATTTTTTGAGTACTTAACAATATAGTAAAATGCAAAAATGAAAGCAATAGATATTAGCATTGTAAGAATATGCAATAGTTTCCATTGTCCTTGTATCGGCGGATTATTAAAATCATCAAAAAGCCACTCAGAAAAAGTCATAACGCACCTCGCAAATTAATATTTTGTTTTTTCAATATTTTTATCAGTTTTGTTAAATATTTTCAAGTTTAAAATTTTAGTTTTTAAACTAATAAAATCTTCTTTAAATTGTTTATAATCAAAAATTAACGATATTAAAAAACATACCGGTATAAGTATTACAAAGCACGGAACTACAAGCCAAAACCACGGCCAATACTTCGTTTCGCCAGCGTTAGGTCCAACAGGAATAGTTTTAAAAAATTGAGGACAAGCCCAATCAATTAGTTTAGAAATGCTACCATCAGGCCCCCAAATTAACGAGTTATTAACGTATGGTATAGCGTGAATATCGTCCCCACGAAGCCCTATAAAACCGAGTTCGCTTTGAAAAACTTGATTAAGCATAATAAATAACATTACGCATAAAAAGATAACGGGAGTTGCCCATACCCTGCGATATTCAATTTTATGTATTTTTAGTACGACCATTAATAGAGGGACATACCAAAGCAAGTTGTGGTGAAGATAAAATCTTAAAACGTCAATCCACTCTGCCGCTTGATTTTCTTTTAAAATAGGATCTATAGGATAGCATATTGCAATTAACCCACTAAGCACGCCTATAAAAAACATATAGTCTTTAACGTGTTTGTTTTTACTAATTAGCATAAACGGAAATAACGCTATATTCGCTCCACAAATATTTATAAACCAAGAATCCCTTAAATGTCTATCATAATCGAGCGAATACGGAGGAAATAAACCTTTTAGAAAATGTAAAATTAACGCAAACGCCATAAGCGAAATTAAAACTATTTTAACGGTAGTTTTATTTTTATTCTTTAACAAAAAATACAGTCCGAAAAATCCGCCTACCGATATAATTATAAATACGAAATACCATAAATTAAACATTTGTATATTCATATAAATTCTCCACCATAAAAGTCGTTTGCTAATTTACAATACGTTTTTATACAATAAATTTTACCACATATACTCAATTTATTCAATACTTTTTTCTTATTTTTTAGCGTATTTATTTACTTTTAAAGTTTTATTTTATACGTTAAATAAATACCGTTTAGTTTTAAAACGAAATCACTATCTGAAGTAAACGTAAATTTTTTATCTAGCGCATCGAAAGTTAAATTTTTTCTTAATCCCGAGCCGTCGAAAACGTCTACTATAACACTTATTGATATACCGTCTTCACGACATAAATAGCCTACTTTTTCTACGAAATTTTTAATTATGCTTGACAATGAAACTTCTAAAAAATACTCTTTGTAGTGCAACGTATTTTTGCTATAATACGAAGTTTTAGCGACAAACGAAAGTTTAAGTTCTCCACTCCAATACATATTCATTCCGCCGTCACGAAGTTCAATATCTAGATCGCGAAGTTTATTTGCAAGTAAAACGTTTTTAGCGGTATAATTGCTTACTTTATGCTTTTTAATTACTTTTTTTACCGTTATATCCTCACAACTTCTTAGTTTTTGAACTTCTCGTTTAATTTTTTTGTAAGTGCTTTCAGCCCATTTTAATATAGACAAATCTAAAAAATTATTAAACTCGTTTTGAACTTCAACTTGTTGATAGTTATTTTGGTTACTTATTCTACTTAAATTATTCATACTTTCCAACCTTTGTATATTAAAATTATTTTTACATATAATTTTAATTGCACAATGTGCCTTTTGTCAAGCGTAAATGGCACAATGTGCTACTATTAAATTATGATAAGGATTGATGATATACAAAAAAGATTGCGTGAAGCTATAACGTATAGCAACGTATCTCAAAAAGAACTGGCACAAAAACTTGGTGTTAACCCATCTACAGTTAGCAAATATATGCGACTTAACAAATATCCGTCGCTTGATACGTTTGCTAACATCTGCGAAATTTTAGACGTTTCGTCAGACGAAATTTTAGGTCTTAAATAATTAATTGCTATATTGACTTTTTTCTTTAGTTAAAGTAAAATTTAGTCAATAAACTTTTGCGAGGAATTATGGAGTACTTAATAGCAGTAGACCTTGAAGGCGTTAATAACGTTGTTGGCGAGCCGTATTCAGGTCTTTCAAAAAATACTAGCGAATACGTTAAGGCAATAAACCAAGCCGTTTTAGAAATAAACGCCACGATTAACGCGTTATTTGACGGCGGAGCGACTAAAGTTTTCGTTTGGGATAATCACGGGGGCGGAAACAATTTAGATTTTTCTAAAATTGACGGGCGCGCTCAAAAACTTGACGTAGTTGCGCCGTGCACCGAACGTTTTGAATTTTGCAAAACTCATAATTTTAAGGGCGCTATATATATTGGGTATCATAGTAGAGAAGGAAGTATAAACGGAGTACTTGCCCACACATACAATTCGTCTACCATACAATACTTCAAGATTGGCAATAATTACGTTGGTGAGTTTGAACTTGACGCGTCAATCTCGTCCACCTACGGTATTGCCCCGCTTTTTGCGTGTGGCGACGATGTTTTTGTTAGTCAAGTAAAAGAATTTTCGCCGTCTACGGTAACGATTGTTACTAAAAAAGCGACTGGCAGGAATTTAGCAATATTTAAAAATAACGACGCGCTTTTACAAGAAATTTATAACGGCGTTAAACTTTCTTTAATAAAAAACGTTAAGCCTATTTGCCTACCTTTACCTAACAATATTGAAATACGCTATACTAGAACTGAACGAGCCAAAGAAGTTATTGATATTCAAAAGCAAAACTATAACCGCGATTTTACTTATGGTGAAGACGCGCATATTATTGTCAGTACGGTAAACGATATTGAAGACTTAAAACACAGTATAATTACTTAATATATTTTTACCTTTTAATTTAAAAACCGCCCTATTGGACGGTTTTTATGATTATTAATTAAGTTTAATTGGTTTACCTTCGTAAATACTGCGGTATGCAGCGTCAACTATTTCAATAGTTTTGCGGTGATATTCAAGGGTAATTGCAGGTTCTTCACCAAAACGGATTGCGTTGTAGAAATTATCTATCATATTATGTTTACCATAGCGATGTCCACAAGGGAAAGAAGTATAATTATGATTAGGCAAACCGGTATGATGTATCCAGTTGCCGTAAACGTCGCCAATAACGTAACCTTTATCGCCGTAAGCGGACATATTAACTTCAACGCGTTTAGGATATTGTTCCCAGCCGTCGCTTATAACTTTTGCAGGGTTTTCCGTGCGAGAGTAAGAAGGGTCTAACGAGAAAAGCGTGCCTTTTTTTGTAACGCCCGTAACGAAAGCAAAATCTTCAACTTCCGCTTTACGCATATTAGGAGCGGTTTCGGCGTAAACTTCGCTAACTTCATCGTTTAAAATATAACGCATCATATCAAAAATATGCGGATGGTCTGTAAGCGCGCCACCACGGAAGATATTGCTTCCCGGTTTAATAGGAACGCGTTTGCCGTAACTTTCTTCTGGAATACCATGCCATGGAAGCCACCACATTGGATTGTGTGAAGTGTTAGTTGCAATAAACGTTTTTACGTTACCTATTTTACCGCCGTGAATAAGTTCTTTAAGGCGCTCTGTTTCGGCGTGATAATGCATTTCAAGTTCTACTAAAACAATACTTTTACTTTTTTGTTTAAGTTTTAAAATTTCATCATACGCTTGCAAGTCAAGAGTAGGAACTTTCATTGACATTATGTGAATGTTACGCTCTAAACAAAGTTTAAATTGCATAGGGTGAAGATAGTTTGCGCTCGCCATAACTACCGCTTCAACTTCAGGGTGTTCGTCAAGCATCTTTTCATCGTCGTCATAGCACGGAATATTTATTAAACGGTCTATAAAAATTCTATCTTTATAACCTTTTGCTACTGAAAAACAACAAACTTTAAAACGTGGATCGTGAATTAATCCGTAATACGCGCGGGCGTGACCGTGGTTACAAGAAAGCAACGCTATTTTAATTGGCTCTACTCTTTCCATACTAGAAGTCCTCCCCTTTGCGAATAGTTTTGCCTGAAGATGCAATAGCAACGTCGGCTATTTTTGAAAGACGCTCTGCTTTATCTGCTAACCCGTCGGTATTTGTAGTTAAAGCGCCGTAAATACAAATAACTTCATTAACTTCGTCTGGCGTTAAACCGTATAAAACGTGGTGATTGTCAGTAATAGCCTCGTACCCGTCTTTAGTATAAATATTCATACCGTATTGTTCTATAACAGTATCAACAGCGCGGTTACAAATCATACCCTCAGTAGTAAAATACTCGTGTTTAAAGTGTTTATCACCAAAATCAGCAGCGTTTAAAGTAAGGTATACAGTTCCGTCGTTTTCAGTTTTACATAAAGCGGTTAAACTGTTGCCGTTAACAAAAGTAGTAACGGTACAAATTTCGCTATTAAAACAACATTCGGCAACTGAAAGTTCTCTAAATAAAAGTTCGTCAAGCGTGGTATTATCAACCGAATAAATGGTCAACGCGCACGGTGAGCCTAAAATTTCACGCTTTGCCATTAATCCCCTAATTTTAGGATGTTCTTCATAACTAAATAACGGAACAGTTTTACCGTCAAAAGTTATAGTCTTGTACTTTTTGCCTTGAGATATACAATAACTTGGCACTTCTTTTTTGTGGTAGGCAAAAAACGCTTTAACGCCCTCTTCTACCGTAGTGATTTTTTTCATAATAACTCCTTAAATGGCTTTTGCCTTTACTATTTATATAATAAAACACTAAACCTTGCCTTGCAATAAAATTTAAAAAAAAGTAATAAAACATTTTCCGTTTGTATTAAAAAACCCCGTCTTAAAACGGGGATTTTTGTTTATCATAGATATTTTTATTTTGTAACTTTATACATAGGTCCGTAAGTACTGCAAGCGCGGTAGTCTTGACCTTCTTTATCCATTCCAAACGCATTCCAACAATGAGGACGATAAATATCTTCTTCTTTAACGTTATGCATGCTTACAGGAATTCTAAGCATAGAGCAAAGGGTAATAATATCCGCGCCTATATGACCGTAACAAATTGCGCCATGATTAGCGCCCCAGTTATTCATAACGGTATACGCCGATTTAAAAGCGCCTTCGCCCGTAACTCTAGGAGCAAACCAAGTGCAAGGCCAAGTGTAGTCGGTGCGTTTCCATAACGCATCGGAAACGTTGTTTGGTAAATTAACCGTCCAACCTTCAACGAGTTGCATTACAGGGCCTAAGCCTTTAACGATATTTAAACGAATCATAGTAACGGGCATTTCGGCTTTAGTTTCAAAGCGTGAAGAATATCCGCCACCACGGAAATAACCAAGATCGGCGTAAGGCCAAGTAGTTACCGACATAAGTTTATCAGCGTCTTTATCAGTAACTTCCCACCACTTTTTCATAACGGCGTTACCGTCATCATCGGTAATAGCGCCCGAAGCGTCAACACACGCCGCGCCAGAATTTATAAGATGGATAAACCCGTCCGCTTCTTTTGCTTTTCCTTCAATATCATAACCCGTTACGCGTTTAACGGCATCACCCGACCAATAAGTACGAACGTCGGCAAAAATTTGCGCTCTACCAGTTAAAAGTTTACCAAACAACATTGAAACGCCGTTTAAAGTATCGTTTTCCGTTGCTAAAACGTATGGCTCGCGCGCGCCGTTCCAATCAAAAGTAGAATTAAGTAAACTTTCAGGAAAATCACAGTTAGGATAAAAATCAGTCCATTGACGTTGACCTTGAAAACCTGCAACGATAGCGTTATGTCCAACGACTTCTTCTTCAGCGCCTTTAGGAAGATTATCGTTACCGTTCATAAGGTCTTTTATTATACACATCATTTTTACAGTAAATTCCCAGTCTTTTTCTTTTTGATTTTGTGAGCGTTGAAGTTCTATTGGGTTTTTATCAAAGTCGGCGTTGCATTTCTCTTTTACCCATGCTAACGCTTTTTGATATTCGGCTTCATCGTAAATGCCGTTTTGCATTCGGCGAATTATTTCAACTTCGTCAACGGACTCAACACGCATACCAAGGTATTCTTCAAAGAAATCAGGGTTAATTATAGAGCCTGCAATACCCATACAAATAGAACCTATTTGAAGATACGATTTACCGCGCATAGTTTTAACAGCAACGGCGCAACGAGCAAAACGCAATATCTTTTCGGCAACGTCGTTTGGAATAGACGTGTCGTCAAGGTCTTGAACGTCGTGACCGTAAATACCAAAGGCTGGCAATCCTTTTTGAGCGTGACCGGCAAGCACAGCGGCAAGATATACAGCGCCAGGTCTTTCAGTTCCGTTAAAGCCCCATACTGCTTTTATGGTATTAACGTCCATATCCATTGTTTCGCTACCGTAACACCAACACGGAGTAACGGTTAAAGTAATGTCTACGCCGTTTTTACGGAATTTTTCTTGACAAGCAGCCGCTTCAGCAACTCTACCAATGGTAGTGTCTGCAACAACAACTCTAACAGGCTCGCCATTAGAATAAAAACAGTTTTCTTCAATGAGTTTGGCGGCGGATTTAGCCATATTCATTGTTTGAACTTCTAAACTTTCACGAACTTTTAACGGTCCGCGTCTACCATCGATAGTAGGTCTAATACCAATAACTGGGTAATCGCCTATATATCTTGATTTAGCCATAATTTTCACCTCTTAATTTGATAATTAAATTTTAAACTAAAACTAAAACACTTTCTATAACGATATAAACTTTTAACTTGTAAAATGTTAACTTTTTATAATGAAGTTCAATAATAATTACACAAAAAATTAAACTGATTTGAAAGTATTTAGTTCGTTATATCAATTATACAACCTATTACGCAAGTTTCAATGGAAATATTTATATAAAATATGTCTTTTCTTGAAATTTTATAGACGTGATAAAAATTTTGCAAAAACAAAGTTATTTTAAAAAGGTTAAAAAAAACAAACTTATTTTAAAATACTTGTTGATATATTTTTTATTTATGTTAAAATTTAGTAGATAAAACTTTTAGAGGTGCTTATGAACAATATAGAAAGATATGATGCTAATTTTAAAGCATTACAAATGAATGCCGACGAAGTTGAATTTATTAATGCTCGTGACATTGACGGTGCAATTTACGGACTAACTTACAGCGAAGAAGAAAAACTTTATCGCCGTATGCCAAAAAACGTAGCGGATAGCGTAAGTGACGGCGTTAAAAATTTATCGTACCATAGTGCTGGCGGTAGAATAAAAATCAAAACTAATTCTCCATACTTAGTTATCCGTGCCGAAGTTGAAGCAAACTGCGTAATGAATAATATGTGTGTTGCAGGTCAATGGGGATTTTCTATTAAAGAAAACGGGGTATATCACGGAATGGTTTGCCCTACTGGTGATGATATTTTTAATCAAAGGGGAAATAAAGTAGCCACTTTTCAAGGTATGAGATATATTGGCGACGGCGAACACGACCTTACTATTTACACTCCGTTATATAACGGGCTTTTTGAAGTGTACATAGGTGTTAAAAAAGGTAGTTACATTGAAAAAGGAAGCGATTATTTACATAAAATTCCCGTACTTTTTTACGGCTCGTCAATTACACAAGGCGGATGCGCTACTACAAGTTCTAACTCGTATATAAATATTATTTCCGAGCAGTTAAATACCGACGTTTTAAATCTTGGTTTTTCGGGAAACGCTAAGGGCGAAGAAGTAATGAGCGATTATCTTGCAAGTTTGTCGCCGTCAATATTCGTTATTGATTACGACCATAACGCACCAGATTATATACATTTACAAAACACTCATTATCCCCTTTATAAAAAAATAAGAGATAAACACCCTACCACGCCTATAATATTAGTTTCTCGCCCAGACGTTGACCGCGATTATATTGAAGTTGACGGCGTTATGCGCGAGCCTGTTACCGGGTTTGATAAAAATGCAGATAAAGCCGCTAACCGTCGCATTAAAGTTATAAAAGATACTTATGACACAGCCGTTAAAAACGGAGATAAAAACGTTTATTTTATTTGCGGTAGCGAACTTATTCCTGCCGAAATTAGAAAATACGCTTTCGTTGACACTTGCCACCCTAACGACTTAGGATTTTATTATATGGCTAAAAATATAGGAAGTGTTATTAAACAAATTCTTGATAAGGAGCACGATAATGGTTAATCAAATTAAGTCTTGGTGCAATTACTGTAATTTACCAGACGACGCGTGCCAAGAGTTTACAAAAAACTATTTGCTTTTAACTAGCGATAGCTCCAATAAAAAGGTTTTTGATAGCGTTTTAAAAACGTACGATGACAATATGCTTTGCGATTTTGAAGCTTTGTTAAATGACGTACGCGCACTTGCTGAAAAAACTAACGTTCACCCGTACACCGCAATTGCTATAATGTATATTTGCATGAGCGAGTCACTAAAAAAACATTACGTTAATAACGGATATCCTTTAGAAATTTACTTAGAAACTGTAAAAGACGTGAGTTTTCACGCAAGATATTGTAAACTTGTAAAAGGGTTTTGGGGAACGTTTACAACGTGGCATACCATGTTATACAAAATGGAAATTTTTGGATTTGGCAGACTTCAAGTTCAACCGAAAGTTGCTGATTTTGATTACCACGAAAACGGGTTTAATATAATTAAAGACAAAACTGTTTTTTTAAATTTACACATTCCAAGAACGCAAACCCCGCTCGATTACGACGAGTGCGAAAAATCTCTTAAAAAGGCTTACGAGTTTTTTAAAGATAAGTATTTTACTAACGAAAAAGTTTTATTTTACTGTAAATCGTGGCTACTTTTTAGTAAGCATACCGAAATGCTTAAACCTACTTCAAACATAAGAAAATTTATGGATAGATTTACCATAGTAGAAAACGGATTTTATGATAATTACAGCGAAATTTGGAGATTTTTTGACGTTGAATATAATGGTAATCCTGACGATTTACCTCAAGATTCTTCTATTAGAAGGGCTTACGTTAATCTTATTAAAAATGGTGAAAAAACGGGTTGGGCTCGCGGTGTTTTTTATTATAACAATGACTAAAACGGCAAACTTTACCTATAAATTTTTAACAAAAAAGAGCGTGGATATTAGTGGCGTAGCGATAGGAATTTATCGTTACGCCACAACTATATTTGCCTGACGGCAAGTGATATGCCTTCGGCGTGATATTTTGCTAACGCAAAGTGATATTTTCACTTGTAGTGAAAGATAGGCAAATATAATATAACTTTGACCGCAGGTCAAAATATAACGCAAGATACTTGCATATCACTTTTAGCCACAAGGCTAAAAATATAACTTAAATCTTTAATTTTTGTGGATAAGAAAAGCCCACCATATTTCGCTTGTTGCGAAGTATAGTGGGCTACACTTTTATTTTGAATTAATATCCCTATGTCTATTGCAGTTTTCTATCTTGTCTTTTTTGTTGTGATTACAAGACAAAATTACAACTCACAAATTGAAAGCATTGTTTTAATCTGTGGATTTTGACAATCTTGAATATTTGCTTGCAAGAACACGTAGTGCATCAAATTTTTTCTCTTTGATAAGTTTTTTGTCATAGAGATTAGAGCCGACTCCTATTCCGCAAAAGCCCATCTCGAAAAATTTGCCTGCATTATCTGCGTTTACTCCGCCAACCGCAAAAAGCTTTGCATCGGAAAGCGGAGCACGAATCGCCTTCACGTATTCCTCACTTACTTGATCGGCCGGGAATATCTTAACATAATCCGCGCCATATTTTATCGCAGCCGCTATCTCCGTTGCCGTATAAGCGGCAGGCATCGACACCAGCCCTAATTTGCGCGTAAGTAAAATGATATCGGGATCGCAATTGGGAGAAATAATATATGATGCCCCTGATTCAAAGGCGGCGAACACCTCCTCTGCTCGTGTCACGGTCCCGGCTCCAATGCACATATCATCACCAAATTTTTCTACGAGCATTTTTATCAGATCAGCAGTTTCTTGCGTAGATTTCTTCCCCGAACGGTCAAAAGTAATTTCTACCAATCGAATACCGCCCTCGTACAAGGCTTGTATTGACTCCACAAAGTTTTCCTTTTCCGCATCTCGAACAATGGCAATGACCCTTTCTCTTTCTATTTTTTCCAGAACATACTTTCTGCGATTACAGGCATCATTAATTCGTTTGTCCAATATTGCTCCGCTAACCATCATTCGGGAGCATGTGTCATCATCAAGCAACACGATATTTTCTTCTCCCAAAAGCATGGAATAAACTTCTCTGAACGTCCTTTTCCCCGAAACGTATATCCTCTTCCCTTGGGAAGTCCTCTGATGGTACTTTCTGTATTTGCTCGGTGGTATCTTTTCCGCTCTGGTAAATATCTCTGTGAAATACGCCGCCGTGGAAAAGCCCATCTCCTCGGCTATCTCATCAATACTTTTTTGCGAGTGGATCAGCAAATTTTTCGCCGCTGTAATCCTGAGTTCATTACGAAATTCTGTGATTGTAATTCCCGTGACCGACTTGAATAAGTGCGACAGATAATATTTACTGACATTCATATGCTCTGCTATTGAGGAAAGAGATACATCATGCATCAAATTTGACTGTATATATTTCTGCACCCTATCAATGATATGTTGCTTGGACTCTTCTCTTGGCGAAGCTTTTTCCAAAAGGGATATAATATCGACCAAAAGTCTCTCATCCTTGCAATCGGACACTTCAAAGGATTCGATCATTTCATCCAACTTTCGCACATCAAAATCTATGGTGTTGGTGCAATTGACGGGATATTGCTCAAAGATTGCATTCAATATGCTTTCTTTGTCCTGCAAAAGAAGTTCTTTTACAATCTCATGGGTTGCTTTTTTCAAATACGGATCAGGAGAATCCGGAGCAAGCACTCCAAGCTTATTTGCCACCTTCTTGAGATAGCTTCCCTCGCTTATTATGTCACCTGCAATAATATCCTCTTCCGTAATTCTTGCAGTCAATATCTCTCGGCTACATGCGTATGCTTCATCAAGAGAGTTCTTGAAACAACCTCGCTCGCGGTCATAGGTAATATAGATATATCCGTCCTCGCATTCCATAGCATCGGGATATGACACTTCGTTTCTCTCATCCAAAAGGAGCGAATATGGAAATGTTTTTCCTCCGTCCTCGGAAAGCAGTGCAGTAAGATGATCTCTTTTCACATAATTAACGTGATTTATCATAAGAAATCTTCCCGAACGCAAACGGCAAATATGAAACCGCGAGTTTGGTCCTCCAAATCCGCTGTTTTCACCACGACTCCATGTTTTTCCCCTATCATAGGAATAGCTTAAACCAATGCCGTATTTTGTCCTTACAAGCATCATCAACGCGCCGTTATCCATTTCCAGTATCATATGCTCGTCGTAGGTACGGTCACGAATGTCGGCAAAACCCATTTTTACGAAGCTTTTACCGTTGTCTACGGTCTTATAAACGTATGATCCTGCTATATCGTCTGTACGCAACTCGCTTTTTCGGAACTCATAATATATATCCGTTTTCCATATTGCAATGGGAAACAGCCATTCTCCGCTTGAAAGAACAACGGGCTTGTTCATCATAACTCCATGTCCGATGCAAAACTCATCACCCCAACTCAACTCATCGGCATCGGGATTATTGCATATTGACGCCATAACCTGATCACCCGGCATCACATTCCATATAAACCAAAGTCTACTCAACGGATCGAGCCAAAGAACAGGATCAAAGCAGCGGTAACTTCCGGGCTTTTCAGCAACCGCAATAGGTTCGCTGAAGGACTGACCTTTGTCACGCATAATAAGTGCCACAAAATTTCCGTAAGTTTCTTTAGTGCTTCCTGAATAAAAAGAAACAAACTCTCTTCCCCGCGGAGTGCAAACAATTCCGGGAATTCCTTGCCAAACTCGATGATCAGCATAAAAGCGTCTAAGCTCATTTTTGTCAGTAATCAGCATAAATGCCTCCTATCAAAGTATTTCATCTAATATTTTATAGGAACATCGTATAAAATACCATAACAATTTTGCTTTATATGCCGCAATCGAAATTTTTCTGTATATATTATATCAGATGAAGAGAAAAATATCAAACATGCGACATTGTCGATGGTTCAAGCCCCGATGGTTCGCAAAGAGTTGGATTATTTTTTTCGCTCAGTTTTTTGCCCCAAAACGGCGCAAAATCGAAGCAGGTAAAGAAAATTGCCACAACTCACACTTTTGACTTAAAGCATATGGGAAACCCATATCTATTTTTGGCAAAGAAAAAGAACTTAGATTTTCACGTCTAAGTTCTTGTTTTTTTAACCGCTTGAACACTGCAATACTATAACATTTTAATTGTTTCTAAAAATCCCTATGGCTATTGCAGTTTTACTCCACGCTTTTATATTTTTTGCTAATTTTTGAGTGTTTTTGAGTGTTTAGTTTAATCATTTATATTTTTTATAATTAAGATACTATCGAAATCGGACATATTTTTAAAAAAATGTCCGATTTCGATAGTGTTTTGTAAGTTGATTTGATGTTTTCTATTTAATTTTTTTATATTCAAATAAACGATATAACTTTTTAGAAAGACTACCCGCATAAAGTTTAGCAAAAATAAACCTTTCAAATCCTTTTAACTCGCCAATATATTTTTGGGGTATCATTTCGTGTTCTTTAATAAAAACAAAAGTTTCACTTTGATAAATTTTTGGATTATCTACGCCGTAAACCTTAGTAACACCTACGTCGTTTATTGGATTTTTGTACTTTGACATTTTTGCCGCAAACAAAGTATAGCAGTCTACTAAAAGCGTAACTTTTTCAAAATGATTACATAAACTATCAATTAATTTTTGCATTTCCTCAATTGTCATGTACATACTTACGCCTTCCATAACAACTATGGCGGATTTTGTTTCCTTAATGCTTGAGAGCCAATTTGTTTCTCTTACGTCGCTTGCAATCATTTTATAGTTATCTGATTCGAGATAGTAACGTTTCCTTTCTTCAATAACTTCTAAAAAATCCACGTCGTACCACTTATGATTTTTAGTTCCCACTCTTATAATGCGACTATCCATTCCGCAACCAACGTGAATAACGACTGCATCTTGCAGTTCTTCCATTTGACATTTTAACCACTCGTCAAAAACGGCAGACCTAATACCCATATAGTAAGCAAGCCATTTAGACTTTGATTTTCCTTTAAGAGCAAAACCCTCAGCCTCCCAAATTTCTTCTGCCTTTTTATCGTTAAGAAATAACCTTTTTTTACTCACGAATGATTTTCCGTACAAAGGTATGTATAACGTTTTATTTACACTGTTCATATATTCACCTATAACTATAAGTAAGTGTATTATATCAAAAACAAAAACATAATTCAAGGTGTTTTACGGGAATAAAAATTTAATTTATAATAACGCAAGTAAAAAATTTATTACTAAATTTACCATAAAAAAGCGTAGGCTAAACCTACGCTTTTAAAATTGATTAGTTTAATGTAGTACTTTTTAAAGGCAGAGTTACGAGTTAGGCTAGGCTCATAAAATATTTTGGACGCGATTGACCTTGTTGGTCATCGTGGTCAACAATATTTTATAGAAACGACGCATAACGCCGTTTATAGACCTTTAAAAATTACATTGAGAAGTTTTTAAAATAGTTTTGTATCAATATAATTGGCGTTCCCTTATCTCCACTACCGCTAGTTAAGTCGGCAAGAGAAGCGAGAAGGTCGGTAAGTTGACGAGGAGTTGTTCCTTGGCTCTTCATATTATCTACAAGGTCAGCCTCTTTGTTCTTAATAATTTCTTTCATTGCGTTAACGGCGTCTTCACCAGAAAGGTTAGCAAGGTCGTTATCAGCAAGGTATTTAAGTTTAATTTCGTTTGGTTTACCTTCTAAGCCTTTAGTATACGCTGGAGATGCAACAGGGTCTGCAAGTTCCCAAATACCACCAACGGGGTCTTTGAAAGCACCGTCGCCATAAACCATACACTCAATATTTTTACCCGTGCGGAGTTTGAGTTCTTTAGCAAGATCGTCAACGAATTTTTGAGCGTCTCTTGGGAAGAGTTTAACGCTTGATTCAGTCGCAAGGTTACTACCAAGCACGCCGTATTTTTCATTAAAACCGCTTCCGTTAACTGATTTAGTTAAAATTTCATCAAGACTAACTACTTTAGTTGCGCCTGCTTTCAAAAGCGCTTTTTTAGTACGAGCGCGAGTATGAATATCAGCGTTAATAACGAATTTAGTGTGGTTTAAAATTTCGCAAGGATTATTTGCTAAAATTACTTGGCAATTACCCGTTTTTTCATAGAATTCAATATAGTCTACACCCGTGAAAGTGTGGCGAACGTCGCCAAAAATTTTATGGAATTCTTCACCCGTAAAAACATCGGTATAAGGGTTAACGTTCTTTTCAAGAAGTTGCTCGTACGTTACGAAACTGTTACCTACTTCGTCAGACGGATACGACAATTGAACGATAAGTTTTTTAACGCCTTTGGCTATTCCTTTTAAAACCATTGAAAAACGATTTCTTGAAAAAATAGGAAAGATAAGACCTACCGTTTCGTCACCAAATTTTTCTTTAACGTCCGCCGCAATATGGTCGATTGTTGCATAGTTGCCTTGAGAGCGCGCTAAAACTGCTTCGGTTACGGCTACAACGTCTTTATCTTGAAGCGGAAAGCCACCTTCTTTTGAAGCGTTGCAAACACAGTCTGCCGTAATTTTAACTAAATCGTCACCTTGACGAATAATGGGAGCGCGAATGCCCCTTGAAATTGTGCCTTGATAATCCATACCAATTGCTCCTTTATATAAAAACTAAACGCACTTAAAATATAATTTTAAGCGTAACATTCTTTTACCTTATAAATTTTAATTATTTAATCGTGTTTTGTCAATTAATATAGGCACACTTATTTTATTTTTTTAAAGCAATGCAAAAATTTTTTTGTTTGCGGTTTATCAAATTACCCCATGTGATAAACTTATATAATTTTTTTAGCAATAATTTTCACTAAACGTTTATTTTATTTGAGTAATAAAAATTTGACAAATAAGTAAACTAATTATATACTTATTTATATGAAAAAAACGTTTAATAAAATAATAATAACAATATTAACGCTATGCGTTACGCTATACTCACTTTGCGCTTGCGAAATTTCAATAGGTGGTAAACCTAAAGAGTTTTTAGTTTTTACTCTTACCGAGCAAGAAGTTGAATCGTTTAACCAATCTATTGAAACGGGCAAACAAAAACTTCCTACCGCTTTAACGGCGATTGAAGCAAACGCATATCTCCCGTCTATTATAAATGGTTTTACTTATATCGCCGAGCAACGTTATATTGCGCAAATTTTATACTTTTCAGACCTTGAAAACACCGAGTACGAAGATAACTATAACTTTGCAACCACCGCTTTTACTAAAGCTCGCGAAGGATACATTTCTCTATTTAAAACGGTTTATAATTCAGATAGTCCTTTAAAAGCCCAAATTTTTGCTGGTATGACTGAAGAAGAAATTAATCTAATGTTTAACGCTCCTAGCAAGGTTACAGAACTTGAAAGCGAAAACACCAAACTTTTAGACGAGTATTACGCGTTGTCTGACGAAGAATTTAACGAACAAACGGGCTTGCTTTACGCCGATATGGTAACTAATTACAGCCAAATTGCAACGCTTTCGGGGTTTGACAACTATTACGAATACGCAAGTAGTTTTGTGTATGATAGGGATTACGACGCGTCTTCTTTAGCTAATTTAACTAATTACGTTAAAACTTATATTATTCCACTTTACACGGACTTATTTAACGAGTTTCAGTCAAAATATTCCGCCCTTACGGCAACGGAAAAACAAACTGTTGCAAAAATAATGTCGTCACCGTATAACGAACTTGGTGAAAATTACGTTTTTGATTATATAGAATCGTTACCTACTTCTGCTAAAGATAGTATGAATCATATGTTCAAAAACAAAAACTATATTATAGCAAACGATAGCAACGCGCGCGAAGGCGCGTTTACGGCGTTAATGCCTTACTCTAAAAAACCGTTTTGTTATTTTGGTAGCGGTTATTCAGACGCGTTTACAATACTTCACGAAGTTGGCCACTACTATGCAATTTTAAATAATATTGATACGGATATTCCGCTTGATATCGACGAAATTAATTCTCAAGCAAACGAGTTAATGTTTTTAGGATATCTCGAAGGCGAACTTGATAGTCAAATTTTTGAAGCGCTTGAACTTTACTCGCTCGTTGATATGCTTAGCACCATTATAATTTCTACAATGATGAACGAGTTTGAACTTAAAATTTTTACTTCTAACGACGACGTATCAAACTTTACTTCTCAAGACTTTGACGCCGTTATGAATATGGTTACTGAAGAGTTTGGCTCTAACTTCGTTCAAACTTATATAACTTCTAATATTAATGGTTACTGGAAAAGAGCAATAGTTCAACAACCAATATATTACGTTAGTTACGCCGTTTCCGCCCTTTCTGCTCTTGGTCTTTACAGCGAAGCGGTGATAAGTGACGACGGTTATAATAACGCTCTATCTAAATATATCGATTTATGTGAAAATGCCGACGTTTCCTTAGGGCTTTTACAAGTTCTTGAAGATACCGAGATGCTTAGTCCGTTTGAAGAAAATACTTATATTAGCCTTGTTACAGCATTTTCTAACTAACGTACACGTTAAACTAAACACCAATTTTAAAAGGTTCACTTTCGTTTAAAGCGAACCTTTTTTATTTTGTGATTTTTAATTTAGGCGCAACAGTTTTAAGTGTAAATTTTGTTTTACTATTACTACCGCGTTTAGTTACTTTTTAACTTCTACGCTTAAAATTCCGTCGATTGCATCAACAACCAACACGTCGTTAGGCTTTAAGTTGCCGGCAATAATCTTTTTAGCAATAAGCGTTTCAACGTTAGTTTGAATAAATCTTTTTAGCGGTCTTGCGCCGTAAACAGGGTCGTAACCGCCGTTTGTAATATATTCTTTTGCGCTTTCAGTTATTTCTAAATGAAGTTCTTTATCATCAAGGCGTTTTTTAAGACTAACGAGCATTAAGTCTACTATCTTTTTAATTTCACCACGAGTAAGCGGTTTGTAAAATACTATTTCGTCAAGCCTATTTAAAAACTCTGGACGGAATTGCTGTTTTAATAAAGTAGACACTTGCTCTTTAGCATCGTCGGTTATTTCTCCGCTAAGTTCGTCTATACCTTCTAAAATATACGGCGAGCCTATGTTTGACGTTAAAATTATAACGGTATTTTTAAAGTCAACGGTGCGACCTTGAGAATCGGTAATTCGCCCGTCGTCTAAAACTTGAAGTAATACGTTGAAAACGTCTGAATGCGCTTTTTCAACTTCGTCAAATAACACTACTGAGTACGGCTTGCGTCTAACGGCTTCGGTAAGTTGACCGCCTTCTTCATAGCCAACGTATCCTGGAGGAGCGCCTATCAAACGCGATACACTATGCTTTTCCATATACTCGCTCATATCGATACGAATAATATTTTTCTCGTCGTCAAAAAGCGTAGACGCCAACGTTTTAGCAAGTTCCGTTTTACCAACACCCGTAGGACCTAAGAATAAAAACGAGCCTATAGGGCGATTAGGGTCTTGAATACCAGCGCGCGAGCGAAGTATTGCATCGCTTACTTTTTTAACGGCTTCGTCTTGACCAATAACCCTTTGGTGCATAATATTTTCTAAGTTAATTAGTTTTGCCATTTCGCTTTCAACAAGTTTAGTTACGGGTATTCCCGTCCATTTAGATACGATTTTAGATATTTCTTCATCGGTAACCTTATCGCGAAGCATAGTAGATTTTTTAACGTTTTGAGATTGCTTTTCGGCTACGTCAAGTTGCTTTTTGAGTTCGGGGAGTTTACCGTATTTAAGTTCCGCCGCCCTATTAAGATCGTATTCGCGCTCTGCCTTTTCTATTTCGGTATTAATTTTTTCGATACTTTCGCGAAGCGCTTGAACTTTATTTATCTCACTTTTTTCGCTATCCCACTTTTGCTTCATATCGTCGTATTCAGCCTTAAGCGACGCAATTTCGTCTTGCAAAATTTTAAGCCTATTTTGAGATAAAGCATCCGTTTCGTGTTTAAGTGCCGCCTCTTCAATTTCAAGTTGCATAATTTTACGCGAAACGCTATCCATCTCGGACGGCATACTATCCATTTCCGTTTTAATCATAGCGCACGCTTCGTCAATAAGGTCGATTGCTTTATCTGGCAAAAACCTATCCGTTATATATCTATTTGATAAAGTGGCGGCGGCAATTATCGCGTTATCGTTAATTTTTACACCGTGGTACACTTCATAACGTTGTTTAAGCCCGCGAAGTATCGAAATGGTATCTTCAACGGTTGGCTCGTTTACCATAACGGGCTGAAAACGGCGCTCTAAAGCAGGATCTTTTTCAATGTATTGACGGTATTCGTCTAGAGTTGTTGCGCCTATGCAATGAAGTTCGCCACGGGCAAGCATAGGCTTTAATAAGTTGCCGGCATCCATAGCGCCGTCAGTCTTTCCAGCGCCTACAATCGTGTGAAGTTCATCAATAAAAAGTATGATTTTTCCTTGGGATTTTTTAACTTCTGCAAGTACCGCTTTAAGCCTTTCTTCAAACTCGCCACGGTATTTAGCCCCCGCTATAAGCGCGCCTATATCAAGTGAAAACAGTTTGCGTTCTTTTAAACTTTCAGGAACGTCGCCTTTCATAATACGAATTGCAAGACCTTCGGCAATCGCCGTTTTACCAACGCCCGCTTCACCTATAAGCACGGGGTTGTTTTTAGTTTTACGCGATAAAATTCTAACGACGTTGCGAATTTCGTCGTCCCTACCAATTACTGGATCAATTTTGTTTTGGCGAGCGCGCTCAACTAAGTCTTGCCCGTATTTGTTTAAAACGTCGTAAGTGCTTTCGGGGTTATCACTCGTTACCCTTGCGTTACCGCGAATTTGTAGTAACGCCTTTAAAAACTTGTCTTTATCTATAAAATATTTATTAAGTATAACCTTCATTTCTTTTGAAGGGCTTTCAATAATACCTAAAATTAAATGCTCAACGGACACAAACTCGTCTTTCATTTCCTTTGCTCTTTTTTCGGCAATGGTAAACACGTCTGACATTTCTTTAGATAAAAACTCTCCGCCTTTATTAGCCACTTTTGGAAGTTTTGAAACGGCGATACTAAGGTCGTTTTCAACGCCTATGATATTAGACGTTATTTTATCAATTAAGCGCCTACTAATACCGTCTTGATCTTTAATTAAAGTGTATAATAAGTGTAAATCGGTAACTTGTTGGTTGCCGTTTTCTTTAGCAAAAACGCTTGCGCCGTTTATGCCTTCAATTGATTTTTGAGTAAGTTTTTCACTATTCATAATAAACCTCCTAATAACGAACTTTTTACGCAAATTTTTAAATTATAATCGCGTTATTTTTTAGTTCTATAAACCTTTTTTCAACTAACGCGAAAGCAAGCCTTTCATCGCTTAAATTGTTAAAATAAACGTTTAAAAGTTCGTCAAAATCTTTAACGTATTCGGTAAGTTTTTGCGCCAATACTTTAGCGCTAACGTTTTGAGATGGAAAATCAAATAACCTTGTAAATTTTACACCGTCAAACATGTGCCTTGCATTTTTGTTGTAATGCTTTTTTTCAATATAAGTATAAAAGTTATAAAAATCGCTTATTAGGTTAATTAAAATGCCGTTTTGCGTTCTAAGCGTTACCTTTAACTGCCCTAAATGGTCGGAATTAGGAAACAACTCTACACTATACTTAATTGCAGGGTTGTATCTATAATCAAGCGCCGACATAATAGACGCCATATACTGCGACGGTTGAGCAAGATATCTCATACTGCTACTTGCATTTATTAGCCTTTCAATTTCGTCAAAAACGTTGCTTGCCCTAATTTCAGGCGTTTCGTACGTTACCGCCGACGCTAGAATTTGCTCTATCATATTAGAACGGCTAAGCCCGTTTATTCTTGCCATTTTATCAACGAGATAAACCACTTCGTCGTTTAAAATTATACTGTAAACCGATTTTGACATAAAATTTCCTCCTACGTTAACTTTATTGTAAACGCTTTTATTAAATTTGTCAACAATATTATATAATTTTAATTGCAAATTATTGTGAAAGTTTTGCAAAATTTTGTAATTAAAAGACGAAAAAGGCTAACGAGCAAGTTTTCGTTAGCCTTTTACATTTAATAACGTTATCTAATAAAATTAGTTCTTACTTTTTCAACGGGAGTTGGTTTTTCAACACCTAACTTTTCACCCGCTTTTATAAGTTTAAGTTGGTAAGCCATATTTTTAGCAAGAACTTTCATAGTAGCAATGCCTTCTTGGTCTTTTAAAACGTCGTCCGCGCACGCGCCGTGAACGTTATTCCAATACCTTGAACAAACTATAGTCATTTCGGAAATAGCAAGATATTTATTAAGTTGGTCAAAAGACGCGGTTGTTCCCGCCCTTCTTGCAACGACTACCGACGCGCCCGGTTTAAGACTGAATACAGCGTTGTTTTGTCCGCCCGATTGACTGTAAAACGCCCTATCTAAAAACGCCGACATATTGCCGTTAATTGACGCATAGTGTACAGGAGCGCCAAAAATATATCCGTCAAAGTCTTTTGCTTTATCAATAAACTCGTTAACGATATCATCCATAAAGCATTTACCGAGAGTTTTACATCTTGCGCAACCTAAGCAACCAGATATTGCACTACTTCCTATATGAAAAATTTCAGTTTCAATACCTTCTTCGTTTAAAAATTTAGCGGTTTGAGTTAAAACTGCGTTTGTAGAGCCGTTTTTGTTTGGACTACCGTTTACTAATAATACCTTCATAAATTACTCCTTTTTAATAAATCGTTCAAGCCAAGTAAGGTCTAAATTCCACTCGCCTACCGTTGATAATTCTACGCTTTTTTGAGTTGCGTCGCTTAGCGCTTTTATATAGCCTTGATAATCGCAACCGTTTACACGGCGAAAATGCTTGATTGCATCATCTTCAAAACCTAAAATTTGCGTTCTGCCTATATGTATTACGCTATGGCACGCGTGACACACAGCGATTACGTCTATAAGTTTTTGCGTTGCGGTAAGTTTGTTATAATGCCAGCGCTCGTGCGCTTCAAGCCTTTTAACCGCCCTACCACAAATAACGCATTTACCGTTTGCGCGCGAGTACGCGTCTTTTCTAATAAAATCCCAACCTTTTTTGCTTAGCACGGCGCGAAGGTTATTATTCCACGCGCCCGTTGGAACTATTTCAAAATTTAACTTAAACTCTTGCATAATAATATTTTATAACTTTTTTAGTAAAATTTCAACTACTACGCCGTATAAAATTGAAGTTAAAAGTCAAAAATATATAAAAACTATCACGAGGTATTTATGGCTGAAATTTCTATTATTGGCGCGGGAATTGGTGGACTTTCCGCAGGAATTTTTCTTCAAAGAAGCGGACACAACGTCACTATTTACGAGCAAAGCGCAAATAGTGGCGGTAATTTAATTGGTTGGAAAAGAAAAGAACATACTATTGATAACTGTATTCATTGGCTAACGGGGACTAACCCTTTAACGAAAACGTTTAAACTTTGGCAACAAATAGGCGCTTTTAATAAAAACGAGTTATACAGCGCCGAATATCTTTATAAATGCGAACTTAACGGTCAATCCGTTGCGCTATATTTCGATATAGATAGAACGCTTGACCAAATGCTTAAACTCTCCCCCGTTGACCGCGATGAAATTTTAAGTTTTATTAACGCCGTTAAAAAAGTATCTATTTTAACTGGCACGGTAAAAAGCAAAAACGGTGGCGGAGATATAATAGGCGACTTTATAAACAAAATTTACGCTATTCCTTGCCTTATAAAGTATTACAAGTTAGACCTTTACGAGTTGGCGCAAAAATTTAAGCATCCGCTACTGCAAAAGTTTTTTACCGATTATATAGACGGGTGTTTCGGAGCGCTTGCTCTTATTATAACGGCATCTACTTTTTGTTCGGGAAACGGAGCGTTACCTTACGGCGGTTCGCCTAAAATGGCAAAAAACGTAACTCAAAAATTTTTAGACCTTGGCGGAAAAATCGTCTACAATAAAAAAGCGACGGCGGTAAAATATAATAAAAACAAAATTGAAAGTTTAACGCTTAGCGACGGCGAGCAAATAAAATCAGACTATTTTATTTTTACTGGTGACCCGTTTATTATCTACAATGAAATCTTAAATAAAAAAATGCCAACCGCGTTACTAAAACGGTACAAAAACTTAAAATATCAAAGGTTTTCGGCAATTCATACGGCGTTTAGCGTTGACGTGACCGACCTTCCGTTTAAGGGAACTTATATTACAACGACGCCTAAAAAATACGCTAACTTAATAAACGAAACGCGAATTAAACTAAAAGAGTATTCTTACGAGCCAAGTTTTGCCCCAAACGGTAAAACGGTAATTCAAACTATTACTTTTTGCAATCAAGGTCTTGCGCGCTACTATATCAATTTAGCCAAAGACAAACCGCAATACAACGCCTTGAAAAATAAATATAGCCAAGCAGTAAAGGAGTGTATTGAACAAATTTTTCCTACTCTAAAAGGCAAAATTTCTTTACTTGATTGTTGGACGCCATATACCTATTATAGATACACGGGCGCTAAACTTGGTGAGTTTATGAGTTTTACACTTCCGCCAAAAACTTTACCTAAAGACCTTTCAAACAAGGTTTTAGGCGTTAAGAACGCCGTTATCGCTTCACAATGGCTAACAGTTCCAGGCGGACTTCCTAACGCGCTGACAATGGGATATAAAGCGTTTAAAACGATAACTTTAAAAGAGCGACTTAAAAATATTTTTGCATTAAACGGAATAAAAACTGCTAAAAGCAAGGTAACGAACTAATAAAATTTGTTATTTTTTAATAAAAATGCGTCATTTACCCTAAAAAATGATTAATACCTAAGTTAAAAATTTGATTTTTTTATCAAAATAATATATACTGTTAACATATTTGTCATTGAGCGCGCTCGCGCTCGTAGGAGATTTATGAATTTAGACAGTGTACAAATTTTGATTGCTATGGTAATTTATATGACCGCCGTAATAGTAATTGGCGTTGTTTTTGCTAAAAAAGCAAATAAAGATACCGACAATTACTTTTTGGGAGGTCGTTCACTCGGCCCTTGGGTAACAGCAATGAGCGCCGAAGCAAGCGATATGAGCGGTTGGCTCTTGATGGGACTTCCTGGCGTTGCTTATTGGTGCGGTTTAGCAGACGCGTTTTGGACGGCGATTGGTCTTGCAATAGGTACTTACGTTAACTGGCTCATCGTATCTAAGCGTTTACGCCGTTATAGTGTAAGAGCAAACAACTCTATTACTCTTCCGGACTTTTTCTCTAACCGTTTCCGTGAAGGTGAGCAAAGCGAGGGTGGTAAAAAAATTATAATGACCATTTCCGCCGCTTTTATTCTTATTTTCTTTACGGTATACGCATCGAGCTGTTTCGTTACTTGCGGTAAACTTTTTGCTAATTTGTTTGGGCTTCCTTACGTTGCAATGATGGTACTTGGTGCAATTTTCGTTTTAGCATACACCCTTTTAGGTGGCTTCTTAGCGGAATCTGTTTCAGACTTTATGCAAGCAATAGTTATGATTGTTGCGCTTGTTGTAATAGTTATAATGGCGGTGGTTTCAGCAGGTGGGTTTGACGTTATATTTACTAACGCTCAAAATATTCCGGGCTTTTTTGAATTCTTCGGTCTTGCTAGTCCTACTTTAGACGCTGAAACGGGCAAACAAGTTATTGACTCGGTTGGTAGTCCCGTATTTGGTGAAGCGCGCGACTACGGTTTCTTAAGCGTTGTTTCTATGCTCGCTTGGGGTCTTGGTTATTTTGGTATGCCACAAGTTCTTCTTCGCTTTATGGCAATTAGAAAAGAATCTGAACTTAAAATGTCAAGACGCATTGCTACTGTTTGGGTTATCATTTCACTTGCCGTTGCCGTGTTTATAGGTATTGCAGGTAGATATTTATTCCCTACCATACACCAAACTGCATCGGAATCAGAAAGCATTTTCATTACCCTTTCAACAAGTTTCTTACCACCAATTATAGCAGGATTTATTATGGCTGGTATCTTGGCGGCAACAATCAGTTCTTCAGACTCGTATCTTTTAATTGCAGCGTCGGCTTTTTCAAAAAACATTTTCCAAGGCATATTTAAAAAAGACGCTAACGACAAGCAAGTAATGTGGATATCAAGAATTACTCTTTTAGTTATTGCTATTATTGCAATAGTTATTGCCCTTGACGAAAATAGCGTTATTTTCTCTATCGTATCGTTTGCATGGGCAGGCTTTGGCGCTACGTTTGGACCGTTAATGCTCTTCTCGTTATTCTGGAAGAGAACTACTAAATGGGGCGCTGTTGCCGGTATGGTAGGTGGCGCTGGCATGGTATTTCTTTGGAAATTAGTACTCAACCCAATTGGCGGAGTATTTGCTATTTACGAACTTTTACCTGCGTTTATCTTCTCATCGATATTAATAGTTGTAGTATCACTTTTAACTAAAAAACCTTCAAAAGAAATTGAAGACGATTTTGACGCTGTTAAAAACGGAGAAATTGCCCTTGACAACGTAGAAGTTATAAACGATGCTAAAACAAACGCTTAACAATTAAATTTAGCAATATATAAAGGCGTGGAGATTAAACTCTACGCCTTTTAAGTTTATAAAAATTTTTGCTATATATATCTAATCTACTAAAATTGATTATTTTAGTTTTTTAAAGAAAGAAGATTGTCAATAGACTTTGCGGCAATCTTACCAGCGCCCATTGCTGAAATTACGGTAGACGCGCCCGTTACGGCGTCGCCACCAGCGTATACGGCATGTTTTGTAGTTGCTCCGTTTTCGTCAACAACGATACAACCACGGCGGTTAACTTCAAGCCCTGAAGTCGTATCTTTAATAAGTGGGTTTGGTGACGTTCCAATCGCCATAATAACCGTGTCAACTTCAAGTTCAAACTCGCTACCTTCAATAACAACCGGGCGTCTACGACCGTTTTCGTCCGGCTCGCCAAGTTCCATTCTTACGCACTTAATTGCGTTTACAAAACCGTTTTTAGGGTTGCGTGGATTATCTTTATCGTTAAACGCTTTAATTTCAATAGGATTGCATAAAAGTTTGAAAATAATGCCTTCTTCTTCGGCGTTTTCAACTTCTTCTTTTCTTGCAGGAAGTTCTTCCATTGAACGACGGTAAATTATATAAACTTCTTCAGCGCCAAGTCTTAGGGCTGTTCTTGCAGCGTCCATGGCAACGTTACCGCCACCAACAACGGCAACTTTTCCGCCTTTCATAATAGGAGTTGTCGCATTATCGCGGTAAGCCTTCATAAGATTGCTACGCGTTAAAAATTCGTTAGCAGAGTACACGCCTTTATAACTTTCGCCAGGAATATTCATAAAGTTAGGAAGTCCTGCGCCCGAACCTATAAATACCGCTTCGTATCCGTCTTCAAAAAGTTCGTCAACAGTGATAGTTTTACCAATAACGATATTGGTTTCAAACTTAACGCCAAGGTTAGCAAGTTTATTAACTTCGTCTTTAACTATTTTTTTAGGTAAACGGAATTCTGGAATACCGTATACAAGCACGCCACCTTCTGTGTGGAAGGCTTCAAACACGGTAACGTCATAACCCATTTTAATAAGGTCGCCAGCGCAAGTAAGACCACTTGGTCCTGAGCCTACTATTGCCACCTTTTTGCCCTTTTTAGGCTTTTCGTCAAGCGTAGTAATCGGGTTTGCATTATCGGCTACAAAGCGTTCTAATCGGCCTATAGCAACGGGCTCGCCCTTAATACCGCGCAAACATTTTGCTTCGCATTGAGTTTCTTGCGGACATACTCTACCGCAAATAGCAGGCAAACTTGACGTTTTAGAAATAACTGCGTACGCCCCGTCAATATCTCCGTTTTTTATATGAGTAATAAACTCTGGAATATTAACTTGAACAGGACAACCTTGTACGCAAGTAGGGTTTTTACAGTTAATACATCTCATAGCCTCTTCTTGAGCCGTTTTTAAATCGTAGCCGAGCGCAACTTCTTCAAAGTTGCGAGCGCGGATTTTAGCGTCTTGCATAGGCATAGGACATTTTTTCAAACTCATATTAAAAGCCATGTTATTTTACCTCCTTTTTGTAAAGGTTGCAAGCATCGTCGTAAGAATGGCGTTCAAATTCTTTATACATAGCGCCACGCGACATAGCCTCGTCAAAATCAACTTCGTAACCATTAAAATCAGGTCCGTCAACACACGCAAAGGCGGTAACTTTTTTACCTTCTTTATTAAGCGTAAGACGACAACCACCGCACATTCCCGTTCCGTCTATCATAATAGGGTTCATAGACACAACGCACGGAATGCCCGTTGGTTTAGTTGCCATAACTACGAATTTCATCATAATAAGCGGACCAATGGTAATAACAACGTCGTACTTCTCGCCTTGAGCAAAAAACTCGTTAAGCGGAACGCAAACGTTACCTTGACGTCCGTAAGAACCGTCGTCAGTCATAACGGTAAGGCTATTACTACATTTTTTAAACTCGTCTTCTAAAATAACAAGGTCTTTATTTCTAAAACCTATAATAGACGTAACTTCAGCGCCGAGCGAATGGAGTTTTTGAGCAACTGGTAACGCTATAGCGCAACCAACGCCACCACCAACTATGCAAACTTTTTTGATTCCTTCAACTTCAGTTGCTTTGCCAAGCGGACCAACAAAGTCTTGAATATACTCGCCTTCGTTTTTAAGATTAAGTTTATAAGTGGTTGCGCCTACTATTTGAAAAATAATGTCAACCGTTCCTTTTTCGCGAGAATAACCTGCTATAGTTAAAGGAATTCTTTCACTTTCATCGTCAACACGCAAAATTATAAACTGACCTGGCTCTGCTTTTTTTGCAACGAGCGGAGCGTAAATTTCCATTTTTGTTACCGTGCTATTAAGCGACGTTTTAGATACTATTTTAAACATAATACTCCTTATAACGTAAATTTATTACTTAGTTATTTTAACACATTTTAATTTTAATATCAACACGTTTTTTGATTTTTATTACATATAATAATATTGAGCGCGTTATTTTTTTAGGAGATTTGATAAATTATGTGTTTATTTAACAATAACTGCTGTAATAACCGCTGTAATAATTGTAATAATTCTAACAACCGCCAGGTAATAGTTAGACCTATTTATATTCCAGGTCAAAGAGGTCCCGTTGGTCCACAAGGTCCGCAAGGTCCTATTGGTTTGACGGGTGCAACTGGCCCTGTTGGTCCGCAAGGCCCTATCGGTTTAACGGGTGCGACTGGCCCTGTTGGTCCGCAAGGCCCTATCGGTTTGACGGGTGCGACTGGTCCTGTTGGTCCGCAAGGCCCTATCGGTTTGACGGGTGCGACTGGTCCTGCAGGCCCACAAGGCGAGCCTGGTGTTTCGGCTACTCAAGACGCTTTATACGCATCTGTTGACGGAGCAACCGTAACGTCTGGCCAAACTGCCCCTGTAACTCTTACAACGGCAACGCCGACTTCAACGATAACCGTTACCGACGGCGTTATAACCGTACCGAGCGGATATTATCTTGTAAATTACGGATTTAACGGCACGGCTACCGACGCCACCGCAACCATTAACCTTTTAAATGGTGGCGCTACTATTGATACTATTACCGCAAGCGGTGGTACTGACGTTATTAACGCTAGTAAATCGCTTATAGTTAACTCTAGCGGTAGTACTCTTTCTATTGTAAACGGCTCGGCATCCGACTTAGTTGGAGATTTCTATATTACAGTAGTAAAAATTGCATAAAAGTAAGGCTAAGGAATTTTCCTTAGCCTTTTAACTTTTTAATTTTAACCTTTGGTTATTTTAAACACCGCCATCTATACGCCAATTTGCAATTTTAGACGGAATGTTATTTTTCATACCGCTATGACCAGTACCTACAAGTTTTGCAAGCGAAGCGTACGATTCAAACTCGTCTATTAAAGTAGAACGTTCGTCAGCGCTATAGAAAGACCTATAGTTTTCAAGTTCCATATATCTTGACCATAACGATTCTACTTGAATATGTTTATAGTATAAATCGTAATTAGTTTCGGTAGTTTTATCTTTATCAAGTTGTTTAATCGCTTGATTAAAATAATCTCTCATTTTTAAAACTATAGGCATTGGGAAATGGTCGCTATCGCTTATATTAGTATCGTAAATAGGAGCGTGGAATTCAATTCTTACTCCGTTAGGATTAATAAAGCCTTTGATAACGTCTCCGTTTTCGTCAGTATAAGAACTATCCATCATATATAAATAGTTAGTAACGAAATCTAAATACGCCTTAATTGACGAATATGCTTGCTTGCCGTAATAAACGTTAATAAAGTCGTTTATAAGTTCTTCAATATCTTGGTCGATATCCCACATAAGTTTTGAACGAACGTAAAGTTTTAACGCAAAGAACGACGTTCCCGTAGTATGCGCTGGAAGTTGAGTTAAAATATCAGTAACTCCACAATAACGGTAAAACTTTAAATTATCTTGAATAGTGTAAAGATCAGGATAGAATGAAAGATAGTCTTTAAAGTTTGTTCCGTAATCCCAAACTGCCATTTTGCTTGAAACGAGTTGCCATTGAATAAACGCATCGCGCGATCTAACGTTTAACTCAGCATCGTAATGAGGGCGCATATTGTATGAATCAATAGGAGCAACACGCAAAACGATATTATCGCGCAAGTATAAATCGTCGTCACTACCGTCGCCTTCAGTTCCGTTTCCGCCAAGACATTCATAAGGCGCGTCGTATTTAATAACTTCAGTCGTATCCGTGCTAGGATCGTAAACAACAGGCGCTATAAAACATACTTGATAAGCAAAGAAAGCAATTTGAATTTCTCTACTTGCGTGGAAGTCGTCTGGAGAAAGAATAAGATCTTGCGGTAAACTTGCTCCGCTAGGAAGCGTTGTTCCACCGTTTTGCCAATTTTCAACGGCATCTGCAACGGCGTTTGCTACAAGACACATTTGTCCAGAATACTTAATTTTTAAAGTTTCATTAAAGCAATCGTCGCACTTACAGAAATTAGGATGGTCGTTAATACCAAGCATAAATATACGCTTATACGGTTCTTCTTTAATAATTGTAATTAAGTTTTTAACAAACTCGTCAAACGGACGCATACCGTCTTCTGGCGCTGGCTCGTTTTTAAGTAGCGTTGAAAAACATATTTGACCAGTTTGCATATTTCCAGAATACCAACGAGAATGCTCTTTATAAACGTCGTAAGCTAAAATTGTGCCAGCCATTGACTCGTCGCCAAGATGCCAACCTGAAGACTCCATTCCGTCAACGTAGCCACCGCCTTGAGAGCCGTGATTGCGTAAACGTTGAGAGTATTCTGGAGTTCCGCCGTGCGTTGGACTTGCGTCTAAGTTACGCGCTGCAAAATCAGGGATTTCAACGATGTCCATATTTTTAAGATTACGCGATTTGTCGTCGGTTAAAGTCCAAGTATCATACGCGTAATATTTGAAATCGACCATTCTTTCTAAGAATCCGTACGCCGAATAAATTATACCGTTATTACCAATAGCATTCATAACGACAAGGCTACCAAACGTTTTTATGCAAAAACCGTCGTTTCCTAACACGCTAAATTTCATATGTTGATTAAACGCGTCTTTTCTTTCGTTATAAATTTTAGTATAGCCTATAGAAATATATTTTTTAGTGTCAGCGCAAGTAAAACCACCTTGACCATCACTGTTGTTTTGTATAAAATCAGCATTATTATCACGAATAATTTCAAGTTCGTGACCCGTTGCTTCTTTTACAAAAAGTTGTACTTCTTTAGCAGCCTTTAATTCAGATTCTTTACTATACTCGTTATTTGAAATTACAATTTTATAATCGCAATTTTGCTCGTTATAAAAAACGACGTCAGAATTGCTTATTATTTCTTTGTTTAAGGTATTATCAACGTATTCGCCGTATAAACTTTCAAACTCGTCAAAATAATACTTGCTATTATTATCGGTATTAGGCACGGTATTGTTTTCACCGCTATCGTCACCACTATTATTATCACACGCAACGAGAGAGACGCCAAGCGTTAACGCCAATATTAAACTAAATATTTTAATAATACTTTTTTTCATATTCGCCCCTCCTTATTTTATAACGTTAATTGTGAATTTTCTTTCAGCGTGGTTACCAGAATCGTCCATTGCAAAGAAGGTAAGTTCATAAGTTCCCGCTTGTTTAAAGACGTACGTTTGCGCGGTGTTGTTGGCGCTTATCGTTTTTAAACCGTAACCTGGCGTTTTTAAATAAACGTAGTAATAAAGTTTTTCGCTAGCCGTTACGTTGTCAACTGCTCTTGATACTGGAATTGTAAGTGTTTGACCTACCTTAAACGTAGATTTAATTTGACCGTCTATTTCGATAGTAGGAGCAACCGTGTCAATAGTATTTATTACATACGGAATATTGTTTTTAACTCCGCCACCATCTTGTGTTTCGTATTTTATTTTATATTGACCTTGAACATCAAGTAAAATTTCATACTCAACGTCAGCAGGTACGGGCGCTGTTTCCGAGCCTACGACGTATTCGCCGTTTGGGTTTATAACTGAAACGTAAGTTTTACAATTTAAACTAAAATCATCGTAACTACGAGCTGTTGGTATTACAACCTTTTCCATAATTTTTGAATATGAAGAAATATACTTATCCGTTTCAATAATAGGACCTCTCGTATCGCCTACACCAAAATAGAAGAAGTTTGTTGTAAAGAAGTTTGTGATTTTAAATTTATTTTCTTTAGTTTCGTCTAAATCGTCGAAAATAATCTTAACGTAAACTCTATTGCTTGAAAATCCGTTAAACTCTTCACCGTTATCAAACTTAGTCGCCTTAAATAAAATACTTGTATTTTCAACGTCAATAAACGTATTTTTATTTAATATGCCTATTTTAAACGTAGATAATGCGCCAGAATTATTAGTTAATAATCCCTTTATATCAACTTGTTCGCCGTTTAAAGAAGAAATCGTAACCTTTTCAGAATCTGACTTAGACGGAGTGAAAACTAAAGTGTAAGTTTGGTCTACTGAAACTGCGTCTTGTAAAACCACTCTAATTTTCTTAAAGTTGGATTTACCTGGAACGGTATTAAAACCAATTTTAAATCCGCCTGCGCGTAAATCGTTAATATATTCGAGCGACGCGCCCTTTTCCGTTACGCTATAATACGCTTCTTTTATTGCGTATTGATTGTTTTCTTGACCTGGGTTTGCTTCGTACTGAGAAGTTATTCCGCCTTTTTGATAGAAATATTGATATAAATGCTCTACTCTTCTAAGGCTTTCTTCGTTCATTTGAATAGTAACAAATTGTATTTTCTTTGGCGTACTGTAAGAAGTTTTAGTTTTATCAACCATAGCGGTTGCTCTATATTGAACGTTTAAAGTGTTTGCCGATTGGGTAATAACGTAAGGATATTTGCCGTTAATTTCTTTAACTTCTTTGTACTCACCGTCGTTTTCAGCAACCCATACCGTTACGGGAACTTCTACAATTTGACCAGCAAACGAATAATAATCTTTTGCCGTTGGTTTATTAAGATATATTACTTCGCCAACCGCCTTTTTATAGTAAGACGGAACGACAACGTCACCAATAACAGGCTTATCGCTAACTTCACAGTTGACTTTTTTAATTACTTTAAATTCGTTTCCAAGATAGTCGCTTGCTGTATAAGTTAAAGTATAATATCCGTTTTGCAACAAAGAAAAACGTCCGTTTGTAACTACAACGTCTTGACCTTTACTGTCTTTTACGGATAAATTGTCTTTAATTATACCACTACCGCCGGTTATCGTATAATTAGGCAAAGTAAGCGAACTTCCAAGTTGAACGTTAGAAGGAATTTCTCCATCAAAATGAATGGCTAAAACTTCAATAGTGTTTACCACTTTAAGCGGAATAGTAATTTTTTGCTTGTTGCCTGCCGTATCGATCACGCTAACGTCAATTTCATAATAGCCTATTTTAGAAGGCGTAAATTCCGCTAATGCCTTTTTACTAATTTCAGCGCTACCCCTTGATTGACTTCCGTCTTCGCCTAAGTAGTACACTTCATATAAAATTTCGTTAGTTAAATCACCGTCGGTAGCGTCGTAACTTGTAATATCCCATATTGGATATTTAGTATTAACTTCGCCTACCGGAATATTGTTTATATCAAACTCGTCGCCATAGAAAAACATAGGTTTTACCGTATCTTTTGCTTGATTAGAGTTCTCATTGTAATAACTTTGACCTAAAACGTTAGTTATTAAAACGTTTCCGCCGATTGCAGGGTCAACAACGCCTGAGAAAGTAACTTTAATTCTAACGTATTCGCTACTAAAACCGTAAAACATTTCTTCGTTAGCAAAAACGTTAGTCGGATTATCAAAGGTACGAATCATATTATTAATACCGCCCCAATTTTCTTCGTTTCTCATCGTTTCGTTAATTAGCACGGTGTTAAGTTTATGGTCGTATCTCATACTGATGCTATCCGACCTTCTACCAGAATACGACGCTAATACTGGCGTACCGCGACGTACCGTAGTACTCATTTCACCTTCATTCATACCAGCTAAACCCATACCGTGAGTACGAGCGGTTACCCATGCTAAATTAGAATCGTGAACGGAATTATTTGAGTGAATAATAATATATTCTTCAGGATTGTTCCAGTTTTCAATACGAAGGTCAACGTCGGTAAACTCAACCTTAGCGTTTTCAGGAGTTACGTCTTTAGTTTGAGTATCAACGTAAAACTCAAAAATATTAAAATCTTTTGTTAACGCTTTAACGTTTACTTTTTGTTTATAAGTTAAGGTTGCGTCGGTAATAAAATTAACGCCTAGACCTTTTTTATTTTGATATAAAAAACTAGTTTTGTTATCGGTAAATTCAACTTCGCCTTTACTATCAACGTCGTAATACTGAGCCCAACCAACTTCAGTTTCAGTTGCCAAAGAAGGCTTATAATTTGAAATTTTACCCGTTGCTAACGCTATGCTAGACGATAACGTAAAAGCAAACGCAAGCGCCATAAGAAAAACGTTTTTCTTTTTCATATATAACCCTCCTTTCATTAAGCATTTTCATCAGTTGTATTGTCGTCTGATGTAGTATTTTCACTTGTCGTGTTGTCGTCGGTTGTATCGTCATCACTTAAAACAATAACCGTTTTCTTTTTAAGCGATACAAGCATAACTACCAACGCGCTAATTACCGCAATAAGCGCTATGCCAGCGTAAATAACCGTCCAAAGCGGAGCGCCAAATACAGTCACTTCTTTTTGCTCTTTCTCGGCGATAGTAATAACGTAAGAATATTTGTTTACGTTACCTTGTGAATCGATAGATGAATAAACTACTGTGTATTCGCCTGCTTTATCGGCAACAAATTTACCTTGGTAATAGTTCATTTCATTACCGTTTGCGTCGTAAATATTTATAGAGTTTATAACGTCTTTACTATCGTCGCTATTATCAACGGCAGTTATTGTAGCAAGCGACATTTGCTCGCCAATAACACCCTTTTTATCAATTTCGCCAGACACCATTATAACAGGCGCTGTTTTGTCTATAACGCTAAATGCAACTTCTTGCTGACAAACAACAACGTTTCCGCTAAGCGCTTGCATTATAATTTGGTATTTACCCGGTTTTTCGGGAACAAAATTAAGAGAATTTTGTTGTATAATCACTTCGCCGTTTCTTTTGATAACGTATTTTTTAGTCACTTCATTATCTACGTTGCCAAACTTATCAAGAACGGTAAATTCCGCGCTAGAAATATTAACGTTAGAGCCGTATTCATCATTGTAGCTTTCGTTATAAACTATAGAGTATATTTTGTCAACCACTTCAACGTTTATTGCATAGCCCGTAACGTTGAAGCCATCTGTTACGCTAACGTTAAGTATATATTCGCCGAGATTATCAAACTTAAATTCGCCACCGTTTAAAAGCGCGCCTGTAAGGTCGGAAGTAGTCACCGTTCCGTCAACTGCTTTAAAGGTAAGCATTGTTTTTATTTGACTAGATAAATCTTGTTTCGCGCCTACGATATCAAACGCAACGAACTTACCAAACGTAGCCGTTTCGCCCTTTTGCGCCTTATAATTAATAGACTTTTCGTCCTTAGAAATTTCAACTACGTTGGATAGCGCGCTTCCACTAACGAGTGAAAGACTTGGAGCGCTTACGTCTACCACGTTAACTTTAAACTCAATATAATCGCTATCGTTTGGAACGACAACCGTACCGCCCAATTTTGCCGTATACGTGAGTTTGTATCTAAATTGATGCAAACCAAATTCTTTAAACTCGTATCCGCTTAATTTTTCGGCATCTGAAATTTCTTCAAAGTCGGCGCTAGTTGGAGTTTTAACTTTCAATTCAACTTGAGCGTTTGCTTGAGCGTTATCAAAGAAATTTCTTCCGTAATCAACGTCGCCAAACTTTACAACGTCACGGTTTATTACTGGAATATTTTCACTATCGCCCATAGCCCAATCGACGTTATCAGCATAAATTAGTTGATAATAGCAGTTAGAAACGTTAATGGTTTTTTCAACTACTACGCTACTTAAATCGTCGCTAGCCGTATAAACGAATTTATATACACCCGCATTTGTAAGCGTATAAAGCTTGTTTTTAGTTAAAGATTCAAACGTATTAATAGGAGCAACTTGGTCACCATAATATACGTCAAGTTTAACGGAAGAACTATCGCCGTTTAGATAGATGTTTGAATAAGCCGTAGCGCCCACTTCAATTTGACTTCCCCTAGTTTTTTCATAAACGCTGAGTTTATCAAAATTATTCGTTATTTTAACGCTTACTTTATCGCCGTCAAACTCACTACCGTTAACAAGTTCTACCACTTGGCGTTTTTGATATTTTTCACCACCGTTTTCAAGCGTGTAATCAATAACGTACTCGCCACCTAAATTAAACGTAACCTTAGCGTTTTCATTAAGTAAAGTTTTTGAAACAAGAGTTTGTTCACTTTCTTGTTTTGATAAATCTTTAACTTCGTAATAAACGTCAACGTCGTCAGCGCTTAATACGCCGTTTTTATAAAACTTAGGAGTAGGAATTTTATATTCAACACCGCCGTACGCCTTGTAAGAATTTTTAATTCTAAGTGATTCAGATAAGTTTTCGCCTGCAATTTCATTAATTAAAACGCTACCGCAACCACTAACTACTTCAAACTCAATTTTTAAGTCGGCATTAGCCGTAAAACCGTCAAAAACAACGTTTTCAACAAGACCAACGTAATAATTGTTGTAGTCTTCTTCGTTAATTCCGCTTGGCAATCCGTACGCTTTGTTTAACTGACGTATTACGCCCATTCCCGAAACTTCGCCCGTATAAAGACTGTTAACGCCAGAGTCGTAAGACGGAGCAGTTGCTACAATTTCGCCACCGCTTAATTTTTCGTAACCAATAACAAGTGGAGATTTTTTAGCGTATCCGCCAAACGATTGACCAACCGTTGCAAAAGTACGAATTTTATCGCCAGCCTTACGCATAAACGCAACGTTCCTTAATTGGTTAGGAATAGCCGGAGTAGTTTCAGTCGCGTCTTTAATATTTTCCCAGCTAAGACAAGTATTACCCGCAAAAGTTTGAGTTTTTAGCGTTTCGCCGTCGAGATAACTTGCGCTTACCGCTAAGCCTTGAGCCGTATTAAACGCAAGGTTTGTAGGATAGTATTTATAAGTAACCGATTTTACCCTTTTTACTTCCGTTCCTACCGTTTTTTCTTCATAAACGGTAACGTTAAACTCAGAAATTTCAGTAGTTTTGTTAAAATTTTCTTGACTAACTACAGGTTGAAATTTAACTATTTGTTTAAGTTCGTTTTCTTTAAACGTTTTATTTACCGTTACTTTACCTTCTTTAGCAAAGTTGATAAGAACGCCGTTATCATACGCCTTGCCGTCAACTTGGTAGTAACTTGGCATATAACTATCCGCCGTAACCGTCACACCGCTACCTTCGGCGTAACTAAACAAACTTTCAACGTATTCAGAAGATTTTGCCGTAGTAGAGTAATCGTAACTTGCCTTAGCGCTTGAAACGGTAAGGGAACTTACCCCTAGCGTAACCGCGCCCACGATAGAAAGCACGGCAACGCCTAATTTTTTATAAAATTTACTATTTTTCATTACCGCATCTCCTATTTATTTTTGCGTTTTTTAATGATTGTAATAACTACCATAGCAATAGCGCCGGCAAGTAATACCGAACCACCTATAATAAGTCCCGTTCCTACGAAAGATTGTTCGTTAGGAGTAATGGTATTATCAACCGCTACGTTATCGTCAACTTCGCTACCGTTATTTACTATTTTTTGTTCCCACTTAGCGTAAACCGTAACGTCTGAATTTAACGCGCTATTAAAATCAAACTTAGTAGTGTAATTTTCGTCCGTATACCAACCTTTGAAAACGTAACCGTCTTTAGTTGGTATATAATTTGTAGGCTTTTTGCCGTTTTCAACGTCTTGAACGTTTACTTCTTCCCCTAAATTAAAGGTGATTTGATTTTTATTTTCAACGTAAACGCCGTACAACGTTACGCTATCAAGCGGAAGTTGAGAAATAGACGTAACAATTTCTCCGTTATAATACCAGCCTTTAAATTTAAGACCGTCTTTATTAGGAGCGGTTGCTAAATCAACGTTTTGTAAAAGTCTGTTTTCATAATCGAAAACCGTATCGTTTACAACGTCTTCATAACCGTCTGAGAATTTATAAGTGATAGTGTACTTGGTATAAGACGCGTTAACCTTAATAACGTATTCGTTTTCACCACCGTTAATTAAACCGTTACTACTAAGAGTTGCGGTAAAATTGCCCACCTCACTAGAGTTTAAAGTAATTGTAGCGCCGTCGCATACGTTAGAAACTTCAACTTCTAACACAAGATTTTCAACGCCGTTACCAACGTAGATAGTTTGATTGTTTATAACGCCTTCACCGTTTAATTTTACTTGAGAATTACCATCAATTTCAAACGTTAACGACGGTTTAACAAGTACGTCTATATTAAACTTATTCTCAACGTTAAGTTTGTAGTAGCCAGCGTTTGCAAACTCGACGTTTGCTCCGTTTTCATAAGTACCAGTAGAAGAATTCACCCAAATACTTTCAACTAATTTTTTAACGTCATAATTAGCGTTAAGATTTTTAAGACCGTCAAAAACGTTATAAGTTTTAAGTGTAGGAAGCGTAATTTCTTCGCCAAAGTTTATTTCAAAATTATCTTTAGCGCCTAAAACAACGTCGTCACTTAAACTTTGAGAAGTAAAATCATTATTTCCAAGTTTAGTTATAACGATAGAAGTTTTACCACTAGCGCTATTTACCGTACCAAAAGTAGCGGTAACGTTAACTGGAATACTTCCGTTAATTTCTTCAAAACCCGTCCAAGCCTCACCATTATTAACGTTAGTTGCGTCGCTTGTAAAATGGCGAACTAAGTAAGAAGTTGTTAAAGCAAGCGGAGTGTCAGCGCGATAGGTTGAGTTGCAGTAAAGCGCTCCGTCTTCATAGTAGAAAGAAACTGGCGCTTCAGATTTACCAATCATACCAACTTGAAGGTCTTTATTTTTACCGTATAAAAGGTTTGAATCCGCCTTTTTAATAATGCCTTTACGCGTTCTTCTTTGAAGTTCACTCTCGCCTGTACGGTAGCACTTATAGTCAGTTTGATTATCCGCTTTCGCTTGCAATACAAATTCGTTATAAGCCCCGTCAAAATACTCAAAATATACGTTAAATTCAAAGTATTTATCGCCTTGAGAAACTTTAAATATAACGCCCGAAAGTTCAGAAGCGCCGTCAACTTCACCCGAAGCGCTTGGATTAAATACAAAATCAACAAAACTGTTGCCGTTGCCCGTTAAAGAGTCGTAAGTTCCGTCCCAATACGATTTTTTAAGGTCTATATAACCAAGGTCAAACGTTGCGCCCGTAGAGCCCGTAAGATTAATACCCTTGAAATTAACGTTACTGCCCGATTGGTTAAAATCGGCGTTCTCAACGGTTGAACCCTCGCTTGCTATAATGCCGTTTGCCTTTTTGTAAACGTTAATTGACGAAGTTGCAATTAGCGCGTTTGACGCGTCGTAAAAATCAAGAGAATACTCGCCACCGTCTACAAACGTATGAGTAAATTTACTTTGCGTCATAGTAACTGTCGTTGCAGTTTGAGCATCCGCGCCTTTTTTATAAATTTTAACTGAGCCGTCTATTGCGACAGAACCAAGTCCGCCAACTTTATAAGCGCCGTTTAAAGTAACTTCGCTATTGAGTTTAACGGTGTTGAAAGGTTCTACCGTAACAAACGAAAGGTCGCTTAAATCCATCTCGTAAGTAGCAGGTTGAGAAACGTAAGTTTTACAGTTATTAGCAACGCCGTCACTATAAGTAATAGAGCCAATATCTTTAGTTACCGTTTCACTACCGCTAATTTCTTCGTAGTTATGTTCACCAAGTTTAGTTATTATAACCGAACTATCAGTCTGACCAGCATTTAAATTAAGGTCGCTAAGTTTAACTTTAACGTTAACTAACGTTTTGCCGTCTTTTTGAGTAAAACCGTTCCATTTAGTATGATTAGTACCATCTTCATACGCGCTTTCATCATTAGCAAAATTTCTTATTAAAAGAAACGTATTTATGTTTTTATTGGTAACGTTAGCGTAAATAGCGCCGTTACTGTAACAAATATCAATAGACCCGTCGTTAGCGTCCCAACCTACTTCATAAGTAGTTTCAACATTACCAAAGGTATATTGAGAGCCACTTAAAACGTCTGCTTTATATTCGCTATTATTAGTAGCCTTTGCAGTAAGTTTAACCTTATCGTAATTTGAACCTGTTGAAAGTTTTACGTTAATAAACTCACTTGAATCGTAAACGTTAGTAATAAAAATTTCTATGCAATCAATTTCATTTTGAGTTCCACCAGAACCGGTAGGAGAGTTTTTACTCTTATACAAATGCGCGAAAGGGAACACGTTTAAAAAACTAACGTATTCTTCAGCTGAAGTAACAGATGATTTATTAAGATCTACAAACCCTAAGTCAAAAATCGCGCCTTCTTTACCTGTAAGTTTAATACCTGTAACGTAAGGTAACTTTTGACCGTTACCCGTTCTTGTGTTAAAATTAGCCGAAGACATATTGGCGTCTTGAACAAAATACGGTTTAGCATCGACAACGTAAGACGCCGACGCGCCCTCTTGCCCACTAAGTTTGCTATTAATAGCCGACGCGTACTCGCTAACAGTAACAACGCTTGAAGTTGATGCGTTTACTTTACTATAACTGAATAAAGAAATTGCACCGCTAAGCGTCATTGTTAAAGCGAGCGCCGTTACACATAAGATTTTTGAAAGTTTTTTCATTCTAACCTCCTTAATCATACTTTGCATTTTAAAAATTAGTATACGAAATCTACCCCTTACGCATGCGCGTATCTATATTATTAAATGATAGCCTTTCAATAATAAACCGAATGGTAAACTACCCTATGATTATTATAACAAGTATTTTTTTAGAAATCTATAACAAAATTGACTTCACACACAAATAATTGAAAAATATTGACCAATTTTTAGTTATATTTACAAAATAGCGTGCAATTTAGTGAAATTTTAAGCGTTGACTTTCTTGCTCTGCTTTCGAAGTATCTATTTTGAGATTCTTCGTTGGTCTATCAAAGTTAGCAAGACTCAGAATGACAATATATGGGCGGTGTCATGTAGGCACGTTTCAGAATGACGGCATGTCAATGTCATGTTGAGAGTTACCCCTTGCTCTACTTTCGAAACATCTCCCGTGGTGTCATACTGAGACGGGCTTTCTCGCCCTACTTTCGAAGTATCTATTTTGAGATTCTTCGTTGGCCTATCAATGTTAGCAAGGCTCAGAATGACAAGTTGGGTTGCTGTCATACTGAGAAAAACTAAAAACTAATTTTAGCATAAAAAAAGTACGGAAAGTTTTCCGTACTTTTTTGAGTTTAATTTTTATTAACCTAACGTTCCAGTGAACCAACCTGGATCTTCTACATAGAAGTCAGAACGAGTTATTACGTCAACTTCATCAAGGAAGTTTATTACAAAACTTGGTTTAATATATTTCATAATTTTTTACCTCCTTACGCTTTTGTAAAGGTTAAACCTTTACCTGCTTTGTCTGCAAGCCATTGAACGTGTTCCATTGTGTATTCACTTGAATAACGAACACCGTTTTGATCTACAAAGTCATATTTAGCGCTATCACTATCAACTAAAACGTTTTTAGTAAATAACTCTTCACTTAAACCTTTAACAGTTGTTTGTTGAACTGTTGAAATTCTACCAGTTGTTGCGCCGTATAAGTAACTGTTTGACATAAACGTTGTAATTAAATAGTTTTGTTCAGCGTTAGTAGATTTAAGGGTACTTATAGTGATTGCAAACGCTTTATAAGTGTCGTTGTTTTCATTGTACTTATCATCAAGCCAAATATCTTGTTCATTCTCAGCAAATCTATAGAACATAAAGCCGTAATTCGTTGCTTGTATAGGATCGCTACCGTTTACAGACAAGCATTGAAGGTTAAGTTTGTTATTTTTTCCAACTTCTGCATCCCAACCAGAAGTCTGCCAGTTAGTACCTGCGCTTTCAATCTTACTGAAATCATTACCTGCTGCTTCGTATTGACTTTGCGTAGTAATATATGTTCTGAAAACAGCTTCAGACTTACCGTTTGATTGGTCGCTAGTATAGTACATATACTTATTCCAATCTTCTTTGTTAAGTTCAACAACGTATCTAAGACCTGAACGGCTTTCGTTTGGAGTTCCGTCTGCATTCATTGTAAACTTCATCTCAAAACGAGTATTAAAGTCAAAGTAGAACGCTTCAAATTCCATATTAGGAACTACCGAGTACGCTACTTTTCTTGCTTCAATAAAGTCAGCAGACGTAACGTCTAACTTACCTATTGCGTTAGATTGATAATAAATTTGACCTAAACCGTCGTTACCATACGCGTAAGTAAAACCGTCCGCGCGCGTTACTACTTCCTTAGTTTCGTAGTTCTTACCAACGTCTTTACGAATATAACCAAATAATTCTTTACCGTCGTTACTATTACCAGTATAGTGCGCTTGATAGTTAATTTGCGCTACAGGAAGTTGATAACGTTCGTTAGTCCATATATATACTGGTTCGTACGTTTTGTAAGGGTCTGTTACAGTAATTTTACAATAGTTATCAAAATAAATTGATGGGTTAAATACAACTGAATCGCTTTCATTAATTGTGTAAGTGTAGTAAGAATCTTCACCTTTATCTACAAAAGTAAATGGAAGGTTTTCAGCGTTTTGCTTGTTTGCAGTATCGTAAGCATAAGCAACATCGTTAAACATAAGTGTTCTTACGTCTTTAAGTGTAAGACCTGTATACTCTTGTTTACCAGGATACATTCTTATTTCATATCCATTATCAGCAACGCCACCGTCAGTTACGTCGGTAGTTCCGTTCCAAATTTCGTAGCGACCACCGTTTGTAAATATTGGCGCTACGGTTACGCTTACAGGAGTAATAGTTGTTGAACAAATCGTTGCACCGTCTTCACCAAGGAATTCAACGGTTGTTTCGCCGTTTACTACAACAGTCGAGCCATTATGCTCATTACCATTTACTTTATAACCTTTAACAAATTCGCTTTCACCGTATGCAAGTTTAACCCCGTTACTAGTTTCAAAGTATAAAAGGTCGTTAAGTGTTACTGTTGAACCGTTACGCGCTTCAACGTTTTCAAACGCGCCTAAAGTTCTACCTGTAAAGTTATTACCACCAAGTGAAGTTAACACTATTGAAGTTTCAGTTGTAGCATTATCAAAAGTAATAGTTACGTTAACGTTGTTACCTTTAAAGCCAGACCAAGTAGTATCTGCGTTACTATACGTATCAGCAAAATTTCTAACAGCGTATGACGTAGAAAGTTGAGGGCTACTAGTAGCAAACGTTACGTTACTAAATAACGTGTTGTTATCGTAAATAAGCGCTGCAGGACGAGATGCCATACCGTTAGGTCTAACAGCAGAAGCGGAACTGCTACCAAATTGATAATTGTTAGCAGTATCTAAAATAACTTCCTTTGAAACGTAACCACTACCTGTAACTAAACCTTTACCGTTTCTCCACGCACCGAAGTTAGACTGAGTGCTACCTTTAGTTTTAAACGCCATCATTTGATATACGTTACCACCGCCACCATCGTGAGTTACAGAAGACACCTTAATTTCAACGTAGTTAGTCGAGTCAGTTGCGTCTGTAAGTTTAATTGTAAATTGTTTAAGTTCTGATTGGCGTTGAGTAAGTTTTTCTACCGTTGGGTGATATACAAACTCAATAAACGGATTGTAAGCGCCCGTTATTGTAGTTTCCGTACCAGACCAAGAAGATTTAGAAATGTCTATTTGACCAAGGTCGAAAATAGCGCCTGTAGAACCAGTAAGTTTTAAACCTCTACGAACATTAAGTGTTTCGGTAAGAGTTGCGTCGTTTGTGCCACTTGCAGCTACTGACGTATACGAATATTCGCCAACACTTGCGCTTCCGCTAGCAATTTCTATACCGCCAACAACGTTACCATCGTCTTTAATATTAGCAGTTTTAGATAAGTCTAAGTCGCCAAGTTTAGTTATAACGATTGATGAAGTTGTTACACTTGAATCAACACCACCAAATCTAATTTCAACATCAACAGGCATTGTTCCATCAGCATTCATTTTAAATGGTGTTGCCCATGGATCTGCATCATTGTATATTTCATTAGTGCTTACTAAATCACGCACAAGGAAAGAAGTTCCTAAACCTTTTGTTCTTGTTCCTTTTGTTGCATCGTAACCAGCTTTATACATAGAAGAAGTGTAAACTGCTGACTCCGTTACGTTACCGCTAGCATCTTCAACGTGATTATAGAAAAGTTGAACAGGAAGTTCCGCATTACCACGTCCACCAATTTCATACTTATCTTTTGTATACTCAGCGCCAAATAAAATTTGAGCGTCAGGCTTATAAACGTAACCTTTTCTTAAAGTTCCTGAAACTTGGAAACTAGTTTGCCCTTCTCTAAACATACCTTCGGCTGTTTGGCCGTTAGCTTGAGCACGAATAAGCAATTCGTCAGCAAGACAGCCACTATCATACTGAGATGGAACAGTTTTGATTGTAACCGTTTTACTACCCTGAGTAAGGTTTATTAAAATATATTTAATTTCACCAGAAGTTACAGCAGCGCTTGGGTTGAAAACGTATTCAATGAAACTGTTACCCTTGCCGGTAAGTGTTGTATAAGTGCCAAGCCAGTTAGATTTTGCAAGGTCAATAGAACCAAGTCTAAAGATAGCAGATGATTTACCTTCAAGTTTTATACCCGTAAACTCAGTACCAGACGTAACTTGCTTGTAAGTACCGTATTCTACCGTTGCGCCTGGCGAAACCGTTGATATAAGGTCATGCCCAGCAATAGAAAGGGAACTTGCTTGCGCCTTGTTCATTGTTAAAGCCGCTAATCCACCAGTAACTACCATTGCTACCGATAAAACTGCGCCTAAAACAATTTTAGTAAGTTTTTTCATAACTTTCTCCTTATAAAAAATTTTTTGTTTTTTCTATCAAAAACGCTTGCGCGATTTTTCTATTTCATTAACGAGCGCGCCTACTGTGTAGCGCGTATACGCGCATTACGCACGCGACAAAACTCGATTATCGGTTATAGTATACTATAACATTATGCATTTTGCAACAATTTTAACTAAAATTTTATAACTTTTTTGTTTTTGTATTAGTTTTAGAATAAAATTTACGCGTTTGTTTTTATTTTTTTATTGTTATTTTTTATATTTGTTATGCTATTTTTTAGCATTTTTACTGCAATTTTTGTTGTTTTTGGGTTTAAAAAATAAAAAGGCTCCCTTGTGTAAAGGGAGCTGTCACAAAGCGACTGAGAGATTGTAAAGTTATATATTATCACTTCTAATTTTAGGCTCCCTTGTGTAAAGGGAGCTGTCACAAAGTGACTGAGAGATTGTAAAGTTAAAATATTTAATCCCTCCGCCTTGCTAGCGCAAGCCACCTCCCTTAATGCTACACATTAAAGGATGCGTTTTTAAAATTTCCAAAGGCTGTGAAGATTGCAGTAAGCAAATGCAGTAACAACTTCGTCATCATTAGTGATAGCGAAAGTTGCAACGGGAGCGCTACCTGGCGCAAGGTATTTCTTTTGAACGCCGTTTTTAGTTTCTAAAACAATCCATTCAATATAGTGTTCTTCAATCATTGGGTGAGAAACAGCGCCAACGGTTACGGTAACAATTCCGTTTTCAACGGCTACTACTGGAACGTGTTTTTCAAGTGACGCGTCGGTAGTACCTGCAATTAATTCTTCCATTTTTTGACCGCAACACATGGTAGGAATTTTAGTTTCGTTAATAACGTCAATAATTTTGCCACAAGTTTTACAAATATAGAATTTTTGAGCCATAATAAACCTCCTTAACCCATCATAATTTCTGAAATTAAATCGAGAACTTTATCGTGACAACCACCGCAACCCATTGAACAATGAGTAATTTTTTGAACGGTTGAGAAAAGTTCCATAACGTCTTCAAGTTTAGTGTGACCACTAAGCGCTTTTACAATATCTTTATAACTAACTTGCATACAGTTACATACTATAAAATTTTCTTTCATAAGTAAATTCTCCTTAAGGATAAATATGTATTATTGTTTTTTTATTATATTACAATTAAATTAAAATTTCAAGAGTAATTTTAAAATTAGTTAAGTTTTTTATATTCTTCATTAACCCGTCAAGTACGCGCGTTTCAAAATGACAGCGTGACAACGTCATTTTGAGAGTTGCCCCTTACCCTACTTTCGAAACATCTCTTTTAGATTCTTCGTAGGTCGGTCAAAGTTAGCAAATCTCAGAATGACAAGTGGTTAGCGATTCTTCATTAACCCGTCAAGTACGCGCATTTCAAAATGACGGCGTGACAACGTCATGTTGAGAGTTGCCCCTTGCTCTACTTTCGAAACATCTCCCGTACTGTAATACTGAGACGGGCTTTCTTGCTCTGCTTTCGAAGTATCTATCTTTAGATTCTTCGTTTGCCTATCAAAGTTAGCAAATCTCAGAATGACAAGTAGATAGAAATTCTTCATTAGCCCGTCACGGTAGCGTATTTGCAATGACGGACAAAAAACATATTACCCCCCATTAATTTATAACGCTACAAACTGTGTGTGATATTTTTACCCCACTCAAATCAAACGCTTGCAATCTTAACAAAATTTTGCTAAAATACTCACTTGTATGGATAAATTTGTAACTAATGAAGAACAAACGCACAATAACCCGCTTGGGTATGAAAAAATTTCTAAACTATTAAGCAAGTTTGCTATTCCAAGTATTATTGCAATGATTGTAAGTTCGCTATACAACATCGTAGACCAAATATTTATTGGTCAAGGGGTTGGAATGCTTGGAAACGCCGCTACTAACGTTGCTTTTCCACTTACGACTATTAGTCTTGCAATTTCGTTGCTTATAGGTATTGGTAGCGCGTCGCTATTTTCTCTTTCACTTGGAAAAAAGGACGGGGAAACCGCATCAAAATGCGTAGGAACTGCCGTTTGGATGTCAGTTATTTTAGGTAGCGTATACGCCACTATTGTAGAGATTTTTTTATCGCCTTTACTCAACGCTTTCGGCGCGACGGAAGAAACTTTCGTTTATGCAAAAGAGTACGTTTCTATTACCGCAATAGGTATGCCGTTTTTAATTTTCACTAACGCTTTTAGCAATCTTATTCGCGCGGACGGTAACCCACGTTATTCAATGGCGTGTATGGTTGTAGGCGCTATTGTAAACACCATTTTAGACCCCGTTTTTATATTCGTTTTGGATATGGGCGTAGCAGGCGCGGCGATTGCTACCGTTATTTCTCAAATAATTTCGTGCGGTATGGTGGTTGCGTATTTGTTTAAGTTCAAACAAGTTAACGCTATGCAATACGTTGTTAAACCCGATTTTAAGTTTTGGGGACAAGTTGCTCCGCTTGGGCTTAGTAATTCGTTTAACCAAATTGCAATTGCGGCGGTGCAAATAGTTTTAAATAACCTTTTACGTCATTACGGCGGTCTTTCAGTTTACGGAGCGGATATTCCGCTTGCCGCGTGTGGCGTTATTATGAAAGCCAATTCCATTTTTGTTTCGGTCTTCGTTGGATTTTCTCAAGGATCTCAGCCAATACTTGGCTACAACTACGGCGCAACCCAATTTAACCGCGTAAAGCAAACGTACTTAACGGTTATTAAAATTAGCGCTATCGTTGCTCTATCCGGAACGCTATTATTCCAACTTTTCCCAAGAATTATTATAAGTATTTTTGGTAACGGCAACGAACTTTACTTTGAATTTTCTGAAAAATTTATGCGCATTTTCTTATCGATGCTCGTATGCGTTGGAATACAAATTATATCGTCTAACTTCTTTGCGGCGATTGGTAAACCATTTATTGGCGTAATACTTTCTCTTTCAAGACAAGTATTGCTTTTTATACCGCTCGTTGTTCTTATGCCGTTGGCGTTTGGGCTTGACGGAATATTATTCGCCGGACCTATTGCAGACGTCATTTCTTTTACCATCAGTATTATTTTTATTATTCGCGAATTTAAAATAATGAAAAAATTATCCGCTTAAACACTTTAAAGTAACTATATAAACTTTTAAAACAATTTAATTTGTTTATAAAACTAATTTACTTTTAACTAATGTGAAAAATTTTTACAAGAACTTTAAAATTTATGGAAAAACAACTTACTTATAAAAAAGGTTTGCGAGACGGCATTCCCATAGCGCTTGGATATTTATCCGTTTCTATCGCGTTCGGCGTAACGGCGGTAAGTCTTGGCGTGCCTAAGTTTATTGCCGTGCTAATTTCTATGACCAACCTTACGTCCGCCGGGCAACTTGCGGGTGTTGCTGTAATTGCCGTTTTGGGTACGGTTGCTGAAATTATACTTACTCAACTTGTAATTAACGCGCGGTATTTTTTAATGAGCATTACCCTTTCGCAAAAACTTGACGCTAAATTTAAGTTGTTAGACAGAATTTTGTGCGCGTTTGGTATAACCGATGAGATTTTTGCCGTTGCCGTTACCAACGTTAAGCCCGTTACTCGTAATTATATGCTTGGACTTATGACGTTGCCTTATATTGGCTGGGCGCTTGGAACTCTCACGGGTGCTGTGTTAGGTAGCGTTCTTCCCACCATTATAATTAACGCTTTAAATATTGCTTTATACGCTATGTTTATTGCAATAGTTATTCCTACCGCTATTGAAAACCACAAGGTTTTCCCTGTAATTTTTATAAGTATTACAATATCGTGCGCGTTTTATTTCATTCCTTTTTTAAGTGAAGTTACACCTGGTCTTGTATACGTTATTTCCGCCGTTGTCGCTTCGGTTATAGGCGCTATATTATTTCCAATTGACGACGGAAAGCAACAATTTAACGACAACTGCGAAAACGTAACGCCTACAACGCCTAACGGCAAGGAGGGCGAAAATGAATAATACTGTTTATATGCTTATTCTTGTTGGAGTTATGGCGCTTGTAACGTATTTAATACGAATGATTCCTTTCGTGTTTTTTAAAAAGAAAATTAAGTCACGCTTTATAAATAGTTTGCTATATTACGTTCCGTACGCCGTGCTGTCGGCAATGACTTTCCCAGCGATATTTTACGCTACTAATAACGTTTATACCGCAATGGTTGGAACGGCGGTAGCGCTCGTTGCATCAATTTCAAAACGCTCGCTTGTGGTGGTTGCCATTTGTTCTGTTCTTGCGGTGTTTTTAAGCGAAGTTATTATTACTTTTTTAATTTAATTTTAAATTTTAACGTAAAAAGACGTGGAAAATATGGCGTAGTGATAGGGATTTATCACTACGCCATATTTATTTTTATATAAACGGGTTTCCCGTTTGGTTTATATCAAAATTGCAATTTGTGGCAATTTTCTTTACCTGCTTCGATTTTACCCCATTTTGTGGCACTTTGTATATCAAATTTATAAAAATATTTTTCTCTAAATATTGGAGAATATCTTGATAAAATTGATTGTATGTGATATAATAATAAAAATGACTTATAGACTACCTTTTAGGAGATTAAAATGGCTGCAAGTTATAAAAAATTATGGAAACTTCTTATAGATAAAGAAATGCGCAAAGAAGACCTACGCTTAAAAGCGGGCATCACCACTACTGCTATGGCGAAACTTGGTAGAAATGAAACCGTGCATATGGATATTCTTCTTAAAATATGCAACGCCCTTAATTGTGGGTTAGACGATATATTAGAAATCGTGAGAGAGGATAAAAATGATTAAAACTTCTATTAGATTTTTTGACAACATTCCCGTTCGTTCGGTTTGGGATGAAGAAAGTTCTCGTTGGTGGTTATGTGCCGTTGATATTATAGAAGCACTTTCTTTAAGCAATTCGCCAAGAATATATTGGGCGACCATTAAACGCAGAAATCCTGAGTTGATTGCAATTTGCAAACAACTGAAATTAACGGCGAAAGACGGCAAGAAATATTTGACGGACGTTATAGACGACGACGGATTAAATTTGCTTATAGCAATTATCCCAAGCAAAAAGTCAGCCGTGTTCTTAAAATGGGTTAAGACGAAAGGTACGTCTATTGACGAGCAAAGCAAAAACAAGGCTTACGAAATGTTTGAAAGCGGACTTATTAACGATATTGAAGTCGGCACGATAAACGGCTTACAACAAATTCATGCTTACCTTTTCGGTGGTTTATATGATTTTGCAGGTCAAATTAGAAAGTTAAATATCTCTAAAGGCGGTTTCGTATTCGCAAGCGTTGGATATTTAAACCAAACGCTTGACGCGATTGAAAAGATGCCTGAAGAAACCATTGAGCAAATTGTGAGAAAATACGTTGAAATGAACGTTGCCCACCCTTTTATGGAAGGAAATGGAAGAACTACTCGTATTTGGTTAGACTTGATATTAAAGAAAAACCTTTCTAAATGTGTTGATTGGAGTAAAATTGATAAAACGGAATATTTAGAAGCAATGAAATTAAGCGTTGTTGATTATAGTAATATTTTAGCACTTATCAAAAATGCTTTAACGGATAAGATAGATGACCGTGAAATCTTTATGAAAGGTATAGATTATTCTTACTACTACGAAGAAGAAAATTAAAAACTTTTATAAGTATGACGAAAATAAACCAATTACAAGACAGGATATAAAGTATTACGACGAATAAAAAACAAAAACAATAATAAAATGTTATTTAATAAACTTTTGAGCAATAAAAATAAAAAACTTTCAAAAAACGCCGACATGTCCGTATTTTTGGACAGGTCGGCGTTGACTATATTGATACACAAAAGGCGTGGCATCACGCCACGCCTTAACTTGTTAATTTGAAACCCTCGGTTTATCGTAAAAATCCCTATGACTATTACGGTAATAATCCGCGTCTTTTTAAAATTAATAAGTTTAATATGTGCAATTTTAAAGTCATACTTACTTCGTTATACCTTGTTACTTCAAAAAAGGCAGTTATAAATAGCCAACAAGGTCAATTGCGATCTATCTTTATCTTGTTCCTCATCTAACCCGCAACTATGACTTTAAAAATCTTCGCAAGAAATCTCCACGAAAAATTTAATTTTTTCACCCGCGCCTATAGTGTCGTATTCAAAATGCTCGTCAAGCAAAGTGGTGGTTGGTTCTAAACCAAGCGCGTAATCGCCTGAAGCCATACTCTTCCATTCTATAAAGCAAGGTAGCGTATCACCTGAATATTTTAAAACGCATTTTTTGCCAAGTTTTTTGTTGGTAAGTGAAATTTCAGGAGTTTCAAGTTCTAAATAATAACACGTTTCTTCTTTAGTAGGTAAAGGCTTTTCAATTACTAAAGCGGTGTCAGCATTGCTTTTAGCCCATTCGGTACGCGGAGTAATTTTAGTAATATTACCATTAATTTCCGCGCCTTCGTCAAGCATAGGGTATCCAAAATTAACGTGATACAATACACAATAATCTTCAGGGCGATAGCCTTCGTTTATAAGTTCGTCGCTAACGGTTAACGTTGCTTGACCAACTTTTGTATAAATTTTGCGTTTGATTAGCAAGTTTTTGCCAAATAATGCCGAGTTTCTAATATCCGCTTCAATTATAATTTCATTTTCGTTGCACTCAATTTTAGTAACTTCTGCAGGCGTTAAGTGGAATGAGCCGTGAGTTACAAACCCGTCGCGCCCACCTACGCTATCAAATCCGCAGGTATAAAGCATTCCGCCTTCAAAGCGATTGTCAAAATTGCCACAACCGTCAACGAATGCGTTTTTTGATAAAAACGACACGTTCGTTCCTAAATGATAAAGTTGCATAACGTCTAATGCGTGGCTTTCGTTTAAAAGAAAACGAATAACGCCGTTGTTACAGTCGATAACGTTTAAGCCTTGACCTTTTCCGCTTGTTATTTTGTAGCGCGAAACCGATGCGATTTGCGATAAATTGTTAATTTTTTCGTTCATAAAATACCTTTATTAATTGTTTTATTTTTGATAAGTTTAGTTTAACGGCGGTTTTATTTGATGTCAATAGTTTTTTATAAAATCATGGTAGTATTTTTTGTTTTATTGTTGAAATTATATAATTGCTGTGCTAAACTTATTAAAAACTATTTGTTAAAATGGCTAATACTATGGGGGCTAAAATGAAAACTTCTACTGAAATTAGAACTACCGCTAATTTTGTCGGCTACGAAAAGGCTATTGAACTTATTGCCCAGGCAGGGTTTGACGCTTGGGACTTTACCTTGTGCGATATGGCGCGTTATAACTGGAATAATAAAACGTACATTGCAATGCAAAACGAAATGACTTCACCAAACTATGCTAATTTCGCAAAAAAACTGAGAAAAGTTGGCGAAAATAACGGTATACGTTGCAATCAATCGCACGCGCCTTTCCCAGTTTGCTGTAAAGAAATTAGAGATTATTTAAAACGCGCTATCGAATGCACGGCGATTGCTGGTGGTGAAATTTGCATCGTTCACCCCGATAACGATAAAAACGGCGAAGAAAACGCGCAAATGTATTTTGAACTTTTAGAGTTTGCTAAGCCTATGGGCGTTAAAATAGCGTGCGAAAATATGTTTAATTACGACAAGTCTACCGACACTTATTTAAACGCCGCTTGTTCTACCGCTCAAAGTTTTTTAGAGCATCTTAACGCCGTTAACGACGATTATTTCGTGGCGTGCCTTGACGTTGGCCACGCCGAAATGCGCGACCTTAAAACTAGCGCCGTTGATATAATTAATAAGGTTGGCGGTAAAATTCAAGCGTTACATCTTCACGATAACGATTTAAAGCGCGACTGCCACGCAATGCCGTTTACAATGAATATTGATTACCTTCCTATTATTAAGGAGTTAAAAAAAGTTGGCTATAACGGATATATGACGCTTGAAGCGGATAGTCACTTATCTAAATTTACAATTAACGAACTTAGTAGAGAACTTAAAAATTTATATAACTCCGCAAGAAAACTTGCCGATATGTTCGAAAACGCTTAACACAAAAAAATTCCCGACTTTTTTCGGGAATTTTTATATTTATCGACTTTAAAAAATTAGTAAGTAAATAAACTTTAATGAACTAAATAAGGTCTTTATAAGAAGTTAAATAATAGTCTACCGCTTGTTTTAACGCTTCTTTCCATTCTTTTGGTTGAACGTCGTCAACACCATAAACAACGTAGCCTACCTTTTTAGCGTTTACGCAAGCGTCGTAACTATCTTCAAAATAAACAATATCGCTTGGGTTAACGTTTAGCATGTGCGCAACCTTTTCAAAAAGTATTGTGGTAGTTTTCGTATAGCCTATATCGTCAACCGATAACAACTTTTCAAAACATTCGTAAATCCCGTTATTTTTTAAGCACGGGTCAATAAAAACGTGTGGGCTTGCCGATAATATGAACAATCTTTGACCTTCGTTTTTAAGTTTTAATAAATACTCTTTTGCGTACGGTTTTAAAAAAATGTTATGCGCGTATTCATTAGTTAAATTATCATATAATTCATTAACGATATCGCTCGGCTTTTCATTAATATTATAAACGTTTATAAAATACTCAGCAGTTTTGGGATACCCTAACGTAATTATATTTTTAAACAACTCGTCAGTCATTTCTACACCGCGCTTATTAAGGTATTTAGAAATTCCTGCTCTAATGCTATTTATGGAATTTGCAAGCGTTCCATCTAAATCAAAAACGTAAATTTTGCTCATAATTCACCTAAAACATCAACTTTTCCTAGTAATTTTTACTATTTAATCAATCAACGTATACTCAAAAAACGCCGAGTGCAATTTGCTACCAACGTCCGCGCCTTGCGGTAATAAAGCAATAGCAATAAACACGTCGCTTTCCTCGCCTTTACCTATTTCGCGAAGATATGCGTATTCGCCGTCAATTTTAAAAACAACGTAATCTTTTTCTTCCATTGTTAAATTTTAACATATTAAAAATTTTAAAGCAACTAAACTCTTGATTTTTTGAAAAAAATATATTAAACTGTAACTAAATTTGCGAGGTTTTATATGGAACTAAACGAAAAAACTTTAAACACTCACTCTATCTACGACGGCAAAGTCGTTAAACTTAGAAAAGACGACGTTTTGCTTCCAAACGGCAACGTTTCTATGCGTGAAGTTATTCATCACCCCGGCGGAGCGTGCGTTATCGCTATTGAAAACGGCGAAATTTATTTTGTAAGGCAATTCCGCTATCCTTACGGCAAAACTTTGCTTGAAATTCCAGCAGGTAAACTTAACGAGGGCGAAGACCCTAAAAAATGCGCTATAAGAGAACTTGAAGAAGAAACGGGGCTTGTTCCTAGCGACGTTACGCTTTTGCATAGCATTTATCCTACCCCTGCTTATACCGACGAAGTTATTTATATTTATCTTGCTAAAGACGTTAAACGCGGTAAAGTTCACCTTGATAGCGACGAGTTTTTAAACGTTGAAAAAATTTCGCTTGAAAAAGCAAAACAAATGTTACTTAACGGCGAAATTCACGACGCTAAAACTATAATCGCCTTGTATTCGTATTTTTTTAGATAAAATTTTATTCAATATATAAGAGTAGCGCTTAATAGATAAGGCTACTCTTTTTATTTGGCTTGTTAGTTTTTATAAGCATTTCTTATAAATTTCAATAACGTCTTTTTCTTTTAAAGGGACAAAACCGTTAATTACTCCTGCATTTCCGCACGCTTTTTTAGCCATATCGCTGAAATGCTCGCTTGTAATACCAATTTTTGTAAACGTATCGTCAAGACCAATTGTCTTAAACAAAAACTCGCTAAGCATCGCGATTGATTTTTTAGCAATTTCTTCACTATCAAGATTTTTATCAATGCCAAATACGTTAACGCCAAACTGAACGATGCGCGGTAAAGTCTTTTCGCTAATAACGTATTCTAACCAACGCGGAGTTAAAATTGCTAAGCCTAAACCGTGCGTAATGTCGTAATACGCCGATAACTGATGCTCCATTGGGTGACAACTCCACGCCATTTGGCTACCCTTTTTTATAAAACCGTTAATAGCCCACGACGAAGCCCACATTAAGTTAGCGCGCGCTTCGTAGTCGTTTGGATTTTCTATGGCGATAGGCGTATACTTAATAACCGTTTTCATAAGCCCTTCCATAAAACAGTCAAGCATAAACATATTATTTTCAAGTGAAAAATACGTTTCCATAACGTGACTTAAAATGTCGGCTGAGCCACACGCCGTTTGATAGCGCGACACCGTAAACGTGTTGGTTGGGTCTAAAAACGAAACTTTAGGTTGAAGTAAAGGCGAAAACCTACCCATTTTATCGTTAGTTTTAGTGTTAGAGATTACTCCACCGGCATCCATTTCCGAACCCGTTGCCGATAGCGTAAGAACGGTAATTAACGGCAGAGCATTGTTTACTGGGGCAAGTTTACTAAAAAATTCCCACGGGTCGTGCTCAACGCATGCGCTAGCGCAAATCCACTTACTGCAATCTATTGTAGAGCCACCGCCTACTGCCAAAACTACGTCTATTTTATTTTGCTTGCAAATATCCGCGCCCTTTTTAACACTTTCCACTCTTGGGTTAGGCTCAATGCCAGATAGTTCATAAAGTTCAAGCCCGTTACTTTTAATTTGGTTTACTATTTTATCGTAAAGACCTATTTTTTTAATAGAACCGCCACCATACGCGAGTAAAACGCGTTTACCGTATCTTTTAAGTTCAAAAGCGAGATTGTCTATTTGGTCTTTGCCAAAATAAACTTTTGTTGGAATATCATAAATAAAATTATTCATACGCGCCCTTAAATTATAGTTTTATCGTTTAGTTTTAAGTTAATTGTTTAAAGCCTAAACTAAACGCACAGTTTTTCCTGTAAAAAGTTTTAAAAAATCCCGCTACACTAAATTGTAACGGGATTTGTATTTATTAAAATTTTAATCAGTTAATCTTAACTAATTAGATAAATTTGTTACCGCCTCTTGATTCAACGCGTTTGCTGTTTTCCCATTCGCCATCGTAAACGGTGCCGTCAGCATAATACATAATACCGTGGCCGTGCATTTGGTCGTTTACCCATTCACCGTCGTAAACTGCGCCGTCAGTATAAGTGTATTTACCACGACCGTGTTTAGCGCCGTTAAGCCAACCGCCTTCATATGAAGCGCCTGAATTCCAGCGATAAGTACCGCGACCATTACGTTTACCATCTCTATATTGACCTTGGTAAGTACCGTTGTTATATTTTTCATAGCCGTAACCGTCAGCTTTATTGTTAACGTATTCGCCTTCGTAATAGTTACCGCTTTCGTAAGTGTATTTACCATAACCGTGCTTAGTATCTTCTACCCAGTCGCCTTCGTATGAAGCGCCGCTTGCGTATACGATTTTACCACGGCCGTGAAGTTTACCTTCTTTAAATCCGCCTTCGTAAACGTTACCGTCGTGCCAGCAGTATTTACCACGACCAGTTCTTGAATCGTTAGTGTAGTAACCTTCGTAATGACCGTTATCGAATTTTTCGTAGCCGTAACCACTCTTTTTGTCGTTAACCCATTGACCGTCGTAATAATTACCGCTTGGGTAAATGTATTTACCGTAGCCTTGTTTTACGCCGTTAACCCAGTCGCCGGTATATGATGCGCCTGAATTCCAATGATAAGTACCGCGACCATTCTTTTCGCCGTTAAGCCATTGACCTTCGTACCAGCCGTTGCTGTAAGTTTTTTTACCATTACCAGTTCTTTGGCTATTTTTCCAATCGCCATCGTAGTAAGTACCGTCGGTATAATAATATTTGCCTCTACCGTGCATATCGCCGTGAGACCAATATCCTACGTATTTATCGCCACTATTCCAGTTATAAGTACCGTAACCGTGACGCTTTTCATTATAGTCAACTTCGCCGGTATAAGTACCGTTATTGTATTTTATAAACATAAAACCCCTCCTAGATTATATCCGTTTTTTACATTGTACTACAAAAAATGAGAAATTACAATAAAGTATATGCAAATTTTTAAAAATATTTTTTAAAAAGAGCGTTATTTTTGTAGTTTTTGCTTTTTGTTAGTTGTTTTTTTAAGTTTATCCGTTTTATTTTGCAAATTAAACTAAATCTTCAATAAAATACGCTTGTGTATTTGCGTGATTGCCGTTTTTATCTGTAACGGTAATTCTAAAATAAACGTCGCTTGAATTATATGAAAACGAAGCGTAAGTAAGGTCTTCGCCGTCTTCGCTATAACAAATATCCGAACGTCTAATACCCGTGTTTAATCTTATACTGTCCGCTTTAGAAGTTTTTATGTAAATTCTATTTTCATCCACCCATAAATCGTAAATTTCAGGTCCTTCCGAAGCGTAAAAATTACCGCTAAGTAAAGCATTGGTAATCGTTTCATACTGTAAATTGTCAGCCTTAATAACAACGAAACCACCAAAACTATCGCATTTTCTGCCAATTTTATGATTGTGATTGTCGTCAGCCGCTACGCAGTATATCTTTTTACCGCTCGATAGCATTTGGTCGTATTGAACTTCGTTGTATTCTGGATACCCAGCCGCCTTTGAGGAGTAGTTCACTATTTCCATAGCGTGCATTCCGTGATAGTTAAGATAATCGTCTTTATCTTCAAGCGACCAAACGGGGTGATTGTACGTTACAAAAAAGCCACTTTCTCTACAAATTTTCATCATTTCGCTAACTTTTTCCGGGGTGTAAACACGCTCGTAATCAGCAAGAGAATTGTCAAATTTAATTTTATCTCTAAGCAAATTAGGGACGCCAAGCAAAAACTTAGAGCGGTGATAACACGGTTGAAGTAAATTATCCGGCTTTAACGCTACTAAGCAAAAATGACAAGTTTTTGAAGTGTTTGTTAATCTTTGTCCAGATTCGTTTATTTCAAGTTCTAAACCGTTTAAGGCAAGAAATTTATCGTCGGTTAAATATTGATGTGAAAGTAAAATGTCATGGTCGGTAAAAGCAACTATTGAATACCCTTGTTGAAGATAAATTTCTTTTATTTGCTTTGGAGTGAGTTCTCCGTCTGAATAAGTCGAATGGCAATGCAAATTGGCCTTGTAAAAGTTGCCGTTTGGTGGCAATAAATATTTTTTCATTTTACTCCTTTTGCCGTAACAAGTACCATTTAACGCGCTTTTTACGGAAATTTTTTACAATTTATAACAAGTATTAGTTTTATATTTAACACAACCCAATTAGGTGTTAGTTCCTATTTCAAATTTAGCCCAACCCGATTTTTCATAATCGCCGTCTACAAAATACGCCTTTCTAAGCGCCGAAGCCGACATTATTGCAATTTTAGAATACGGCAACTTACTTGCATTACTATCATAACAACACATTGCCGTTCTTACAACGTAAAGCATCCCCGACGACAACGTATGCCAAGTAGTGTGCATAATCCCGTACAAATTGTGCTTTTTAACCGTTTCAACGCACGCGTCAGACTGCATAAAGCCCCTATCCCACGGGCAAACGATAACGTCAAACCCTGCATCGCTTAATAATAAAGACGTTTGAATTGGATAATTTTTCGCATCGTACTGCCAATCGGCAATAATAACGTCCTTAGAAATATTTTCAAGCATATATTTTTCAACCTCTATATTAGGGGCGTTTACGGTATATCTATTTTCAACATAAACTTCGGGGTGATTACATAATAACATATCTCCCCACATAATAGCGCGTCTACCCTGCTCTTTAAGGTCGGCAATAATTTCGTTTATAAACTCAACGAAAGCGGTAACGTTTTGACGAGTAAACTCGAACCCGTACGCCTCGTCGCACCCAATATGAAAATAACTACCAGCGCCACAAAGTTCAATAAGTTCATTTCTAATTTTTTTGAGCAAGTTTTTAACTATTGGCTTTTTAATATCCCAACACCAACCGTCGTCACTAAATAAGTATTGTAACGCCAAGTTGCTATCAAGCGTAACGTGTTTACCGTGCATAACTCGACTTTGAGTAGCGTGTCCCCAATGGTTAAACATAGGAATAACTTCCATTCCTAAATTGTTTGCCATATCTATAATAGGTTTTAACTGCTCCTTACTAAAAGCGTGCTTCCAACTTAGTTCTTTTAACGTCTGGTATTGAAACATACCCCAAAACTCAATAATTATATGAGTATATTTTACCGCGCCACATAGCCTTACAAATTTTTCAACTTCCCAAATTTTACTATCTGGAAAAACGCAATAATGCGCCATTCTAGTTGATATTTGACAATTTTCGCTATATTCACCTATCGGTACAACCGCTTCGCCTTCGTCGTTCATTTTCATTTTATCAAGCAAAGTAACGTAAGCGCGAATTAGCGCTTTTTCGTCTTTTGCCGTAGCAAAAATACCGCCCTTTTGAACGCTTAAAACAAACTCGTTACCACTAAGGTTAGCGCTTGACGGCGAGCCTATACTAAACGTTAAACTATCAACTTGTAAAAACGAAATGGTTGACGCATTAAACGAATGGGTATACCAAAACTCTTTTAATATAGACGTATTTAACGCGCTGTTACAATGCGCTGTTACTTCGCCTTTCAACGTAAAAAAGTCAACTTTTCCCAAGGATTTTTGATTATCAAATAACATAATTGTCTCTTAATTAAACTATTCTTATATAGTCTTCACGGCAAGTGCTACCCGTTCCGTCTTCGTCGCAAGCAAAATAAGTTTGAATAGTTTTACCGTGAAAAAGCGGAACTTTGTTCGAGAAACATTTTACCATAAGCCCAACGATAATTCCGTCTTTAACAATAACGCCAACAACGTCTGAACTATCCCAAATAGAAGTTTTTCTTTGGTTTGCCGTAGTCTTATCTGAACTGCCGTAAGAGCAATAGTCCATATCCGTCATTTCTTCAACGAAATACTCGTCCGTTTGTTCAAGTAGAGTTTTACCTTTAAGCGAATTTAAAAATTCTTCACTTGCGGTAATTTTACCAAGATCTTCGGTGTATTCTACCACTTCAAAATAATAATCGCCTCTACTAATTTTCATAATTACTCCATAAATTTATTTTTTGCAGTAGTTTTTATTGGAATTATTTTAATTGAGCATAAATCAAGAATAAAAAGTGTAACGAAAACTATCGCTTTTATAATGCTAAGGACAAGCGCAACGTCGCTAAACGCATTAAGAGTTGTATAATCAACATTAACAAGTGATAGTATATTGTAAATAATAGAGCGTAAAATTTCAAGACCTGTAAATCCTGCCACTAAATATAGCACCGTTTTAGACGACGTTTTCACGTCTTCGCTATCAGTGTTTAAATAAACGTATCCGCCCGCTATAAAAAACGCTATCACGTTTAAGTACCCTGTAAGCCAAACTATTAATTTTTGCAACTTTTCACTCAAATTTTTCATAATTTTCTCCTTTAAATTAAATTTCGCTAATAACTTTTTTGTTTATATAATCATAACAAATAGCAGTCTTTTTACGCATATAATGGTCGACGTTTGCGCCAACTCTAATTATTTTTAAAAGACCAATGTCAGTATCTATCGCAACTATGTTAAAACAATCCATAGTTTTAGTTCCGTCTACCCTTTTTGTGTCGCTAATTAAATCCCAATTAGTGCCGTTTGGAACACATACGTTCAAAACACCTTTGTTTGTATAACCAAAATAATCAACGTGCTCGTGGCCTGCCAAATTGCAAATAAATTTACCACCTTGAGATATAAATTCAGCAATAACGTCTTCAAACAACTGTCTATATGCATAATCAAATAAGTTTTCTGTTTGTGGAATATTGCTTTTAACGTAACCAACGTAATCGTCTAAAGTATTGAACTTGACACCCATAGTATTAGTTACATCCCCAGTTAATTCGTGTTGCGCTGTTATAACGTGCAATCCCTTTAATTTCGCATCATCAAGAATACTCTTAAGCCAAACACGAGCATCTTTTACGTCATAATAATCATCAAGCACAATTAATCTTAAATTACTTTCAGGGAAATCTTTATAATAACTCATAGAGTTTTCTACGTTATGAAAGTTAACGTCCCAACCACTAATATCATTAAACAACAAATCGTACGTCGTTTTTTTAGGCGCAAGTTCCCATTTTCCATTACCGTCGTAACAATCATGATTTCCCACGCAATTATATATAGGATGAACGCATTTTAATCCGTCTTTATAAAAGTCGGTGTATAGTTTTTGACTTCCTCCACAATAATCGCCCGTATGAAGAATAAACGAAATGTAATCTTTATAATAATTGACGTATTCTACCATGCGATTCCAAACACTTAAAACGTTGTGCATATCTGCCGAGTGAACGAATGAAATAGGCTTAAATTTATCTTTAAAATAGTCTTTAAAATATATTTGCGTGCGTGGTAGAGCTGATTGAATTACAAACTGCTCAACGTCTTTATTGAGTAAAATTATGCTATCTTCTTCTAATTGTTTATTACTATCCATTATTGCCTCCTAATAGCTTAATTAAGTTTTTGCTTATGCCATTTTTTATTATAATATAGCATATAAAAACGCCTTTTTCAAGACAAAACCTATAATTTTATATAAATATATTTATTAAAACACGTCGGTTTTAATTAGTATTCCTTCTAACTAAACACAATTAAAAAAGATAATTTGAGTATTGACAAAACTAAAAAACAATTTTAAAATAGCGGTGTATAATAAACGTATTTACTGGTATTTGTACAATTTTACATAGATTTATTGCGGTTTTTATTATATAATTAAACTATCACTAATAAGGAATTATAAAATCATGGGTTTAGTTTTAGGTTTAGAGTTAGGTTCAACAAGAATTAAGTCGGTATTAATCGACGAAAAAGCAACCGTTATTGCTAGTGGCGTTTACGAATGGGAAAACCAACTTGTAGACGGGTATTGGTCGTACTCGCTTGACGAAGTTGAAAAAGGTCTACAATCAAGTTACGCTAATTTAATACAAAATTACGGTAAGCCTTTAACAAGCGTTGACGCCATAGGTATATCGGGAATGATGCACGGTTACTTAGCGTTTGATAAAAACGACGTTTTACTCGCTCCGTTTAGAACGTGGAGAAATACTAATACGGCAAAAGCGTCTAGCGAACTTTCATCGTTATTCAACTTTAACGTGCCTATGCGTTGGAGCGTTTCACAGTACTATCAATCTGTTTTAGAAGGGCTTGACCACGTTAAAAACGTAGCGCACCTTACAACGCTTGCAGGTTACGTTCATTATCGTTTGACGGGAAATAGAGTTCTTGGTATTAACGACGCATCTGGAATGTTCCCTGTAACGAACAACGATTACGACGCTAATATGCTTAACAAGTTTAACTCCCTTTTAAAAAGCAAAGGTATTGACGCGCGCTTTGAAACGTTGCTTCCTAAAGTAATGGTAGCAGGCGAAAACGCCGGCGCATTGACTGAGCAAGGCGCTAAATGGTTAGACGTTAGCGGTAATTTAAAAGCGGGAGTTTTATTATGCCCACCTGAAGGCGATATGGGAACGGGCATGATAGCAACTAATAGCGTTGCGCCTAAAACGGGTAACGTGTCGTCTGGAACGAGCGCTAACTTCACTTTGATTTTACAAAAACCATTACAAAATTATTATAAAGAAATTGACGTTATTGCAACGCCTGACGGATATCCTGCCGCGTTAGTTCACGCAAATAACTGCACTACTGAAATTAACGAATGGGTTAGTTTGTTTAGCGAAGTAGTTACTTTGTTTGGCGGAAATGCAACTAAAGGTCAACTTTACGATAAACTTTTTGAAATTTCTTTAAAAAGCGACGATAACGTTGGCGAACTTATAAGTTATAACTTCTTAGCGGGCGAACCGCTTGCCGGAACTGACGTTGGCGCTCCGCTCGTTATGAGAAAACCAAGCGGTGAAATGAATTTAGCAAACTTTATGCAAGCGCAAATTTATTCTGCTATTGCAACGCTTGCTCTTGGTAAAGATATTTTGCAAAAAGAAGGCGCTGAAATCGAAAAAGTTTACGCTCACGGCGGTTTTTACAAAACGGATTTTGTTGGACAAAACGCAACGAGCGCCGTATTAAAAACTCCAGTAACGGTTATGCAAACGGCGTCTGAAGGTGGCGCTTGGGGTATGGCGTTACTTGCGCTTTACGCGTTAAACAACTCTGTTTCGCTATCAAACTTTTTAAACGAAATATTCAAAACTGCTAAGAAAACGGAAGTTATGGCAAGCGAAAAAGAACTTGAAAAATGTAACCGTTTCTTAGAAAATTATAAAAAGGGGTTACGCGCTGAAAAATACGCGTCTATAGATTTAAAAGACTAATTATAAAAGGTTAAGTTTGTATGAAAACACAATTTATCGTTCACCCAGACGAAATAAGCGTTGAAAAGATAGACCAACTTGTAAAGTCGGGATATACCTGCTTGGGCATTCACCCAGAAGGTGGAGAGAACTCATATAAGTCGTTAACTCAACTTGTTAAGCATTTAAAAACGCCTAAAATGCGTAAACTTTTAGACTACGCTAAAGAAGTTGGACTTGACGTTGAGTATGAATTGCACGCAATGGGCTACTTAATGCCTAGGCATCTTTTTTATTGTCACCCGGAATATTTTAGAGTTGATAAAGACGGTAAGCGAAATTGCGATAAAAACTTTTGCGTAAGCAATCAAGACGCGCTAAACTTAGTATGTGAAAATAGCGTCCGCCTTGCCCTTGATTTATATGCAAGTAGCGATAATTTTTATTTTTGGTTTGATGATGGCTTTGACCTTCATTGCCATTGCGATAAGTGTAAAAAAATGTCGCCGTCAGACCAAGCGCTTACTGTTGTTAACGCTATGCAACGGGCTATTAGAAAGGTTAAACCTAACGCAAAACTTGCTTATTTAGCGTATTACGACACCGTTGTTTTACCAACCGTAAAACCAGACGACGGAGTGTTTTTAGAATACGCGCCGTTTGAAAAATACGTAAACAAAACTGAAAACGCCGAGTTTAGAATTAAACGTGAGTTTGATATGATAAGCCCACTTATAGAGTATTTTAGCGGTAGCGACGTAAAAGTATTAGAATACTGGTACGACAACTCTTTGTTTTCTAGCTGGAAAAAACCGCCTAAAAAATTTACCCTTAATGAAAACCAACTTGAAAAAGATATAGCTTTTTATAAGCAAAAAGGATTTAATTACATCTCTACTTTCGGTTGTTTTTTAGGTGACGATTATAAAGCCCTTTACGGCGACGTTGATATTACAGCGCTTGTTAAAAACTCTAATTAATATATTTTATAACGTTAAAAAATGTGGATTTTTCCTAGGAAAAATCCACTCTTTTATTATTCTTTAAAATTTTTTGCCCGTCAAATAAGAACGCTATAAAACAACAATTCATACCCTTTGTTTAAAGAGTTAAACGTTATTTTTTTAATGTGTTTTTCGCTAAGCAAATTAAAGGTCAACTTATTTATAATATAATTTTCAAAATTCTTTTCATAACTAAATTTTGCATATACGGTTGCTTTTTCGCAAACGGGATTTATTCTTGAAGACGCTATCGTTGTAAGCGCTGTAGTAAAATGCACTCCGTTTAAAAGTTCGTACTTAATAATTTCTCCGTCGTCGCATTCAATTTGCATAACGCACGCGCTTTCACCATACTCACCACCAAGCGGAAATCCCTTAATTAAACTTACCGCTCCGATAATTGTTATTTGATTACTACAACCGTCAACTTCAAACTGCAAACTTTCAAAATCTTTTAAAACGTTTGGAATTTTACTAATAATGCCTTGCTCGTTTTCTTTTAAAATAGGTCCTACTTTTATAATTCTATAACGCATTGATTCTAAATGGTTATACCTACGAGCGTTAACGCTTTCAAGTAGGCTTGCAACTTCAGTTTTTGCTACGCAAACAGCGCTCTTAGAATAATTAACGTTTCCAATCAAATTAAACTCGTACTCATCTATAACGTTTTCAGTAATTTTTGCCTCTTTCCAAGCATTACAAAAAGCATCGTAAATACTAGTTTTATTGCCAAATTTATCAACTAACGCCTCTTTTAACACGCCGTTTATACAAGCAGGCTTGCCCCTATTAAAATCTTCTACTTCCGCCCAATACCAAAAACACGCGCCGGCAAGCGCCTTTTTATCGGCATTGCTTAAATACATTGCGTACATTTCTTTTATGAAATCGCTAATCAAATGCGGATTGTCGTAAACAAAATATCCTCCCCACTCGGTAAACAACAACGGTTTATCGTATAAAATTTCAGCCGAACGCAACGCCCTTTCCATAGTTGCGTAATAAGGGTGCATGGTGTAAAAATCAAAACCACAAATATTATAATATTTTAACGTATCTTCGTCACTCATACAGTTAGCGCCCGATACTAGCCTTGACGGGTCGTATTTCCTACACACGTTAACAGAATCAATTAAAAACTGTTCGGTAAATAAGCATTCGTTAAAAGATAACCAAAACATTATGCTTGGGTGATTTCTATCACGCAATATAGTTCGTTTTAAAACTTCTAAACTTCCGGCGCTAATTTTAGGGTTTGAAGTGTCAGACCACCAAAGCCCTGGCTCTTCCGACACCATAATTCCTATTTTGTCCGCTATATCTAACGTTTGTTTACAATGTGGATAATGAACTAACCTAACGTAATTACAGCCCGTTTGTTTTATCCTAATTAATTCGCGCTCAATTACGTCAATAGGAACGACGTGCCCGTAGTCGCCAACAATTTCGTGCTTACATACGCCTTGTAAAAACAACTCCTTACCGTTAAGTAAAAAGCGATGACGATTAGTTTTAAACTCCCTAAATCCTACGTTACATGAATATTCATCAACGACGCCGTCTTTATTTATAAGTTTAACGTAAAGTTGGTATAAATTAGGCTCGTCCGGCGACCATAACAACACGTTATTTACGTTGCCATTTATAACTTTTTGAGTTGCATCAATTAAATGACTATCTATAACGCATTGCCCGTTTTTTAATATAACTTCAATTTTGCTATCTTGCGCGGTATTTAAAACGTCTAATTCAACGACGTAATTAGCCGACTTGTAATTATTTGTTAAATTACAATAGAAAAACACGTCGTTTATGTATCCGCCGTCGCAATACTCTAAATAAACGTCGCGAATAATACCGCTATAATTACACCACCCTGCCGACGGACCAAACTCAGGCTCTATATCTTGTATTTGAACGCTTAAAAGATTACCCGTTTTAGTTACTGTATCCGTAACGTCAAACTTATATTCGCAATACGGTTGCATTTCACCAACGAACTTGCCGTTTAAAAACACTTTTGCATAATACGTTATTCCGTCAAACGTTAGAAAAAACTTTTTTGCTCCACTTGGCAAATCAAACGTTTTTTCACACTCAAAATACCCAACGGGCACTTTTGAAAAAGGAACGACAATTTGCTCCCACGCGCCCTTTCCTATTCTGTAATTCCATTTGCCGTTAAGCGACATTTTGTTCATACAAATATCTCCTTAATTACTGTAAAAAGTATGACTTTTTATAGGATTTTTTTAGTTTTAGCCATTAGTAAAACTCTATTAAATACGTCGCTATTACTATCTAAACCGCAAAGGTCGGTAAGCACGCCTTCGTACCCTTTTTGACTGAGAATATTATTCCATTCGCTTTCTTCGTTAGGGGTATAAAGCAACGCCGCCGCTAAAGTTTTTTCTAAAACGGAACTGTCTTTACCATATTTTATTTGAAGAAGTAACGGCGCAACTATACGTTCAGTTTTTGTTATTTTGCGCTGTGGTTCACGCGCGTTTCTCGCTACCGTATCAACTAAAGTTTTGTCTGTAAACTTATCTCGAGAAAGTAGCGCAAACTCTTTTTGATCGTTTTCTTCATAACCGTATTCAGCGCAAATACACTCGTTAATAATTTGATAATTTTTATCAAGCAACTCTAAAATTTCACTATCGTTAGCAGCATCTGAATACACCGTATATCCTTTTAAAGCGCCTAAGTAAGCAATAATACAACTTGCGCTATTGTAGGTATAAAGTTTTCTATCTAAAAATCCACCAAAATTTTTTATTGGCTTTATATTATCTAATGCGGGTATATCGCCAGAAAAAACGTCAGCATCGTATTGCAAGTAAGGGTACCATTCAGAATTGATTGTCAAACTTGAATTTTCTTTTTCAATAGTGGTACAAAATACGGTGGACTCGGCAATTCTAATACCTTCTACACCCATTGCTTCATATAACTTTTTTGCGGGTTTAGACGCGTTTTCGCATACAATAATTTTATTTGTAGCGTTAACGTAATTTTTTAGGTTTTTTCCAACGTCTACAAGATTGCTTCCACCAACCGACACAAAAATACTTTCAACGTTTTCAAAATCGGTAGAGCAAACGTTATTCCAAGTAATTGCTTTTTCAAAATTGACTTTGATAGGCTCTTTCTTGTTTCCAAAAAAGCAAACGTCTATTGACTTTTGTTTGTTTAGCAAGTTTACAAGTTGCTCGTTTTTATCAATAAAAATAATTTCGTTGCCGTTAAGTAACCTTGCTAAAAAACCCCTACCCGTTTTGCCAGCGCCTATAATTATTACTTTTTTCATTTTAACCAGCCCCACTCTTTAATTAATGCAATTTTTTGCTTTATTAAAGTTCCAAGAATTCCATTAGGTTCAAGCGAACATACTTTTTGCAAAATTGCGTCGTATCCTTCTTCTTCACGAATTTGTTTTAACTTAACGGAGAATTCATCGGATGGCTCGTCGTAGTGCATTGCGCAAGCAATTGCAACTGCTAAATTTTCAGGAATTACACCATATTCAAGACACAAGCGCGCTGAACCTACTAAGCGATCGTCTTTTCCAAGTTTTCTAATTGGGTCACGCGCGTTTCTTTCAATATAATCAACTATATTTTTATCTTGAAGTTTATTAAGCGACGTTCGCGTAAACTCCCATTGTTCATCAAACGGAAAATTATGTTTTTTAGAAAGCGCCGTTGCCGTTTCAGTATACACACCGTCAAGCAATTTCAAAATACGCTCGTCGTAAGCGGCTTCAGATATGTATTTATAACCAAGTAACGCGCCCACGAACGAAGTCGTTCCGTTTGCAGCGTTGTAAGTATAAAACTTACGCTCTAAAAAACCTGTAAATTGATAAATAGGCTTTAAACAAATCATACCGTCAGGCATAGGCGCTTTTATGCGACTTGCATCAAACGGAAATTCCCAAAAATCTTGCACGTTTACTACGAGCGGATCTTTGTCAAGCATGTCTTTTGTCGACTCTATTGCCGAACGCATTATTACCGCTTCGGTAATTCCCACGCTACTTTCAAAAAACTCACGGTATTTAGGAGAAATTTGTTCGCTTATTCCCTTACGCAAAATATCTGCCGGAAGTTTCCAGTTTTCACAAGTAATAAAGTTTATAGGCTTAGCGTTAATTTCAGCGCGTTTTTCAATTCCCGCCGTTAAAAAAGGTACTATTTCGGCTAAATTTTTACCGCCTACCGCATCAAAGACACAGTCCGCTTGCGCTATTGCGTTTGCAATTTCTTCTTTTTGAGAAAACTTTAACGCTTTAACGCCCTTTACTAACGTGTTTTTGCTTTCGTTGCCTAAAATATTGACTAAATATTGTTTTCTTTCATTTATTAAATCTACAAGCGAGTCTACTTTTTCAACAAAAGTAAATTCAATATTACTTAAATAAAGCAAATGTCCAACAAAACCACGAGCAATTTTACCTGCTCCAAAAATTACACAACTCATTTTCAATTCTCCTTTAAACTGCTAAACTCTTTAAACGTGTCTTTTAAATTGTTATATATAGAGCGATAAATACTAAATCTTTTAAATAATAATTGACGATATTTACCACTAGGTTTAGTTTTGCCTTTAAACTCAACAAGATGCTTAATTGCCGTTTGCACGTCTAAAAACTCACCGCTACCTACCATTGCAAGAATAACTGCTCCAAGCGCCGACGCATCGTTTTCAACAACGTTAACAATCTCAGCGTCAAACAACTCTGCCTTTAACTTAGCCATTAACTTATCGCTAGATGAACCGCCACCGCAAATTAACCTATTAAACTTAGGCGCGTTCATACTTTTAATTATATCGTATAAACTAAACACCACTCCTTCTAGCGTAGCGTACGCCATTTCGCTTTTAGTGGTTTTTTCGTTTAAACCAAAATACACTCCACGAGCGTTTTCATCATAAATAGGGGCGCGCTCACCTTGTAAATAAGGCAAAAATATTGGTGGATTACTAGTTATAAGAGCGTCAAAGTCTAAATGTTCTATTCCAAAATTATTTATTGCGAAAGCGCAAGACGTTCCACTCGACTTAGTTCCGCCATAATTACAAAAACCATTGAAAAACGCACCGCTAACGTGACTTTCTTCATCTAAACTTGACGATATGTAGCCTATGTGTTCGCTGGTTCCAGAAAGTTCAAAAGCATCGCCTATAGAATATATACCCATTCCGATAAGCCCTGCATAAAAATCGTTACAACCAAGAAATATTTTCGTACCTATAGGCAAGTTGTATTCAGTAGACGCTTCGGGGGTAACGCATCCTGCTAAATCGGTAGGAAATTTGACTTTAGGCAAAACAAAATCAAGCCCAAGTTCTTCCATTATGCCTTTTGCGTATTTACCCGTTTGAAGATTAACTATACCGCGCATAGAATAAACGTCGGTAACCGTCTCGCCAATAAGTTCTTTAATTAACAAGTCTTTAGGTTGCAAGATAGTAGCGCCGTTACCATACTTGCTTTTTATGTATAAAAGACGTGGTAAAGGATACGAAATAATATCTGGGTGAGGCATAGAAATTTCTTTTATAAAACGCTCTTTAGTAATTCTTTCCTTTATATACTTGAGTTCGTCTTTTGCAACGGGTGATTGCCAAGAAATAACGTCTTGATCGTTTATAATATACGTTCCTACTTGAGAAGAAAAAGAAATTGCTAAAATATTTCCGCCGTTAATTTTTTGTAGTGATAGCGATATTATTTCTTTTAAAGCGCTCTTATACGCGCTAACTGTGTTGCTTAAATAATTTACTTTTAATTTATGTTTTTCGCCGTCTAAACTTTGCAAAATGGCTTTAATAGACGACGTTCCAAAATCAATTCCTAAATAAAAATTTTTCATACTAATCAAACTTAAAAATTGCTTTAACAAAGCCTATAGGGCGATTTCTTGCATCGTCAAGCCCTTTTTGATAATCTTCAAGCGGTAATATTTCCGACACGAAAGGAGTCATATCAACACTGCCGTCAGCCATCATTTGAATTGCCTTTTTGTGTTGGTTCCAATTGTTTCCAGCGCCAACTACGTGCAAGTTGTTAACGTGAATATCGTCAATTCGTATAGACATATTTTTACCCCTTCCATAGCCCGCTAGCGCAACGTATCCGCCTTTTTTACACAACTTAAAACTGTTAGAAATACACTCTTCAATGCCCGTTGCTTCAATAATATAATCGGTACCTTCTGGATGAAGTTCTTTCATTTTTTCAAATAAGTTTTCTTCTTTAGTTGCAATAGTAGCATACGCGCCAAGTGTTTTTGCTATTTCTAATCTTTTAGAAGTAGTAGCGACTACTACAATTTTTCTCATACCCATCGCTTTTGCAACCGCTAAACAACATAAACCTATACTGCCAGCGCCGTAAATTAAACAAGTACCGCCAAACTTTGGCTGAAGTTTTTCCCACGTTCCAAGCGCAACGCCCATCGGTTCAGCCAAAGCGCCATGCTCAAACGGAACGTTATCAGGAAGTTCAACAAGCCCGTACAAAGGCACGTCAATATATTCGGCATACGCGCCGTTACGTTTAAAGCCTATTTCTTCAAACTCTTTACAATATCTCCAATTTCCACTTCTACACGCCTCGCAAACACCACAAGTTACGTCGTTTGAGCCAGTTACGCGTTTTCCTACCCAAGATATATACTTTTCATCGGAAACGCTTTCAACAATGCCAGCCCACTCATGACCAGGCGTTAACGGATAATTTGCTGGAATATTACCGTCAATAACTTCTAAATCCGTTGCGCAAATTGCCGCCGTTTTTACTTTTATGCGAGCAAAACCTTTTTGCAAAGGTTGAAGTTCGCGGTTAATTAAAGTGACTTTTTGTGGCTTTTCAATAACTATGCACTTCATAAATTATCCTCACAAATAAAAATTTTTTATTGCCGAACGTATAGACTGCGTTGCTACGCCGAATGATGCAGATACGTTAGAATTAATATCAACTTGAGCGTTCACTAAAACAAGTTGTTTTTTTAGTAGACTTGTAAACTCGCTATACTCCATAGCCCTACCTGTCAATATTAGTTTCTCAGGGCGAAATAGTACGCATACGTTATAAAGCGCTAACGATAAAGCATCTATACCTTGGCTAATAATTGGGCTATAGGTTGATAAATTCAAAATAACGTCATCAAAACTAACACCCGCGCGTTCACTTATACCGCGCATTGACGCCACTTGTTGTAACGTCATTTTTTTGCCGTCAATAACCGTCATGGTATGCCCTAATTCAAACCTTTCTAAATCGTCTAAGATTTTATAATCTTGACATACCGCCATACCAATACCATCATCGATACGAACAAGTACACAATCTTTAACGCTATTATTCGCAAGCGCCCCCATAAGCGCGCATTTAGGGTCGTGCGCAAAATACACCGGCAATGAAAATTTTTGACTAAAATACTCTTTAACGTCTAGCGCTTGCCAATTATCAAACCCAGGAAAACGCACGGATATTCCGTTTTTACCATCAACAACGCCTTGAAAGGCAATACCTAAACTAAACACATTAAATTTGTCTTTACAAAAAGATAGCGCAACGTTAATAATATCTTCAACTTCATTTATTAATTTTTGTTGAGTTTTCGCGGTAAATTTTTGAGTAAATACTTTTTTAAGCGATAAATCTAACCCCACTACTTCAGCGCGAAGTTGAGTGCGGTTTACGTCTATGCCAACGCTAACGTGTTTGTCGCCGTTTACTCTAAGTATATTAGTTGTTCTTCCAACGCTTGACGCTTTGGCTTTTTCTTCTACTATATACCCTTGCTCTATTAGGTAACTAACGTTAGAAGAAACCGTACCCCAACTAAAACCCGTTTCACTCTCTATTTCTCGCCTTGTTGTAGACGCTTTTTCTAAAACAAAACTAAAAATATCTGCTAAATTATTCTGTTTAATTCTTTCTTGAGTAATATATTTTTTCATATAACACCTTTTCTCTCTTGACAATTGTATCAAGGTTTGATATAATTGTCAAGGTAATAAGATAACTTTTTTAGAGGTTGATATGAAAAATTTTGAATTAACTAACAATCAAACGGCTCTTTGGTACTTAGGTCAAGAAGGATTTGTAATTAAGCATAACAATACGCATATTGCTATCGACCCATATTTAAGCGACTACGTTGACAAAAATTGTTGTAGCGAAAACGTTACTTGGAAGCGCTTATACCCTGCACCAATTGACAGTAGCGAACTTAATTTTCTTGATGCGGTACTATGCACGCACTCCCATTACGACCATACAGACCCGTGGACGCTTACAAAGATTGCAAAAGCAAACCCTAAAACTAAATTTGTAATACCTGCGCCGGAAGTAAAAACATTAATTAGTTATGGTATAGATAACGCGCGCATTATTCCAGCATACTCCGATACGCCTATAAAAATTGACGACTTTACTATTACTCCCATACCTTCGGCACACGAACAATTACGCGCTGACGAAAATGGAAACTATTTTGAAGTAGGTTATATAATTAACGATAGTAAAAACACTATTTTTCACGCTGGGGATATGTGTTTATACGACGGTTTAATTGAGCGTTTAAAAAATATTGACGTTGCCATTTTACCTATAAACGGTAGAGATTATTTTAGAAACAAAAACGATATTATAGGTAATTTCACAATAGAAGAAGCAGTACTTTTATCTAAAACTATTAATGCTAAATTGTTAATACCCGTGCACCACGATTTATACGACGTAAACCGCGTATCTAGTGCGGTATTTGTAGATACGCTTATGCGTTTAAACAACAAGCAACGTTTTCACGTTTTTGCTCCTAATGAAAAATATATTATAGATAAATGTTTATAAACTAAACTTTTAAATATTAAAAGCCACCAACTTTTTGTTGGTGGCTTTTAGCTTTATATAAACAATGCTATACTGTTTTTTTAGTATAAAAAACGCTTATAGGTTGGTTTTTAAAAATCTCATTTGCATTTTTTACAAAATCGCTATGAGTTAAATCGCGTTCGCGACATATTGTCTTAGTACCTTTAAGGTCTATTTCGTATAACCACGGACCTTTATAATTAACGTCTTTAAGCGCTTTTAAAAGACCTTGCCAATCTAATAAGCCTTCGCCGGGAAGCCAATGCCTTTCATTAATAAAGTCGTAGTCTGATATGTGAGTAGTTATTATTTTATCGCCTACGTTTTTAACAAAATCTACGGCGTTTTCTTTAAGCAAGTGGTTGGTGTCAAAACAAACCCTTAACTTATCGTTTGCGCTAATAAGGTCTAAAATTTCCGTTGAGTTGTTACCTAAGCAAGTACGGGGCAAATCTTCTACTGCAATAACACCGCCGTAAGCGCTTGCAATTTCAGCCAATTTATGTAGACTTTCCTTAGCAATTTTTAAACGTTCACTACGCTCGTCGTCCCCAATGGGCTCACCGCTTGGATGCAATATAAATTTATCTATACCAATATCGGTTGCCTTTTTTATAAGTTCGCTAAAATACTGTATAGTTTGTATAGACAAGTTTTTATTAGAAATATCAAGCACTGAAAAAGGCGCAAACGGTAAATGAAACGACCAAATTCCTACCGAATATTTTTTAGACCAAGTTAACAACTCGCTAAACGATAACGCGTCGCAGTTATCTTTATTTGCTGAAATTTCTACCACTTCTATGCCCGACGTTTTACAATTTGCAAAAAACTGCTCTGTTACGTTATTACAAGTAGACAAGCCTATTTTATACATAATTTCCCCCTAATTATTAAAAATTTCTTTTAAAAAGTTTTGTTAGTTTTCAATATATTTATATTTAGACGGGCTTACTCCTAAATGCTTTTTAAAAGTTTTAGAAAAAAACGACGGATTTTCAAACCCACACTTATACGACGCTTCAATAACGTTTTCGCCACTTTCAATAAGTTCAATAGCCTTTTGGCATCTATATAAATTAACGTAATTTATAACCGTTTGCCCCGTAATTTTTTTAAACTCGCGCGATAGGGTAAACTTGTCGGTAAAAACGTGTTTAGCAATTTCTTCAAGGGTAAGTTTGCGGTTATAATTTTCGCGTATAAATTTAACGGCACGTTTAACCCTTTCGTTTGATATAGGTTTAGGTTTTTCGGTTTTAATTATTTTAGAATAATTTTCAGTAATTATTATTAAAATTTTTAAAATTATTTCGTTAAGACGCGCAACTTTTAACGGGTAATTTTCAGTTAAATAAATATCGGTTAACGCTTCGGTTAAAGCAACTACTTCATTATTATTAAACTTACTAACAAAGTCAATTAATTCGTAATTAATATTAATTTGCTTGCAAAAAGCAGTGTCTACAATAATGCACGTATAAGTCAATTCGTTTGCGGTGTAAGTGTAATGTATTGCGTTTGAATTTACAACAACAACGTCGCCTTTACTAAAAGATATTTTATCACCGTCAAGCAAAACGTACCCTTCACCATCTAAACAAACTTGAATTTCTATATTTTCGTGCCAGTTTTTTTCGGTATGACAAGTTGAAGGAGTGCGTTTTAATCGCGGGTGCAATATAAACGGTAAATTATTTGAGATATGCGCGTATTCTTCGTGCCTTGTTCCATTCATAATTTTATTATACATACATTAACCATTTTTGTAAACGCATTTACATTATTTTACTAATTTTTGTCAAAAAATAACGGTTTGTAGAGTAATTTACGCAAGATAGTGTTAATTATAGTCAATATCATTTATTGATTTTTGCAGTTTTGCAAAGTAAAATATAATTAAAGACAAGGAGTAATTATGCAAACTATATTTTCTAAAGATTTTAAAACTAATAAACCCCACCTTGTAGCCCCTGGCGAAAAAATTAAAAACGTAGCGGGTATTATTTCATCTAACGTAAGCGAAGAAGTTAAATTAAACGGCGATAAATTTGCAAATGAAATAACTCAAAAATTTGTTGCCGACTTTGAAAAAACTCAAAACGATTTTGATTTGGGTAAAGTCAACGTTGTTGATAAAATGGTGCACGTTTCAACTTTTTTAGTTGTTGATAATACTGTTTATATGACGTATTACGCTAACACCGCCACCGCCGACGAAGACCCTAACCATCAAATTGCGCGTCTTGTATACGCTCCACTTTCAAACGTTAACGAAAAAACGTTTTTAGACGTTCAATCGGTGGGAGATACGCTATCAGGCTTACCTGTTAACTTAGTGTACGACACGATAATGGCTAAGTTAGATAGCGAAAATTTAATAGTGCTTTGGACGGCAAAAGTTGGCGACAATTACTACCGTTTATACCGCCTTTTTAATACTAAAACTAAAACGTTTGGCGAAATTGGCGTTAATCGTTATAAGGTTAAAGATATTACTAACGATTTTAGCACAACGGGTATTCAAAACGCCATGGCGGAAAACGAAATTCCGTATAAGCGTATGTTTAGCGATATTGGTATAATGCAAAAATTTACTTACCGCATTGAAAATGGCGAAAAGTATTATTATACGGGCACTTATAGCGGAGATTTTACGGCAATTATTAAAAGTAAAGACTTTATTACTTGGGAATACGTTTCTCAACCCGACTTTTTAAACGAATCGAAATGGGAAAACGCCACCTTTGTTTTAAACGATAAAGTTTATTATTTCGTTCGCCAGCAAGACGACGTTAAGTACGGCTTCTTAACCGCTTACAATTTACTCAATAATTGTTGGGAAAAGCCCGTGATTATTGAAGATTGTCAATCTCGTGGCGACTTTATTTTGTATAAAAACGAACTTTATTTATTCCACGCTCCAATTGATAGAGAACATATAGGTATTATCAAGATTGATACCGAAAACTTGGCAAACAGTAAGGCGATTGTTCAAGCAAAAATGCATACTAGTTGTTTTTATCCGTTCGTTCAGTATTTAGATAATGGAGAACTTGCAATGTCTTACACTATAGAAAGAAAACATATTCGTCTAGCACGTTTCACGTTAAGTGACTACGTTGATAGCGAAAATTAAAACAAATTAATTTAAGGAGAACAAATTATGGCAAGAAAAAAACTTGAGGGTATTTATATCCCTGTAATCACACCTTTTAACAAAGATGAATCAATTAATTTTAGCGCAATTAAAGAAGTTGCAAAATTCCTTGCTGACAACGGCGTAACTGGTATAATTCCGTCTGGTTCAACAGGCGAGATGATAGCGCTTGAAAAAGACGAACAAATCGCTGTTAACAAAGCATACATTGAAGCAGGTCACGAATTTGGACTTAAAGTAGTAGCATCTACTGGCGCTTATCGTACACGTGACGTAGTTGATATGTCTAAAGCGGCTGAAAGCGACGGCGCAGATGGTATCATGGCTGTTACTCCATGGTACATGGGTCCTAACGAAAAAGAACTTTTTGAGCATTATAAAACAGTTCACGACGCTATTGACATTCCTGTAATGCTTTACCACAATCCATACTACTCTACAGTTTTAATGAGTGATAAATTTATGGCTAAACTTTACAACGAAGGTTGTATTGACGCTGTTAAAGAACGCCAAGCAGACGTTTATCGTCAACAAAACTTACGCCGTTTAACTGATGACAATTTCGGCATCTTCTACGGATATGACGTTTGCCCTGTTGAATGCTTAAACTGCTGGACTGATGGTTGGGTATGCGGTACTGGTAACCTTTTCCCTAAAGAAAACGCAGACGTTTACAATTTAGCAAAAGCGAAAAAAACAGCAGAAGCAATGAAGGCTCACGAAGAAAAAATTTGGCCTTATCTTCACCTTTTCTCTGAAGCAGACTCTAACGGTGATATTTTATGGCTTCAAATTATTAAAGAAGGTTTAAAACTTCGTGGTGTTGATGCTGGTTACTGCCGTAAACCTGTTTTGAGCGAACTTCCAAAAGAAACTATGGATAGACTTAAAGCAACTTTAAAACACTACGGTTATTTAGATTAATTACACGTTATAAAAATTCCCCTAAAAAAGCAAGGCGCGAACACACGCCTTGCTTTTTATATAATTTAAGATTTTTTATCGTTATTTGCGTTTTGCGTTTTTAATATCCAAAGCGCGTAACAAAGGCAAACGATAATTAAACTAACCGCCGTAATAATTTCCATAGTTAACCCCGTATTGCAAGCAAAAACACTCGTTGCATTCATAACGCTATGAGTTATAATACACGGCAATAAACTATTAGATTTATAAAAAATTATGGTAAACAAGAAACCTGCCGACGTTGCGTAAGCAATTTGTAATAACGTTGAAATTAAGTTTGCGCCGTTAAGTAAATTGATAACGTGACCGAACCCAAAAGTTAAACTACTAACAATTATTGCAACGGTTAAATTTTCTTTACTTAAAAACTTAAACAAAAAACCGCGAAAGATAATTTCTTCTATACACCCAACTGCAAGCATAGAAATAATATATAACACCGTTTCTAAAACAGTATAATTAACGCATACGCCACCCCAAAAATTAACTGACACCGTAATTATAAGAGGCACAAAATATAAGTACGATTTTTGCGGAAACTCTCCTTTAATTAACCCGTATTTTTTAGATAGTTTTTCTTTGTGTATCCATATTAATAAAATGGCTACAAGCGCTATGCTAACGGGCATAGTAAACACTTTTTCTATTTTAACAATACGCGAAAAATTATCCGCCATACTCATTAAAATTACATAAATTAAAATCCAAGCAATACAAAAAGTTAACTCGCTTTTTTGATATATGCGTTTCATTTTCGCTCCTTTTAAGTAGTTTTTACAAGTAAATTATATCACGCTTTTATCTTAAACGCAATACAGTTTAAAAACAACATATTACGCAACCTTTAAACAGGTAAAATGATATGCGTTACGCTATACGCATATATGTCTACGCAAAATAAACATATTAAGACCGAGCCTAGCATTTAACTAGGCTCGGTCTTAGTTTTAAACTTGTTTTTTATTTATTATTTTTTACGCGTTAAACGAAAAACTCTATACACTAAACAATTTAAGTTAATCTTGTTAACTTATATCGTAATATCTTGCTTTAAACGTATATCTTCACAAGACGCGCCAACCAATATTTCAAATTTACCATTTTCCACAGTCCAACAATCTTTTGCCGTTGAATAAAAGGCAAATGCGCGCTCGTCTAAAACAATTTTGAACGTAACGGTTTCATTTGGTTTAATTTGCTTTTTATCAAAGCCTTTTAATTCGTATTTAGGGCGATATACGTTAGAAATAACGTCGCGCACGTAAACTTGAACAATCTCCGCTCCCGTCACGTTTGAAGTGTTTTTTACGTCAAATTTAACTTCATATTTTAAATTTTCTAATTTATTTACAACTAAATTTGAATATTCAAATTTAGAATATGATAACCCGTATCCAAACGGAAATAAAGGCTTAACGTTATGCGTAACGAAATATCTATAACCAACGTTTAAACCTTCGCTATATATACTTACAAACGCATCGTCGTAAGCTTTTGTAGACGGAACGTCTTCTAGACAGTATGGGAAAGTTTCGCTAAGCTTACCAGAAGGGTTGACCTTGCCAGATAAAACGTTTGCAACGGCTTCATGTCCATGAATTCCACCAAAACCAACGTATACAACCGCCTTTACTTTATCTATCCAACTTGACATATCTATTGCAGAGCCAGCATACACGCAAACTACGACGTTTTCATTAACTTTACAAGTTTCTAAAATCAAATCTTCTTGTTCCTTAGTGAGTTTTAAACTTCTTCTATCTGTCCCCTCATACTCAACTCTTATTCCCGTGCCAACGGTAACTATAGCGATATCGCTGTTAGAGGCTTTTTCGAGACAAGGCTTAAACCCGTTACAAGCGTTATTGCCACCAACGTTATTAAATGAACATCTTGTAGCAATACTCATATCAATTTTTTTGGAGTCTAACGCTTTTTCTAAACATGTTTTTAAATCATTAGGCGTTTTATAAGGAATAACGTAACTTGCTCCGCCACCGCTAAGCGATGAAACGGCAGGAAAACCTGATATCAAAATATTTTGAGTGTTATTTAACGGTAAAATATTATCTTGATTTTTAAGTAAAACAATACCCGCTTCCGCTATCTTTTGAGATACCATAGAACGTTCTTCTCTTGTATTTACAATAGTTTTTTTAGATTTGTCCTTTTCGATTATTCGTATAACTTCTAAATTTGTTTTTACTAAATTATCTATAGTTTCTTCAGTAATTTTGCCTTCATCATAGGCGTTTTTTACAACGTCAAAAAACTCTGCTCTATACGGCATTTGTAAATTCAAACCTGCATTGATTGAATTAACGTGGTTAGATACTGCGCCCCAATCTGATACAATTACACCTTTAAAACCAAGTTCTTTTCTAAGTAAGTCGTATAATTTTTTATGTTCACTCATCCATACGCCGTTAACCATGTTATATGAACTCATTATAAAATGTGGGTTAGCTTGCAATGCAATTTCAAACGGCGTTAAATATATTTCACGCAAAGTCCTTTCGTCTACTTCGCTAGATTTCCAAAGCCTATCGTCTTCGCTGTTATTGGCTATATAATGTTTAACGCAAGCGGAAACACCCTTTGATTGCATACCTTCAACGTAATTTTTAGCAATATGTCCAGCCAAATAAGGGTCTTCACTAAAATATTCAAAATTTCTACCGCAAAGTGGTATTCTTTTTATGTTTACTCCCGGGCCTAAAAGAACGTCAACACCTTTTTCAATGCAGTCTTCAGCAAGAACACTACCCATTTCTTTTGCAATATTAATATCCCAACTATTTGCTAAAACGTTTGAAGATGGATAAGTTATATTAGGCTCGTCATACCTTTCTATAACCGTTTTAGGCTTTTCATTATCATTTCTTGAATAAGTAGTGGAACTTGTAACGGTATATCTTAACCCGCAAGAAGCATCACTCATTTCAATTTTGGTAATTAAACCGTCTAAATCATTAAGTTGCATGCTAGCCATACCTATAAGCAATTTGATTTTTTGCTCAATTGTTAAATCTTCTAATTTAATCATAATACCACTCCTAAAATTTTTAGTGTTACTCTAAGTTTCACAAGTTGCGCAAAATAACGTTACTAAACTGTTTTTAGTATAAATCTTTATGCGTAATTTATTTTGAATAAACAATTTATCGTTATAATAAATCTAACTAAATTTTTAATCTATATTACTAAACACTTTTATCGTTGTTAAAATGTTTTCTTTCATTGCTTTTTGCGCGTTCAATGCTAAATTATGGAAAAAATCGGCATTCTTTGTTTCTATTGTTTTTTTGGCTTCGGCATAACCTGCGTACGACATATACGAATAATAATTAATTTTGCCTATGCCTAAACGGATTACTTGTTTATATTCTTCATGAGAAATTCCGCTACCGCCGTGCATAACGAGTGGCAAATCGGTTAATTCTCTCACTTTTTTAATAATATCCGTATTTAAAATAGGTTTTGTTTTATAAATTCCGTGCGCCGTACCAAACGCAATAGCAAGCGCGTCAATGCCCGTCTTTTTAATAAAATCCGGAACAAGTTCAGGCTTGGTGTAAAGGTCGGACGGGTTAATTGTAACACTTTCTCCGCCACCTTCTCTTTGCGGAAGCGCGCCAAGTTCCGCCTCAACTTCTACGCCTTTTGAATGCGCTAAGTCAACGACCTTTTTCGTTCCTATTACGTTTTCTTCATATGTCAAAGTGGAGTAGTCAATCATAATCGACGTAAAACCAAGACTAATTGCGCGCTTGCAATACTCAAAATCTTCACCATGGTCAAGATGAACGCAAACTTTTACTTTGCTGCGTTTTGCAAGTTCAACCATAACAGGACCAATTTTATCAAGTGGAGCAACCTCTTCATGACACTGCGCGTGCGCTATAATTACAGGTACGTTTAACTCTTCTGCCGACTCTAAAACAGCAAGTAAACATTCTAAATTAGGCGTGTTAAAACAACCTATAGCGCTATTTCTTTTTTTACCTTCAGCAATTACTTCTTTTAATCCTGCTAACATTTTTATCCCTCAATATCAATTACTTCATAACCAAGATACGTCTTAAACGCTTCTTCTAATACGTATTTCATATGCCCTATACCAACAGTTGTATGGTGTTTAAATCCGCCTTTTGCTAAGCGCATAAGCTTGTTTTGTAAGTCGGAAATTTCCGCAACGCCACCACAACCAAAGAACGCGCCCTCAATTTCATCGTTTGTAAATTTAGCCTCGCTAACGTAAACTTTTAACTTGCCGTCTTCAGTAAAACCGTTAGAAAAGGTCATATCCATCGGCGCAATTCTACCTTCGTTTGTTCCCCAACCGCTTCCAGGATCACCCTTAGCAAACATTTTATGTTCGGTAACCGTTCCTTTTTTAGTCATAAGACTTTGAGCGACAGGTCCGCAATGGAAAAGAATTACTTTATTTTCGTCATTACCGTAATTGTTATTCCAATCAAGGCACGCCGTAGGTTTTTCGCTTGCAAGTTGCATTGCTCGCATTGTAATTGCGCTTGTCAAATCAATTTCACACGAACACACGATACCCCTATCGTTAAGTTCGGAAATAAGCACGCACGGACAAACGCGAAGAATTGTTTCCATCTCGTTCCAACAACGGAGAGTAATAGCGTCCAAATGATATTCTTCTATGTATTCGTCAATTACAACGGAAATTTTCGCAAGAGTAAGTTTGTTTTCCATAGGAACTTTGCTAAAATCTGCGTAACTATCAAGGCGTTTAATTTTAGCAAGTACTAAAGCGTCGTCGTCTTGTTTTAATTGCACTTTATAAACAAGTTCAGATAAATCAAAACTTTCTACGTTAATGCCATATCTTTGCAACGTAACCTCATCAAAGCGAACGGTTTTAAACGCCGTTGTTCTTGCTCCGATGCAACCCAAATTAAAACGTTTCATACCCTTTACCACACGACAAATCGCTGCAAAATCGTCAAGGTTTTGTCTAAAATTATCACTCAAAGGGTGTACAACGTGCGGTTTCATTACGGTAAACGGTAACTTGTATTGATAGAATACGTCAGTTACAGAAAACTTTCCGCAATACGCGTCACGGCGGTGTTTAAAATCCATTTTGCCAATTTCGTCAGGGTATGCTTGCATAAGTACGGGAACGCCAGCGTCTTGTAATGCGGTGATAGCTCCGTTTTCATCAATAAAGATAGGCATACACAAAATTACGCCGTCGTATTCACCTTCGTGACTTTTAAGCCAATCGTGATACATTCTACCTTCGTCACGCGTTTCAATAGCGCCGTAACGAGTGAGATTTTCGTCCATAGCAATGTATTCGTAGCCCGCGTCGGTAACCGCTTTTATCATATCCGCTCTTGCCCCTAAAATAAGTTCGCCCGGCATAAAGCCTCTATTACCAAAATATAATGCAAATTTCATTTTTTATCTCCTTTTTATTTCAACGCATAAAGCGTCGTCAATTTTACATAAGTTAAGTCTTATTCCTTCTTCAATTAATTGCTTTCCATCGTACACGTTGTCCCCAATGCCGTATTTTTCATTTGCTAAGCATACGGGAAACACCGTAACCTCTTTTTGATTACGCTTATAATTAAAGGCGCAAATCTTTATATCTTCAAATTTATCGTCATTAAACTGCAAAACCGTTACGCCATCGCCATCCACTAAAATTCTACACTCTGAATTTTTCCAAAACTCTGCTTGCTGTTTATAAAGCGCAATAAATTCTTTGAGTTTTTGAAAATCACTATCGCCAATGGAGGTTAAATCGCAACTAATTCCAATAGGTCCACCCATTGAAGCAACTTGCAAATAACTGTGATTAACCGTCGACATAGCGCACCACTCGGCATCTAAGCATACGGTAAGACGGTCAGACGGAAGTCTTGTTATATAATCCGTCCTAAAATTTTTTACCGTGGCTACTGTTATCCATTTTTCTAACGCCCTTGGCGGAATTCTAAGTAAAGTGTTTTTAAATATTTGCGCTTGCTTATAAATACTATGATTATCGCTCATCCAAAAAGAATTGAAGTACTTAAGATTAATAAGCGCCATACGCATTCCACCACTTGCGCAATTTTCTAAATACAAGTCGGGAAAATCGCGTTTAATTTTTTCAAGCAATTCAAAATATCCCTTAAAATGCTTTATAAAACCGCCTTTACTCAAATCGTAATAACGCTCGGCGTTATAATCAAACTTAATAAACTTTATAGAATACTTTTCAATTGTATCTTTAAGTATTCCGTAAATAAATTCCACGGCCTTAGAATTAGAAAAATCAACGAAAACGTTGCCGTCTTCAACAACGTAATATTCGGGGTGCGCTTGATAGTTTTTACTTGCTATGCTCGCCCTTTCTATCTCAAACCATAACCCGAATTTAAGCCCGTACTCTTCAACTTTTGTGACAAACTCGCGCATACGTCCACGCATATTTGAAGTAACGCATTCTTCCCAGTCGCCCACGCTATCAAACCAATCTTTAGGAGGTCCAAACCAACCTGCGTCAATAACGAAATATTCAGCGCCAAGCTCTTTTGCTTTTTCAAGTTGCGCCATACACGTATCGTAACTAATTTCGTCAAAGTTAGACATCCAACTGTTATAAATAATCGGCACACTTTTAGCAGGGTATTCAGCGTTTGCAAACCGGTGCATTTTATACGCGTCTAAATCAGTTTTGTTTTTAAAACGATAATATAAAATTGAAGGCAGTTTTAACCTTTCTCCTTTTTGCATTTTATAGCAAAAATCTCGTTCGGCGTATCCAATTTCCACCACAATTTCGCACTTGCCACCATTTGCCTGAGTAAACTTTCGGCGCACCGAATACTGCCATTTACCTTCGGCTAATATGTGAAAAACGTAACCTTGTCCGTTTTGTTTATTGTAAATAGCAAAGAACGGTGGAACGGAGTTGTTTGCTCGTATATCGTCGTTTCTACCAACTATTTCAGCAAATAGCGGTTGCCAAGCGCCGTTACTTTCGTCACACCACTCACTATATTGAGTATAAACTTCGTAATCTCCATCGCAAAAACAAAATACCGATTGAGCGCAAGATAATTCAATATCTTTTTCGCTTACGTTTTGTATTTCGTCTTGTCTAAGTACGGTATCTCCTGCTTTATTTATCTCTTCAATGGTTATTTTTAGAGTTTTATTTTCAAATACTTTACTATTATTGTTAGCCTTAAATTCACCCGAAAGATAGTCAAAATTACCAAATATCGAGCAAAGGTCACACATTTTTAGCGAATTTTTCATAACTAATTAAAACCCCTTAATTGCTTGTAAATTTTTTTGTATTTTTTATAGTAATTATCGTATTTATCGCTAATATCTTTATTAGGACAAAAACTATTATTATATACCACGAATATTTGCTTTGCTTCTTCAAAACTTTTAACCGCACCTAACGCAACCGCTTGTATCATAGCGCATCCGCAAAGCCCACCTTCGCTAGAACGAAGAGTTTTAATGGGAACTTTTTGTATGTCCGCTTTAATTTGCATCCACTTTTTAGAGTTTGCTCCGCCACCAGTAGCAACGATGTTTTTAACGTTAACGGAGTATTTTTTAGCAACTTGCGCATTTAAACGCATTTCCATAGCCGTTCCTTCCATAATTGCTTTGTAAAGTTGGGCATCGCTTGTTTCAGTCGTAAGATTTAATATCGCTCCTTTTGCGTTTAAGTTTTGATAAGGCGTTGACGCCCCGCCAAAATATGGCAAGACGTAAATGTCCGTAGGCTCGTCAGTCATTGTTTTTTCAATATATGAAAAGAAGTCTTTTTCATCGCCTTTATATTCGTGCATAATTTTTTTACGAAACCAATTAATTGTTGAACCGCACGAAAAATTAAGCATATAAGTACAATATAAACCGTCTATAACGTACGGAACAACGGGATATCCTTGCCTTCCCATTTGTAAATTAGTTGGTTTACCTTTAAAAAGCGTAGTTATACACTCAACCGTTCCCATACCGTCTACGGCATCGCCCGCATTTATTGCGCCTGCGCCAAGAGTAGTACAAACTTGGTCGTGCGAACCAAGGATTAAGACGGCGTCAACACCAAGTTCTTTTTTGACTTTCCCCACAACAAAACCTGCTTGTTTAGGAGTAGAAAACCAACCTATAGGTAGATTAAACGCATCCAAAACTTCTTTGGAAAATTCTAATTTTGCTACGTCAAACGCACCCGTTCTCGAAGCCAACGCATAATCTATTACACGTTCGCCGGTCAATAAATATCCGATATAATCGCAAATAAGCATAACCTTGTCCGCCTTAGCAAATATCGTTGGATGACTGTTTTTAATCCATAACAGTTTTGATAACGAATACATACTATGCGGTAAAATACCCGTTATTTCAAAGGCTTTTTGTTCGCCTATCTTATCCTTAATTTCCTTTGCTTCCGCTTCTCCGCGACAATCGGTATAAAGCATGGGGTAAAATAATACGTTGTCGTCTTTATCTAACAAAACGAACGATTCGCCAAGTGACGATATGCAAATAGAGTTTATTCGTTGCTTTTTAGCAATAACCAAAATACTCTCTTTTACATAATCCCATAACGTATCTACGTCTACGTAATTTTTACCGTCGATACTTTTGAATGAATATTCTTTAGAAAAATATTCTAATATTTCACCTTTATCAGAAAACAATTGACATTTATAACACGTCGTTCCAATATCTAAACTTAAATAATTCATTTTGCACCTACTTTAATTACATTTTACTTGACTGCAATTTTTGCGTATAGTACAATTTATATATAAATATGGTAATTTTATATCGGACAATACTAATATGAATAATTATAATCTTAAACAAATGCAAGAATTGTTACATCATTTTTACAACCTTACTAACATAAAAATTTGCATATATGATAATAACGAGAACGAATTGTGTTTTTATCCCGAAAAACTATCGCCTTTTTGTTCTCTATTGCGCGAAAATCCACAAATGAACGAACGTTGTAAAAATTGCGACCAACGCGCATTTTTAGAGTGTAAAAAAACGCGCGAACAATATACCTATACCTGTCATGCAGGGCTGTTAGAATGCGTATCCCCCATTTTGTATGAAGGAAAAATTATAGGATATATTGTAATTGGTCAAATAAAAACGTCTAATCAGTTTAATGTTTCTTGCGGAGAAAATTTATCTAAATCTTTTTGTAAAGACCTTGAAAAACGTTTTAACGACTTGCCAACCATTGAAATAGACAAAATCAATTCCGCCATTAAAATTTTAGACGCTTGTACTGGTTATGAGTACCTAAAAAACTTAGTTAAATCTAGCGAAAACAAAATTGACGCGCAACTTGACGAATACATTAACCAACATATTACGGAAAACTTATCTGTAACTGCTCTTTGTAGCCACTTTCATCTTTCGCATAGTGAAATTTACTCTATTTTTAAGGAATATTTTTTATCTACCCCTGCTGAATACGTTAAACTTAGAAGATTAAAACATGCTTGCAATTTATTAAAACAAACTAATCTACCCGTTAACGAAATTGCTAAACAATGCGGAATTCCCGACTATAATTATTTTTCAAAAATTTTCAAATCTGTTTTTAAAACTAGCCCACGCGAATATAGAAAATCTTAGTTAAAACGCTAATAGTAACAACAGTTTTTATTAGAAATTTTTAAAAGTAAAAATATAGCGCGCTATGCTTCACTAAAAGTGAAACGTAGCGCGCTATTTTATAGGCGGATATTCATTCTTTTTACTTAAATTGCCGTTTGTAATCGTGATTAAAGAAAAACCACACTCGTCAAAATTACCTAAACCAAAATCGGTAATATCCCAACCTAACATTAATTTTAAATTTGTAAACCTACTAATTCGATAGTTAGTAGAGTGCATTTTAATTGAATATCTACACTTAGTAGAGTTTTAACGTGCAAACTATAAAAATCATATAAAAAACGAGATTTATTCAATCTCGTTTTTTTATACGTTAACTATTTTGCAAGACAAGACGTATTACTTTTATAGCCAGCTTGTATTTAATTTTCGTATTTTAATTAGCCAAAGTTTGGAAAATCTTCTAACGTTTCTTCATTTATATATTGATTGCCACTAGAATTATACAATATACCCTTTTTTATAAAAAACATCAAATTCCAGTTTCGATCATTATAATTTGAAGTTGAGGGTTCTTCATTATAAAAACAATGTACCGTATCTTCTGTTAAAACATACTTGAATTTTACAACGTTAGCCCTATATGAAACTTTATACTCTGCCGTGTTATCTTCATAAAAAATTATATACTCAGCATCTTCGAGATCTAATTTATCATAATAATACGCATGATAATACTTTTTATTATATATAAGCGTTTCTTTTTTATTTGCTGACAAATTCTCGTCTGAAGAATCACAGCCAACGCAAGCAAATATCGTTAGTATGCTTATAATAATGGTTAAAAATATGCTAATTTTTTTCATAAACGCTCCTTCTATTTATTGTCGTCATTTTTTCTTTTCAATAATAACATTATAAAGCCTTCAGTTATATTTGTCAACAAACCTTACCATAAACCACCTAGTTTACACTTAGTATAACACAGTTGCGTAAAATGCGCGCTGTTTAAGCGTGTATAAACGCCGTTTGCTCAGCTAATGTATACAACCGAAACCCCTAAAGGGGAACCCCTCGGTTGACCTTTGTCCATCATGCAAGCCCTTCATTTGACGGCCGAACCTATTTCGTAGGTCCTTCAGCTACTTTGGTAACAAAAAAAGAAGCACCTTTTGGTACTTCTGTTTTTGTCTAACACTTACATAAAAGCTGTCATTTTATTTTTTTAATAAAGTCTTTTACAATGTTACCAAAAATGCCTTCTCCATTTTCATCTGCTTTTAAGGTATGTTCACAATGCTTGCCGTTAAGAACTTGTAAATAAACGTTGTCTTTATGCCCAAAATGTTCTAAGGTTTTTATCATTAACATTGTTTGTTCATACCTTGCAAACATATCGTTATTCGATACGATAAAAATCATTGGCGAATACTTTTCTTGCAACCCAACGTAGTACATTGGTGCTGTTTGGTCAACAATAAGCCTTCTACTGTCAATGCCAAATTCTTTCAAAACGCTAAAGTGTGCAGTAGGTTGTCCTGAATCATGTATATAACCTGCCACATCGGTAGGTAACATCCCCACTTGTTCAAAATATTTATTGTCAAAACAAAGCATCATGGATAAATATCCACCCGCACTACTTCCACCAACAAAAATTCTATCGCACTTTCCGTAGTTTTTAATATTGTCTTTAAGCCAACGAACAGCCAATGCACAATCTTGTATAAATTCAGGAAATTTTGCGTTGGGATACATTCTATATTCCACAGATGCCGTTGCAATATTGCTTTTCGTCAACGTATTGGCAAAAATATCCATCCCTTTACGTGAGCCATGCTCTAATCCACCCCCGTGAAAATAAACAAACAAATCAAAACTTTCGCTTTCCGGCAAGAACAAGTCTAAACATAAATTTTCTTCGTATTCAATATCTTGATGCGTTATCATTTAACTACTCCATTTAAATCCTTTTTTTATTATACTTTTCTTAATATGTAAAGTCAATTGTTTTCACATCTTGAAAATGAAGTCGTCAGTCCAAACCATTAGTAAGCAAAAAAAAAGCACCTTTTGGTACTTCTATTTTTTGTATGTGTGGGACTAAATCTCGTTTTTAGGGTATGTGTGTGGGACAAAAAGTATTTTTTTGATTATTCACCGCATACATTACACTTTAATCCCATTCAAGCAGCGCAATAGACACCGTTCCTTGATTTGGATTCGGTTTGTTAAGCCATCCACATGTGGTAATATAATAAACCCCATTCTGTTCAAGAATCTCGGCTGCATGTCCATATAACTTTGTAATCGGCTTTGCTTCGTCCTCTTCGCCATAATAAGAGCCGAAATGTGTCGGATTCTCCGAACAAAATACGAGCGTGTCAGTATACGTGCTATCGGAACAATCGGTATAGGTGACAAAAAGATAATATAACCCGTCCTTTTTAACAACATACGGGGACTCAAATGCTCCCCACGCAGGTTTCAAGGGGGCATTATTACCGGAGGTCAACGCAAAACCCTCGAACTGCCATTCGATTAGATTTGTGGAAGAAAAGCAGGATATAGCGCCCATTTTTTGATGAATGCCCACAACATACATCAAATATTGATTCTCGGCAATCTTCAAAACAAAATGGTCACGATGTGCCCCCATAAGCGGCTCGTCCTTTAAATGCACAGTGGTTCCAAACCATTCATACATATCAAATGAAACGGCAAGCGAGGTTGGCGAAGGTCCATAAAACATATAATAGTTTTCACCCTTATTGATCACACAAGGTGCCCAAGCAAGAGTTCCCCTATCAATAGAACGACCAACCTCATTGAACGGTTCATTCAGAGTTGATCCCACGGCGTGTACGAAATAACGCTCTTGTGAGGGACCCCCTCCAAAACTTGTTATACCGTATAAATGCCACTTCCCGTCAGGACCAATAACAATAGAGTGATCGTTTACATAATTTCCATTCAACTCAGGACGAAACAAAATGCGCCAATCTCCAACAATATGCGGTATTTTCATAGTCTTACCTCTTTTTTTGATTGTGTCGTATAAATACTATCATTGTTAGTATAGTTCATAATTCACAAAAAGTCAATTCTTTTACCTTATGCAAATTATACAGTTCAAATCCAAGCGTGGGAGAGTTTTAACATACATTGACTTAAAGTGTGTGGGACAAAATCTATCGTGGCGTTTTTGTGAAAATTTGCATTAAAAAAGACCTATAAAAGCAAAAGTGCTCTTATAGGTCTTTATTTTTACTTGCTTTTTAACGTTTTAATTGATTTGATAAGAAGAATTTTGATTTTAACGACTTTTTTATACAATAATTGAAAAACCTCGGCTGTTATAAGTTCTGCATCTTTTAATACAGTCAACCAATTTTCTGTTTCGCTTGCCTCTTTTAGCGCAATTTCAAACTTTGAAATCATATCAGCTCGGCTTTGTGGATTATTACCTTCGGCTATATTTGCCGATATACTTGTACCCGAACGTTTAATTTGGTCTGCAAAACCGTTTTCTTTTTTATCTTTTAATAACTGCGCTATTTTAATTATTTCAACAGCAAATTCTTGCGTTAACGTTAATAACTTATTTTCTTTCATAAACTTATTATAACATAAAAATTAATGCAACTTTAGTTGCTATAATGTGAGCAAAGCGAACTATAATGCGAACGATAGTGAGTTATAATTCAAATTCGATAAAGCGAAAATGATAGTTGCTATCGCAAAATGATAACTCGATAGGCTCGAATTATAATCAAATTCTATCGGATTTAACATAAAAAAAGAACGGTAAAACGCTTTTTGTATATGCGTATTGATTTTAACAAGTTAGTATGGTATACTTAAAAAAAATTAGTATTTTAGTAAACGAGGTATAGTTATGAAAAATTATAGCGCCCCATTTCTTGGCGTTGCTTATTATCCTGAAGATTGGGATAAGTCTGAAATTTCTTACGATATAGAAATGATGAAAAAAGCGGGAATAAAATGCGTAAGGCTGGCGGAATTTGCATGGAGTATGATGGAGCAAGAGGAAGGGAAGTTCGATTTTTCTTGGCTTCATTACGTTATGGATAAATTAGAAGAAGCGGATATTTCTATTATTCTTTGTACGCCAAGCGCCACTCCGCCTATTTGGTTATCGCAAAAATATCCTGACGTTACCGTATTAAAAGACGGCGTTCGTAAAACGCATGGTGGTAGAAGGCATTGTTGTTCAAATCATCCTAAATATATTGAATATAGTATGCGTATAGCAAATGAAATGGGTAAAGAATTTGGTAGCGACAAGCGGGTTATCGGTTGGCAAATAGATAATGAAATAGAACCTACAAAATGCGAATGCGATTATTGCGTTTCCGCATTCCACAAATACCTTGAAAACAAATATAAAACAATAGACGCGCTTAATTTAGCGTGGAATACTAATTTATTTAGTCAAAAATATACTAGTTTTAATGAAATTCCTATACCTAAAAAGGCGTGGCATAACGCCCATATTTTACTTGATTATAATCTTTTTGACAGTTCTTCGCAAGCGCGTTTTATAAACGAGCAAGCAAAGATATTAAAAAAACACACTACTGCGCCTATCGGTACCGACGCGATACCAAGCATACAAATTGGCTATGATGAATTAAATGAAAATCTTGACGTAATGCAATATAACCATTATGATAGCGTAGAAGAACTTCCTTTAGAAAGATTATGGTTTGACCATGCTAGAACCATAAAAAATAGGCCGTTTTGGAATACTGAAACGGCAACTTGTTGGAACGGCTCAAATTCTACTAGTCAATCGTTAAAACCTTACGGATTTTGCCGAATAAATTCGTGGCTTCCAATAGCGCTTGGAGGTGAAGCGAATATGTATTGGTTATGGCGTACGCATTGGGCAGGACACGAAATGACACATAGCGCTGTTATTTCTTCCTGCGGTAGACCGTTGCACGTTTTTGACGAAGTTAGGCGTGTTGCCGATGAGTTTGAAAAATGCGCGGATTTTATAAACGGTACTAAAGTTGAAACTAACGTTGCGTTACATTACTCATCTTTCGCGTGGAATTTGTTTAAATCGCAAGGAATGGTTAACGGTTTTGATTATGATAAAGTTCATTACGCTAATTTCTATACCCCAATAGTGAATAGCGGTATCCGCCCTGACGTAATTACTACTACAAAAGATTTATCTAATTACAAATTGCTTTTTTCTCCTCTTTTACCAACGCTTGAGGAGAATAATCTTGTTAGTAGAATAACTAAGTGGGTTGAAAACGGTGGCGTATGGGTGGTAGGTCCTCTGACTGATATTCGTAACGAATACGGCGCAAAATATAAAAAGTCGCCGTATGGCTACCTTGAAAATATGCTTAATATTACGCAAGCGTACGAAATACCCGACACCGAAGGCATGATAAAATGCAAGTGGAATAATGGTAGCGAGTTTTTAGGCGATTACCGTTACGAATTATTTGAAACGGATGAAAATTCTCTTGTAACCGTTACGCAAGGCTATCCTACTATAATAGGAAAGTCGGTTGTAGTTAAAAAGAAACTTGGCAAAGGAACGGTGTATTTAATAGGCGCTATTCCTTCGCAAGAAGATATGAAAAAAATAATATCGCTTGCTTCGTTAGACGCAGGCGTAAAAACAAGCAACGTTATCGGCGAGCTTGCTCTCGTTAGCAGAAAGGGAGAAAAGTATAACGGCTTTATCGCTATGGAATGCGCTGGTAAAACAGGCGCGTTTACGCTTGATAAAGAAATGACGGATATTCTTACGGGTAAAAAATTCTTTGGAAAAATAAATCTTTCCCCTTACGAATTATTAGTTTTAGTAGAATAATATAAAAATAGTGCTCCGCTACAAGACACGTAAAAAACCGCAGTTAGTTCCTGCGGTTTTTAAATTGCTTAGGAGATACTCCCACCTGGTTTTTAAAAATTTTTGAAAAATATAAAGCGTCGTTATAACCTAAACTATACGCTATTTCGTTTATGGTTGAGTTAGTGTAAGATAGTAATTCTTTTGCCCTTGATATTTTTATTTTAGTAGAGTATTTTATAAAAGAAACGCCAACTTTTTGTTTAAATAAATGCATAAAATAACTTTCGCTAACGTTTAAACAAATACTAATTTCTTTAACGCTATAATTATGGTTAAGGTTTTCAAAAACGAGTTGCAAGGCTTTATCTATCAAAAAAGAATCGTGCCCCAAAAACAATTCGTTATCTAATAAAGTCAACGCTTTAACTAAGTTGTTATTTGCAATAACGTCGTATTTGTCAATTTTATAAATACTGTATTTAGATACGTTTTTCAATAAAGTTTCAAAATTTTCAGGTTGCGATACTTTATACACCCCACTTTTTAAATTGAGCGCATTTAAAATTTTATCAACGCCAACGCCTGTAAAATGCACCCACGCAGTTGAAGTGTATAAGTTTTTAAAAAATCTATACTCCTGTTTTTCGTTAGGATAATATAAAACAGCGTCGCCAGATTTTAAAGTGTGTTTACCTTGTGAAGTTACTGCTTCTAAAACTCCGCTTATAACGTAAACTAAGTGATAATCTAATCTTCCTTTTTCGCGTATCACTTTGTGATTTTCTTTGCCGTAGTTAGAAATTGAGGCGCTATTTATTTTTAAATATTCGTTAGAAGTGAAATTCGTAGTGTCTTGTTTATCACCGTTATAAATATACATAAACAAATTATATATTAAAAAAGCAGTTTTGTCTATATTTTAAGCACTATTCTATATGTTTTTTAGCATTTTTAAGTAGTATAATTAAATCAATTAAAAAAGGAGTATTGTATGAAAATTGCTTTTATTGGCGCGGGTAGTTTACAATTTACTAAAACTTGCGTAATTGATTTGCTTAGTTTTCCTGCTTTCCAAAACGCTGAATTTGCGTTGATGGATACTAACGTAAAAAATTTAGAAGGCATTACTGCGGTAGTTAAAAAAATATTAGCGCTTAAAGGTAACAATACGTGCAAAGTTACCGCTACTACCGATAGGGCTACAGCTTTAAAAAATGCAAGTGGCGTATTGTGCACGGTATTTAACGGTGATATTGACGTGTGGGAACACGATATTTTAATACCTAAAAAGTACGGGGTAGACATAAATATTGGCGATACCCGTAGCGTTTCGGGAATTTTTCGCGCGTTAAGGAATATTCCGTTAATGCTTGATATTTGTAAAGACATAGAAAAGTATTGTCCTAAAGCGGTGTTTTTAAATTACACTAACCCTATGGCAATGCTTTGCTCGGCAATGCAAAAATACTCTAACGTTGAAGTAACGGGGCTTTGTCATAGCGTTCAAGGAACTATTAAAATGCTTGCCGAATGGCTTAACGTACCCGTAGAAGAAATAAATTATAAATGTATGGGGTTAAATCACCAAGCGTTTTATACCGTGTTAGAACATAACGGTAAAGATTTGTATCCGTCGCTTAAAAAATTAGTGCTAGGAAATAAAGAGTTTTATAATAAAGAATTAGTTCGTAACGAAATGCTTTTAAAACTAGGTTATTACGTTACTGAAAGTAGTGGGCATAATAGCGAATATAATCAATGGTTTAGAAAACGCCCCGATTTAATTGAAAAATATTGTTTGCATGGAACTAACTGGAATCCAGGCGAATACGCTTTTTCGTTAAATTTAAGAAAAGAACGTAGATTAAATCCTTTAAAACAGTATAGCGATGCTTTAAACGAAGAAATAAATTTAACTAAAAGTAACGAGTACGCCGCCGATATTTTTAACGCTCGTTTAGGTGATGGAAAGCCGTTTATTTTTAACGGCAACGTATTAAATCAAGGTTCTATTCCTAATTTGCCTTACGACGCTTGCGTTGAAGTGCCAGTAGTTGCCGACCGTATGGGTTTTAAAACTACTTTAGCAGGTAATTTGCCCGACCATCTTGCAATTTTATGTAATGTAACGGCGCGAATAGAAAATTTAACGGTAGAAGCAAGTATTAAAAAAAGCAAAGACGCCGTTTATTACGCCGTGTATAACGACCCATTATCTTCAGCCGTTTTATCGTTAGATGAAATTAAGAATATGTGCGACGAACTTTTTGAAAAAAACAAAGAGTTTTTAGGTGATTATAAGTAAAAAACTGCAGTTAATTACTGCGGTTTTTAAATTGAGTTATAATTCAAATTCGCTTACGCAAAAATGATAACTCGCTAGGCTCGAATTCTAATCAAATTCTATCGAATTTGACATAAAAAAAGAACGATTTGTTAATAATCGTTCTTTTTTTGGCTCCCCGTGTTTGACGTTAATCGTCAAGGCGTTCGCAAACAAGTTTGCTCGGCTCATGGATACAACCGAAACCCCTAAAGGGGAACCCCTCGGTTGACCTTTGTCCATCATGCAAGCCCTTCATTTGACGGCCGAACCTATTTCGTAGGTCCTTCAGCTACTTTGGTAACAAAAAAAGAAGCACCTTTTGGTACTTCTGTTTTTGTCTAACACTTACATAAAAGCTGTCATTTTATTTTTTTAATAAAGTCTTTTACAATGTTACCAAAAATGCCTTCTCCATTTTCATCTGCTTTTAAGGTATGTTCACAATGCTTGCCGTTAAGAACTTGTAAATAAACGTTGTCTTTATGCCCAAAATGTTCTAAGGTTTTTATCATTAACATTGTTTGTTCATACCTTGCAAACATATCGTTATTCGATACGATAAAAATCATTGGCGAATACTTTTCTTGCAACCCAACGTAGTACATTGGTGCTGTTTGGTCAACAATAAGCCTTCTACTGTCAATGCCAAATTCTTTCAAAACGCTAAAGTGTGCAGTAGGTTGTCCTGAATCATGTATATAACCTGCCACATCGGTAGGTAACATCCCCACTTGTTCAAAATATTTATTGTCAAAACAAAGCATCATGGATAAATATCCACCCGCACTACTTCCACCAACAAAAATTCTATCGCACTTTCCGTAGTTTTTAATATTGTCTTTAAGCCAACGAACAGCCAATGCACAATCTTGTATAAATTCAGGAAATTTTGCGTTGGGATACATTCTATATTCCACAGATGCCGTTGCAATATTGCTTTTCGTCAACGTATTGGCAAAAATATCCATCCCTTTACGTGAGCCATGCTCTAATCCACCCCCGTGAAAATAAACAAACAAATCAAAACTTTCGCTTTCCGGCAAGAACAAGTCTAAACATAAATTTTCTTCGTATTCAATATCTTGATGCGTTATCATTTAACTACTCCATTTAAATCCTTTTTTTATTATACTTTTCTTAATATGTAAAGTCAATTGTTTTCACATCTTGAAAATGAAGTCGTCAGTCCAAACCATTAGTAAGCAAAAAAAAAGCACCTTTTGGTACTTCTATTTTTTGTATGTGTGGGACTAAATCTCGTTTTTAGGGTATGTGTGTGGGGTTTGATTTTTGATTTTGCGATTTTTCGCGCGGAGTTGCGGCCCCGTTGGAGGGGGTTTTTACCCGGGTTTTTTATCCCCCCTACCCCCTAGTGACCGTTTCGGCGTTTCACAAAATCGTATATGTCAACGTTCTTTCGAACGAGCATTTTCAAATTTGGGTAAGAGTTTTTTAACTCTCGATTTCAAATATGTTTCGATGAGTTCTTAGGCGGTAACTTCCGCCCGTTAATTTTAATACTTGACAGTTTTCTATAAGCCTATCAAGTAGCGTCGTTGCAATGACTTCGTCGTGGAATATTTCTGCCCAGCCTTCAAAGTCACGATTCGTTATAACGACTAGCGATTTCTTTTTATTATACGAGTCCATCTTCCCGTAAAGTTTTAGCATGTCTTCTCTATCTAACGGCGTATATCCCAGTTCGTCTATGATGAGAAGGTCACATTCTTCTGCGTAGCGTAGTTTTGCGCTACTCTTTTTTATTTCATTTTGCGTTTTAATACAAAACAATAATTCATTTACCGTCGTATAAAACACCTTTTTGCTTTTCGCTATTGCTTTTAGTCCTAGGGCAACGGCTAGATGCGTTTTGCCAGTTCCTGCTCCACCGAGCACTAGCACGTTGTAGCCTTTTTCAATCCAACTTGGTTCAGACAATTTATCTGCGTGCCATTTGGACACGCTTTGCTGATTTGTAAAGTCGAATTCGTCAATTGTCTTTATAAACGGAAAATGAGCGCGCTTGATTAATTGATTTTCTTTGTTGCCATCACGTATCGCTTGCTCGGTTCGTAATATCCGCAATAAAAACTTCCATTCTTTATCCGTTGCTTTTATGCCGTCTAACGTTCGCGCTAAATTCATAAGGCTTAACTTGGTTGCTAATTCTCGTATTTTAGAAAGGTCAATCACGTTTCACCTCCGTCAATACGTTATATTTTGCAAGGTTTTTATAATGCGTTATCGCTCCTTTCGGCGCAATTTCTTCCAGGTTGCGTTCGCCTAAATGAATTAGTAGTTCACTCAACACTTCAGTCATACAATAACGGTCGTCTTTTGCGCACTTAATAACGGCGTTTAGTATTTCCGCTTGCGTGTACTCTTTTTCTATACGCCTAAGTAGTCCCGCCTGTTCTTTCAAGTAACGTGGTTTAGTAATTTCTATCCGTTCTAAAAAGTTGGCCATCACGTCGCTATGTTCGTACCGTCGTTTTGCCGTTTTAAGATAGTCAACTGTACTCACTTCTCGCCTTACGACAGACTTTCCTTTTTGCAGTTCCAACTTGTGTGTAATAATCTTTTCGCCCGTCTGCAAATTGATAATATGTAACGCGTTTTCTTCCTCTTCTATCCTTACTTTATCCCCTTCGTTACATTTGCTTGGCGGAACGGAGTACCTATTCCCCTTATACCTCACGATAAACGGCGAAAACACCACGGCTATCCTATTGCGATATATATCTATTTCAATAGGTTTGTGTTTAATCAGTTCACCCTTTTCACGCTCAAACAACTCTCTCGGTGATTTTCGCAGAGCCTGGATTGCTAAATTATTACCCGTTCTATCCAACCAAGCAAGGCAGTCGCTATTTAGTCGGTCTATCCCACAATATTCACGACCTTCTAAAAAGTATTCCTTTACCGTCTTTACCACCGTTTCAACCTTGCCTTTTGTGTCTGGACTATACGGCTTACAAACGATAGCGTCAAAGCCCGCCGCCTTAACGTATCCGTCAAAGTCTTTCGTAAAAATGATATTCCCAGCGTTTTCACTAGACACTATGGTACGGTCTTGATCGTATAGAATTTGCTTAGGACGTCCGCCATAATATTTGAACGCTTTTTCGTGGGCGTACGCCGTATGCAAAGCGTCAAACGGGTCGGGACTAAAATACACGAACTTCATTCGGCTGTAAGATAACACCATACAAAAGAAGTACACTTTCACGGGCAGTCCGTACATATTAAGCATCTTGGCTTGTCCAAAATCTACCTGCGCCTCTAAACCTTGCGGTTGCATTTCAACGGCTTGCTTTACCCGCACGATTTTCTCGGATAATCCCATACGCCGTCGTAATCCTTTCACGTAACGGAACAAAGACGCGAGCGACACCTTCACTTCGCCAAACTCTTCAAAAACCTTATCGTACAAAATCCTAGCCCCGGCGTTATTGTTCTTCCTAATTTCTTCCATTAGAAATTCCCTATAAACGCTACACGGACTGTTGTCTGCGTTAGTTTCTTCAAAGAAGTCCTCTTCCGCCATATCCCAGTACTTGTATATCTTATACTGCGTATATGGTAACTTCTTCGTCGCCTGGTTCGCGGTAAATCCTTGTCGTTTCAGTTCTTGGATTTTCTTGTAATCTTCAAAAGTAATTTTCACAAATTGATATACCTCCTGTTTTTTATTTAGTTGTTTAGTTTTTCGTCTATCTAGGACGCTCGCCCAGGATAGACGTTAACACAATCATATAACCACCTCCTTATTGTTACGCTCGTTAAGTACGCTGACTTTATTAGCGCGCAACCTAACGGCAAATTAAATAGTCTTATTTTAATACACACCCGTCCTAACTGTCCAACCGTCCAAAATACACTTTTTAAAAATGGACAGTAAGGGATGCTTGTGGATTTCGGTCTGTTTTAGTTTTATTAGGCTGGGCACTTGGACACATTGGGCAGTTACTCTTTAAAAGAGCACTATTCAAATTAGCAAAATAGCGGTAGAAACCCTACCGCTATTTATATTATTTTAAAGTGACTAATATTTTTTTCACGACTTCTTCGTCAATGTTTAAGGTCTTTGAAATTTCATGAACACTTTTGCCTTGATTTTTCAAATCGTGAATATCTAATAATGTTAATAAAGATATATTACAGTTAGTATCCTCAATAATGGTACTTTTTAATTTAGTATTATTTATTTTAATTGTTTCAGTCCAACTTTTTTTAGCACTTGTTTCAGTCCTCGAATATGCTTTAATGTATAATGTTTGTCCTAGAGCCGTGATATACTTCTCAATAAAAACTTCCCCCGTTTTTCCACATTGAATTACCATTTCCGATTCTTTTCTTGCCTTTCCAATGGACAACCTTATCCATTCATACTCCGCATTAACATTAGAAATATGTTCTTGCAAAATCTTCTGACCATTGGATGAACTTAAACATTCTGAAATTAACTGTAACGCATCATAATCTTGTACAATTTTCCAATCATAAGGTATCCAATCAACACCACACAACGCACCAAGCAATCCACCTGTCATAGCTGCTATAGTGTCTGTGTCCATACCAAAACTATTAGCTGCTTGTTTAATACCTAATGCTGGATTATTTGCATATTTGGAAGCAAAATATATAGCACTTACGGCAGCTATATCTCCCGCTCCGTTTACTTTTTTATTGAAAGCTTGTATTGATTTCAATGTTTCTGTCTCCGTATCTAACAAGCCTAATAAAACAGCCTCTTTTATTGTTTTTAAATTTTCCAAATTAATCTCGAGTGAATTATACCATTCTTTCTCGTAATTATAAAATTTATTCGCAAAATCGAGCCATTCGGTATCTAAATTCTCTGGAAAACGCCCCCATTCTTCATGATTAATTAAAACTTCAGATATAAGTTCACCATAACTTAAAGTTTTATCTTTCTTCAATGAATAGTATAATGCGTATGCATAACACAAAGCCCCAATTACTGCCCTCGGATGACCATGTGTTGTTATAGCGTTTTCTACAACATCATTATATATGTTTTTAAATCCATCGGTAGACAAATTAAAAATTACATGTGGAAGTATTCTCATTGCAGCCCCGTTACCACCAGCATAAAAATATTTCATTTTTTCTTTATCACGCCATGGAGCAATCTTTTTATCCCACAATGATGCTGCTCTCAAAACCGCAGAGCCCCCACCTCTTTCATACTTTTTCCAAAATGGCAACTCATATGTCTTGAAATATTCATTCCAATTTTTACCAGATAATAAACTTCTAGCAACAGAAAGCATTAACTGCGTATCATCACTATACTCACCTGGTGCAATAATTTCAGTATGTGCCCAATAACGACCACCTGCTCTTTTTTTCCACTCTTTAAATTGACTTATATAATTTTTATTATATGATGTGTTCTCCGAACGGAATTCATTAGGCCAACCCAAAGCATCACCTATTGCAAATGAGATTATAGCCCCTGCACTTTTTTCAGTTAATGATGGTATTGCATTCATATTTTGCCTCCATTATTAATATCACTTTTATATTTTTCTTCCGTAGGCCTCACCCCTAATCGTACAAGCCTACTCCAATTAGTATTGCACACGTCTGGCGCAATTATAATTTCTATATTTTTATCTAAAGCTTTTAATATTGCATTTATATTATTTGCCGCATTTTCATGTCCTACAATTATACTTTTAATATAGCGTAAAGGTATGTTCTTATAAATCAAAATCTCGGCTTGATCATCTGTAGGACAACATTTAAGCATATTTGTCTCTCGATATCGTGATTGCCCTATTGTTAGTGGATTATCAAATAATTTATTAAATTTAGACAAATCTTCGGAAATATAATATCCATTATTCTTAGCCGCATTACATGGAGAATATTTTATTTTTGCTTGCTTGATAATAGACAAGTCAATAACTAAAACTACCCAATCTGAAAAAACCAAATCTTGATCTCTGTTAACTGCTTTTTTCCAATACCAACTATTTGGATATTCTAAAGAACAGCAAACATAATCCGTCTGTCCATCGCACCTTGATAAATCATTTTGGTTTTTTATATCTGATTTTATAAAATCAGAAGCAACTATTCCTTCTATCGAATCCAATATATGCACAAGACTTTTTGTTTTTGTAAAATGGCACAATCGAGTTGACCCTCTTTTTATTAGTATATCATATAATTCATCATTCGTCATAATTCTCTCCTAATATAATTAACAGAATCCTCTGGAAATACCTTTGTTAACTTCGATGAATAACTCATTATTACACTTTGCCTAGCTCTAGTAACGGCTACATAAAACAACTTGAGTGCATTTGCAAAAACTCTATCTTTATTCTCGCTGTCATCTAGCATCTTTAAGTCTGGATAATCTTCTTCATTAAGGTATGGTATAAATACATTATCAAATTCAAGTCCTTTAGCAGAGTGAAATGTTGACACATATACTCCATCTTGAATCGAACTGTTTTGTTCCTTACGTATTTCAGAAGACATTACACCATTTTTACGCAATTCGCTCATAAAATCTTTTACAAATTGACGATTTTTTACAATAATTACATTACGCCCACCACGATTTTTTAACAACCTTGCAAAACCTTGTTTCTCCTCATCAATACTTTTATATTTGATTAACATGGGTTTTACACCAGCGGCAGGAATCTCAAATTTAGGCTTAATATACTCTTCGCCTTTTGCTTCCCATTTAGGATGTTTAACAATATCTTGAGCAAACTCAGCGATTTCGACAGGATTACGGTAATTATTTTCAAATCGCCAAACTTTTTTAGTATCAATACCTGATGACTTCCAAGATAATGCATTTCCATAAATTTGCTGAGCCACATCGCCAAAGAAAGTAAACGAACCCCCTTCTCCAACGGCTTTCACTAAGGCTTTTAACATCATCGGTGAAAAATCCTGTCCTTCATCAACAATAATATGCTTATACCTCCTCTCTTTTTTATCAGATAATAAGGTTTTATAAACAGTTATAGCCAAATCATCCCAATCATACAAATACCCTTTTTCTTTGCGTTTAGATTTATATGATTCATAAACATTGTAGAAATATTTACGTTTATCTCTTGCTATATATGTATCTGAACGGCCTACTCTTTCCATGCTGACGTATTCTTCTAACGAACTTACCCCAAATCTTTCTAAAAATTCTATCTCTTCTAAAAAGGTGTTTACAGGACGTAAATACGTAGATTCGGTCGGAGCGCTTTTTCTTTTTTCTTCCACAATTTCGGTTATTATGTTTACTTTTATATCTTCAGGTAAAATAACATAATCGGTATTGAACCCCTGACTTTTTAAATAACCCAAAGCAAATAGGTGAAAATGTTCCACTACGACCCCTCGCGTTGATGATTGAATTGCATTCATATATGCAACTAGCGCTCTATTAAAAGTTACCACCAAAACGTTAGGTGAACCACTTAAGTTTGATAATTTTCTTGCCAATAACAAAGCCATTGTCGTTTTTCCACTTCCAGCAGTGCCCAAAACAACCGTATGCCCACTGGGTGGTAAAGCCAATACTTCTTTTTGTGTTCCTTTCGGTTCTATCATTTCTAATCTCCTTAATCAAAATAAATTTATATCGCCATTTTAATCGACGTCAACCACATCGCCAAATATCATATTGTTCGATATGCCAACTATTGTTTCACTCTGTAGTCTAGTTATATTTTGTCTTATAATATATAATAGCATGACGTTTTCGAAAAATATTAGTGTATTGATATTTTCAATTCGCTTTCATCAATATCAAAACCTAAAATTTCTTTGTATAATATTATATAAGATCCTAATTTTAGTGCTCTTGTTATTCTATACAACCAATCGTAATCCATTTCTTTTTCATATGTTGTTTTATCATCTCGAGTAACCTTAAATTTATTGTCGTTAAAATAATATCCTTCATGAACGTAATGGCTTCTTAAAGAGTTTATCTCATTTTTCAATTGCAACAAATCTTTTCTATCTTTCCCATCAAACAAATGCGAAAATTCATTCAAAAACATTTTTATTCTAATATGCGTTCTTGACGGATGCTTTCCTTTTTCTGTTAGCCTATTTTTCCCAATAAACATATCTATGTATCGAAAATAAAATATAAATTGGTCTTCAAGTGATGTCGGACGCTTGAAATCTAACAGTAAATATTGATTTTTGTTGCTTGCGTTTCTATAATTAACTTTTTTATACAAAGTTTCCAAATAAGCAAAAAAGTTTGTCTTTATTGGTCTATGTGTCGCTTTATTATAATATTTTTCTTTCCCCAACAGCTTGTGATATAAGCGGAACACTTTACCGCTTTCGGTATGTACAGTTGTTTCGTAGGAACGTAAGCCTGTTGGATAATATGCATTTATAAAAGAATCCATCTCCGATATATAAGAAAGAATATCTTCGTATCCAATAACATTAATAAAATATATTTTAACGTAATTTTCGCCTTCTATATTAATAGTTTGGTGATTATTTTTTTCTCTGCTAGAGACTGTACTTCCAAATTCTATCTTCTCTACATTATTGTGATTAATTATAATTTCTTTTTTGTCCGCATCCTTTAGTTTTAAAATATATGTTACTTCTTTATCGTTTTTCTTTATGCCTAAACTAGGATTTGTAAAATAATGGATAAGCATAGGATTATAAAAAGTAATGGCTTTAATTCTTATATTCTCGTTTAATTCATCAACATTCTCAATCTTACCAGTATAAAAATAAAAATTAGAACGAAACTGCTGAAAACTTGCCATGCTCCATGTTTCTTGCGTGTAATAAAATACAGGCGAATAATAAAATTGAGAATTTCTTAAATCCTTCAGCAATATTCCCTTATATGTGACACTTGAATCATCTTCTGTGTCTACATCGCAATTATAAATATCAACTTCTAATTCTTCTTCTATTTTATAATCGCAAAAATATTCTTCATCGCCACTAGAAACGATTGCAATAGTTCTACCCAAAGTATTAATTCTCCTTTGTTAATTTTTAATATGTTTTCATAAGTTCGGCAACATACACTTTCGGTGCTAATCACGTCTATCCACTCGCAATTTTAAGACACATTTAGAAGTCTATATTTACAAACGAATATCGTGCGTGTTTCCATAGATAATAATTCCTTCATACATGTGAAATGGATGAATATTAGAAGAAACTATATCTTCAAAAACTTTCTTAGTTTGAGGTCCGAAATTTGGATTGCTTTTTATTTTATCTTTTATTAGTTCCTTCATAATTTCTACTTCTTTTTTAGTGAAAGAAACGTCGCTTTTTAAAATTTCCATTAGACTTTCTATTGTTTTTGCCTTTTCTATTAAGTGCTTCAGATTTTCTTTATTAATAAAGTGACTTAATAAGTCTAATAAAGTGCTTTTAAAATACTTAAACTCTTCTTGTTTATTCAAAGTTTATTCCACCTCCAAGATGCTTTCGTCGCCACAAATGTTGCGAATTTTTATGCGTAAAGGCTTCTTTTCACACTTAATAGTTCCGTCCCAAAAATCTTTTGTTTTTGTACCGTTGACAATAACGTAACCAAGTTTATCAATTTTAATTTCACTATCAGAATGCCATTCGCCTGAACTTGCAGTTGTGTCAAGAGAGATGAACTCAATAAGTTCAAGCCCGTCTTCACTTATAGTAATAGGCTTGTAGGGTTTCTTTTCGCTTGAGTTAGCAAGCGCCTTTTGATTAAACTCTAATATCTTTCCGTTTACTCTATCACTAATAAATTTATCAATAGTGATTTTATATCCGCCTAATGAATCCTCCGTATTTTGAACAACGATAAATTCTGCGTAATCGTTGATAACTACGTCGTCAAGAACTTCTTTTAAGTCACGAAGTTCAATCTCCACAAGCGTGCTGTCGTCTTCTTTTATAAACTTTTCAATTGCTTCTTTATCAATTATATCAACGTAATAAACGATAACTTTTTTAACTGACGATGAAAGTTCAGGAATTGCTTCGTGCAAAATTCTATGCATCAATCCTTCATCAAGCAGTTTAGTGGTGCTATCCATCAAGTTCGGCACGTAAACAGGAATTAAGCCAAGCTTACTATCCGAAATTGCCCCCTCCCAAAACGAAGTTAAAGAATCTTCATTCTTAAGTCCTGGAATAAGCGATTTAATCTTATCCATTGTTTGCACGGGATTACGATATAACGAAACACCGTCTTTAATTTCTAAAATATCAAAACTTGCGCCGTCTGCTTTTAATCGGTCACGAGTGGTTTGTATAGAATTTACACCAATGTCACAATGAATAAACTTACGGTTTAACTTATTAGCAACCGCCGCCGTTACACCACTACCACCAAAAAAGTCAGCAACTACCATATTTTCATTAGAAGATGCTTTGATTATTCTCTCAAGCAGACCTTCTGGTTTTTGCGTTTTATAATCTAAATATTCAGAAGAGCCACTAATTATTGGTTTTGTTTTGTCGCAATCCCAAACATCTCTAACGTAGACATTTGCAAAATGCTTATAAAACAGCAAACTCTTATATTTATCTGGTAATGGCTCCTTATTATTAAGACACTCAATAATTTTTTCCATGTCTTTATCTTTTATTTTATCCATTAGAGGACTTTCCTTCAACGTGTCAATAAAAGGCTTTTCGTAAATGACATCTTCTTTTTCTGGATTAAAAATATATTCTGGATTTTTAGTATAAAAATATAAATTGTCATGTTTTCTTGCCCAAAATTCTTTTCCCACACCTTGAATTCTATAGCCCCAGACAATTTCATTCTTAAAATTATCTTCACCGAAAACCTCATCCATAAGTATTTTAACGTAATGTCCAATATGCCAATCCAAATGAACATAAATTGACGCAGTTTCACTCATAACGGATTTAATAGCCACTAAATTCTCATACATCCAATTAAGATATTTTTCTTTATCCCAAACGTCGCCATACATTTTTTCTTCAAAAACTTTTAAATCGTCAACGTCGAGTTCTTCTTCGGCTTTAGCTATTGCTTCTGCTACTTTAGGATTGCGACGAATATAAACTTTTTTAGCATAGTCCGCACCACTTGCAAAAGGTGGGTCAATATAAACAAGGTCAACCTTTATACCTTGTTCTCTTAAATAAGCGCAAGCTGAAATACACTCGCCACGAATAACAAGATTGCCGCCTTTATTATCGCCAACGGTTTCTTGTTTTTCCATTTCGTAAAGTGGCATGCCACGACGAAGTTTTTCTTGCACGCCGTCTGCGCCTTTATATTTAAGCGTTCTCTTAAAATTATCTAATATTGCCTGTCCTTCAATAGGTTCAGGAAAGAAAGGTATATACTTAATCGCCATTTTTAGCCTCCTCCTTTTTTTCTATAGTCAATTCCAATAATTTTTTGCTATTTTCATCACTTAAACCTAATTCCTTTTTTATTTGAGCCGCAAGAACATTTATTAATGAGTTTATTGTTTTTATTTTGTTCTCTATATCTTTTTGGTTTAAATTTTCCTTGTGTAATTCAGCTAATGCATTGTTTACTAAGTCATATTGTTTTTTTACTTTCATAGAAGCATACAACTGTCCCATCGTAGTGTTTTCAGCTATTAACTCATAAAACTCTTTACCCTCTAATGATAAAAGCTTACTTCTATGGCAAAAATTTAACATTTTAATATATGCTTTTCTTTTCTCGTCCTGCCTTTCTTTACGCTTTTGCAGCCAAGTTGTAATCATGGAACCAATGATACCACCTAACGTTGCTAAAGCAGAACCTAATACAAGTGCCCAAAATTCACTCATCATTCTACTCCTTTTATAGAAATCATTAATCGTATAATATTACCCGTTTGATGCATTATGTACTCTAATAAATTTTTATTTGTTTTGCTATGATGTTTAGCATAGCCATTCATAAAGTTTGTATAAGCTTGTAAAAGTGTTTCTAAATTATTACTAAGTTCAGAAGGAACTCCCTTACCTTTCATATAAGCACCATAATCACTTTTCAAATTTTCAAGGCTTTTATCCTTTCCAAAAAATTCTTGGAAGAAACGCTCTAATGCTTTTCTAAACTTATCAGCCACGTCACTTGCGTTATCATCATTCAAATCAGAATAATCTTTTAATGCTTGCACAAATTCAGTTCTTGTTTTAGGATATTCGTTTAGCCATTCTAATGGCTCTGACACAAGAGCATCATCAAGTTCTTTTGCTCCTTTAGGGAAAATGAAATATCCATCTTTATCCTTAAATATCTCAAAAGCTAATCCGCTCTCTTCTGCCCATTTCTGTATCCAACTAATAACATCTTTTTTTGTATAATAAGCACTATCACTCTCTACAATAGAATTAATAAATATACTGTAATAATACACAAAATCATTAACACTTGACATATGTGAACACAATGTGTTTGCTATGGCTGTAAAGTCACCAATAATACCAGTAAATCTGCTAGATCTTTTTATTCCTGCTAAATAGCAAAAATTATTATATGTCATTTCATCAATTGCATCATCACAGAAATTGGTTTCTAAAATTGAGTTATATGCTTTTGCTAAAAAATTTTTAGTTTTATCTTCATCAGAAAAAGCTAAGCCCAACTTTTCTCTATAATCAATATAATCCATTTTTAATCCTCTGCAAAAAACTTTTTAATTGTTTCAAGCGTTAAAACAATTCTGTCTTTTTCTTCTATCGTGTCTTCTAAATATAAATAGTCAAAACGATTATATCCAAACTTGTCGTTGTTTTGTTTAATAAACGCCGATTCCATAAAGTTGCGCTTTTGTTTAAACGTCTGGTCATTTGCATAAATTTTGCCTTTTGTTTCTACTATAAGCGCTTTATGAATTTTGCCGTCTTTTCTCTTTATAATCAAGAAGTCAGGTGTGTACATACCGATATAATTACACTTTTTACCAACTTGTTGATAACACTTGATTTTAAACTCGGTCAACGCCCTATCGCCGTTGTAATAAACTTCTAAATTGTTGTCTTTTATAACGCTTTCAGTAAGCACTTCTTCTAAAAACTTTTGTTCAAAAGAACTATCCGTTTTATACGGCAAGTAATGGAAAGACTTATCTTTCATAGGATGCGACATCATCTGCTTTTTGAAAAAGTCTATAATTGCATCGTTGCCCGTTTGTACTGCCAAATCATACATTTGTTGATTTTTCTTATCGAGCTTTAATTCGCCGTTATCGTCAAGAATAATCTTTTCTACCATATCCGCTTTAGGATAATAATCTGCAACGTTTTTGGTATAAACTTCAGCTTTGAAATTATCAACGTGCAATAAACTTGCTTCTTCAGGAATTAACTCTTCTTGCGTTTCAAAGGTATGTTTATCGTAAAAAGATTTACGCATATGGGCGTTAAGCATAGCCAAGTCAAACTTTGAACTAAAATATAAAACGTCATCTTTTTTATAAGTTATTTTATCAAAAACTTCTTTTAACTCAGCAAGGTAAGGAATGACCACACTCCTATCAAGCGAATTAAAACTTTCCTTTAATATATCGTTAATCCAAATATTAAAGTTGGCAGGCGTTGTTCCTGTTTCCTTATCGTCAATCTTTGTTTCGGTAGTTTGTAAAGAATCAGACATTTCTGCCGTTTTAATAATGTTCGTTCTTTTTGCTATATCGACGGATAGTTTAATACTATCCCTAATATCAACGTCTTCTACTTTTTGAACTACTACCGTTTTATAGTTAACTTTTAATTGATAAAAATCCACTTTAGGAAGTCTTAAATAAGCGCTTCTATCATAACGTTTTACAAGTGTAAATTTCTCGTCCTTGCCGTTTTGGAACTCTTGAATATTTATTCTATGTTGTTGTTCAAGTTGAAGATTTAAGGTGTTGGCATTGCTATTATTTAAGTAAATCATAGCCGTTTCAGGAACGCCCTTTTGCACTTGACGTAAACAACGGCAAGACGTTTGCAAAACCATATTAGTAGAGCAGTCGCCTTCTTGCGATAAAATAATACCCGTTAAACTTCTACAGTCCCAACCTTCTTTACCGATTTGAACTAATAATATAATTCTCTTTTGAGAGAAAGCTTTGTCTAATATAGAAAATTCGTACGCACTATCCACAGGAATAGGATAATTTTTATTCCCGCCGTGATATTTTAATATTGCAATAGACGGATTAAGCCCATACTCTACAACAAGTTTTTCAACTAGTGGATATACTTTCTCTTCAAGCGTTTCAATCGTTCCACAATAAATACCGAGCTTTGCGAAAGTTCCGTCTGCATATATGGTGTCCTTATAAGAATTTAGAAACTCTTTAACACCGTTTTCAATTATATCTAATCTATCGTTACTACTTGAAATAAATACTTTAGGTTTCTTTAAGAAGTTTCCGATACCATCCACAAGCGGATAATAATAAACGATATTTGAAATTTCTTGTGTTGCTACACTCAACCCGCTTGTTACAGCAATTTTTTCTCTTGTTTGCAAATAAGGTGTTCCAGAAAAGCCTATAACGCTATTAACGTTTCCGCCTTGCGCCCACTTATTAACAACTGCACGCAATTTCTTTTCATCCGTTGCCGCGTGATGAACTTCGTCAATAAAAATCGATAAATGTGGCAATTTATCTAAAAGATTTCTAAGTTCGTTTGCTTGTTTATCTTTTTCGTCATCACTTTCTTCAAATAAAGAAATTTGACCGTTCTTTTCTTCTACTCTATCTAAAATTACTTTTTCAGCGTTTGTAACAGCAACAAGCCCCATCAAATCCGTTAATGGTTGATGAATAGCAATTTTTTGAACGTTTGGATTTTTTGTTTTATTTGATTTTTTAGCCGTCTTATTTTCGTCAAGAACTTCAAAAATAAGCATGCGCTTTAATTCTGAAGCAACAGGCTCAGGAATTACCCACGAAGGAACAAAATTTTGAATTGTCCTTAAACTTGGCACAACCGAAGATTTCAACCCAGACGGAGCAAATATTATAAAGTTGTGTGCAAAATTTGGATTGTTTGGCTCGTTTATAGCAAAGTATAAATCCAAATATACAAATGCCGCCATTAAGTACGTTTTTCCTGCACCCATAGGCAAACTAAACAAATAATCCGTGTACGTTACGCCGTAAAAAGCATTTTTGAAAAACTCTCTTGCATCAATACTTTCGGGATTACGTTTAATTTCCTTGCATATTTTTTCCGACACTTGATTACCGCTATCATCTTTCAAAGAAGCATATTCGTACAATGCTGCTAATGCAGGTTTATTTTGTAATGCCGTCCTTACACTAGAAGACACTTCTAATTCATCTAAATCCAACGTGTTAAAAACACCGTTCTTAAAAAGCTCAAACAACGGCTTATTGTCACAAGCAATTTTAAGGAACAAATACGTCTTAATTGCATCAACTTGAGCGTCACGCATTTGGTTAGTTTTTTCTATATATTCAATGAGTTCTTTTACTACACAATCGCCAGTAAACCACTCATCTCTTTTTTTGGTTATCATTTTGTAAAACATAATGTTTCCTCTTGTTTTGCTAAAATCACTTTGATTTTAGCATAGTATATATGACAACACCTGTCATGTTTTCAAAAATTAATTTTTTATTTGATACTTTTTCTTTTTTAGAATTTTTATTAAAATCACGCATTTGATTACTCGTTCTCTAAAATTCTAAAATAATCATCATACCGCGCGCTAACATATTCTGCTACAAGGTTAATCATGGGTTTAGCATTATTATCACGATAAAATGAATCGAATGCATCATAATAACGCTTACGGTCAGAAAATTTAACGTTGATTGCGGGATAACCATTTCTAATCAACTCAAGATTAAGTATCAAACGCCCTGTCCTACCGTTACCATCAATAAATGGGTGAATTCCTTCAAATTCAAGATGAAATAAAGCAATACGCTCTATAATATTCATAGTTGTTTTACGCTCTTCATTCTTGGCGAGAAGGTCAGTCATTCTCGGTTCAATTAAATAGGGTTGAACAGGTTCGGTGAATGCGCCCATAATGCGAACGGGAATACGACGATACACGCCCTTATCTTCAGGTTGATTCATTAAAACAAGCGAATGAATGTCTTTAATCGTTGACTCATTTAAAGGAGCTTCCTTCATAGCGATATCTCTTACGTATAAAAAAGCATCACGATGTCCTACTGCTTCAAGATGGTCTTTCAATGGTTTTTGGTCAACAGTCATTCCCTCAAGGACAATCGCCGTTTCTTGAAGGGTTAACGTATTTCCTTCAATAGCATTAGAGTTATACGTAAATTCAATCATAAACTCTTGTCTTAGACGATTTAATTCCCCACTAGTAAGTGGACGCATAGAATTAAGTCTTTCTCTCTTGTATTCTATTTCGTCAAATATACTATTTTTAGAGAATCTTCCATCCTTAGGTTTTGTTGCGTTTTCAGGAATCATATAAAGTTTACCCTTACGAATAACACCGTCAATTTTCCCTTCTGCGCATAAAATTCTCACTCGACGAGAAGATATTCCCCATTTTTCCGCTGCTTGAGAAACTTTTATATATTCCATTCAAGCACCTCCTTGAAACAATTACAAATTTCCTATTATAAGTATAATCTTTTTTAGGAATAATGTCAAGTAGTTTTGAAGGTTTTTATATAATAAATATTCCTAAAATTGAATTAACGGAACAATGTAATGTGTCTATCATAAAATTATAACATAGTTCTTAAATCCACTAATAACACATTTGTATAGATACGCTTATTGATATTTTACACATTTGTGTAATTTGAGGAAAACGCTCACCACGTCTAGATTTGAACCTTAAATTTTTAGAATTTTACAACGGCGTGTGTTTATAAAAATTAATAAAAACATTGACGTTAACTGCTGTTTTTATGTTCAAATCCCACAGGGGCAATATGTTTTATTTCTTGTTGTTTCGTAAAAAGAAATGAAAAGTCTTGGCGTTTTGAGACTTTTCAAATCCTTACTTTTGATTTCGCAATTTCAAAAAATAATCAAAATAAAGAAAAAAGGGCTAAAAAAGCCCTAAAAATGCAAAAAAACAAGGTCAAACTGTCTTAGACAAATTGGACCTTGTGTGTGGCTCCCCGTGTAGGATTCGGACCTACGACCCTCCGGTTAACAGCCGGATGCTCTACCGCTGAGCTAACGAGGAATATGAAATGCGGCAACTCCTGCCCCTCCCAGGCCGTGTCCAGCCAAGTACTAACAGCGCAATTGAGCTTAACTTCTGTGTTCGGAATGAGAACAGGTGGGACCTCAACGCTATCGTCACCGCAATGGTTATATAACTGCCGTAGCAGATAATATACTTAATTTTTTTCCGTAGATTTACAATTGCATAGAAGTTCGTAATTTATACTCACTTACTTGAAAGACTTGCTTTTTACGTTCTTTTCTTAAAGACTTCTCATTTTTATTGAGATTAAGCGCTCGACCTATTAGTATCAGTTAGCTACACACATTACTGCGCTTCCACACCTGACCTATCAACCTTGTCGTCTTCAAGGGGTCTTACAACTTAGATTCAGTAAACCAAACCTAAGTTCGGATATCTTATCTTGAGGCGAGTTTCACGCTTAGATGCTTTCAGCGTTTATCTCATCCGTACTTCGCTACCCTGCTATGCTGTTGGCACAACAACAGGTGCACAATAGGTACGTTCAACCCGGTCCTCTCGTACTAGGGTCAAAGCCTCTCAAATATCCTACGCCCACGATGGATAGGGACCGAACTGTCTCACGACGTTCTGAACCCAGCTCGCG
>CALDOZ010000026.1 GCA_937912025.1 uncultured Clostridia bacterium | reverse complement strand
CTGATCTGCCTCCATGGTCAAGCGGTCAAGACGTTGCCCTCTCAAGGCAAAATCAGGGGTTCAATTCCCCTTGGGGCTACCACTAAACTCACGCGACTAGGCGTGAGTTTTTTATTACAATAACTTTTAGTTATGTAGGTTACTTATGACGAGCGATAAACAAAATTTTATCAATTTTAGACCGCTTTTAGTTGTTGCCGTAATTTTTATTATCGGTATACTTTTGCCGTCTTTATATATGATAATTGATTTGTTTTTCTATATCATAGTAACGGTAATATTTTTAATTATTTTTACGCTCGTTATGATATGGCGAGTTAAAATTGATGGCAAAAGGGCAGTAGCCGTTTATATAATTGCTCTTGTGTTTTTTATATTTGGTAGCGCTGTTACATTTTTTAGAATTTCATACAATGAAAACGCTAAGTTTAGTGGCGACGTTAATTTTTCAGGTTATATCGTTGACGTTAATAATAAAGAAAAAGTTGCTAACGGGTATAGTTATAATATAGTAGCGCTTGGTGAAATTGACGGTAATCAAGAAAAGGTATACGCTAAAATCACTACCCGTGAAGACGTTTTAGTTTATCAAAAAATTGAATTTAGAGCGCGCGTTTCAAGGTTTTCATATAAAGCGAGTGACGGAAGCGTTAATTACTATACGATAACCGAAAATATTCGTTACGTTGCAAACTTTGTAAAACTAGACGATATTAGTGAAGCAACTAACGGTGCAATACCGTCGTTAAGGCACAAAATGGTTAATACGCTTAAACAGTGTATGCCTACAACTTACGAAGTGTCTTACGCTTTGCTTACGGGCGAAACGTCCTTAATAGATATAAGTCAACTTTCTAGTTTTAGAAGCGTTGGTATTGCGCATATATTTGCAGTATCAGGTTTACACGTTGCATTTTTATATAAAGCCATTGAATTACTATTAAAACTATTTAAATTTAACAAAAGTTATAAATTTTTTATAATAACGACCATACTATTAACGTACGTTGGGTTATGTGGGTTTACTGCCTCTTGTATGCGCGCTTTTGCTATTATTGTAATTGCAATGCTAACTAAAACGTTTGGCTTTAAATACGATGCGGTAAATACCGTTTCACTAAGCATCATAATAGTTTTGCTTATAAACCCAACGTCTATATTTACAATAGGTTTTCAACTTAGTTTTTTAGTGTATATTTCGCTAATTGCTTTTACTAAACCTTTAAGTAACGCGCTAAGTAAAATATTTCCAAATAAGATTGCGAACTTCTTGTCGCCGTATTTAGTTGCATTTTTAAGTTCAGCGCCCGTTAGTTTAGACGTATTTGGATATCTTTCTCCATTTTCAATTTTATTTAATATTTTGTTAGTTCCAATAATAGGTATAGTTTACGTTTTAACCTTTATTTGCTGTTTTGTAGTTATGATAGCGCCTGCGCTTGAAATTATAGCGTTTGCGCCGGAAGTTATAACAAACCTAATTTGTAAGTTTTTAAGCGTAATAAATTCATCGGCGTTTATAATTAGAAACGTATACTTTTTGTATAGCAAAAATTTCTATTACCTGTCGTTCGTTACGCTATTAGATAAATTAAATATAACTAAAAAAGAGCGTATAGTTGCGTTTTCAACGCTGTTTACATTGTTTATTATTACATTTATTGTAGTAAATGTGTCACTATAACCTTGATTTTTTTACCGTTTAATGATAGAATATACTTCGGAGAGATTATTGTGAAATTCAAAGACTTAAAAAAGAGTGTTACAAACGGTAATATGCCCATATATCTTATCGAAGGGGAAGACGCATATTTAAGAACGAGTTCAGTCAATATTTTAAAAGACGCGTTTATAACTTTTACCGAGTTTAATTTTGACGTTTTTGAAGGCGAGCAATTAAAGTTAGAGCCGGACGCGTTTTTTGCTACCGTATCAACTTATCCGTTTATGGCTAAAAACCGAATGGTTGTTGTAAACGAATTTTATCCTACGTCGTCGGAACTTAAAGGCAAAATGTTAAAGCGTATTTTTAGTGAAGATTTCGATCCTACGATATTAGTTATCGTAAACGTTAAAAAACACGCTAATCTTGAAAAGTTAGAAAGAGTTACCACGGTTGACTGTTCTAAACTTGAACCGTCGATAATAGTTAAATGGATAAGGGCAGAGGCGTCTAAGGAAAATATAGTAGTATCTACCGAAACAGCCGAAAAACTTATTGATTTTTGTAGGGCGGATATGACTAAGATTTCCGCCGAGGTTGCTAAACTTATCGCCTACGTTGGTAAAAACGGCGAAATTACGAGCGAGGCGGTAGAAACTCTTACTACTAAAGACGCTGAATATCAAGTTTACGAACTTGCTGAAAATATCGCTAAAGGTAAAAACGATAAAGCGCTTTATCTACTTAAAGATATGCTTTCAAAATTTACTGATAAACAAAGGCTTTTTACAACCGTTTATTATCATTTTAGAAAGTTGTTTTATTGTGCTATATCAGCGTGCGACAATCACGAACTTGCCGTATCGCTTGGCACGGAAGAATGGTCTATTCGTAAATCGCGTGAGCAAGCAAAAAACTTTACGCCAAAACGCCTTAAATTTATTAACGATAAACTTGGATATCTTGACGGGGCGTTTAAATCGGGAGAAGTTACGCTTGACGATGCTATTTGGAATTCAGTTTTAAATATTTTAATCTCTTAACGGGGTGCGTATGGAATTTATAAACGATTTATTTAATAATAAAATACCCACGATTTTTACGGTTGACGCCATAAAACCACAGGGTATTATAGAAATTGTTGTGTTACTTATATGCTTATATTCGGTATTTAACTTACTTAGTAAACACAACGCTATAAAATTATCAATAGTATATTTAGTTTACGTCGTATTATCGGGCGTTATATGTATTTTACTTAAAACAAGACCTATCGACTATTTAATCTTGATAGTTTTAGCGTCGGTATTTGTTCTTGTTCTTTTCGCTACTGAAATTAAACGCGATATTTGGAATACTAAAAAAATTAAACGCGTATCGTCTGATATGACAGAATCTGCTAAATCAACCGTTGCTAACGTAAACCGTTACATCAACGAAATTATTAAAGCAGTTCAAAACATGTCTAAAAACGACGTTGGCGCAATAATAGTATTATCAAACACAAAAATACCAGATAATATTATAAATAGTGGTGTTAAACTCAACGCGTCGATATCGTCGTCGCTAATTGAAAGCGTATTTTTCCCAAAAACTCCACTTCACGACGGCGCTCTTATTATCCAAGGCGATAAAATTCTTTCGGCAGGTTGTTTCTTACCGTTATCGCAAGAAAGCGATTTACCAAAAGACCTTGGCACACGTCACCGCGCCGGTATTGGTATTACTGAAACTATCAACGTAACGTCAATTATAGTATCTGAAGAAACGGGCATTGTATCGTACGCGCAACAAGGTAAAATTACGCGTTACGCTGATTCTGAAATGCTTAGAAAACTTCTTAAAGAGTTTTATTGGCAAGACCTTATTGGTCAAAAGTAAGGAGGTTTAATTATGGATTTGTTTAATGAAAAAAGTAAATCTTCAAAGGTGTGGACGGTTATTTTAAATGTTGTTCTCACTTTAATAGCAACGGCAGTCATTTTCGTAGTTTTAAATATTTTGTGAAAATATTATTTATAAAAATTTAAGGTTAGACTTTAGCGGTCTAACCTTTTTTAATGCAAAATTTTTAGTAAAGCAAAAGTGTAAATATTAGTCATAAAAAAATTATAGCATAAGTAAAATATATAAAGTATTTGACAAAAACAGACTTTATTTTATTTTTATTTACATTTTTTAACAATTTTCAGTTGATATAATAAGGAGGCTCTTTTGAAAATCAATTTTTTTAAAAATACAAAAGTATTAGTTTGTATTTTACTTGCTTTAGTAATAACGTTTTTTTCATTAGCGGTAAAACTGACGGGTTCGGCGGTAGTATTTAGCGGTGGCGCTACAAAAAAACTGCCTATATATTCAGTTGAGCGTAACGATAATAAAATTTCTATTTCATTCGATTGCGCTTACGGAACTGAATATACCAATTTATTACTTGATATTTTAGACGAGTACGACGTAAAATGCACATTTTTCGCAGTTGAGTTTTGGGTTGATAAATATCAAGAATTTGCTAAAAAAATTGTTGAAAGGGGACACGAACTTCAAACTCATTCATCAACGCACCCTAATATGAGTAAACTTACAAGAGAGCAAATTAAACAAGAATTAACAACGTCAAAACAAAAAATTGAAAGTGTAACGGGCGCGCAGGTAACTTTATTTCGTCCACCGTTTGGCGACTATGATAACGACGTTATTGACGTTGCAACCGAACTTGGTTTATACACTATTCAATGGGACGTTGATAGTATTGATTGGAAAGATATTTCCGCTAAAGAAATTGTAAATAGAGTTGTTTCAAAAACAAAAAGCGGTTCTATAATACTTTGTCATAATAACGGATTACACACGGCAGAAGCGTTACCGTATATACTTTCTAACCTAAAACAAAAAGGGTATGAGTTTGTAAAAATTAGTCAACTTATATATAAAGATAATTACACGATAAACGCGTTTGGAAGGCAAATTTCAAACGTATAAAAAATACATTCACGGAGGTTTTATGATAAACTTGAACTCACAAAATAACAAAGTGTACTTATTTGGAGAAATTATTACTGAGGCAAGATTTTCGCATGAAGTGTACGGCGAAGGCTTTTATGAAATGGACGTTATGGTAAAGCGTTTATCTGGGCAAGCGGACGTTTTACCCGTAACAATATCTGAAAGGCTTATTGAAAGCGCAAACTTAAAAATAGGTTCTAAACTATGCGCTCTCGGTCAATTTAGAAGTTACAATAAGCAAATTGACGGAAAAAGCAAACTTATGCTTACTGTTTTTGTTAGAGAAATTTTGCAAGAAGAATACGGTAAAAATCCTAATAATATCGTACTATCGGGCTATATTTGTAAACCGCCAATTTATAGAACGACGCCGTTTAACCGCGAAATTGCAGACCTACTTATTGCTGTTAACCGCGCGTATAATAAAAGCGACTATATTCCGTGTATTGCTTGGGGTAGGAACGCAAGATTTGTTAAAAATTTAAGCGTAGGCGACAAAGTTGCGCTTAGTGGAAGAATTCAATCGCGCGAATATCAAAAAAAGTTCAGTGAAACTGACGTTAAACTTATGACAGCATACGAAGTTTCCGTTTCAAAACTTGCCGCTTTTGATAACGCCGAAGTGTTCGACCTTGACGCCGAGTTTGATTTAGAACGCAATTACGCTATGGAAACTGTTTAGTTTTTAGTGTTGACAACGTTATATTATAATGTTATAATTAATGGGTAAAATTACGTTTTACCCATTTTAAATTATGAAGTTTTTGTGTTTTATAGCAGACCTTTATATCGAAGTTGTATATAGGTACGAATACACTTTAAAAGTGTTTAAAAATTACATAACGCACGCTAAACGCATGCCAGATTTTACCGTTGAAGTAACTCAAGATATGATTGATTACGAACTTTCTTTAGCGGGTAACGTTCCGCCTGCATACGTTGAAAATACGGCGATTTTCCGCTATATTTCTAATATGCTTATGAAAAATTATAACGGATTATTATTTCATTCGTCGGCAATAAGTTATAATGGTAACGCTTACTTGTTTACCGCTAAAAGCGGAACGGGCAAATCAACTCATACAAGACTTTTATGCGAATATACTAATGGGGCGGTTAAACATATTAACGACGATAAACCGTTTGTTAGATATATTAGAGAAGACGGCAAGTTTTACGTTTATGGCAATCCTTGGCAAGGTAAACACGGGCTTGGTGATAACGTTAAAGTACCACTTAAAGCGGTGTGTCTATTAAACCGTGGTGAAGTAAATAATATTGAGAAAATTAACGCTCTTGATTGTATTTATGAAATTATGAAGCAAACGGTTAAACCTACCGATGAAGACGGGGTTAACTCACTAATGAATACCTTATCTTTACTAGTTAGTAGCGTTGATTTTTATAAACTGTATTGTAATATTAGTGATGACGCACCTAAGACTTCTTTTGAAGGTATGATAAGTTTGGGGGAATAAGAATATGGAAAATCAAATTTTAAAAATTAATAATGGGTTTATATTGCGTGAAGTTAAAGGCGCGGAAGGTAAAGTGTCAAACGTCGTTATAACGGTTGGTGAAGCGTCTAAAAAACTTAACGGAATGATAACTTTAAACGAAACGTGCGCTTTTATATGGAAGATTTTAGAAAATGGCGCAACTAAAGAACAAATAATTGACGAAGTTACCAAAGCGTACGAAGTTAGCGCTGACGAAGTTAAAGGCGACGTTGAAGAAATTTTAGCGCAGTTTAAAAAAATTGGGGTTATTAATTAATGATTGACGGCAATTTGCAAGATATAATTAGTAAAGCGGGTTGTTTATGTACTGAAATTAAAGGTACTAGTATGAATCCGCTATTATATCAAGGTGTTAACAAAGTTTACGTTGAAAAACCAAACGGCAGACTTAATAAAATGGACGTAGCGTTATATAGGCGTGATAGTGGCGATTATATACTCCACCGCGTAATGAAAGTAACTAAAACGGGCTACGTTATGTGTGGCGATAATCATTACGTTTTCGAGTACGGCATTACAGACGCGCATATACTTGGCGTTATGAAAGGGTATTATAAGGGAAGTAATTACGTTGACGTAAATAAGTCGCTAAAATACAAGTTTTACGTTTTTTTCTATGCAAGGTTTATTTTTTTAAGAAAGATTATAAATTTTGTTAGGAGAGTTTTTAAAAAGATATTCAAAACAAAATAATATTATTAGTCGTTTAGTTGCCTAAACGACTTTTTAATTTAAAAATGCCGTATTTTAACATAAAATAATATTAATTACTATAAAAAATTGCGTCAAAATGACATATTTTTAACCTCGATAATAAACTAAAAAAATATAAAATTTAAAATTACTATTGCAAAAAAAATTAATGTGTTATATATTAAATATATAAAATAGTTGTTTTTATTTTTAGTTAAAAAATATTTAACTAATTATTAAAAAAATTCAAACGACAAATTGACATATTAGGAGCAAAATGATTGAAATTAATGGTAACTATATAAAACTTGATACTTTAAAAACTTCTTTAATTTTTAAAGTTGAAAAATGCTCTAAAAAGCCAAACGGATATAGCGTAGTTGAATATAATCATATTGCAATTTTATATTACGGTTTAAAAATTAAAACTCATAATAATTACGATTTATACAATAAGTCGCCAATGCTTATTGACCGTGTAGGTGGCGCGACAGACGATTATTTAAAGGCGCGTTTGGATATGAGTTTGACTTCCGTAAGTTTAACGAAAAAGAACTTTCGGTAATGAAAAAACAAGTAGAGTTTTATAAAGAGCATCGCAATTTATTACAGTACGGCAAATATATTTGTCTTGATAATATTTTTGATAACGGCAATCATTATTCGTATATGGTCGTTTCAAAAGATAGAAGCGAGGCAATGGTAACTGTAATTGAAAAAGAATATTTGTTTGGTAAAAACCCTAAACTTTATAAACTTAAAGGGCTTGACAAAGATGCGTTGTATTTAGTAACGCAACGCCCGCAAGCAAACGTAAAAGTTGAAAACGAATTGTCGTTTACGGCGTATGGCGACGCGTTAATGAATTACGGCGTTGATTTTGGTTACTTAGCAGACGTTACCGACAAAGATGAGTACGGCGGTTTAAAATCGCGTATGTTCTATATTAAAAAAATTTAAAATGATATTTTAATTAAAATAATTATAAATTTAAGGAGAAAATTTATGAAATCATATAAAGATTATAAAACAACCCGCGCGGTTGTTATCGAAAGGCCTTACGAAGTACGCGTTCGTGAAATTGAACTTACCGAGCCACTTGAAGACGCTTATATTTGTCAAACGTATTTTAACTCAATATCAAGTGGTACTGATATGAAAACGTATTTTGGTATGCAACATCCAGAACAATGCTATTATCCGCTCGTTCACGGTTACGAAACGATGGGTAAAATCGTTGCGGTTGGACCTAAAGCAGATCCAAAACTTAAAGTAGGTGATAGAGTTATGATTAACGAATGCCGTAAATACGGTAACGTATGCTCGGCGTGGGGCGGTAGTAGTGAGTTTACCGTTAAAGATAGTAATACCGCTACAAGTTGTTTTGACTACATGGTTAAAGTTCCTGATAACGTTTCAGACGTTGACGCTGTTTTAGCCTACCTTGCTTGCGTTGCTTTAAAAGGCGTTAGAAGATTAAACGATTTATCAGTTAAGCAAACTATAGTAGTAGTTGGCGCTGGTATGGTTGGTATATCTGCTATGCAACTTTTAAAAATTAAAAACCCTGAAATTACCGTTATTGCTATTGATAGAAACGAATTCCGCCGTTCTATTGCTAAAAATTACGTTGATTACGTTTTCTCGCCTGAAGAAGCCGTTGAAGGAATTAAAAAAGTTACTAACGGCAAAATGGCTGATCAAGTTATTGAAGCATCGGGTAATCCTGAAGTTCCTGGAACTTTACACAAATATATTAAAGACGGTGGTTGGGATTATCAAGAACCGCGCGCTCATATTCACCTTCAAGGCGATTATCCTGATAGAATTATTTTTGACCATTATCACCGTTGGTTTGTTAAAAATGCCGATATTTCTATGACTTGCGCCTTAGAGCCACTTTGTAAGGAAGAAATTTTAAAATATATGAGTGAAGGTAAGTTTGATACTTCAAAACTTCCTATTGAAATTTGGCCTGTATCTAAAGCGCCTGAAGCGTTCAAATATAAGGCTGAAAAGGGCGACGACGTATTTAAAATCGTCTTCGATTGGTCTAAATAATGAAAGTTGGAAATTTAATTTTAGGTTACGCTTCGTGGGGGTTTAGAGAAACTCCGCTTGAAAAACAACTTCAAATTGCAAGTCGCGACGGTTTAGACGTAGTTGAACTAGGTATTCACGGTCACGAAAACGATTATTTACAACTTTCTCCGTCGGACGAGCAAATTAACCACGTTAAAGAACTTTTTAACAAGTACGGTATTAAACTTTTATGCGCTTCAACGGGTAACGATTTTACTCTTGATAATGCTTGTGAAGTGCAAACGGCATTAAACAACGTTAAAGACGTTATTGTTACTGCAAGTAAGTTAGGTATTAAATATTTAAGAATTTTTGCGGGATTTTCGCCCGTTAACGAAGTTGTTGGCGAACGTTTTGAAAGACTTGTTAATTGTTTAAACGAAGTTTACGCTTTTAGTAAAAACTACGGCGTTATTCCTGTTGTTGAAACTCACGGCGGTGTTAACGGTTATGAGGACGGCGTTGAACATTTTGCGTCCGTATCAACAAACCTTAATACTATTTTTAAAATGATTGAAAGGGTTAACGGTATTACTTTCAACTTTGACCCTGCAAATATTTCAGCCGTTAACGAAAAAGACTTAGTTGCTTACTATAACAAAATTGAAGAATATGTTTGCTATTTCCATTTAAAAGACTTTAAAAAAGTAAAAAGCGGTCATTTATTGCCAACTTATTGTGGTAACGGAGATATTGATTTTAGTAAATTATTGCCTTATATTGCAACTAAAAACGCTCCTGCGCTCTTTGAATACGAAAACGTTGAAGACGTTGAGTTTGGCTTAAAAGCGTGTCTAGATAATATTTTAAACGCTTACGCAAAAAATTAATTACCTTATTTAAGGAGTTTTATGAAACCACAACTTGAACTTGTACATTTTCAAATAACTAAAAATTGCAATCTCCGTTGTTGGTTTTGCGGTCAATGGGGAAAGAAAGGCTTTTTCTCAGACGAAAATGGTAAAGAAGTAACTTTTTCTAAATGGGTAGAAATTGCAAACGAACTTAAAAACTACCAAAAAACGTCTAAAATACTACCTAAAATTATGCTTTGGGGTGGCGAGCCTTTAGTGTCGCCGTACTTTGAAAAAATTGTAAACCATTTACATTCAAACGGTTTTGAAATTGGAATGGTTACAAACGGCGTATATATTGATAAATACTACAAACTAATAAACGAGTGTTTTAGCGTCGTTTACGTTTCTATTGACGGGGTTAAAAGCGTTCACGATAAAATTCGTGGCGAAGGCGTATACAATAAGGTTATATCAAATTTAAAACTTATTGATACTAATAAAGTAAATTTAAGAATTATGAGTGTTATAACTGAAGAACTTATCAATAATTTTGATAAGTTTACCGAAGAATTAAGCGCAGTTAAACCGCAAAAACTCATTTTACAAGAAATGATTTACTTGACTAAAACTGAGGCGGACAACTACTCTAATTGGCTAAAAAACTCATTTAATCAAGACGCTTTAAGTATAAATTCTTGGGTAGGCAATTGCAAAGATTATAAGCAACAAATTGCTAAACTATTAAGTAAAAATTACGCTATTAAAGTCGAGTTTATACCGCATAATAACGTTGATAGAAATTGTTATTCCCCATTTAAACACGCGCATATAGCGTGGAACGGTAACGTTTTGTTTTGTACTGATTTTTACGACTTTTCAGCAGGTAACGTTAACGATAACAAACTTTTAGATATTTTTAACGGCGAACTTGCAAATAAATATCGTGAAGAAATTTTAAACGGTAATTGCGCCACTTGTAAGCATTGCAGTTGGAGAAATTCTCAAGATTTTAATTTGTAATTAAAAAATTAAATAATTAAAAATGCCCGAGATTTTTTCTCGAGCGTTTTTTTGTTGTAAAATTATTCAGATTTTTTAAATAGCGTTTTAAATTCAATAAGTAGTGAAGCAGCGGTTAAAGTAAAGGCAATAATCATAATCATTAAAACGTCGCGCTTGCGTTTTTCTCCGTCTTCAAAAACGGTGTCGCTATGGCTTGTTGACGTTGTAGTTTTTACTAAAATATTGTCAACTAAATAACCTTCTGGAATATAACCGATAGTTGCGCCTAAATTATCTTCAACTAAAATAAACGTTAAATCGTTAAACTTAACTTTTGTTTTGAGTTTTACAGTATCGCCTTTTTTTACAGTATTAATTTGGTATTTACTATCAAATATTGGGCGAGAGAAGGTGTCAACGTCGTTAGAAATGATTTTACTTTCGCCGTTTAAATTTTCAACGGTAATACCTAAAAGTTCATAGTTTTCAGGTGGAACGATAGACGTTGAAGAATTTACTTGTACCGATGATTTTTTAACGAGCGCCGTTAATTTTTGTGAGTATGAAATTAAGTAATAATCGTCATCAACGTCGGCAATTATTAAGTAAACGCGTTTTGTGTTAGGTGTTGATATAGGCTCTATTTTACTAAAATAGTTTTTATTTTCTATAACTGTGTAATCGCCGATAGTAACTTTAAATAGTTTAGCGTTTTTGTCTACCGTTATAAATTGTTGACTTGTTTGTAATTCTTTAGGTTTAACGCTATCAGCGCAAATTCGTGATAAGTTTTGAACGTTTAACGAATTATCGCTTGTTACTAAAATACACGCATCTGATAAAAAGTACGCTTTATCGCTACGGTAGTTAAGGGCAATATCTTCAAGAGCCATCAAGTCGGAATTAACCGTAATATTAACGCTCGTTGTTGCGCCGTTTTTAAATTCGTATTTTGAAACGTGCCCGTCAAACAATGCGTAAACGTTACCTGCAAAATCGGTGTCAATACCAATAGGGCGGTTAGTTATTGCGTTTGACGATACGACGCTACCGCTATAATATCTATGAATTTTATATTCGGTAGGTGAAGTTTCGCTATTTTGTGTTAAAACGTAAGCGTTACCGAAAATATCAACCGTCAAGTCAGTAGGAATACCGCTTATTGCTTTTGAAAAGTTTAAGTTTTCTTCATTAGTAGTTATTGGAGTAACGGTAAAATTTGTAAGTTCATTGTTTTGCGACGGTAATTGAAGTTTATAAATTTGAGTAAACGCTTCGTTTGCAGAATATACGTCTATATAATAATTAGAAAAGTAAAAATCATTATCAAGATAATAAACTGCAGTAGCGCGTTTTTGATATTCAAAAACTTTTTCTAAGGTAATAGGTTTTCCTTCAACTTGTTTATAAAGGGTAACTTTTTCACCGTCAGATATCAACGTGTGAGTGTCAGAACAAGCAAACTTAATACTTTCTAAGTCGCTATTATTTTGATATACGCTTGATAAATCAATTTTTTCATAAGATTTATTTTGACTGTCAAGCGAAATTTTAACAATACGTTTAATTGGGTTTTGCTCGCCGTCTAAAATTGTTGCGTTATCTAAAGCGTATATGTAATTTTCGCTTAAACAAAGGTCGGTTGCGTTATTTGTAAGCCTATAATCAGCGGTTGATTCAGTAGTTATAGCAAAGTTTGTAAAAGTATCTACCGTTGGGTCAATTTCTTGTATGCAGTTTAAATTAGTGTCCGCCACAAGAAGTTTACCATTTTTAACAGTAATGCCGGCAGGGGAACTAAGCGAGCCAAGACCACCATCGTTTGTAACGGCAATAATTTTAGTAAGCGTAGAATTTTCTACTTTTTTAACTTTATATAAACCGCTAGGCGCTGTAAAGTAAACGTAATCGCCAATTTCAGCCATGTGCGACGGAGCAATGTCAACTTCAGGAACTGATTTATAAATAACACTTTCGCCACCGTCAGGCTTACGGCAAATAAGTCCCGTTCCGCTAACGAAATAGTAAAAATCGCCGTTATCGGTAAGCAAGCAAGATAAAACGCCCGTAACGTAATTTTCGTCAATCTTAGTAAATTGAAGTGAGCCGTTAGCGTCTGTAATGTTGTATTTGTATATTCCAGACGACGTATTTGTAACTATTGCATTCTTATTAACGCTAAACGACTTACCAACTCTTATACCCGTATCAATCGGGGTTGCCGAAATATCGTCAAGCGATAAAGTAAAAATCGCCGAGTCAATTAAAAGTAAAACGTAATTATTATATTTAGCAACGCACGTTACGTTAACGAGCGACGGCGATAAATTAACTTCATACGTTTGAGTGTTTGGATTGTATACTATAAGTTTATTGTTTTCTATGCCGGTAACCGCGTCTTTATGATATTCAGAAATAATTAAGTACCCGTCTTGATAACATATTGCTTGCGGAGAGTTTAAATTATAAAACTCAAGTTTAGTAGCAGGCATAAACATCGTAGTGTTTGTTGAGGTGAGTGGTGTAGAAGCATTGGCGGTAGTTTTTAACGCAAGTAAAACGCCTGCCGATAATGTTATGGCACACGCTAACGATAATATTGATAATAAAAGTTTTTTTATTGCGTTCATAATACACCTTATACTTAATTACATATTAAGTATAACAGTATATTGTAAATTTTTCAAGGCTTTTTTAACTAATTTACCTTAATAAAATAATTGCTTAAAAAAATCTTTACCTATTTACAACCTAAATTTAACTTTTAATAATTATTTAAAAATTTTTATTAGCAAAATTTTGACAGTAAAATAAAAAAACCACCAAAACTGTCATATTTATTTTTTTATTATAAAAGCGAACAAATGTTCGTGTTTATATATTGTAAACTAAATTTTTTAAAAGTCAAGCGTTACTGACAAAATAAAAAATTTTACATATTTAATGCTAAATTTTGTGTCATATAACCTTGAAAATGAAAAATGGTGTGTATATAATCAGTTTGTAAAACCGAACAAAACCCGAACAAAATATTTTTAGTAAGGTAGGTGCGTATGACAAGTTATGCAAAAACAATTTTACAATCGTATAAAGCATTAGTTCCGTTAACAATGCAGATAGAAGAAATTATTAAAGCAAAAGCAAAAAACTCATTTTACAATTTTTCATCAACTGAGATATTAGCGGAAAAAATTCTAGCTCTTATTGAAGCAATGAAAATTTTAATCGAACTTAAAGAAGTGGTAGATAAGGCGTTATCAAAACTAAGTCAGCGTGACAAGATTTTAATAGATTATAAGTATTTTGGCGTTACGCCGAGTGGAGAGTTTGACCACACGTCGCGAAAATATTACAGAATGCAAGTTAGAGCGCTTAAAAATTTTTGTCAAGCATTAGAAGGTCTTGGCGTTACTAAAGAGTGGTTTGAAAATAATTGCTTAAAAATTGCATACATTTCTCAAATACATAAAATGGTTACGTTAAAACAAAGAAGTAAAGTAAAAAGCAAAAAAGAAGATGTTAAATAACTATTCTTCTTCTAAATCGGTAGCGTATTCTTCCGGCGTTTTAGTTTTAGACGGCTTAAATAAAAAGTAAACTACCGATATTGAAATAATTGATATTCCAACTATTATTATAATTTGTAAATTTTCACCTATATTTGAAGACGCCTGATTATTGTTAGTTTGTTCGTTTTCAGTTGAAGTATCGCCACTAGTTTCGTTTTTTGTATCGGTAACAATTTCGTCGGGGCTATCTGGAACGTAAAAGGGGTTTAAACAACTTTTATCAATATACCCAAGTTTGTTTTTACAATAAACGTAGCATAAGGTTGCGCTTTCGTTTACATAATCGCCGTAATAATACATAAACGTTTCCGCTGGAACGTTAAAGTACGCTTTTTTTAGTTCACCATCGTTAAATAAAATATCTGAAACTTCAGTTGATACTTTAATAATAGCAAATGGTTTTGTAGGTACTGCGTTTACGCTTTTTAGTTTAGAAGTTTTGACGTAACCCATAATTACGGGGTAGTCGCCGTTATCTTCACCGTAAACGATGCGCGTGCTTTCGCTACCAACGTTTTCCGCTTTAACAAAATACCCGTAAGGCAGTTTAAAAATTTTATTTGTTAGTTCGGCATCGCTATAAACGTAAACGTCTGTATCTAAAACGCGTAGGTAAACGCTATCGCTTGCATTAACAAAACTTGGCGGTACGTTAAAGGATATAAATATAAAAATAGTTAAATAAACAAAAAAATTAAATATAATAAAGGCTTTTTTTAGCATGGTAAAGCCATTATATAAAATTTCAAATTGAAAAAATTAGCAAAAAAGAAAGTTGGGTAAGGAAATGTGTCGAAATGACAACGGAAATTATAAAAAGAATAAAAGATATAGAAAAAGAACAACAACGTCGTTACGATAACAATTTGCTACTTAGGTACAACTCAGGCAAAAAAAAGCACAAAAAACAAATAGCTTTTCACAAGTGTAAAAAGCGCAATAGGTGGGTTTTCGGCGGAAATAGAACAGGTAAAACAGAGTGCGGAGCAGTTGAAAGTATTTATTTTGCAAGGGGTATTCACCCTTATAGAAAAAATAGAAACAACGTTTTCGGTTGGGTTGTTTCACTTTCAACACAAGTTCAGCGCGACGTTGCTCAAGATAAAATTTTAAAATACTTAAACCCCGATTGGATTGTTGATATTACTATGCTATCTGGTAAAAAAGACAGTCCGTCGTCAGGCGTTATAGACCAAATAAAAATAAAAAACGTTTTTGGTGGAATTTCAACTATCGGCTTTAAAAGTTGCGACCAAGGCAGAGAAAAATTTCAAGGCTCGTCGCTCGATTTCGTGTGGTTTGACGAAGAACCGCCCAAAGAAATTTACGATGAGTGTAGAATGAGAGTTATTGATAAATGCGGTGATATTTTCGGCACGATGACACCGCTTAAAGGCTTGACCTTCGTTTATAACGAGATTTTTCTTAATAAAAACAATAATAAAGACGTTTGGTACGAGTTTATCGAGTGGAAAGATAACCCATATCTTAGCAAGAAAGAAATTAAATATTTAACTCAATCAATGTCTGAGAGTGAACTTCAATCAAGGCGATTTGGTTATTTTTGCGACGATAGCGGGCCTGTATATCCAGAATTTGACGAGAACGTTCACGTTATAAAACCTTTTACAATTCCATACGATTGGCAAGATACTTTATCTATCGACCCGGGGCTAAAAAATCCGTTATCTTGCCATTGGTACGCCGTTGATTACGACGGTAACGTTTACGTTGTTGCCGAGCATTTTGAAGCGGGGCTTAGCGTTGAAGAACATTCTAAAATTATTAAAAAAATTAGCAGTAAAATTGGTTGGAGGTTAGGGTTTAACGGAAAAATTAACGCGCTTATAGACTCTGCGGCTAATCAAAAAACTCTTGCGTACTCTAAAAGTGTTGCCGAACTGTTTTTAGATAACGGCATTAACGTCAATACGAACGTAAATAAAGACCTTTTTACAGGAATAAATAGAGTAAAAAGTTATTTTAAAAACAATAAAATATTTATATTTGAAAACTGCGTAAATTTAATTCGCGAAATAAAAGCGTACAGATGGGGTAATGGCGACGTTCCTTATAAAACTGACGACCACGCGCTAGACGAACTTAGATACTATATTATGAGTAAGCCCGTTAGCGCTAAAAATAACGAACCGCTAACCGACGTACAAAAAGATAAATTAAAACTAATTCGCAACTTAAAACGCAAAGGAGGTAATTACGTTAAATAATGTAAAAGAAATAGAACAAGCGCTTAAAAAACGCGCTATAGGTTACGATTCAACCGAAGTTACCGAAGAATACACCGCAGACGACGACGGCACGGTTAAAATGATTAAACGAAAAGTGGTAAGCAAAAACGTTCCGCCTGACGTTTCAGCGGTAAAACTGTTACTTGCTATAAAAGAGCAAGACACTAATTATTTAGAGTTTTCTGATGAGGAGTTAGAAAACGAAAAACAACGATTATTAAAAATTTTGACGGAGGAAAATTATGAAAGCGATAGTTTGTAATAACAAAATACGTTGTGACGTTCCAGGTTGTATGGGAATTTCAACGGTGTACTTAAATAAGCACGAAAGTTCACACAAATACGACAGTATAAAACTTTGTAGCGAGTGCGCGAAAGGAATTTTGACTGCACTTAAATTATACTACAAAAACAAGGAGAAAACTGATGGCTCAAACGCTAAAAACTAATAAAGAAAACGAAAAGTATTACGAAGAACTCGTTAAAAGCGTAATTGAAGATTTTAACGAGCGTAGGAAAGAAAGATTTGAAACTGAAAAACAATGGCAACTAAATTTAAATTATTTAGCAGGTAATCAATACGCTGAAATTATGCCAACGGGAGAAGTAGTTGAAGAGCAAAAATACTATTTTTGGCAAAGCAGAAACGTTTATAACCACATTGCGCCCGTAATTGATATACGCTTAGCAAAACTGTCTAACGTTAGACCTATAATGTCGGTTAGAGCGTCAAGTAGTGACGATAGCGACTTAAAAACGGCGGAAATTTCTTCTGAAATTTTAAACTCGACGTACGCTCGCTTACGCATTGATGAAAAAATTAACGAAGCGTGTAATTGGAGCGAAAATTGCGGTACGGTATTTTATAAAATTATTTGGAATTCGCAAGGCGGTAAACTTCTTAGTGATAAAAATAACGAGTACATATACGACGGCGACGTTGATATTTCCGTCGTTCCGCCTTTTGAAATTTTTCCCGATAGTTTGTTTAGAAATGATATTGAAAGTTGTAAAAGTATTATTCACGCAAAAGCAATGAACGTTGACGACGTAAAAACGTTGTACGGCGTAACTTTAGTAGGCGAAGATATAGACGTGTTTACACTTTCAAGTTCGGGTATGAGTTATAACGGCGGATTTAAACAAAGCAAAATATCTAGTAGCGTTAAAAATAGCGTTCTCGTTATAGAAAAATACGAAAGTCCGTCAAGCGATTATCCTAATGGTAGGGTAATTACCGTTGCAGGTAATAAACTTTTACAAATTTGCGAACTTCCTTATATAAACGCTAGCAATAATAAGCGTGGATATCCTTTCGTTAGACAAATTTCACTCTTAAAGCCTGGCGCATTTTTCGGTACGAGTTTAATTGAAAGGTTAATTCCCGTTCAGCGCGCGTATAACGCAGTTAAAAATCGCAAGCAAGAGTTTATAAATAGGCTTAGTATGGGTGTCGTTACCGTTGAAGACGGCTCAGTTGACGTAGACGAACTTGCCGACGAAGGCTTATCGCCAGGTAAAATTTTAGTTTATAGACAAGGTAGTAAAGCGCCGGGCATTATGAGTATGGGCAACGTTCCAATTGATTTTACTTACGAAGAAGAAAGACTTATGAGCGAGTTTATAAATATTTCTGGTTCAAGTGAAATTTCAAGAATGACTAATTTATATTCTTCAAACTTATCAGGAACGGCAATCGAACTTATTTTAGAGCAAGACGAATCTAGAATGAACGTTACGATAGACTCGCTTAAAAACGCAATTAAAAATATTGGTAAGCACGTTTTACGCTTGTTTAAACAGTTTGCGGTAGATACTAAAATTATGAAAAGCGCGGGGGATAATAAAAAGGTTAAACTCTTTTATTTTAAGTCAAGCGACATAACTAGCGACGATATCGTGTTCGATACCGAAAACGAAGTTACACGCTCGCCCGCTCAAAAAAAGTCGTCAATTTTAGAACTTTTAAACTTAGGATTGTTAAGTGATAAAGGCGGTATAATATCTGATAGAACGAAGTCTAAACTATTAGATATTTTAGGTTACGGCTCGCTTGAAAACGTCAAAGATTTAGCGTCGCTTCATAGGGGAAAAGCAGAAAAAGAAAATATCGAAATGTTAAAAACAACCGTTGAAGTAGACGATTACGACGAACATGATATTCACGTTGACGAGCATTTACGAAAGTTATTAACCTTAGATAAAAGCAAAGAAAATGCAGACTATAAAAACCGTTTAAACGAACATATAAAAAATCACAAAAAACTACTTTTTATCGTAGAAAATCAAAATAATTTAATTAATAAGGAATGATATTTATGACAAATAATGCGGGAGAAAATAAAGGGCAAAATTCATTTGAAAAACTTACAGATTCGGCGCAAACTACAGGGGTAGATAATGATTTAGGCGCAACTTCGCTTGGTAAGTTTAAAGACGTAAAAAGCCTTTTAAATGCATACAACTCGTTGCAATCTGAATTTACAAGACGCTGTCAGAGAGTTAAGGAGTTGGAAAGGGAAATGGAACAACTTATGGCGCAAAAAAATTTTAATACTTTGGGCAAAATTCCAAACGGGGAAGGTAGCGATGACGACGCTACTAAAATAACTTCATTAGAAAAAAGTTCAGCCGATTTTTCTAATAATAGCAACTTGCGTAAAGAAGAATTTTTAAATGACGACGCTACTAAAACTACAACCGTAGATATAAATAGCGAAGACTTTAAAAACAAGGTAATTCGCGAGTACCTTGATAATATTAAAAATTCTAAACCGAGCGCAACGCTAACTTCAGGAAACGGTAGCGCAATAGTAATGCCACCGTTTAAACCTAAATCAATATTAGAAGCAGGGCAACTTGCAAAACAAATTTTAAATCCAAAGGAGATTAATTAATGATTACGTTACAAACAGCAGATAACGCGTTAAAAAGCGCGTACTTAGACGTGGTTAGCGAACAACTCAACCTTCAAGCAAACCCGTTTTTAGCTAAAATTAAACAAACCACCGAAAACGTTTGGGGTAAAGACGTTCGTCAGGTAGTTCAATACGGAATTAACGGCGGTGTTGGCGCTGGTACTGAAGATGGTTCGTTACCAACTTCGTCATCTAATCAATACCAACAAATTGCGGTAACTTTAAAAAACCTTTACGGCACTATCGAAATTTCAGATAAAGCAATTAGAGCGTCTGAAAATAACGCGGGCGCATTCGTAAACTTGTTAAACGCCGAAATGGAAGGGCTTATAAAAGCGTCAACTTTCAACTTGGGTCGTATGCTTTTTGGCGACGGCACGGGCGCTCTTGCCGATATTCTTGCAGTAGACGGCAACGTGTTAACGGTAACTTCCGTTAAGAATTTTGCTGAGGGTATGATTATCGACGTATATTACGAAGATACACCGCTCCCATACGCTCAAGGAATTAAGGTATTAGCAATTGATAGAATCAATAAAAAAATTACCGTTTCGGGCGACTATTCAAGCGAAGCCATTATTGAAGAATCGGTTGCGTACGTTCAAGGCTCAAAAGACCAAGAAATTACCGGTCTTGGCGCAATTTTCAATACTTATTCAGATACTTTATACGGTCTTAATAAAAATGAAAACTCGTGGCTTAAACCTTACGTTGTAAACGGCGTAAGCGAAATTACCGAAATGAAAATTCAAGAAGTGATTGACTTCCTTGACGATAATTACGGCTCAAAAGTTGATATGATTATTTGTTCAAGTGGTGTTAAACGCGCCCTTCAAGAACATCTTTCAGCGTATAGACGTAATATCGACGTTATGGAACTTCAAGGCGGTATGAAAACTATTTCGTTTAACGGAATTCCGGTGGTTGCGGATAGATTTTGTCCTAAGGGACATATGTACTTACTTAACTCTAAAGACTTTGCGCTTCATCAACTTTGTGATTGGAAGTGGCTTGAAGGCGAAGACGGTAGAGTAATTAAACAAGTTGCTAATAAGCCTGTATTTAAAGCAACGTTAGTTAAATATGCCGAACTTTTATGTTCAAGACCTTGCGCTCAAGGTTTACTTATGGGCATTACTGAAAAATAATAACGTGTTGGTTGCTCCGCTTCAAAGCGGAGCAATTTAATAAAGGAGATAAAATGACGGTTAAAGAAATATTAATTTTATGCTCAAGTTTATTAGATAATAGCGATATTGAAAATTATCTTAACGGCATAGAGTGTAACGACGAAACTACCGCAAAAAACGATTGCGACTTGCTTTTAAGGTGTTACAACTTAATTACCGATGAAATTTCAAGAGAATATTATCTTTTAACTACAACTGAAAATTTCACTCCAAGCGACGGCGTTATTTCTTATGAACAATTTACTTTTAACCCTGTTTTAATTAAAAAGGTTAAAAAGATTGACGGTAGTGAAGTAAGTCATAAAATTCACCCTGTAAAGATTTATGCAAACGAAAGCGTTAAGGTTGAATACGCGTATGCGTGCCCAGAAAGAACGATTGATGAAGTTAGCGACTATTCTTTTACAAAAATAAGTAAGAGAATTTTAGCCTACGGTACGGCGTGCGAGTATTGTTTAATAAAAGGAATGTTTGAAGAAGGCGTTAATTTTAGAAATAAATACCAAAGCGCGCTAAGGGGCGCACTTCAAGTAAAAAAATCGTTAAAACTAAAACAAAGGACGTGGTACTAATGTTTTACAAAAAAGACGGCAAAATTTATTATCCTACAACTAAAAAAGTAACTATAAATTCTTTTAGCGGTGGAATGAGTGGCGAAGAAGACGAAGGCGTGCGCTCGCTTGCTCTATCTGAGTTATCTTATAACTTTGATATGTCAGACGGCGCGTTAAAGGATGGCGAAGGCGTAGAACCGTATACGCTTGGTCTTGAAGTAGTTATGCTTCCAAACTGCATTTATGCTAATAACGTTTATTTTTATAAGTGTTACGATTACGAAAACGACGTTAAAAAAGATAAACTTATAGTTTATGCAAGCGACGGCAATATGTATAAGTTTGAAATGTACGCACAAAACAACACTCCGTACTTTACTAAAATTGACGGGCTTAGTTTTTTAAGCGCTCCAACGGTAATAACCTACAACTATAATGGTAACGACGTATTATTGCTTTCAACCGTTCAAGACGGACTTAAAATGCTTAGCGATAATATAGTTACCAATATAGAAAACGCTCCGCCAATCTCATCAATGTGCGTTCATAACGAAAGAATTTTCGCTACCACCGTTAAAAACGGAACTTCGTTATGGTTTTCAGACGATTTTGACCCTACCAACTGGAATATATCTTTAAACGAGGGCGGGTTTATCAATATGTACGATAACCGTGGCGATATGCTCAAAGTTTTGAGTTTTGACGGGTACGTTTACGTTTTCCGTTCTTATGGTATAACGCGCGTAACGGCAACTGCCGAGCAAGAAAATTTTTCGGTAGTAAATTTACTAACTTCGCAAGGTAAAATTTATAAAAAATCGGTAACTTTATGCGGTGATAACGTTATTTATTTGGCAAAGGACGGGTTTTACAGGTTTAACGGCGTAAGCGCGTATAGGGTTATGAAATGTTACGATAAATACCTAAATGATATTGACAATTCAAACGCTGAGGGCGTTTATTCTAACGGAAAACTCTATTTCAAGGTGGTTATGCGACTAAACGGTGTAAAAACGGACGTTGTTGTAGTTTACAAACTTGACGACAAGTCAACTTATTTGTTACACGGAACGAATATAACTTCGCTTGGCGCTATCGACGGAGAAAATAGACACGCGGTAGTAACTACTAAAAACGCTAATTACGTTTGTTATTTAGACGATAGCGGTTGCTTATTTGGTAACGTATTAAAAAAAGTTTGGAAAAGCGCTACTACCGATTTTGACGTTCCGTCCAAAATAAAACGCATTGATAAAATTAGGTTTTATACAGATAACGACGTTACGGTAATAATAACGTCAAACTTAGGCGTAGTTAAACAGTTTAACGTTTTAGGTGGTGGAATTAGACAAATCAAGCCATTTATTAAAGGCGAAGTTTTTAGTTTTGAATTTGTTAGTAATAAAAGGTATTCGCGAATAGTAAGTCCTACGATATATTTAAGTTGGTTTTGAGGTGCGTTATGAATTATTCTGATTATTTAAAAAAGATTAATTTGACCGTTGAAGAATTAAACAAAAAAATTTTAGCGCTTGAAAATAAAGTTGCGGTTGCTAACAATAATTTAGTTCACTTTAATATTAACCTTATATCTGGTGGTAGTGAAGTTGTTAAAATTACGTCTAAAAAGCGTCAAGTTTGCGCGTTTGAGTTTATTTTAAGTAACGTTACTACGCCTATAAGTGTAAAAGTTACAGTAAATGGAGTTGTTGCGTTTAGTAAAAGCGCGTTAGATAGCATAATTTTTGATTGTCCACTAATTGAAGGCGAAAACGAAATAACTATAACTAATACTTCCGCCGAGCAAAGTTTAGTAGGAACTTTAAAAATTTTAGGCGAAGTGAGTTATTTAAGTGGCGTTGAAAATATTACGGCGTGCGCTAACGATACCGATACTTACGCCATTCACTTTAAAAACGGCGTGGGGATTTTATACAAAATTAGCGATACCGAACTTTTACCAATCTACACGATAAATAATTGTTTAAAGGGTAAAATCATTTACGTTGTAGCAAATTATTTATACGTTTTATATATAAATTTAGATAATTGCGTTTGTTTAGCGTATTACAGTATGAATAAAAATACGTTTACTACTCTGTTTGAAGTTAACGTTTTAGCAAGTGACGTAGGCGGGTATTTTAACAACGGTACGTTTTACGTTTATTACGTTAATGCGCGCGGGGTGTTTAAATGCGATTATTCTATATTTGGTCAGGTAAATTTCACTAAAACGAGTTTGATCGGCGCAAAACTATTCAGCGATACTTTTGCTCAAAACTGTTTAATCGTAGCGACTGAAAAGTCGGCAGTGTTAATAGATTATAGCGGAGAAAAGCAAGTTAAATATTTACTTAAAAAGGGTGAAAATTACCACGTTAGTATAATAGACGGTAAGTATTACGTTTGCTATTTCGATGGTTACGCAACCAATATTCAAGTAATTAGTAATGGTCAAACGGTTAGCGACAATCTCATCGATTATTGTAAAGAAAAAATAAATTTATCAAATAATTGTTACCTAAGTTTATATCGCGACGGTATTACGGTAACGAAGGAGTAGTATGAATATAAGTGAAAAAATTAAAATGTTGCTTGATGAAGAACAAAAGAAAAAGAAAGCAAAAGAAAAAGAAGTTGAAGTTGTAAACGAAAAACTAAATAGTAGCGATATGGGTGGTGGCGAAGAAGTTGTAAAACTTGCTTCGTCTTCAACTAATAACGACGACAGGGCAAATCTTTTAAATACAATTGATATGTATAAAAAAGAACAAGAAAGAATACAAAATATTCCCGACGTTACGTTTGAAGAGAAAACTTACGTTCCTAAAACGGACGTAGAAATCAAAAAGGAAGTTGAGGGCGAAATTGGTGATTACTACAACTTAAAAGAGCAAAGTTTAAAGGATAAAAAGCAAAGCGTTATAGATAATTATAATGACGTAAAAAGCGATAAAGAGCAAATTGCAAAAGATAAAAAAACTCAAATTGACGCCCTTTATAACGAACTTAACGAAAAAATTTCTAATAACGCTATAAAACGTGGACTTCAACGTTCAAGTATAGTTTCCGAGCAGTTAAAAGACTCTAACGCAATGAAAATTTCAGACTTTTTAAAAGTTGACGAAAACTTAAAAAACGACTTATCAAAAATTGAAGAAGAAGTTGTTAAGGCTCAAAACGATTATGCAAGCGCCGTATCCCAGCTCAATTTCAAAAAAGCGCTTGAAATGAATGAAAAGGTTGAAAAACTCAAGGCGGAAGAAGAGAAAAAACTAAAAGAAATTTTAGAGTATAACGAAAAGTCTAAAGAAGATGCAATTAAGGCTAATGATATTTTAAACAAGCAAAAAAGCGATGAAATCATTTCGTATAAAGGTAAAATCGTAGGGGAAGTATTAAAATACTTTTACGCTCTTCCGCACGGGAAAAGGTACGACGCTTTTGTTGCCGACACCGAACTGCAAAATTTACTTGGCGATTACGCCGAATATATTGGTAGATTTTTAAAAAATAGTTAAAATTAGCCTAAATTACGCTACTAAAATTGTTTTTGTTAAAAAAGGTTGCAAGAAATTAAAAAATATTATACAATATAACTATAAAAAAATTTTAAAGGTACGTTATGATAAGAAATTCAGCCAAAATTACTTTTGCTAATAAATCGCTTTGCTTTAAAGTTTTGTTTTGTAGGGCAATTATCTACGTTATATGTTTTACTATTTGCTATTTCTTGGCTAAAGCAACCATTTTACCAATAATTAAAAGTAGCGAGGTTTCAGCGGTGTTTGATACGCTTAGAATTGTCGTTGACAAGTTTTTTAGTTCTAATCCCGATGCTGTTGACGTCGTAATGTCAACCGTTAACATCGAATTAAATAACGAACTTAAAGCGGTAAACGATTTAGTTTTATCTAAAATTGGTGGAATAGTAGGTTCTATAATAGGCGTAATTTTAATGTTACTCGTATTAACGTTTGTGTTAGGAGTAATTGATTATACCGTAGGCGTTCTTGTAAACGATTATATGTCGTCGCTTAAACAATCTAACTTTTTAAATACTATGTTTGAAAATTTTGCAAACGCTTGTAGGTATGGTATTTACCGTTTAGTTGCGTTGCTTTTGTATAACGTAATTATGTATTCGCTTGTTTTAGCCCTTTCGTTACTGCTTGTGTACTTAATAGACTTTTTCGCTTTACCAATAGCGGTGTTATTATTTATTTTAGTAAACGTAAATAGGCAAGCGCTTGCTGGTCAAACTCTTCCTAATATGATTTGCGGTGGAATGACGACTTTTAAGGCGTTTATTCAAAACTTTAAACAAATAGATAAAGGCGCGCTTAAAGAAAGGTTTATGTCTTACTTTATTTTAGGCGTAGTTATGTTTGCGGTAAACGTTATATCTGGTATTTCGACTTTTTACGTTGCGTTACTTTTGACAATTCCGTTTAGCGCCGTTATATATTCGGTGATAAAGTTCGTTGATTACTATCAACGCAATAGCAAAAAGTATTACGTTACTTACGACGATATAGTTATTCCTAAAAACTTGCGCGATAACGACGAGCAACTTCTAAACAAAGTTGATTTGTATTAAACTTATTAAAACTTAATAAACGCGCCGTTGCTACTATTAGCAACGGCGTTATTTTTTATAAAAATAAAAGGAGTAAATCTTGTGTTTACTCCTTTTAAATTATTTTAAATGTTGTTCTAATGCTTTTGCAAGTTGGTCAGGGCAAGAAGTGTTGTTTCTGCACTTAATACCTTTAAGCGCAGTAATTACTTCTTCAATTTTTTTACCTTCAACAAGATTTGCTATACCTTGTAAATTTCCAAGACAGCCACCGATAAATTTAACGTCAGTAACTCTGCCGTCGTCAGTCAAGTTGTAAAGAATTTGTCTAGAGCAAGTTCCTAAAGTTTTGTATGAATTCATTTTTACCTCTCAGTCTACAAGATTATCGTAAATTAGGGCGTATAAATTGCCTGCTTTTTCCTCCCATTTCTTGTAAATATTTTTCGCAGTTTGCCTATCCGTAACGTTAAATTTAAGTTCAAGCATAGGCTTAGTAGTATCGTGTATTTTTAAAAAGACGGTATAAGTTGAATCTTTATTCATATAATAATCTGCCGTACATTCTTGTTTACGGCGATATCTCGTTCTATTCATTTTAACAAAGTTAGAAATAGATTCGCGCGTTGACGACGGTATTTGAACGTAAAACTCCGCTAAACAATATCTACCTTCCGGTGTTATTTGGTATAACGGGTCGCCGTATGAAGCAACGTTATAAATAAAAGATTCGTCAATAAGTTTGTTAAGGGTAGGTTTGCAAAGCATGTAGTTTATCCATTCATTAGAAGAACAGCACATATCTAAAACGGTGTTTTCAGATAGCGCTATTTCCATTTTGTCAAAGACGAACAATAATATTAATTTGTTAATTGAAAGTTCGTCTTGCTTTATCATGCTTTTATCCTCCGTTAAAAATTAGATAGAAAATTGTTTAAGTTCGTTAAGTAAATCGTCACAATCGTTAGAATGGATTTCGATTGTTAAAGTTTTTGAAAGGTCTAAACTAAAAATACCAAGTATTGATTTAGCGTCAACTATGTATCTACCGCTATGAAGTTCAATATCATACGGATATTTTTGTACGATTGATACGAAAGTTTTAACCTGGCTTGCCATTTGAAGTGATATTTGCATTGATTTCATATAAATTTGAACCTCCTTATTTTATGTTCTTTACTATTATACATAATTACCCGTTAAAAATCAATACTTTTGCAAAAAAATGTTGATTGATTGATTAATGTGTGATATAATAACTATATATTAGTTATTAAGCGAATTTTTTCGCTGTTTGAGGGTGTATGAGAACTAGAGAAGAATCATTAAATTCCTTTTGTCGCGCGGTTGACGGGCTTAGCGAAAGTAAATACTTATTTGCAAACACAGGAATTTACGAAGTAATTACAGTAATAAATTCATCAAAATTGCTTTCAGACCTTTTTAAATATTTTACTGAAGATTTTGATTTTTACGACGTTTTAACAAAGTGTCTAGTTGAAAACGACGGAGTTAAGTCGTTCGTTTTACCTGCAAGAAATACTGACGTTATAGCATTCGTTTACTTGCTTTTGAGGGAAATAAACTATAATAAATTTCAACTTTCAGACCTTCTTGATTATATGAATGCCGGTAAAAATTACGAAGCGGGCTACAAAAACTTTTGTAAAGCGGTGCTTTTGCCGTTTAGGTCGTACACTTATCAAATTGGCATGCAACTAATTAATAGCGTTCAATTTCCAGGCGAAGGCGAAACGACTGATGATGAAACTAACGTTGATACTAACGTAAAACCTAACATAGTAAATCCCGTTATAAATACTAACGTTGTAACTACTGACGGTGATACTACCAACACTACAACCGCAACGACTACTACTGTAACGACGGAAGAAACAACAACGTCTACAACGAGCGGAGTAAATCAAACTAACGTTATTAATAACGTTAATAATGGTGGCGGAAACGTTACTACTGGTGAATCTACAACAACTGTAACTACGTCAAACACAGTTAATAACACTCAAAAAATTACCTTCCAACGCAATATTTATAGGCTTTTAGAACTTGATAAACTTGCAATTACTCAAAGTCATACTTCGCGTGAAGATAAAGAAGAACTAATTTACGTTCTTGAAATATTTACTAAAAAACTTAACGAGGGCGACAAGGAAAAAATTAGCCTTGCTTATTTAGCGTACTATTACGCGCTCCGTCCTTATAAAAAAATTAAAACTAATTTAAAAGGTATTACCGATATATTGCTCAGTATGGGCGTGCTCGGTTAAAAAGGTGAATTATGTATTATATTGGTGTTGACGTAGGCGGTATGTCTATAAAAATTGGGATTGTTGACGGTGATGGCAATATCGTAAAAACTTTAACTTTTACAACTAGTAAAGACGATAGTCAAGAAGTTCACGCTATCTTAATTGGTGAAAACGTTAATAAACTCATTGAAGAAAGCAATATTTCTAAAAGCGAAATTAAGGGCGTAGGCATAGGTGTTCCGGGTGGCGTAAAACCAAGCGAAGGATTGGCAACGTACGTTCCTAATATACCTTGGGTAGACCTTCCGCTTGCTAAAATAGTTGAAGGCGTTACGGGTTTACCGGTTAAACTTGGTAACGATGCTGACGTTGCAACGCTTGGCGAAGTATATTTTGGGGTTGCTAAAAATTACTCTAACGTAGTTTTAATTACTATTGGAACGGGCGTTGGCGGTGGTATAGTTTTAGATAAAAAATTATACCAAGGTAATCTCGGTATGGTTGCGGAACTTGGTCACGTTACTTTAAAACTTGGCGGTCATAAATGCGGCTGTGGTAGACGTGGTTGCTTAGAACAATACGCTTCCGCTACTGCTTTAATTAGACTTACAAAGGAAAAAATGCTTGAAAATCGCGATAGCGCTATGTGGGATTTCGTTGACGGTGATATTGAAAAAGTTAACGGTATTACGTCTTTTGCGTGCGCTAAAAAGGGCGATAAAGTTGCAAACTACGTTGTTGACGAATTTGTTAGTTATATTGGTGACGGGCTTATGAACTTTATGAATATTTTCCGTCCTGAAGCGGTAATTATCGGTGGCGGTATTTCAAAAGAAGGCGATTACTTAATTGATAAAGTTAAGGCGTATTGCGATAAGTTTAGTTATGGTTATCCAAGTGCGCCAAAGGCGGACATTCTTGCTGCAAAACTTGGCAATAATGCAGGTATTGTTGGCGCTGCGTCGTTATTTGCTCAAGAATAATGAAAGCGGTTGTTCAAAGGGTAAAAAGCGCTACTTTAAGCGTTGACGGAAACATCGTTTCAAGTATAGATAAAGGTCTTGTAGTATTTTTTGGAGTAGCCGTTTTAGATACGTTAGACAAAGCAGATTACTTAGCCTCAAAAATTGCTAAACTTCGTATTTTTGAAGATGAAAACGGCAAAATGAATAAAAGTGTTTTAGACGTTGGCGGTGAAATATTAAGCGTATCGCAATTTACTTTATGTGGTGACGTTAGTCACGGTAATAGACCTAGTTTTACAAACGCTGAAAAGCCCGAAGTAGCAAGTAAAGTTTACGAATATTTTTGCGATAAATTATCTTGTAACGGCGTAACGGTTAAAAGGGGTGTGTTTGGCGCGGATATGAAAATACTTCAAGAAAACGACGGGCCAGTTACAATATTATACGAAATATAAAAATCTTTAAAATATGCGACAGTATCGCATATTTTTCTATGTTATCTATGGAAATAAATCAAGAAAATTTAAAAAACGAAATACTATCGTTTGGCGCAGACTTAGTTGGGTTTTGTAGTCTTGGGTTTGACGGCATGCCACCGCAAAATCTAAGGCACGCAATCTCTATTGCCGTAAAACTTCCTGATGCCGTTTTAAAAACTATTGAGAATAGACCTACTATAAGTTACTTTCACTCGTATAGAACAGCAAACGCGTATTTAGACAATATATCTTTTAAGATTTGTAGGCTTATTGAAAGTAAGTATGGGTATAACGCTTTTCCCGTTCCTGCATCACAATCAACGGCGGATGATAAAAGTAGTTATAAAAGCGTATTTTCTCATAAGACTGCGGCAAGACTTTCAGGACTTGGCTTTATAGGTAAAAGCGCGTTATTCATTACGAAAGAGTACGGCTCAAAAGTGCGTTTAGCAACAGTTTTAACGGATATGCCACTAAATAGCGATTGTCCGCCTATTGCGGACGGTTGCGGCGATTGTAATTTGTGTGAAAAGGCTTGTCCCGCAGGCGCTATAAGTGGAATTCCATACCTTCAAGGAATGAAGCGCGACGAGTTTTTTAGCGCTGAAAAATGTAGTAATAATATGAAAAATTACAAAGATATCGGCCGTGGCGCAGTTTGTGGTATTTGTATAAAAGTATGTCCTTACAACAAACTTAAGTGATATTTAAGCGCTTTGTAAAAAATGTTTGCAAAGCGCTTTTTTTAGGCGCGTTTTAAGTTGACAAAAAAATCGTAATAATGTAAAGTATATATAAATAATTTTTACTAGGGCAAACTTAAGATAAAATATGAAAGACTATAAAATTTCTTTAGCGGGCGATTTAGGTAGCGGGAAAAGTACTGTTGGCGCTATTCTTTCTCAAAAATACGGGCTTGAAAAGGTGTCAATTGGTCAAATCCAACGTCAAATGGCGTCCGATATGAATATGACTACGATTGAATTTAATCGTTATATGGAAACTCATCCTGAGTTTGACGACGTTTTAGACGGTAAACTTCGCGAATACGAAACTAAAAGTGGAAGATATATTTTCGATTCACGCTTAGCATGGCATTTTGTTCCGAGTTCTTTTAAGGTTTACATGGTTGTTGACGTTAAAACGGCGGCGGAAAGAATTATGAACGCTAATAGGGCGGGCGAGCATTACTCGTCTATTGAAGAAGGCGTTGAAAAAATCTTATCGCGTCGTAGTAGTGAAACGCTCCGCTATAAAACTATGTATAACGTTGATATAACGGATATGTCTAATTATGATTTAGTTGTTGTAACTGACGGTAAAACGCCAAATGAAGTGGCGAGCGAAATATCTAACGCCTTTGAAAATTGGCTTAAAAATTAATAACAAAAAGCATTATATAAATACGAGGTAAACTATGCATTGGGCTGAAAAATTAGCAGATGAATTAATTGAAAGAAATCCTAATAAAGAAGAATATGTTTGCGCGGCGGGTATTAGTCCGTCGGGTTCTGTTCATATCGGTAATTTCCGTGACGTAGCAACGAGTTTTTACGTTGTAAAAGCGCTTCAAAAACGCGGTAAAAAAGCGCGTCTACTTTTCTCGTGGGACGAGTTTGATAGATTAAGAAAAGTTCCGTCAAATATCGCTAAAATTGCTCCTGATTTTGATAAATATCTCGGTATGCCGTATGCGTTAATTCCAGATCCGTATGGAAAATATTCTTCATACGCCGAATATAACGAAAAGGAATTTGAAAAATCTCTTGAAGAAATGGGAATTCCAGCAGATTATCGTTATCAAGCAAAAAATTATATGTCTGGCATGTACGTTGACGGTATTATTAACGCCATTAAAAAACGTAAAGAAATTTATGACGTGTTGATGGATTATAAAACTCAAGATAGTGATGAAGGCGAGCGTGAAACGTACTATCCTTTAAACGTTTATTGTGACGTTTGTAAAAAAGATACTACTAAAGTAATTTGGTCGTCAGACGATGGGGAAGAAATTACTTATAAGTGCAAATGCGGTCACGAACATACTGTAAAAGTTCGCGAATATCATATGATTAAACTCGTTTGGAAAGTTGACTGGCCAATGCGTTGGGGATACGAAGGCGTTGACTTTGAGCCAGGTGGAATCGACCATGCGGCAGCAAGTGGTAGTTACGTTGTTTCAAGTGACGTTGCTCGTAGAATTTTAGGTGTTGAACCACCTATGTTTACTGGCTACGGTTGGCTTTCAATCGCAGGTCTTGGCGACATGCACTCGTCAACGGGTAACAATATTACGCCAGCAACAGTTTTAAAAGTTTACGAGCCTGATATGATTAGATGGCTTTTTGCTAAGTACGAACCAAAAGCGCCGTTCTCGTTTAATTTTGACGATACTATTATTCGTCATTACTCTGAATTTGATAAAGGTCTTGAAGCATACAAAAACGGCACGGCTGACGAATACAATCAAAGCGTGTACGAATTCTCGCTTATTGGCGGTAAAGAAACTAAATCTAAAGTTCCGTTTGGCGTACTTGCAAGCGTTGCTACAATCGTTGACTTTAACCCTAAAGCAGTTAAAGATATTTTAAGTAAAGTAGGCGTTGATTTTGTTAAAGACGACGAAAGCCGTTTAACACGCGTAAAAGATTGGATTACCGTTCACCAACCAAGTAAACTTTATAAACTTTTAACTGATAAAAATAGCGAATATTATAACGGACTTGAAGACGAAGAAAAGGGCGCTGTTAAAAAACTTTACGACTATATTAGCGCTAACGAAGTTATTAACGAAAAAGAAGTTCAACAATTCCTTTACTCTGTTATTAACGACGAAACTTTAACTAAAAAAGAAAATATGGCGCGTCAACAAAGATTTTTCAAAGTATTCTACAATCTTTTATTTGGTACGGATATGGGGCCACGTCTTTATTTATTCCTTGCCGCTATTGATAAAGCGCAATACCTTGAATTATTAAATTTTTAATTAAATAATTAAATTTTAAACCACCCTTAAGGGTGGTTTTGTTTTTTTTTCGTAGATAAAATTACAGTTGGTTAATTTTAAATTAAATTAATTATTAATTGAATTTTGTTATAATTAAACAAAAAAAATGACGTAAAGCAACAAAAAATATTTCACAATACTTTTACATTATTTCACCAAAGCGACATTGACTTGAATACAATATAATGATATAATAATCTCGACACATGAGTGGTTGCTTGTGTTACTTTTTGTTTTTTGTTTTGTGTTTTTCCATAGTTGAAAACCATAACGGCAGGGCGGATGCCGTAAATCCGCCACTCCTTTTAAAAATTATTATTTTTTGTATAAACGGCGCTAAGTAACGCCGTTTTTTTGCGTTAAAATTTAAACTAAAATTTTAGTTTTGTATTGAATTTTTAATCTTTTAATGATAAAATAAATTAATAAAGGAGAAATTATGGCTAAAAAAATACTTATTTTAAACGGAAGTCCAAGGCAAAACGGCAATACGGCGTCGCTTACTAAAGCGTTTACAAAAGGGGCTGAAGAGTCAGGAAATAGCGTTACTGAATTTTTTGTTGCAAATATGAATATTAGCGGTTGTAGAAGTTGTTATAAAGGCACTAAAAACCCTTACGACCCTTGCGTAATTAAAGACGATATGTCTAAAATTTATCCCGAGTACGTTGATTGCGACGTGCTTGTTTTAGCGTCGCCTTTATATTACTGGAATATTAGTTCATACTTAAAAACGGTATTTGATAGGTTTTTTGGTGTTGCCGAGTGTTATCCGGGGCTTAAAAATCCTTTTAAAGAAACGGTGCTTATTATGGCGGCGGAAGGCGATGGGTTCGAGCAGTCTGTTTATTGGTACGACGGTATGGTTAAAAACGTTGGCTGGAAAAATATTGGCAAAATTTTATGTGGGTTTGTTGAACATCCCGGCGATACCGAAGGTAAAATTGAAATTACTGAAGCGTACGAACTTGGTAAAAGCATAAAGTAGTAAATTTTAGCGTTTTATTTTAAAAAATTGACGTTATGTATAAAAATTTTAAAATTAATCAACGCAAATTGCAAAAATCGCTATTGACAAACATCTATATATAGTATATAATTTTGATAATGTAACAAAATATTGTAAATAAATTTGCGGAGTTTTTCTTTTCAAAACTCCCGCCACGTCTTGCGCCGTGGCTTAATCTTGCTCGCTTTGTACCGCTATAATTTTATAACGATATAATACGGGCTATTATTATGTTTAATTGCGTCAAAAAGGCTTTTAAGCCAGTAAAATAAAGGGAGAAATTTATGAAAAAAGAAGTAGCACTTGATGCGCGCGGTTTCCGTAAGTTCGGAATACTTGATAGCGTATCGTACGCAGCAGGCGACTTTGGCTGTAACATGAGTTTCGCGCTTAAGTCAACCTTAATCATTTTCTGGACTCAGTTCATGGGAATGTCGTCAGAACTTTATGCGCTCTTACTCATTATAGTTCAAGTTTGGGACGCAATTAACGATCCAGTTATCGGTTCTATTATCGATGCGGACAAGCGTAAGTATAAGAGAAATAAATTCTTGTCTTACATGTGGTTTGGCTCAATTGGGCTTATTGTGGCAGGCGCGCTTTGTTTTGTTCCATGGCCAACAGCACCAGAATTTGCAAAAGTAATTATCTTTATAGCAGGTTACGTTATTTGGGATGCTTTCTATACAATCGCTAACGTTCCTTACGGTTCGTTATTATCGCTTATTTCAAGCGAGCCAGCAGACCGCGCATCGCTTTCTGCGTGGCGTTCAATCGGTTCTATGATTGGTAACATGGTTCCTATTATGATTTTACCATTCATTATTTATGACGCTAACGACAACTTAATTGGTGAAAACGTATTCCTTGCTGCTCTTATAATGGGTATTTTAGGTTTTGTTGCTTTCCAATTTATGATTAAAACTACGGTTATTCGTGAAGAAACTGAAATTCGTCTTAATGAAGACACTCCAAAATTCAACATCTTCGTTGCGCTTGGCAATTTCGTTAAAAACCGTCCAGCAGTAGGCGCTACAGTTGCCGCTATGGGTATGTTTATTGGTATGCAAGGTGGTACGGCGGCGGTTACCGTATTATTCCAATCTTACTTTAACAACGTTCAAATTTCAGGTATCGTACAAGTATTTTCAATGCTTCCAATAATATTCTTTACTCCATTTGCTCGTAAACTCGTAGTAAAATTTGGTAAAAAAGAACTTTCAGTTGTGGGTTCGCTTTGCAGTATCGTTGCGTGTGCTTTAATGTGTATAGTTCCTATAACTCCAGATGTAACGGGTATTGTAGTTTATGTTCTTTGCCAACTTGTTAACAGTTTAGGTATAGGCGTATACAGTACTGTTTCTTGGGCTATGATGGGTGACGCTATAGACTATAACGAGTGGAAAACAGGTTCAAGAGAAGAAGGTGTTGTTTACTCACTTCACTCATTCTTTAGAAAACTCGCTCAAGGTGTAGGCCCAGCTCTTGTACTTGTTATTATGGCTGCTCTTGGTTATATTGAAGCAGATAAGGGTAATCAAGCGTTTGAGGTTGCTCTTAACATGCGTTATTTAGTATCATTCTTATACTTATTCTCAGCAGTGTTACAATTTGTTGGTTTAGCGCTTATTTATAACGTTGATAAAAAGACGCTTGCTCAAATGAATGTTGAGTTAGAAGCAAAACATAATAGTGAAGCAACTGCTTTCTCAGGAGATAAAACAGTAGATTAATAATTGCTATTATTAATAAAACCCGACGAAGTATTTTCGTCGAGTAAATAACAACAAAATAGCCGAATATTAATCGGTATAGAATAAATGTTCGGCAATTTGCCGAACATTTTAAATGTATGAAAACTAAGTGAAATTTTAAGGAGACTATATGAGAGAAATTATTAATTTCAATGCTAAATGGGCGTTCTCTAAAACGATTGGTGAAAATTTACCAACCGAAATAAACCCTAAGGATTGGTATTTTGTAAACCTTCCGCATACTTGGAACGCTATTGACGGTCAAGACGGTGGCAACGATTTATATCGTGGCACTTGTTATTACGCTAAAAAATTAGATAAAATGGATTTGCCTACGGCAGATAAATATTATCTTGAATTAAACGGTGCGAACTCATCTGCCGACGTTTACGTTAACGGTAAAAAACTCGCTCATCACGACGGTGGCTATTCTACTTGGCGCGTTGATATCACAAACGAATTAGTTCGTGATAATATGATTATTATTGCCGTTGATAACGCTCCTAACGATAGGGTTTATCCGCAAGTAGCCGATTTTACTTTCTACGGTGGTTTGTATCGTGACGTTAATATTATCGCCGTAAACAACAGCCACTTCGACTTAGAATATTTTGGTGGTAAAGGTATAGCCGTTACTCCAATAGTAGACGGCAAAAATGCAAACGTTGAAACTCAAGTTTGGGTAACTAATAAACTTGACTCGCAAACTATTAAATATACTATTATAGATAAAGAAAATAACGTTATAGCAAGTGAAGTTGGTGGCGATAAATGCACTTTAACTATTGAAAACGTACACCTTTGGCACGGCCGTAAAGACCCGTATCTTTACACTATGACGGTTGAGTTGTTAGACGGCGAAAACGTTATAGATAGCGTTTCAACTCGATTTGGTTGCCGTACCTTTAAAGTTGACCCTGAAAACGGTTTTATATTAAACGGTGAAGAATATCCGCTCCGTGGCGTTTCTCGTCACCAAGATAGATGGGGCATTGGCAACGCTTTACTTCCTTGTCATCACGAAGAAGATATTGACCTTATTATGGAAGTTGGCGCAACTACAATACGTCTTGCGCACTATCAACACGCGCAATATTTCTACGACTTATGCGACGAAAAAGGTCTTGTAATTTGGGCGGAAATTCCTTATATTTCTCAACATATGCCAAACGGTAGGGAAAACACGATTTCTCAAATGAAAGAACTTATCGTTCAAAATTATAACCATACGTCAATAGTGTGCTGGGGCTTGTCTAACGAAATTACAATGAAGGGCGATAAAGACCCAGACCTTCTTGAAAATCACAAAATTTTAAACAACCTTGTTCACGATATGGACAAAACTCGTTTAACTACTATTGCCGTTGTTTCTCCAACTGGAATGGATAGTCCTTACCTTCAAATTCCTGACCTTGTATCGTATAACCACTATTTTGGTTGGTATGGTGGCGATACTACTATGAACGGTCCTTGGTTTGATAAATTCCACGCTAAATGGCCAAATATTCCTATTGGATGTTCTGAATACGGATGTGAAGCGCTTAATTGGCATACTTCTAAACCTATTCAAGGCGACTATACCGAAGAATATCAAGCATTCTACCACGAAGAACTAATCAAACAATTATTCACTCGTAAATATATTTGGGCTACTCACGTTTGGAATATGTTTGACTTTGGCGCTGACGCGCGTTCTGAAGGTGGCGAAAACGGTCAAAACCATAAAGGTTTAATGACGTTTGACCGTAAATACAAAAAAGACTCTTTCTACGCTTATAAAGCGTGGCTTTCAGACGAGCCTTTCGTTCATCTTTGCGGAAAACGTTATATTGATAGGGTAGAAGACGTAACAAAAATTACGGTATACTCTAACTTGCCTGAAGTTGAACTTTTTGCTAACGGCGTAAGTCTTGGTAAAAAGAGCGCCGAAGACCATTTCTTCTATTTTGACGTTAAAAACGAAGGCGAAACTAAACTCGTTGCGGTGGCGGGCGAATATAAAGACGAAAGTAAGATTAATAAAGTTGAAGTGTTCAACGAAGCATACCGTCTTAAAGAAAAGAGCGCTATTTTAAACTGGTTTGATATTACTGAAGTTGAAGGTCACCTTTCTATTAACGATACTATGGCGACTATTATGTCAACGCTTCAAGGTAAATTATTATTTGCCGGATTGTTTGCTAAAATGATGCCTAAAAAAGGCGAAAAAGTTATGGGCTTTGAAATTAACGATAGTATGATGCAAATGATGGGCGGATTTACTTTCCTTCGTTTAGCAGGTATGATTGGTACTATGGGTATTAACTTTACAAAAGAACAACTTCTTGATATCAACGCTAAACTTAACAAAATTAAACGTCCTAAAGACAAAAAGAAAAAATAATAACTAATAAAATTAACCCCGTTTAGTTTTTAAACGGGGTATAATTATTTTAAAAATAATAAATATGCTATTCACGGAAAAAAGGGTTACCACTTGGTAACCCTTAAATTCTTTTTTAATTACTTAGATGCTTTTAAAGCGTTAAGTCTAACTTGAAGACCGCTCTTTTTGTTAGCAGCGGTGTTTTTAGCAAAAATGCCTTTAGTAACTGCTTTATCAATAGCAGACATAGTTGCAGGCATTGCTTTTTCAGCGCCTTCAACGTCGCCAGCGTCAAGTAAAGCTTTCATATTTCTAATGATAGTTTTAATTTCAGATTTAGCACTTTTGTTGATTTCAGTTTTCTTGTTAATTACAAGAACACGCTTTTTAGCCGATTTAATGTTAGGCATAATGACTCCTTTTAATGTATGACTTAATAAACTATGGTTATTTTAGCACAGTTTTAATAAAGTTGCAACTTTTTTTTAGGCATTTTTTGATAATTACAAACATTTTTTATTTGCACTTTAAAAATTTTAATATTCTTCGCGTTAAATAAAATATTTAAACTACAAAGGTAAAGTTTTTTAAAATACTTGCGTATAATGTAAAATGAAAACTAATAAAGATATAATTGCTTTTTACGATAGCGGTATTGGTGGCTTAACTTTATTAAATAAAGCGGTAAAAACTTTTAGTGACTATAATTTTTTGTATTTAGGCGACAACTTAAACGCACCTTACGGAAATAAAAGCAGGGAAGAACTAATTAACCTTGCAAAATTAAACGTTAAAACGCTAATTAGTTTAGGCGCAAAAATTATAACGTTTGCTTGTAATACGTTATCAACCACAATTCTTGAAGATATCAAAAAAGATAATTTGGTTATTAGTAGCGGAGTAGCACTTACTGGGATAGTTCCAAACAAGCCGTCAAACGCTAATTATATTTTGCTTTGTACGCAAAATACCGCAAACAGTAGTTACGTTAAAAATAATTTTGAAAAAAGTAAAGTTTTGCCGTTACCGTTTTTAGCAAAAGAAATTGAGCGGTTTATATTTTTTAAAGATAAAATTCATTATAAACTCGACTTAGCGCTAATAGATAAAAAGGTTAGCGAAGTTATTTTAGGTTGCACTCACTATAACTTTATAAAAAACGAAATTCAAAGCGTTTTTGAAAACGCCGTAGTAACCGACGGGTTTAATCAAGCCCTTTTAGATATAAAAAACGCTATAAACGTACAAAAAAATAGTAAATTTAACAATAATCGAGTAACTTATGACCACTTTAACAATTTTTTACCTTTAAAGGTTAAAAATAGCAAAAACACAATATTTTTTATTGGTAACAATGCAAAATACAATAAAATTGTATATTCTAAAATATTTAAATGACTGCTTTTTAATAAAAACAGTCTTTTTTTTATTGCAAAAACAAAATTTTTTAAAAAAAGTTACAAAAAGTTACTAAAAGTGGTTGCAAGTTACCAAAAAATGTGTTAGAATGTAATCATTAAAACGGGAGAACTCTATTTTATGATGTTATTTGGTGAGTACGACCATCAAGTCGACGCTAAAAACAGAATAAGAATACCGTCGAAATTCAAGGCGGAACTCAAAAACGGATACTTTTTCGTTATGGGTAATTCTAAGTGCATTAGTATTTACCCAGCCGAAAATATGGAAAAGTTCGTTAAGCAGTTCGAAGGTATAAGCGACCTTGATATTGAAGCGCAAGAAGAACTCGCTAACATTTTCGGTAGCGTTTTTCCTGGCGACGAAGACGGACAAGGTAGAGTAGTTTTACCGAAAACACTCCGTGAATACGCCGGTATTAGTAAAGACGTTGTATCAATCGGTATGGTTGACCGTATTGATATTTATTCTAAAGACGAGCGCGAGCGTATCAAGAGCAAAAAAACTCACCAAGAGCGTATTCAATTTCTTAAAGGAAGTATTAAGTAATGGAATTTGCGCATAAACCCGTTATGCTAAACGAGTGTATTGAGGGGTTAAACCTTAAAAAAGGCGGAGTTTATTTTGACGGAACGTGCGGTGGCGCAGGTCATTCTTACCAAATTTTAAAAAGGGAAGAAGTTACGCTTATTGCAACTGACCGCGATCAAGACGCAATCGACGTAGCCCGTCAACGATTGAGCGAGTTTGAAGGTAGATTTACTTTAATTCACGATAATTTTAAAAATTTTAAAACCATAACTAATAATTTAGGCGTGTTTGGTGTTGACGGAGTTTTGCTTGATTTAGGCGTTAGTTCGTACCAACTTGACAATCGCGAGCGCGGTTTTTCGTATATGTCTAACGAAGTACGCCTTGATATGAGAATGGATAGAACAAAAGACTTTTCCGCTTACGAACTTGTAAATACTTATGCTGAAGAAAAGTTGAGATATATACTCTCTACTTACGGAGAAGAAAAATTTGCAGGAGTTATTGCAAAAAATATTTGCGAAAGCAGAAAAGTAAAACCTATTGAAACAACGGGTGAACTTATTGAAATTTGCGATAAGTCAATCCCATTTAAATTTAGACGCGATACACACTCGGCGAAAAAGACTTTTCAAGCAATAAGAATAGCCGTCAACGAAGAACTTGACGGGCTTGAAGAGGCTATACGCGATATGGTAGATAAACTTAATAAAGGCGGAAGAATTGCAATAATATCATTCCACAGTTTAGAAGATAGAATTGTAAAAAACGTATTTAAAGATTATCAAACGGCGTGTATTTGCGATAAAAGATTTCCGTGCGTATGCAATAGAAAACAAACGCTTAAAGTAATAACAAATAAACCTATTATTGCAAGCGAAAAAGAAATGCAAGAAAACTCGCGTTCTAAGTGCGCTAAACTTAGAATTGCTGAAAAAATTTAACTAACTTTGAATAAATAAGGGCAGGTAATAATATGAATAACTATAGAAATTCACTTATAACTGAAAGAAACACCTTTGTAGATGAATTTGAAGGTACAACCGTTACGGTAAATAAACCCGTTGACGCTACCACTACAACTGTTGTAAGCGACGAAGAAAGAGAATTTAATTCTCGTATTCGTGGTAATTTCGATAGAATTATAAATTATAATACGACTACGACTGATACAACGACGTCTGACGTTTACCAAAGAACTTTCGTTGACGATAAGCCGTCGGTTACTACTATGCAGTTTAAAAATTTTACTAAGGACGAGATATATAGTGATTTTAGAGCGGTTGACGCTGAATATCAAACAACGTCTAAGGTAAGAGGTGGAGCAAAAGCGCTCGTAATGCTTTTTAGCGCAATAATTATAGCGCTTTCAATTTTAATCGTATTCAATACTGCTTTACTTAATAATATGAATAATATTATTAGCGATAAAACCGCCGTTGTTGAAACTTTAAACGAACAAGTTGAAGTTAAAAAAATGCAACTTGAAGAAGCAAGCGATGATGAAAAAATTATTGAAAAAGCAAAAGAATACGGAATGGTAGAAGGCAATTAAGAGGTAAAATTATTAAAACAATATCAATAAGTTTAGTACGAAAGAGGTTATTTGCGTTGATTGGCGCAATAACCTTTATTTTTTTATTCATTTTTGCTCGTCTTTTTTACGTTCAAGTAATTTGGGGTAACGAATTGCAAGCAAAAGCAATGGACCAATGGACTAGAAACGTGCCCATTTTAGCCCGTCGTGGCGACGTCGTTGACAGAAACGGCGTTGTTTTAGCAACGAGTAAAGAAACTTATACCGTTTTCGTACGTCCACGCGCCGTAACTGACGTTGATAAAGTTTGCACAGTTATATCGAATATTTTTTCGCTCGACAAAGAAAAATTAAAAGAGCGTATTACAAAAACTAAGGTAAGCGAAATTAAAGTTGTAAAGCATACTACTAAAGACTTAATTAGCAAACTTTACGAGCATAATTTAGACGGAGTATATTTTGCTAGCGACGTTACAAGGCTTTATCCGTATAACGAATTGTTGTGCCAAACGCTTGGTTATACTTCTCAAGACGGCAACGGTATTTCGGGTCTTGAATTATATTATGATAAATATTTATCAGGAATAAACGGAGAAATTTTATACGAAGCCGATTTGACGGGCGTAGATATAAATAAACCGCCTAAATACATAAAGGCAACTGACGGGTTAAACGTAAAACTTACAATCGACTACGAAATTCAACAGATAACTGAAGGCGTTTTAAGTAAAGCAATTCAAAAATACACTCCAAAATCGGCGTCGGCAATAGTGCTAAACCCACAAAACGGTGAAATTTTAGCAATGAGTACGCTCCCGTCGTTTAATTTAAACGAAGTTCCTTATAACGATTTAGATACCTTAAACGCTCTTGGTCGTAACGTTTTAATTTCAGACAGTTACGAGCCGGGCTCAACCTTTAAAGTGTTAACTGCAAGCGCTAATATTGAAGAGTTTAATAAAGGTAATTTAAACGCTTTTTCGCCCAATCACATTTTTAATTCTTCGCGGTTTAGATACGTTGAAGGCTCTAAAATTAAGTGTTGGTCAATGCACAAAAACGGCAATCATTCTAACCAAAATTTATCAAGCGCGTTAAATAACAGTTGTAACCCAATATTCGTTGATATTGCAACTTCACTTGGTAAAGACGTTTTTTATAACTATTTGTCGGCATTTGGTTACGGAAAAGTAACGGGGATTGACTTAAACGGCGAAGCGCAAGGAATGGTGCTTCCTAAAAATGCAATTTTAACGTCAGACTTAGCAAGAATTTCATTTGGTCAAACTATTGCGTGTACGCCACTACAATTAATTACGGCAACGTCGGCGGCGGTTAACGGTGGAACGCTTTATACACCGCACCTTGTAAAAGAAATATATAGTAGTGGTGGAGAATTAAGCGTTAAAACGGAAATAAAGTCTAACGGAAACGCAATATCAACTCAAACGTCAAAAACTATAGCAAGTTATCTTGAAGACGTTGTAACAAACGGTTCGGGAAAACAATGTTATATAGAAGGGTATAAAGTAGGCGGTAAAACGGGAACGGCGCAAAAGTACGTTGACGGAATAATTGCTCAAGGTAAATACGTTATGAGTTTTATAGGTTTTTTTCCGTCAAATAAGCCAACGTATATGTGCCTTGTAATCGTTGACGAGCCTGTTGGCGGAACGTACGGTTCAACGGTAGCAGCGCCACTTTGCAAAGAAATTTTTGAAGGTATAATAAATATAAATAAAAGTATTTAAAGGTAGGTTATGAAAGTTTTTGAGTTTATAAAAGGGCTAAAATACAAGGGAAAAGTTAATAATTTAAACGAAGAAATATCAAATTTAACCACAAGTAGCAAAGAAGTTGAAAAAGGTAGCGTATTTTTTGCCGTAAAAGGCGAAAAGGCTGACGGAAACGATTATATTTTAGAAGCGATAAATAAAGGCGCTATCTTAGTTATAACTCAAAACGATTGTTGTTTAGATAACGTCATTACCGTTAATGACGTGCGCAAAGAAATATCTAAACTTTCTTATAAATTTTACGAGCCTAATAAAAAGCGTGTAAAAGTAATAGGCGTTGTTGGAACGAACGGCAAAACGAGTACTACTTATTTAATAAAAAATATTTTAAGTAAAGTTGGTAAAAAAGTGGGCATAATAGGTACGCTTGGAATTTTTTACAACAAGCATAAAATCGAGCCTAGCCTTACAACTCCCGACGCAATATATCTAAATAAGACGTTTATGGATATGGCTAACGAAAATATCGAGTACGTTGTTATGGAATTATCAGCGCACGCTATAAGTCAAAAACGTGCTTATAGTACGGTATTTGACGTATTAGTGTTTACAAATTGCACTCACGACCACTTAGATTATTTTAAAAGTTTTGATGAATATAAAAAAACTAAACTTAGCGTTTTTAATAACGTTTCGGCGCGTTTAGCAGTAGTTAATGCCGACGACGATAGCGGTAAAGAAATTATTTTAAGTAATAAACTTAGCGTAATATCGTACGGGCTAAATAATCCAAGCGACGTTTTCGCCGTTCAAGTAAAACTATCCCCAACAAAAACTACTTTCGTCGTTAATGCTTTTGACGATATTGACTTTGTAACGACTAAATTGCTTGGCGAGTTTAACGTTTATAACGCATTATCTGCAATAACCGTGTGTTTAGCGCTCGGTGTAAATTTAAAAACGGCGGTAAACGCAATTTGTGATACCGAACAAATAAGCGGTAGGTTAGAATACGTTGAAAACTATAACGGCGCGGATATTTACGTCGATTACGCTCATACGCCAGACGGTCTTAAAAATCTTTTATCATCGCTTAGACAAATATGTAAAAACAAATTATATTTAATATTTGGTTGCGGTGGAAATAGAGATAAAGAAAAACGCAGTTTAATGGGTAAAATTGCTGGGGAATATGCCGATTTTTCAATAATTACAAGCGATAATCCAAGGTTTGAAGAGCCGTATTCGATTATTAAAGAAATAGAAACGGGCATAAGAGATAAAACGAGTAAATACATAACTATTCAAAATAGATATATGGCTATCGGTTACGGTTTAACGCATCTATCTCAAGGCGACGTTTTAGTAATAGCAGGCAAAGGTGCTGAAAATTATCAAGACGTTATGGGTATTAAACTTCACTTTAATGATAAAGAAACGGTACGCGATATTATATCTAAATTATATCTTGGTGGTGAGTTTTTTTGAAAACGTATTTATCGGCAGTTTTAGTATCAATTTTATCGTGTTTAATTTTAGCAAAGGTTTTTATACCTTTTCTAAAAAAATTAAAAGTCGGTCAACCTATATTATCATACGTTAAAGAGCATTCCTATAAAGAAGGAACGCCTACGATGGGTGGGCTTTTCATAGTATTATCAAGCGTAATTTCATTTATAATTTTTTCTAAGCAAAACAACTCGCTTGCAGTTACTTCAATTTCGGTTACAATCGCTTTTTTAATAGTTGGGTTTATCGACGACTTTATAAAAATAAAGTTTAAAAACAATAAAGGTTTAACGCCCCTTCAAAAAATATTGTTCCAAATTTCAATAGCCGTTATAGTTAGCGTTTCGGCAAGACTTAGCGGAATAACTTCTATATACCTTCCGTTCACAAAAAATTTAGTAGAAATAGGCTTTTTTTCAGTAATTTTGAACGTTTTAGTCTTTATTGCAACGGTTAATTCAGTAAATTTAACTGACGGTCTTGACGGACTTTGTTCATCTGTTTCAATAATATATTTAATTGCAATTTCGCTACTTACTTATATCGAAATTACAACAAACTCAAACTATTACGTCAACATTTTAGAGTATGAAAACTTAATTTTATTTTCTTTATGTATGGCTGGCGCGCTTATAGGATATTTAGCCTATAACACTCAAAAAGCATCGATATTCATGGGTGATTGCGGTTCGCTTGCAATTGGTGGCGCAATAGCGTCTATATCAATTTTTACGAGCAATACGCTGTATATACCTATATTAGGCGCAACTTTCGTAACTTCGGCATTATCAGTTATTATTCAAGTACTGCATTTTAAAAGAACGAAAAAGAGGGTGTTTTTAATGGCGCCCATTCATCATCATTTTCAGCACAAAGGATACAGCGAAGCAAAGATTTCATATTGTTACGCGCTAATTACCGCAATAATTTCAACGGTAATAATTATATGCGCTTTGTAGGTGAGTATGTATTATAAACTTATGTCATTTTTAGTTGTAGGTCTTAAAAGAAGCGGTGTATCCGCAACAAAACTTTTGCTTTCAAAAGGCGCAGAAGTTTACGTTTACGACGACTCTAAGTCAGACGTCGTAATAAAAAATCAAGAAGAATTGGTCGCTCTTGGCGCTAAAAAAGCGCTGGATATTAACGAAGTCGTTGAAAAATGCGACGTTTTAGTGTTAAGTCCTGCCGTTCCTATCGATAACCCAATCGCTATTAAGTTTAGAGAACTTGGCAAAAGAATTATCGGCGAACTTGAACTTGGCTCGTACTTTATTACCGCGCCTATCGTTGGGGTTACGGGTACTAACGGAAAAACGTCGGTATGCTCGATAATTTCTCACGTTTTAAGTGAAAACAAAATAAAAAATACGCTCGTTGGCAATATTGGTACGCCGTTAACAAGCAAAGTAAACGAAATTAGCGAAGATACCATAGTAGTTAGTGAAATTTCAAGTTTTCAACTTGAAACTATCGCGCGGTTTTATTGTCATATAGCGTGCATTTTAAATATAACGCCAGACCACTTAAACCGTCATTATACAATGGAAAATTACGTCTACGTTAAAAGTAAGATTTTGCTTAACTTGCGTGAAAGCGAGTTTGCCGTGCTTAATTACGACGATTTGTCCGTTAGAGAACTTGATAACAAAACTAAAGGTAGCGTAATTTGGTTTTCTACTAAAGAAAAAGTAGACGGCGCTTATTTAAGTAACGACATTTTGTATTACGATGACGAAGAAATTATAAAGTCCAGCGAAATTAATTTAGACGGCGAGCATAACCTTTCCGATACTTTGGCGTCAATTTGCGTTTTAAAACTTTTTGGGTTAACTAATGAAGAAATCAAGCAAGGTCTTAAAAGTTTTAAAGGCGTAAAACACAGAATTCAACTTGTAACTGAAAAAGAGGGAATTGCCTTTTATAACGATTCTAAGGCAACTAACGTTGACGCAACGCTTAAAGCCATTTCAACAATGAAAAAACCTACCGTTTTAATACTTGGCGGTTTTGATAAAGGTCTTGACTATACCGACTTAATGAAAGAAATTAAGAAAACTGAAAATATTAAAAAAGTCGTACTAACAGGCGCAAGCGCTAATAAAATGTTTGACTACGCTATGAAAGAAGGGGTTGGAGAAGTGTCGGTTATAAAAGACTTCGAACTATCAATAAAAGTGGCGTATAGGCTTGCTAAAAGCGGTTGGAACGTTTTACTTTCACCGTCAACGTCAAGTTTTGACGAGTTTTCGGGCTATGAAGAAAGGGGAGAAAGATTTATTGAAATTGCAACCACTCTTTAATAAAAAACGTGGCGACGCGGTTATTTTATTACTAATAATATTTATTGCGGTATTTGGAATGGTAATGATATATTCAGCGTCGTCATACTTTTGTAAATTGACGTACGGAGATGAGTTTTACTATCTAAAAAAGCAAGCGATTGGGTTTTTGCTTGGGCTTGTTGGAATGATATTTTTTAGTTGCTTTGATTATAAAAAACTACTAAAAATTAGAGTTTTGTTTTTAATAATTGCGGTGGCGCTTTTAGTTTTAGTATTTACTCCGCTTGGCGTAGAAAATTACGGCGCTAAAAGGTGGATAGGCGTTGGTAGCGTTACAATTCAGCCGTCTGAAATTGCTAAATTTGCTTTTATTTTATTTACAGCCGGATATTTTAGTAAAAAAGTTGAGCGCGTTAGTAAGTTTAGTGGAATACTTCCTATAATAGCAGTCGGTGGCGGTATTTGTTTACTTATAATGCTTGAACCAAATATGAGTATAACGGTATGTGTAGGCGCGTTAATGCTTGCAATGTTGTTTGGAGCGGGCGTAAAATTCAAACATTTTTTAATTATAATAATTCCTATAATTTTACTTATTCCCGTGCTTATAATTTCAGAGCCTTATAGATTAAAACGTCTAATGGCGTTTATAAATCCGTGGGCGTCGCCTAAAGGGGAAGGTTATCAATTGCTTCAATCTTTATACGCCTTAGGTAGCGGTGGTTTTTGGGGTGTTGGACTATTTAATTCTCGGCAAAAGTATAGGTTTTTACCGTTTGCAGAAAGTGATTTTATACTTTCTATAATAGGCGAGGAGTTAGGTTTTTTTGGGGTTTTAATACTGTTTTTAGTAATGTTTATAGTTATTTATAAAGGTTTTAAAATTGCAATACGCTGTAAAAACTTTTTTGGGTACTTGCTTGCAATAGGCATTACTTTTATATTCGCTATTCAAGTTGCCGTCAACGCCTTAGTGGTAACGGGAAGTATTCCGCCAACGGGTTTACCACTTCCGCTAATAAGTGCTGGAAACACGTCGCTTATAGTTTTTATGAGCGCTTTTGGCGTACTTCATTCCATTTCAAAAGATTGTGACGTAATATAGTAAAATCATCGCGTGTCATATAGTCAATTTAAAAGATTTAACTATCGTTATAAAAGGTTAAAAATAAGCCTAATTAAAGCAATAAATTATACTTAAAAAGTCGCTATTAGTAACTAAAAAAACAATAATCTCATAAACTGAAATAAGTATTGAGGTCTTTATGAGTAAATTTGTTATAAGCGGTGGAAAAAAATTATTCGGTGAAATTACGGTACAAAGCGCAAAAAACAGTTTGCTTCCTTTAATTTCGGCATGTATTTTAGTTGAAGGAAAGGTAACTTTTTTAAATTGCAACAAAATTAAAGACGTTACCGTTATGCTTGAAATTGTTTCGGCACTAGGCGGTAAGTACTATTTTAACGGAAACAGTTTAACGGTAGATTGCACGTCTATTACAAGTTACGAACTTCCACCCGAACTAACTAGTCAAATAAGAGCCTCCGTTTATATGCTTGGCCCGCTTATAGGTCGATTTCATAAAGCGTTAATGTATAAATCGGGTGGGTGTAATATAGGCGATAGACCTATCGACATTCACTTAATGGGTTTTGAGAAATTAGGTGTTGAAATCTCAACGGGCGACGTTATGTATTTTAAGGCTGATAAAGTTAGTGGTTGCGAAATAACCTTACCATTTAAAAGCGTTGGAGCAACTGAAAACTTAATGATGTTAGCAAGTGTAGCAAATGGAAAAACTGTCATAAAAAACGCCGCGAAAGAGCCTGAGATTTCTAATCTTGCCGAATTTTTAAGACGCGTAGGCGCTGAGATTTACGGCGCAGGTTCAGACGTTATTGAAATTTACGGCGTTAAAAAGTTAAAATCAAACGGAATTGTTTTTACTCCCGTTCCCGATAGGATTGAAACGGGCACTTACATACTTGCATGCCTATCAACAGGCGGAGAAATTTGTATAAAAAACTGCATTTTTTCGCATAACGTGGCGTTAATTAAAAAAATTTATAATAATGCTTGCAAAATAAGTATAAATAATGATAAAATATATATAAAGTCAACGGGTGTTGGTAATGCGCTAGGTTTTATTAAAACTGCTCCGTATCCCGGTTACCCAACCGACCTTCAATCGCCAATCGTTGCATACTCAACAACGTTAAGCGGAATGACGATAGTTCACGAAGGCGTTTTTTCGTCAAGGTTTTCGCAAGTTGAGGAACTTAAAAAGATGGGCGCGGATATTACCGTAGTAAAAAATAGGGTGGTTATTGAAGGCGTAAGGGTTTTATATGGCGCTAACGTAAAAGCGCTTGACCTTCGCGGTGGCGTCGCTATGGTAATAGCAGGTTTAAAAGCGCTTGGTCAAACGGTCGTTGACGATGCTGAGATTATTGATCGCGGTTATTATAATTTGGAGGAGAAACTGCATTTACTAGGTGCAGACGTTTATAGGGTTTAATGAAGTACAAAAGATTGCTTATTTTAGTAACGTGTTTATTTTTCGTAACGGTTACCGTAATATGTTTTTTTGCTTTATATAGGGTGGCGGATATATCTCTTACCGCCGTTACCGTTGACGGTTCACCGCAAAAAGTAAAAGAAATTACTGAAAATTATCTAAAAGAGTATAAAGACAAAAATCTCGTGTTTTTAGATACGAGTAAGATTGAAGAAGATATCGAAAATAAATCATATTATATCGACGTTGAAGAAGTTACAAAAAATATGCCTAACCAACTTTACGTTAAAATTAAAGAGCGTAAAGAAGTTTTTGCTGTTAAAGTAGATAGTGACTTTTACGTTTTAGACGACGAGTTTTATTGCGTAAACAAAAAATCTCAAAACACAAATAACGTAGACGGTAATAATAATATTTTATTAACTTTTAACGTTAGCGATTATTCTATTGACGCTTTAAAAGTAGGTAAAGCGTTTATGTTAAACGACAAGGCGTCGCAAGAATATTTAACGTCGGCAGTTGATTTTTTTGAAAATATTCGTAGCGATATTAATGAAATCGAAGTAAAAGTAAAAGAAAGTGGGTTTTATAATAGACAATTAATTTTGAAAATGAAAGAAGGCGTTATTATAACGATTGATAACGCTCCTTTAAAAACTAACGATAAACTTTCTTTTGCCTACGATTATTACCTTTCGCTTAGCAACAAAAGCGTTGGCGAGTATACTGTATCAGTAAGCGCTGGCACGGGTGATTTTATAATATCTTAATTTAAAATTTTTTATATGGACAAGTATTAGCGTTAATAATTTACCGTTTTTTAGCGTAAAAAAGTAATCATTTTACTAAAGTAAAAGCGCTATTATCTTGACATTTTTACTGCTTTGTATTAACATATATGTAAGTAATAAATTTGGAGTTTATATGTTTAAAAATTCTATTGCCGTACTTGACATCGGCTCGTCATACATATCGCTTTTCGTTGGTGAACAAAGTGTAAACGGCACGTTTACTTTTAGAGCCAAAGAAAGCCAAAAATATTATACTTTTTTTGACGGTGAGTTTACTGACGTTAAAGAATTTGAAAACGTCGTTAACGGTTTGTTTAAAAAACTTATCGATAATAACGACATAAGCTCTATTTCTGAAGTCTTCGTAAGCGTTCCAGGTGAATTTACTAAAACGGTATCGAAAAATTATAAAATTACTTTTAGTAAAGTGAAAAAGATAACTGAAAGTGACGTTGAAACGTTATTTTCATTGGGGTACGAGGCTATGGACGAAGGATATACGCTAGTAAACCGTTCGGCAGTTTATTACGTTTTAGGTAACGTAAAAATGCATAATCCAATAGGGTTTACTTCAAATTCGCTCGCTGGTAGACTTTCTTACGTTTTTGCTTCAAACTATTTTGTTGAAATGGTTGGCGGTGTACTTAAAAACTTAAACGTAAAAGTAGTTAAATATCTTTCTATTGACCTTGCTGAAAACTTGTATCTTTTTGATGGTGATAGTAAAGACGTTTGCCGTATTTTAATTGACGTTGGCTATACAACTTCTTCAATTTCAATTTCTTGCGGTAACGGGTTATTGTATAACTCGGCAGTAGCGCTAGGCGGTGGTGTAATATCGGCGTACTTAATGCAAGAATTAGAGTGTGATTTTGCCGTTTCTGAAGTGTTAAAACAAAAAATCAACTTGGGCTTGCGTGATAATTCAACTGCAACCTACGTTATTACCGACAGGTTTGAAGACGAGTTTTCTTTTTCTAGAAACCAAGTAAACGACGTTGCTCGTAAATTTTTAGACGAACTATCAGAGGGTATTGATAAAGAACTTAGCAAATGCACCTTAAAAATCCCAAGTGACGTTGAAGTTTATTTCACAGGTGGCGGTATTTGTTATATGCGTGGCGCAGTTGAATACGTTTCTTCACGCTTAAATTCTTATCCGCTTACCGTAATGCCAAAAATTCCGCATTACAATAAACCAAGTGAAAGTTCAAAAATATCACTACTTAGCATTGCTTTAAAATATAAAAATGATAAAATCTTTTTTAACGTATAGGAGGACTTATGTACGAAGGCGATTTACAAACGTTTAATTTAAATGGTGAAAACAATCTTAATATTTGTAAAATTAAAGTTGTCGGCGTTGGTGGCGCTGGTAACAACGCTATCAATAGAATGATTGAAGCGGGCATTAAAAGCGCGGAATTCGTTGCCGTTAATACTGACGTTCAGTCGTTAATGTTATCAAAAGCAGACCTTAAAAACCGCATTCAAATAGGTAAAGAAGTAACTAAAGGTCTTGGCGCAGGTTCGTATCCTGAACTTGGCGAAAAAGCCGCTGAAGAAAGTCGCGACGAACTTGAAAAGATTGTTGAAGGCGTTAATTTATTATTTATAACCGCCGGAATGGGTGGCGGTACCGGTACGGGCGCTGCTCCCGTACTTGCTAAAATAGCAAAAGAAAAAGGTTGCGTAACCGTTGCCGTTGTTTCTAAGCCGTTCTCGTACGAAGGTAAAAAACGTGAAGAAAACGCTAAAAAGGGTATAGCAAACCTTGCTAAATTCGTTGATACTTTAATAGTTATTCCTAACGATAAACTTTTAGATTCACTTCCAAAAAATACTCCTATGACAGAAGCGCTTCGCCGTGCTGACGATAATTTAAAACACGCTATTTGTGGTATTTCAGACCTTATCACAGTTCCTGCGCTTATCAATCTTGACTTTGCCGACGTTAGAACTATTATTCAAGGTCAAGGTCTTGCTCACATGGGTATTGGTAAAGCAAAAGGGGATAACAGAATTGTTGAGGCGGTACGTCAAGCAATCTCGTCGCCTATGCTTGAAACTACTATTGAAGGCGCGCGTGGTATTATTTTAAACATTACGGGTGATCCTAATATGTCTATTGGTGAAGTAAACGAAGCGGCAACGTTAATTCATAGCGTAGTTGATTATTCAGCAAATATCATTTTCGGCGCAAATACTTTACCTGAACTTAAAGATGAAGTTGTTATTACGATAATTGCTACCGGTTTTGCCGACGTTAATGGTCGCGTTGACGTTAACTCTTCGGTTAACTCAAATACTCGTCAAGTTTATAATAGTATAGTAAATCCTGTAACGCCTGTTACTACGGTTGACACTACTAAACCCGTTGTTACGGAAACTGACGTAAACGTTAAACCTGTTGTTCAACCAACAACGGTTGCAACTACTACGACTACTACCACTACTAACGAAACTACAACGACTGAAGTTAAAGACAACTTCCCACCATTTATTAAAAAATTATTTAGAAAAAAATAATATAAAAATCTCACCACTAAATTTGGTGAGATTTTTTGTGTAAAATTTTATATAGTTATTTAATGCTAATAAAATAAGGGGACTAAAAAAGCACGGCTACTACGCCGTGCTTAAATATATTTTTAGGCTTTTGCTTTTTCAGCGTCAAAAGCGTCGATAACAAGTTTAATGATTTGCTCTCTTGTTTCGGTGTTGATAGGGTGAACAATGTCTTTATATTCACCTTCGCTAGTTTTTCTGCTTGGCATAGCAATAAAATAACCTTCTTGACCTTCAATAATTTTAATGTCATGCACAACAAAACATTCGTCAATAGTAATTGACGCTACAGCCTTAAGCTTACTGTCTTCTTTTTGTACTAAACGTACTCTTACATCTGAAATCTTCACTTTTTTTATACCCCTTATCATTTTTGTTTAAATAAAACTTAAACTTATATATACATTTTACAATAGAATGTTCAAAAATTCAATAGGAAAATGAAAAAAAATTGGCAAATTTGATAAATTTTTAACATTTTTTGCAATTTTTTAGAAAAATTTTCATAAAATACCTTATAAATATAAGTTTTTAAAAATTATATTGCTGTATTTTTGGGGTTATATGAAAATTTATTTTATTGGTATTGGCGGAATAAGTATGAGTGCTTTAGCAAAATATCTTAAACTTAAAGGTTTTGACGTTTTGGGTAGCGATGAGAAATTTAGTGAAACTTTACTTGAACTTGAAAATAAAAATATAAAAACATATATAGGTAAAAATTTAGACGCGGTTAGCGATAGTGATATTGTAGTTTATACGTCGGCAATAAAAAAAGAAAATGAAGAACTTAGTCTTGCAATTAAACTAAATAAAGTCGTGTATACAAGAGTAGAATTTTTAAACGAAATTATAAAAAGTTTTAAAAATTCGATAGGCGTAGCAGGTAGCCACGGTAAAACAACGACAACGTCAATGATTGCGCATATTTTCAAACAACAAGGCGAAAGTTTTACTGCTCATATTGGTGGGGAGGACGGTTATTTTGGCAATTTATATACCGACTTAAATAATAAGAATTTTATTACCGAAATTTGCGAATACAAAAAGAATATTTTAAACGTAAGCGTAAGTAACGCCGTTGTTTTAAACGTAGACTCCGACCACTTAGACTGTTATAAAGATATTAACGAACTAAAAAATTATTTTGAAGTTTTTTTAAATAAAGCCTATACAAAAATTGTAAATGCAGACGATAAGTTTTTAAGTAAGTTGGAAAGTGTAATTACTTTTGGTATTAAAAATAATGCAAATTTTATGGCTAAAAATTTAAAACAAAATAATGGTAAATATACTTTTGACTTTATTTATAATAATGAATATTTAACAACAATTACATTAAATATAGTTGGCTTTTATAACGTATATAACGCTCTTGCTAGCGCGGTAGTTTGTTATTTAAACGGAATTTCAGTACTATCAATAAAATGCGCGCTTGAAAATTTTAATGGAGTAAAACGTAGGTTTGAATTTTTAAAAAGGGTAAACAACGTTGACTTTTATTGTGATTATTGCCATCATCCAACTGAAATAAAATCTTTAATTGAAACGTCAAAAATTCATATTAAAGGAAAAATTTTGTATATTTTCGAGCCTCATACATATTCACGAACAAAAATATTATTAAACGACTTTATTAATGTTTTTAGTGGGGAAGACGTCGTTTTTTATAAAACGTATCCAGCGCGTGAAAGTTACGACTATTTAGGTAGTAGCGAATATTTAGCAAAAAAACTAAACGCTAAATATTTTGATAACTTTAATTATTTAATTAATAATTTAATAAATAATTATAGCGATTATTCGGCAATATTTATTTTAGGCGCAGGCGATTTGTGTAATGAATTTATAAATTATTATAAAAATTAGCAAATTTTACGTTATTTAATAAAAAAATACGTTACAAAACGTAACGCATTTTATGTTTTTAATTATTTAATTAAAAATTAAAGCATGTTTACAATAAATTCGTGACCTTCGTCAGCAGAGTGTTTAGCAAAATTTTCAAACTGTTTATTAATATAATCAAACTTAAATTCTGGTATTTTAAACTCTGTAAGTTTAATGGCTTTTTGAGCAAGTAAGTTAATACTAGCAGAGCAGTTACCATATCCGCACGTTATAAACATAACGTTAAGTTGTTTAATTAAACCGATATCAATATTAAGTTTAGCCTTTAAACCAATGCTACCAGATACGCCAACGGTTGCGTTAGTTGCTGAAAGTTTACCAACCAAATCAAAATTGATTCCGCTTTCAGTAATATAGATAACTTTACGGCATTTTCTAGCGCCCGTAATAGTTATAACTTCATTTTCTACGTTTTTATCTGCTAAAATAGTGTAGTATATACCGCACTTAGTTGCAATATCAAGATTTTTTTCATTATTATCAATAATAATAGGAACTGCTTGATAGTAGGCGATAATTTGCGCTAAAATATTAGCAAAAATATTTCCACCAATAATAGCAACGTGGTCGCCCTTATTAATTTTAAGTTTGTCAATAATACTAAGCGCTATTGAAATATCGTTAATAAATAAAGCGTCGTTTTCAGAAACGTTTGGGGGAAGTATATGCGCAGACTCTTTAGGAATAACGGCAAACTCTTTTAGATAACCGCTGTAATCACGTCCAGCAAACTGAATATCACGGCAATTGTTTTCGTCGCCTGCTAAGCAGTTAACGCACGACTTGCAAGCTTTAACGGGGTCAATATAAACTTTGCTATTCTTTTTAAAGTAAACGCTATCTTGAAGCGTTTCGGTAATTTGACCAATAGCAATATGACCGGGGATAATACCTTCGCTATTTTTAGGTTTAGACGTGTAAGTTGAAATATCTTGCCTTGTTATAAAACATTTAGTTACTTTAACCTTAACGTCGTCAACGTGTTCAAGATTTTCAGTTACGTTAATTTTACCTATTTCGTTTGGTGATGTAATTTGCCAAGCTATCATAACTACTCCTTTTATTTACAAAGAGTATATATCAAATATTTCTTTTTTGCAACTAAAAAAGCAAAAATAATAACTCTTCAATTTGTAGAGTTGAGTTTTATTGTTGAATTTAATTTAATTTTACAAAATTCGTATTAAATTTTAATTAATAATTTTAAAATATTGCATGCAATTAAAAAATGAGTTAAAGAAATAAAAATTGAAAAATTTAAAAAAGACTTGCAAATGGAATAAAAAACGTTTGACTTTATATAAAAATTAATATATAATATCGTGGTAATAAATATTGAAGAGGTGATATTATGAAAGAACATATTCATCCTGAATACCACACAGTTAAAGTACAATGCGCATGTGGCGCTACGTTTATGTCTGGCTCTACTAAGAAAGCCGACGTAATTAAGGTTGATATCTGCTCTAAATGCCACCCGTTCTTTACCGGTAAACAAAAACTTGTTGATGCTGGCGGACGTGTTGATAAATTTAAGAAAAGATATGGTATTTAACACCTTGAAAAGTATACCTTTTGCGGTATAATTAATCGGCTCTATGATATACTCATAGAGCCATTTTAATAAACGTGCCGTAAAACTACTTAAAAACAAGGTAAAATTATAAAAGGTATTAAAATTTTTATGCCCATAAAAGAAAATAAAAAGTGTACGACTTCTATTGGTGGTCAAGCGGTTATTGAAGGCGTTATGATGCGCGGTAAAACAGCGCTTGCAACCGCCGTTAGAGACGATAGCGGTAAAATTATAGTAGAGTCGTCAAGGTTAACGCCACCTGAAAAACAAAATAAATTTTTAAAACTACCTTTAGTTCGTGGGGTTGTTTCATTGTTTAGTTCGCTAATTACGGGAACTAAAATTTTGATGCGCTCTGCGTCCGTTTTTGGTGATGATGAAACGTCTGATTTTGATAATATTATCAAAAACGGTAAAAAGAAAAGCAGTAGTTTTGATTTTGCAATATATTTAAGCGTGTTTATAGGCTTGGCGCTCTCTCTATTTTTATTTTTCTTTTTGCCACAAAAAATTGCAGACCTATTAACGTTTATTGAAAAAGACAGCGTATGGTATTTTTTAGTTGAAGGCTTAGTTCGTATAATAATTTTTATTTCCTACGTTTTACTAACTTCGCTACTAAAAGACATTAGGCGTACTTATATGTATCACGGCGCTGAGCATAAAACGATATCTGCTTATGAAAACGGTCTTGAACTTACCGTTGAAAACGTAAAAAAATGCAGTCGCGTACACAATAGATGCGGTACAACCTTTATGTTTATCGTTATGACGATAAGTATTTTGGTATTTGCGCTTGTAAATTCATTGCTCATTTCTATAAACGTTACGTTTGAAGGCGTTTTAGGTAATGCGTTTAGGTTTATTGTTAAACTTGCGTGCTTGCCATTAGTAGCAGGTGTTTCGTATGAAATTTTAAAAGCGATATCTAAAACTCAAAGTAAATGGGTATACGTTTTAAAATTGCCTGGGTTATTACTTCAACGTTTAACTACTCGTGAACCTGACGACGAAATGATTGAAGTTGCAATTAAAGCATTTAATACCGTTTTAGAAATGGATAACGACCAATCAATTAAAACTACTAAGTTTGAAGTAAGCGGTAGCGTTGCAACGTTAACTGAAAAAGTAAAAAAAGCATTTTCTAAAAAGGGTATTGATAGTAGTGATGCCGAATGGCTCGTTGCTATAACGCTTAACGTTAAACGAAGCGAAGTGTATAATAAAAAAATAACGGTAACCCCTAAGCAAGTTGAAGAAGTTGCTATGCTTTCAGTTAAAAGACTTAGCGGAATGCCTCTTTCATACGTTTTAGGTAACGCCAATTTTTACGGATACGACTTTATAGTTAACGAAAACGTTCTTATTCCACGCGCTGAAACGGAAGAACTCGTTGCGATTACATTAAAAAATATAAACTCAAACACAACTGTTCTAGATATGTGCACTGGTAGCGGAGCGATAGCGATTACTATAAATAAACAGTCAAACGCAACTGTAACTGCCGTTGATATTAGCGAAAAAGCGCTTGAAATTGCAAAAGTTAACGCTAAAAACAACGGCGCTAACGTGAATTTTATTCAGTCGGATATGTTTAATAACGTTAGCGGTAAGTTTGACGTAATTATTTCAAACCCACCGTACGTTAAATCGAGCGATATAGAAAATTTACAACGTGAAGTTAAGTTTGAGCCTATTATCGCGTTAGACGGTGGTCAAGACGGGTTAGATTTTTACCGTATTATAGCAAATGACGGCGCAAAATTTTTAAACGACGGCGGGCTATTGTTTATTGAATATGGTATTAACGAGAGCGAGCAAATTAAAGATATTTTAATTGCGTCTAACAACTTTAAAAACGTTGAGATTATAAAAGATATTAACGGTTTAGATAGAATTATTAAGGCGGAGAAAGTATGACGAGTAAACTTGAAAATATTTTGTTGAGATACGAAAAACTTAATGAACTTATGCTTGACCCTGCCGTAATTTCGGACATTGAGCAGTACAGAAAGTACGCAAAAGAAATTTCGTCGCTTGAAGAAACTGTTGAAAAATATAAAGAATTAAAAAAATATAACGAAGAAAAACAACTTGCCGAACAGTCTTACGACCTTGAAAAAGACGGCGACATGAAAGAACTTTTATATGAAGAAATAAAAGAACTTAAATCAAAAATAGAAACGGCGGAAGCCGAACTTAAAATTTTACTTATTCCAAAAGACCCTAACGATGATAAGAACGTTATAGTGGAAATACGCGCGGGCGCGGGTGGTGAAGAAGCGGCGTTGTTTGCATACGAACTTTATAGAATGTACGTTAACTTTGCCGATAAAATGCGTTGGAAAAGTGAAGAAATTGACTCAAATACTACGGAACTTGGCGGTATTAAAGAAGTAACTTTTTCAATAAGCGGTAAAGACGTTTACGCTAAAATGAAGTACGAAAGTGGCGTTCACCGTGTTCAACGCGTTCCTGAAACTGAGTCGCAAGGAAGAATACAAACGTCAACTGCAACGGTGGCGGTGCTACCCGAAGTTGAAGACGTTGAAGTTAAAATTGAAGAAAAAGACCTTAAAATTGACACTTACAGAGCGTCTGGCGCTGGTGGTCAACACGTTAATAAAACGGAAAGTTGTATTCGTATGACGCATTTGCCAACGGGTATAGTCGTTACTTGTCAAGACGAAAGGTCGCAAATTAAAAACCGTGAAAAAGCGCTTAAAGTTTTAAAAAGCCGTCTTTATGATTATTATAATAGTCAATACCGTAAAGAGTATGACGAAAATAGAAAAAGTCAAATTGGTACGGGGGATAGGTCAGAGCGCATAAGAACGTATAACTTCCCACAAGGTAGAATTACCGACCATAGAATTGGCTACACGATTTATTCGCTTGAAAACTTTTTAAACGGCGATATTTTTGAAATGATAGACGCTTTAGCCATTGCCGACAGAGAAGCAAAACTTTTAAATGAAGAATAAGAATTAGTTAAAATATATATTTTTATACACTTAAAATTACAAAACACGAGGTTAATATGAAAATTTCAGCAAAAGCAAAATCAATTCCCGCATCAATGACGCTTGATATTACCGCTAAAGTAAAGCAGTTAAAACAAGAAGGCAAAAGTATTATAGGTTTTACCGCTGGTGAGCCTGATTGTAATACGCCTAACTATATTATAGAAAGCGCAAAACACGCGCTTGATATTGGTTTTACTAAATATACTCCGGTGGCGGGTATGCCTGAACTTCGTAAAGCCATTTGTAAAAAATTTGAGCAAGATAACGGACTTATATATACTCCAGAACAAATAATCGTGTCGGACGGCGCAAAGGCATCTCTTTTCCACGCCGTTTACGCGCTTGTTGACGATGGAGATGAAGTAATTATACCAGCTCCGTTTTGGTTTACATATGAAGAACAAGTAAAAATTTGCGGTGGTAAAACGGTTATAGTTAATACTAAGGCTGAAAACGGTTATAAAATGACTGCTGAAGAACTTGAAAACGCTATTACCGATAAAACTACTTGCATTATGCTTAACTCGCCTTGTAACCCAACGGGTGCAGTCTATTCGCTTGAAGAGTTAAAAGCGCTCGCAAAAGTCGTTGAGAAATATAATTTAGTAGTTATATCAGACGAAATTTACGAAAAACTTATATATGATGGCAAAAAACACGTTTCTATCGCTTCCGTTTCTGATTATATGAAAGAAAATACCGTTGTAATTAACGGCGTATCTAAAACGTATTCAATGACGGGTTGGAGAATTGGTTATCTTGCCGCTCCAAAGGCATTAGCATCGGTAATTTCACGCGTGCAAGGTCATACGACTAGCAACGCAACGTCGTTTGCTCAATACGCTACCGTTACAGCGTTATCAACGGGCGAAGAAATTGTTAGCGAAATGAACGCAAATTTTGATAAACGCCGTCAATATATGATGAAGCGTTTTGATGAAATGGGGCTTAAATATATTAAACCTGAAGGCGCTTTCTACTTGTTCGTTGATATTACTCCGTTTATAGGCAAAGAAGTTAATGGTAAGAAAATTGACGGTAGTATGGCTTTTGCCGACGCTATTATTGATAGTGGAGTAGCATTAATTCCAGGTCTTCCATTCCATGCCGACGGTTACGTTCGTTTATCATACGCAGTTTCTATGGAAGATATTGAAAAAGGTCTTGACCGCTTTAAAGAGTTTATTAAAAGCGTTAAATAATACTAATTAGTAAAAATTTTACATTTAATAAGGTTATAAAAGATATTTTCACTTAAATTTTTTAAATATTTTCAATAAATTTCACTTTTTGCTATTGAAAAATGTAAAATTATGCTTTATAATAATATTAACAAATAAATGGAGGATTACCTTACAATGATTAAAATCGTTTACGGACCTAAAGGATTCGGTAAAACCAAAATTATGATTGACGAAGTCAATAAAGCAGCAGACGTAGCAAAAGGTAACGTTGTTTTTGTTACTGATAAACGTATGAGTACAGTTAGTATTAACTTTAACGTAAGATGCGTTTATACTGAAGAACACGGTATCGATAATTATCAAGCGTTTATAGGTTTTATCAATGGCTTACTTGCAGGTAATAGCGATATAGAATATATTTTTATTGACGGATTTAGAAGAATTATCGGCGATAAACTTCGCGGTGGTCAAAGAGTATTTAAAGCAATTAAACAACTTCAAAAAGAATATCCTGAACTTAAAATGGTTATTTCTTTAAGCGCTACAAAAGAAGAACTTCCTTCTTATGCAAAACGTTACGCAAAATAATGAAAAGTATTAATGTTTTTAAAAACAACATAACAATCGGTGGGTATTCTTTACCTGCCGATTTTAAATGTATTGACGGTGAATTTTTATCGCTAATTTCTGACCTTGATTTTAATACGCGTATTACAAAAACGTACGAATATTTAACGGGTGATAAATTAGATAAAAATGCGTTTGATAATTTGAAAAATACCCAATTTCCATCAAGTGTAGTTTGTCTTGACGATAATATAGCGGTTGTTGAACTTTTTGATGGCGAAAATGCCGTGTATACTGATTATATTTTTAGTAGAAAAGACTTATTTAGCGAAATTTCGTCAATAATATCGTTATTAACGTCAATTTACGTTGATTTGTTAAATTTAGAATTGATTGAAGAAAATTGTAAGGTTAATTTTACTTGTTGTGATATTGATAACGTTTTTACGTTAGCGCTTATTATTGCCAAAAAAATTGGCTTACCAATTTTAAATAATTTAGTTGCTTCAAACTTAAACTTTAAAAATAATAATCACGTTAAGTTTTATAATTATCTTGATAATGAATTAAACGATTATATTTTAGATTTCTTTCTTGACTTTGACTATCCGCTATGTAGTTATTCCGCTCCTCAAATTATTGCTCAAAACGATTATTTTGAAAACGAAAACGACGAAGTTTTCACGGTAATTTTTGCATTTTTATCACCATATATCGATGCGAGAAGATGTTATAAGGCAATAACTAATAAGAATGAAATTTCAATCGATAAAGCAATTAATAAACTTTATAACGAAACGGCAATGGAAATACCAAACGGAATTTTAAATGGAAAAATTCAGCCGTTTTTTAAAAAACGTCAACAAATATCGCTCGTAGACTTTAAAACGATATTAGAAAATATTGTGAAATAGTGTGAATGTTAAAAAAAAGTGCTTATAAAGTTTGATTTTAACTTGCACTTATGTTAGAATAACATAAAGACAATAAAATTTATTACTTTGGTGTATTATGGAAAACAAAAAAACGTTATTTAGCGCCGTTCAACCAAGCGGTATTCCAACAATCGGTAATTACGTTGGCGCAATAAACAACTTCGTAAAACTTCAAGACGAGTATAATTGTATTTATTCAATTGCAGATCTTCATTGTTTAACAGTTAAACAAGAACCTGCAAAACTCCGTCAAGCAACGCTTGAACTTTTAGCGCTTTATATCGCTTGCGGTGTTGACCCTGAAAAGTGCATAATGTTCGTTCAATCGCACGTTCCCGCTCACGCAGAACTCACTTGGATTTTAAATACGATAACTTATCCCGGCGAACTTAATAGAATGACTCAGTTTAAAGATAAATCGCGTTCTCACGCCGATAATATCAATATGGGTCTTATGGATTATCCCGTGCTTATGGCATCTGATATTTTATTATATGGAACGTCAGTCGTTCCCGTTGGCGCTGATCAAAAACAACACATTGAATTAACGCGTGACTTAGCAATTAGGTTTAATTCAAGATATTCAGACACTTTCGTTGTTCCAGAGCCAATTTTCCCTAAATATGGTGCAAAAATTATGTCGCTTGCTGACCCAACTAAAAAAATGAGTAAGTCTGACGAAAATTTGAACGCATACATATCTATGTACGATGATACCGATACTATTATCCGTAAGTTTAAGCGCGCGGTTACCGATAGTGATAATAAAATTATTTATGACCTTGAAAATAAGCCTGGAATTAGTAACTTACTTACCATTTATTCGGTATTTGCCGGCGTTAGCGTAGAAGATGCCGTTAGTGAATTTGAAGGCAAAGGTTACGGCGACTTTAAAATTAAGGTTGGCGAAGCCGTTGCCGAAGGTCTTAAACCTATTTCTCAAAAACGCATGCAACTTTTAGCCGATAAGCAATATTTAAACGGCATTATGATTAACGGCGCTGAAAAGGCAAATAAAATAGCGAGAAGAACTCTCTCGAAAGTATATAGAAAAGTAGGACTTTATAAACCTGAATAATTATGTTTGGATATTTAAGACCAGATAAACCGTATCTTTATATGAAAGATGACGTGTTATACCGCGCTTTATATTGTGGAGTATGTAAAAGCATAGGCAAAAACGTAGGGCAAATAGCGAGATTTACGTTAACTTACGATATTGCTTTTATGAATGCAATTTGTCACAATATTTTAGGTAAAGACGTTAAAATTAATAAAGAGCATTGCATAACGCACGTTATTAGAAAAACGCCCGTTGCTAAACCGGACGATATTTCGTTAATACTTGCTGACGTTAACGTTATTTTAGCTTATTACAAACTTGTTGACGACGTTTTAGACGACAAAAAAGGCAATTTAAAAAGCGCTGTATTTAAAAGGGCGTATAAAAAAGCGAGTGGAAGGCTTAAAGAGTTAGACGAGTATATTTTATCGCAAACTAAAATTCTACACGACCTTGAAAAACAAGGGAGCGATAGTGTTGATATGGTTGCCGATACTTCTGCTAACATTTTAAAAGAAATTTCTAAAACTGTTTTAAAAGAAAAATCTACTGAGTATACCGACGGATTTTTTTACGCGCTTGGTAAGTGGATATATTTAATTGACGCTATCGACGATTACGATAAAGACGTAAAAAAAGGTAGTTTTAACGTTTTTTATAACGCATATAAAAAGGCTAATTTTGAAGAATTGATGCTTAAAAATTATAATGAAATAACTTTCATTTTTAACGGTGTTTTCTTGCAAATTGCCGAAAATTTTAAAAATATAAAAACTCAGTATAATACCGATTTAATTCAAAATATTGTAACTCGTGGTATTCCTAATACTACCACTCAAATATTAACAAAAAATTTAAAAGGAAAAAATAATGCTAAATAAGTACTATAAATTACTTGGTGTAAACGAAAATTCTACTGACGAAGAAATTAAAGAAGTTTACCTTAATTTAAGAAAAAAATATGAAGAGGAACGTTTTTTAGAAGGTGAAGTTGGAAATTCCGCCGCTAAACTTTTAACTGAAATTGAAGTTGCTTATAACGCTATTATGGATAGTAGAATGCAACAATTTACAGATACTAAAACTGGTTCTTTATATAACGAGATTGAAGAGTTATTAAAAAAGGGCGACGTAACGGGCGCTCAACAAAAACTTGATACTTTTGACGAGAGAAACGCCGAGTGGCACTATTATCAATCAGTTGTTTTTTATAAAAAGAATTGGATTAATGAAAGTAAAAAACAACTTGAAATAGCAGTTGAAATGGCGCCTGAAGTTGAAAAGTACAAATCAGCGCTTAATAAAATGAACGAGAGTATAAACAATGCTAACTCAAACGCTAACAGAAACTCTTCAAGTACTAATAACGGCGATACGTTTAGGTCGGGTAACGCTACCCACGGCGAGCCAATTTACGGTGAAGAACAACAACTTGGCGGAAACGGTTGTATGGAATGGTGTTGTCAAATGCTTGCATGCAACTTGCTTTTAAACTGTTGTTGTAATTGCGGTTAATTATGAAACCATCAAAAATCATTTCGCTATCGGCGGTAACAACAGCGCTTGCAGTAATATTTTTAGCGGTAGGCGCGTACGTTGACGTAATGGACTTATCGTGTTTATTTATGTCAAGTTTAATGATTATGTTGCCGTTATCAAAAAAGAGCGTAAAAAGCGCGTTGTTTAGTTATGGCGCAACTGCAATATTAACGTTACTACTAACAATGTCAACGGGCAAGTTTGCTATTGCAATTTTGTTTGCTTTCTTTTTCGGGTTGCATCCAATAATAAACTATCTTGAAAAAGAAAAAAATTGGAATAGAATTTTACTGCTTGTTATAAAAGACGTTTGGTTTATAGTAACTTGTTTAATAATGTACGGCGTGTTTAATTTATTTACCGATTTACCGCCGTTCATAGAAAAATACGCAATATACGTTATAATAATAGGCGGAGCAATTATATTTATTGCATACGACTTAATAATGAAACGATTTCAAACTTTTACCGACGCACTAATCGTTAGGTTAAAATTATAGGGGAAATTATGAAAAAGAACGACGAAGTTACCGGTGTTGTAACTGCGCTTGGTTGTAATTTTGAAGGTATAGTTAAGGTCGATAATACGGTATGTTTTATACCGTTTGCTTTGCTTGGAGAAAAAATAACGTTCAAAGTATTAAAAGTCAATAAAAACGTTGCTTATTGTAAACTTTTAGAAGTGTTAACTCCGGCAGACGAGCGCGTTCGCCCTTTGTGTAAAGTGTTTTCAAAATGTGGCGGATGCTTACTTCAACATTTAAAATATAAAGAGCAATTAAAGTTTAAAACTTACGTCGTTAAAGATTGTTTTAAAAAGATTGCAGGCTTAGAAGTTAACGTAAAAAACACCGTTAAAAGCGATGCCGAATACAATTATAGAAATAAACTTCAATTACCCGTTCGCACAACTGATAAGGGTAATTTAATTGGCTTTTTTGCCGAAAATTCTCATAGAATTGTTCCGATAACAGAATGTTCCATTCAAAAAGAATGGAATACTCAAATTATTGAAATTTTTAATGATTTCATACATAAATACAACGTTTCTTGTTATAACGAAGAAACAAAAACAGGTGAACTTCGACATATCGTTGTTAGAAGTATTGAAAAGACTTTAATTATCGTAGCGGTTGTTAATGGAAAAACGTTAACTAATTACGATAAACTTATTTCAATGCTACAACAACGCTTTATGAAGTTTTCCTTTTTTATTAACGAAAATACAGGCGATAGTAACGTAATTTTAGGCGATAAATTTACTCTTTTATACGGCGAAGAAAAAGTTAACGTAGAAGAATTTGGTATTAAGTATAGCATTGGCGCGCAGTCTTTTATGCAAGTTAACGACGGTGTTAAATCTAAACTTTATTTAGACGTAATAAAACTTCTTGACCTTGATAGTGAAACTACGGTAATTGACGCGTATAGTGGCGCTGGGTTAATGACTGCAATGTTTGCAACGCGCGCTAAAAAATCAATAGGTATAGAAATTGTTCAAGAAGCGGTAAATAGCGCTAACGAACTTGCTAAGCAAAACGGTTTAGTTGGTAAAATGACAAACTATTGCGCTCCGTGTGAAGACGTTTTACCGAAAATTATTGAAACACAACGTTTAATAACTGATAAAATTTCAGTAGTTTTAGACCCTCCTCGTAAAGGTTGTGATAGAAAAGTTTTAGAAGCCATTTTAAAATCAAAACCAGATAAAATCGTATATATTTCATGTTCTCCACAAACCTTAGCGCGTGACGTTGGTATTTTAACAGGTTCACTTTATTATGACGGTAAAGAACTTAAAAAAGCCCAAAACTTTAATAGCGAATATCAAATAACTCACGCCCAACCATACGATATGTTCCCTCAAACAAAGCACGTTGAAACTATTGTTTGTCTATCACGAAAATAAGCCAAAACGGCTAAAAATGAGAAAAATCAAGCCTTTTTGAGTATTTTTTGAAAAAAATTTCAAAGAAACGGTGTTCAAAATAGAAAAACGCCCCAAAATCGACTTGGGACAAATGTGATTTTCGAGCAAAACTCAAAAGTTTGTTTTACAGCAGTTTAGTATAACATATCGAAGGGAGATATATTGTAAAATGAATGATAAAACCTTACTTTATCAAATTACGGAAACAAGCAAATTTATGATGAGCTTTGTTTTGATTACAAAATCCGACAGCGTAATCATAATTGACGGAGGGCGCGAGGAGGACATGCCTCTATTAAAGCAATATGTAGGGAATAGACATATTGCGGCGTGGATTCTGACGCATCCACATATCGATCACATCAGTGGATTTATTTCTGAATTCAAACGCAACCGGTTAGCTGATTTTGATATAGGTGGGGTTTATTATCGATTCCCGCCGTATCACGAACTGAAAGGCAGGACGGATGTTCCAGATGCGGACTATTTTGATTTGGAGTTGGAAGAGATACTTCCCGAATTTCTTAAAGTAGAATCAGAGCTTTCAGATATTGCGCACATTGTTACACAAGGTGAAAGCATTCAGATTGACGAGTGCCGTATCGATTTCATATATACGTATCACGACGGTTTGTTTTCCAATTTAATGAATGATGCTTCACTTGTTTTCAGCATTACCACGCCGAATAAAAAGGTGCTATTTCTCGGAGACCTTGGTCCCGAGGGAGGTGATGTGCTTTATGAGGAATCGCGGCACCTACTTAAAGCTGATATTGTGCAAATGGCACACCACGGACATATGAATGTAGGAATGGAGGTTTACGCCGCCATTATGCCCGAAGCTTGTATGTGGTGTTGTGCGGAATGGCTTTATAACGAGCCCGAGATACCATCGTATCTCGAAAACCGCAAAAAATTGCGTGATATGCAGCGTGAGCGTATGTACGGCACAACCGTAACGCGAAAATGGATGGATATTTTAGGAGTGAAAACGCATTACGTAACCAAGGACGGAACAAATGTCATTGAACTTTAACATATACCTTTTTGCTTTACACCCCCGTTTTTGACAGGTTTTGAGACCTTTTGTCGTCTTGACCCACGTTGAATCTATCGTTTGTTTTTGCAAACGATAGATTATAACTTAAATAATTTATTGAGGTAATTTATGATACAAGACCTTCACTCGCATACTTATTACTCATTTTGTGGAAAAGATAGTCCAGAACTTGTTGTTGAAACGGCAATAAATGGTGGTATACAACTTTTAGGCATAACTGACCATAACCACGGCATAGGTTACGGTAATTATAACGCGTTTATGCTAGCAAACGACGTAATTCCTAACGAGTATAATAAATATGCTCTTAAAAAATATTACGAACATATCAATTTAATAAAAGAAAAGTATAAGGGTAAAATTGACATTTTGCGTGGCATTGAAATATCTACTCATTTAGATTTACCTAAAAACACATTACCACCTAATGAAGATATATCGTATTTTGATTATTGTTTAATTGAAAATCTCGATTATGATAAGACGGTTACCAATAATAATTTGTTTGAATACGCTAATCGTTGCGGATGTAAAACGGTAGGTGTTGCGCATACCGATATGTTTGCATTTATTTCTAAACTTAAATTAGACCCGTATAAATATTTCAAAAAAATGGCGGAAAATAATATTTTTTGGGAAATGAACGTCAGTTATGATAGTATTCATAATTATCGCGAGCATAAATACGTCCTTGAATTTTTTAATAACCCTGAACAACAAGCAATTATTAAGGAATCGGGTGTACGATTAAGCGTTGGGTTTGACGGACATAAGGTTGAAGATTATTTGCCTAATAGGGTGGCGGGTTATTGTAAAAAAATAACTCAAATTGGTATTAAACTTGCTTTTGAAAAATAATAAAAGGTGAAATTATGAAATATAAAATTGATCACGACTATCATATTCATACAATTTTATCAAGTTGTTGTAGCGATGAAAATCAAACAGCGCAAAATATTTTAGATTATGCTAAACGCAATAAACTAAATAAAATTTGTATAACCGACCATTATTGGGATAGTGACGTTTTAGGTGCTTCAGATTGGTATAAACCACAAAATTTTGACCATGTTATAAAAAATTTGCCGTTACCTAAGTCAAATGACGTAACCTTTTTATTTGGTTGCGAAACTGATATGGATAAAAATTTTCAAATAGGAATACCGCCTAAGCGTTATAATTCTTTCGACTTTATAATAATACCCACCACGCATTTACATATGACTGATTTTACAATCAGTAGCGCTGACTCAAAATCTAACGAAAAACGCGCAAAATTATGGGTTGAGCGTTTTGGCGCTTTACTAAATATGGATTTACCATTTAATAAAATAGGAATAGCGCATTTAGCGTGCGATTTAATAAATTTTAATAGTAGAAAAGATCTTATCGATACTATAAATTTAATTAAGTCCGACGATATGGAAAGGCTATTTTCTAAAGCATCTAAATTAAAAGTAGGTATTGAATTAAACCAAGGCGACATGACTTTTAATGATAATGAAGCAGACGTATTTTTACGCCCGTTTAAAATTGCTAAAAATTGCGGTTGTAAATTTTATCTCGGAAGCGATTCGCACAACCAAGAGTGGTTTAAAAATACTATAAATATTTTTGAAAGAGCAATTAATTTGTTAGATTTAAAAGAAAGCGATAAATTTGTAATAATGGAGTAATTTATGTTAACAAGAAACGAAATTCGCATTAGAGATCCTTTTATTGTTACCGACGTAAAAAACAAATGTTATTATATGTACGGAACTACCGATTTAAAAGAAAAATCACTTTTAGGCGGTTGCACGTTTTCAGTTTATAAATCGTATGACCTTGAAAATTTTGAAGAGCCTAAAGTAATTTTTGATGCAAAAAAACAAAATTTTTGGGCGGATAGAGATTTTTGGGCGCCTGAAATTCATTTTTATAACGGTAAATACTATATGTTTGCTAGTTGCAAGGCGGAAAATAAGCATAGAGCAACTCACATATTTGTTTGCGACACGCCTGACGGTCAATTTGTTCCCGTATCTGAAAAACCGCAAACACCAAGTAATTGGGATTGTTTAGACGGAACGTTATATATTGAAAACGACGTTCCTTATATGGTATTTTGTCACGAGTGGGTTCAGGTTGGCGATGGTGAAATGTGCGCTATTGAATTATCTAAAGATTTAACTTCAAGCGTAGGTGAGCCATTTTTACTTTTTCACGCTTCAGATAATCCTGACGTTGATTGTCATGAAAACGTTAAAGGCGATTACGTTACCGACGGGCCTTTCTTTTACCGTGAAGACGGCAAAGTTAAAATGATTTGGTCAAGTCACGGGTTAGGTAGGTATTTAGTTTTAGAAGCCGAAAGTGATAGTATAAAGGGTAAGTGGACGCATAAAAGAAGTAAGTTTGACTTTGACGGTGGACACGCAATGTTATTTAACGACTTAAACGGCAATAGAAAAATATCTTTACATAGTCCAAATACGGCAGGAAAAGAAAGGGCAGTATTTTTTGATTATAAATAAAGGTTAATTATGAGTGATTACTGTTTAACTTATTTTTTAGTTAAGTTTGATATTAATAATTTTGATTATGACGATTTTGCTAGTCAATTAAATTTAGACTTACAACTTCTTAAACGTTTTGGTACGGACGAAACGATAGAGATAGGAAGAAATGAAGTGTTTGATATTGATATTAACGTTATGATAAGAAAGTCCATTAAAGACTTAATAGGCAAAGAAGATATTTTGTTAAAACTAAAAAATAAATACAATTTAGAATATTATATCGAGCGTGTTCCTTGGCTAGTTGCTAATACTGAAAAACCAAGACAAATATTATCGCTTGATAACGATATTATAGCGTTTATGTATAAAGCGCAAGTAAGTGATGATTTAGACTATTATATTGAATAATAATTATAATTTTTAAAGGGCATTATGACAAAAAGAGAAGTTTTAAAACTAAATGAATGTAAAATAGAAAGTGTTAAATATAAATATGTTAAAATTTGTGTTTATCTCGTTCAAAAATGCAATTTTAACGATGAGTTTTTAGTTGAAAACGTTACAGTTAACTTGCAAGATATTAAAAATAAGCCTTTAAAGTTTTACGATGCGTTTCTTGGTAAATTAAGTGGCAATACTAAGCAAGTAGCAATTGCTTACGTTAATGATAAAAAACTCTATTTAATTGAAAAAGAGGGGGAAAACGTTAAAGTTATAGAAGGTAACGTTTTTTCTGTGTTTACTGAAGATTATGACGAAAGACTAATAATTTCCACGCATATAAATACGACTAATTTTGCTTTATAAAATTTGAAATCCATTCACAAAAACGTGAATGGATTTTTTTAAACGTATATAATTTTTGATTTGTCTAAATTGTATATCTTAGTTGAATATTTAGCCTTACTACTTAAAATAAGTTTAGAAGTATCTTTTGTAAAAATTAAATTTGAAATAACGTTATTTTCACCGTCAATATAAACGTCGCCGTCACAAATGTTATTAAGTAAAACGTTGCCGTCACCTTTAATATAAATTGAATACGTTGAACTGTTTAAAAAGGTATTATCTTTAATTCTATTGCTGTTACCGTAAACACGCAAAGCAACAGTTTTTCTGTGTGATGGTTTACGTTGATCGTTTAACGTGTCGGTAGCGTTATAAAACCAAAAAGTGCCTGGATCGTCAAAAATACAATTATTAATTTACAAGATATAAATAACATTACAATTAGTCAATATATAGATTCTATAAATTATATGGAAGTTAATGATGAAGTAAAAGAATTATCTGC
>CALDOZ010000025.1 GCA_937912025.1 uncultured Clostridia bacterium | reverse complement strand
CGCAATACTGCGTTTCTACTTTATCGTCTCGACCCAAATAGCCACAAAGGTCAATCGTGTCCAAAATATTTTGTGAGCCTTGTCTTGCTTGTAACTCTGCCTTTAAAATCGCACTTTATTTAAGTTTATAACCTAAAATTGTATAAAATCTTTTAGGTTTGCCTAAAAGATTTTATTTTTAATAAGGAGAATTATGAATTACGCAACAATTAAATATAACGATATAGCAAACGGTTTAGGTGTTCGCACTTCGTTATTTGTTTCGGGGTGTACTCATTACTGCAAAGGTTGTTTCAATAGTGAAGCGTGGGATTTTGCTTATGGTAAACCATTCACTAAAGAAGTTGAAGACCAAATAATTAACTCTTTACAAGGCGATTTTAACGACGGGTTATCCTTACTTGGAGGTGAGCCTTTTGAACCGCAAAACCAAGCGGTACTTCTTCCATTTTTAAAAAGAGTAAGAAAGGCCTTTCCTAATAAAACAATATGGTGTTACACGGGTTATATCTTTGAAAAAGATTTATTAAAATCAAGCAAAGTTAAAACGGTGCACACTAAAGAAATGTTATCGTTAATAGATATTTTAGTTGACGGACCTTTTATTGAAGAGCAAAAAAACATTTCGCTTAGATTTAAAGGGAGTGAAAATCAACGTATTATAGACGTTCAAAAATCGTTATTGCAAAACACGACTATTTTATTTGAAATAGAAAAATATTAAGGTGAATTATGAATAAAACAAACGTTAAAATAACTAAACTTTGTCCTGATGCAATTATACCAACTTACGGCACGGAATTTTCAGCCGGCGCTGACCTTTATAGCGTAACTGAAGTTACAATCGCTCCCGGCGAAACGGCGTTTTTAGGTACGGGCATTGCAACTGCTATACCACAAGGATTAGTAGGCCTTGTATACGCGCGTAGCGGAATGGCTTGCAAGCGTAATCTTGCCCCTGCAAATAAAGTAGGCGTAATCGATAGTGACTACCGTGGCGAAATAAAAGTCGCCCTTCATAATCACGGTAACGTTCCACAAACAGTTCAAAAAGGCGAAAGAATTGCTCAACTTGTAATAGCGCCTTACCTTCGCGCCGAGTATGAAGAAGTTGACAGTCTTGACGATACTAAAAGAGGTCAAGGCGGTTTTGGTTCAACGGGATATTAATAACCGTTTAATAATACATAACTAAAAAAACACGCTACACTTTTAAAGTTTAGCGTGTTTTTAATTTTATTAAATTTTAGTATATATTCTAAGTTTAACTCTTTCAAATATAATTTCTTTTTGAAGTTTCCACCAGTTTTTAATTACGGGGCGTTTGTGTGGAGTTAAAATTATTAAAGTGTTTGATATGTTAGACAGTCTAAATAAAAGCATATTTAGCATAGAAAGTTCGCATAAATGCATAGCAAAACTGCAAATTATAGTATCGTATTTTTTATTATCTAACTTACCTAAAACAATATCTTTAAAAGTATAAGGCATGCAAGTTTTACCCGTGTTTTTCTTATACGCCAAAGCGGTATATGGGTCAACTCCGTCAATACTATATTGCTTTGATTGAGAGTTTAAAATAGTAGTAACTTCACCACCGCCACAACAAAGGTCTAAAACGCTGTCGCCAATATACTCTTTAACTTCATCTAAGTTAAGTAAATGAGTAATTTTATCTATATGAGGGTTAACGTAATCTAATCCGTGCTCTTTATAGTAGCCTTCAACCCCTAATTGTTCGTAACCTTGTCTAACGCTCACAAAAACTCCTTATAAATTACATATAATATTTTAATAGCGTATTTAATTAAAGTCAATATAATTTTGCAAAAAGATAAATAGCAATTAAGTTTAAGTTTTACAAAAAAGGGTATAATAAAAGCATGAAAAATATTGATAAAGAACGTAAAACTATATTAACTAAACTTATAAACGCTGAACCGGACGAGGTAGGCGTAATTTTAAAAGATTATTTTAACGCTAAAAAACGAAAGGGAAAAAAGTAAAAGTTTGTAAATAATAATTAATAATCCCAATCGGGTATAAACTTTTCGCTTGACGAATTTAATTGTTGAATAAAACAATCGGTAACGTTTAAATCCATTAAATAGTTTAAAACGCTATCGTATTCTTTTTTAGTAATAGACCTACTAAGTTCTGGGTATTTGGCGTAGTCACCGTAAGGGGTGTATTGAGCCATTAATGAAAAATACGCTCCGCCGTTTTTATTTTCGCTAAACCATTTAATAATGGACTTACTATCATTTTTATTAAGCGGAAGTATTAAATGTCTAACTATAACGCCACTAAGCATTTTGTTGCCGTCAATTACCGTCTTTTTTGCTTGCATCATAAACTTTACGGCGTTGCTTGCCTTTTCAAAATAATCGCTTTTAACCGTGTATCTCGCGCTTACTTTTGGACTAAAAAACTTTAAGTCGGGCAAATAAATATCAACATAATCGTTAATAAATTTAAGATTTTCTAACTTTTCGTAAGAGTGAGTGTTATATACTATTGGAATATTAGGCTTATATAAATCTAACGCTTTTGCAATTTCAGTAGTGTAGTGCGTTGGCGTTACAAGATTGATATTATCAGCGCCCATATCTTCAAGTTGTTTAAAAATATCCGCTAAATTGCTAGGCGTTATAATTTTACCGCGCTCGTTTCGTGATAGCGAGTAGTTTTGGCAAAATACGCACTTTAAACTGCAACCTGTAAAAAACACCGTGCCCGAACCGTTAACGGCGCTAATTATAGGCTCTTCAAACTTATGAAGGTAATACTTAGCAATTTTTAAGTTTTCGTCAACGCCACACGCTCCAACCTTGCCGTTTTTCCTATCAACGCCACAGTTGTTTGGGCATCTATTGCATAGCGACATAATTAACTCCTTACTTTTTCCGTATTTTATTGTAACACTTGAAAAGTTATTTGACAAACGTTTAAAAAGGCTTTATACTATTTCTATAAGTTTTGTTTAATAAGGTTATAACTAAAACTTTTACTATTAAAGTGTAAAGACCACAATACACAAGAAAATTACGAGGTGTTGTTATGAATAAATTTTTTACAAGCGAAAGTGTTACCGAAGGTCATCCTGATAAAGTTTGCGACCAAATTTCAGACGCTGTTTTAGACGCCATTTTGGCTAAAGACCCTGAAGCGAGAGTTGCATGCGAATGTTCTTGCTGTACTGGTCTTATACTCGTTATGGGTGAAATTACAACTTCTTGCTACGTTGATATAGCGTCAATTGCAAGGCAAACGGTTAAAGAAATTGGTTATACTCGCGCTAAGTTTGGTTTTGATGCTGAAACTTGCGGTGTTATTACAAGTATTAGAGAGCAAAGTCCTGATATCGCTATGGGCGTAAACAGTTCGGTTGAACACCGCGCTGGTGGCGATAAAGCCGACGTTATCGGCGCAGGCGACCAAGGTATGATGTTTGGTTACGCGTGTGACGAAACTGAAGAGTATATGCCTATTGCTATAACTCTTGCTCACAAACTCACTAGAAGACTTTCTGAAGTTAGAAAACAAGGCATATTAGACTATCTTCGCCCAGACGGTAAAAGCCAAGTTACTGTTGAATATGACGGTAAAAAGGTAAAGAGAATTGATGCGGTAGTTATTTCTACTCAACATTCTGAAAACGTTACTACTGAAAAATTGCGTGAAGATATTAAAAAAGTAGTTATTGAAGCCGTTTTACCTAGCGAACTTTTAGACGAAAATACTAAATACTACATCAACCCAACGGGACGTTTTGAAATTGGTGGTCCTCACGGCGATAGTGGTTTGACGGGAAGAAAAATTATCGTTGATACTTACGGCGGTAGTTGTCCTCACGGTGGCGGAGCGTTCTCTGGTAAAGACCCAACTAAAGTTGATAGAAGCGCTGCGTATATGGCAAGATATATTTGTAAAAATATAGTTGCTGCAGGCTTAGCAAAAGAGTGTACTCTTGAACTTTCTTACGCTATTGGCGTTGCAAAACCACTTTCAGTATTTATCAATACTGACGGTACTGGCGTTCTTAGTGACGGTGAAATTGCTGATATCGTTACAAAAGAATTTGATTTACGCCCTTACGCAATTATAGAAACGTTAAAACTTCGCCGTCCTATTTATCGCAATACCGCTGCTTACGGTCACTTTGGTAGACCTGAATTTCCTTGGGAACAACTCGATAGAGTAGACGACCGCTTTGGTTTTATCTAAAATATTAGATATGGGTTATAATACGATACTAAAATATTTAAATAAATAATCTTATATAAAAAATAATGGAGTTGCTAAATTTTGCAACTCCATTTTCTTATAAAAAATTATACCCCCTAACTTTACTAAAAGGTAAAGAGTAGGGGGTAAGTTTTTAAGTTTTAGGCGTTAGTATCGTCGGTAGTTGTGTCAGTAGTGGTATCACTTGTTGTATCGTCAGTAGTAGTTGTACCGTCGGTAACTGTTTCGTCGTCAATGATAATAACGTCTTCTACCGTTGTATCGTCAGTAGTAGTATCGTCTATTGTCGTATCATCGGTTGTATCGTCAGTTGTATCATCATCGTCGCCTATTTTAGCCGATTCTTCGTAGTCGTATTCAGTAGGGTTATCGTCTTTTTCAAGATTAATTTTTGCTTTCTTTTCATTTATTTTAGCAAGTGTATTATCTCTACTGTTTCTATCGTAATACGTTTTACGTTTTTCAGTTGCTTTAACTTTCTTTTTAACTTTAGTTCTAACAATAACAACTACAATTGCAATTATTAATACGCCTGCAATAATACCTGAAATTATTAAGAGTGGTAAACTTTGAGAAAGTGACGCTTTGTATGGGTCAGTTTCTTCTGTGGTAACGTCTTCTTCAGTTGAAGAGTCTTCTTCAGGAGTTCTTTCGTCAATTTCAGCGTCTGCGTCAATTGCTTCGTACGATACGAATTTTACAAGAGAGTTGCCTGAATATACTTCGCTAGGCTCGAACGTACGCTCTTTAGTAGCGTCGTTACCATCTTCGTCTGTATAAAGAACGGTTGCAGTTCTTGTGTAGTTGAATGAAGTGAAGATGTATTCGCTTCCTTCGGCAGCGTAATTTGCTTTAAATTGAGCCTTGTCAGCATCAAAACTTGTTTTAGAAGATTCAGAAATGTAAACGTTATCAATAAATACTGTTCCAGCGCTAGCACTGTCGCGTCCACCATTCCAAATTTCAACGCGGTAATCAATTGCTTTGTTACCAGTTGCAACGTAGAAGCAAACTTCCGTCCATACGTCGTATTTATGAGAATCTTTGTTTACGGTAGCAGATAAAGTTGCTTGGTCACCGTCTTCATCGCCTTTAACTGAAATAAGTTCGTAGTATCCTTTGCTTTCGTTATAATCCATTCCTGATAAGTAAACGTTAGCAGTAGCGTTACCAGTTACACGAAGTTTAACTATTATTACCGAATAAGAGTTAGCGTTAAGCGTAGCCTTAGGAGTTTGGATTGAAGACGTAGTTTCTTCTTTATTGTATAAAACTATTGCTTGAGCGTGGTCGTTGTAAGTTAAATTATCGTTTCTTAAAAGTTTAAGTTCGTTAAGTGTGTCAAGGTTAGCAATTTCAACGTTGTTTTCGCCGTAAGTACCGTCGCCGTTATTGTATTTACTATTAACTATACCAGCAGTGGTTTTATTTCTATCACCTTTAAAAGTGAAGTTAGTAATATTACTTGTTGGCTTAAATGCAATTTCAGTTTGTTGAGTAACGTCTGTTACAATGCTGTATTGGTCGTAAGACGTTTCGTCTTCTTCGCTATCGTCAAAGTTAAGATAGTCGCCGTGAACTGTTTGTTTTACAACGTAAGAACTTGTAAGAAGGTTATTATAAATATCTTCGTTAACTTCAACTTGTTTAATATCAGCAAGTATCGCGTAGCCTTTAGGAAGGTCCCAAGACGGTTTATCCGTATATTCGCCTTTAACCATACCGAAAGTCATATTGATTGTAAACTCGGTAGCCGTATCGGTTGGATTGTAAACTGCTACGGTGTATTTAGTCCAGTAACCGTAATCGCCTTCTTCCTTAGTAGTGGTAACGTCGCTAAATAAACTTACCGCGTCTTTACCAACTTCTTTAAGGTTAACTTTCGCAACGTAAGAAGAAGTGTTAGTAATTTTAGATTTAGCGTAGAAGGTTACGATTTTGTATTTACCAGCGTCAAGTTGAATGCTGTCAGTATCATAAGTTGCTGAAGATGGGTTTTCAAAATTAACGTATGCAACGTATGGATTTGTATCGCCGAATTTAGTAATGTCTTTATCTTCCGTAAGGGCTTCTTTTACGCCGTTAGGAGCATTATCTTTAATAGTGTTATATTTGTCTTGAACAAACGTATTTCCAGTAGCGAAATCATGTCCAGGTTTAGCAACGGTAGTGTTAAATGTTGCAGTTCCGTTTGTAACTGCTACTTGATTACTTTCAGCAAGTTCGGCGATAGGGTAAGTTAAAAGTAAAGTATACTTAGTAAAGCGAGCGCTTGCGTTTTTTTCGTAAGTAACGCCGGCAAGGTCAGTTTTAAACTCGGATTTTTGAGTGTCGTCAGTAATAGAAATAGTTTTGTCAGCAGTAACTGCTAATTCTGCTAATTCTTGGTATTCCGCTTTAGTATAACTTTTTACGCTAACGTTATCAAAGTAAGCAAAACCTTCAACGTAACCGTCCGTATTAGATTTTGAACCTCTACCAAGACCAAGCGTTAAAGTTAAGTTAACGGTATTGATTTGAGAGCCTTCAACAAAAACAACGAATTCAGCCCACTCGCCCTTAGTGTCGATATTATCAACTAAAATATTTTCGTACTCAGTAGAACCTACTTTGTTGGTGAGTGAAATATACGCGCCAACTTTACCTTTCTTTTCAGGAACGATAGTGTTAATTTCGTAAGTGTTAACCCAAACTGAAAGTCTTGTGTAGGTGTTTTGAAGTACGGCGATTGTTGAAGCCGAACTAAATTTTTGCGCCGTGCCTTGACCAGGAATAGCAGTAACCTTATTGTTAATCATAAGAATTTTGCTTCCCTTAACGTTAGGGTTAACGCGTTTATCTTCGTCTTCTTTATCGTATTCGTTATTTACAAGACCAAAATATTCAGGAGTGCGTGGATTTATTTTGCTACCTTCTTGACCTGGTTTAGAATTTGCGCCAAGATTTGTGTAGGCATCGTCACTCGTGTCTATAACACCTGAAGAGAATGAAGAAGTAGTTGCGCTTGAAATGCTTTTATCGTTACTTCTTGTCCATCTAATAGATGAAAGGTAAGGGTAAGACGTATTTTCGTCAGTATAAAACTCAAAGTCGCCGTTTGCTATTTTTTGATAGTCGGTAACAGTTTCTTCAGTTTCAGTATCGTCGCCCGAATTGTCGCCAGAATCGTCCGTTTCGGTATTGTCGCACGCGCAAACGAATGCAAGCATAAACGCAAGCATTAACGATAATAAAGCGATAAGATATTTTTTAAATTTGTTAGTTGTCGTCATAAGCCACCTATAATAACGCAAAGCGTACTTATTAAAACGCAAAAAGCGTATACGCGTACGCACGCGTTGATAATCTAATACTTTTATAGTATATACTATTTCAAACTAAATTGCAATAATAATGAGTAAATTTTTATTTTTTTATACCCATTTTTCACTACGTTTTTACCCATTTTTTTGTTTAACACTAAAAAGTTGTAACTTTTACGTTAAATTTTATATACCGTCAAATATTTTTTTGTAAACTGTATTATAAAAATTAAATTGCAAACACTTATTCTATGAATAAAAAAAATGTAAAAGAAAAATTCTTTTTAGTCTTAGCAGGAGCGCTAACGGGACTGTGTAACGGGCTTTTTGGTGGTGGTGGCGGAATGATAACTGTACCCGTACTTACTATGCTTTGCGGTTACGAACCTAAAAAGGCGCACGCTACCGCTATTGCTGTAATACTTCCAGTATCAATAATAAGCGCTATAATTTACGTTATAAAAGGCTACTTCAAACTAAAACTCACTATCGCCGTAGGTGTTGGTGTAATAGCGGGCGGAATACTAGGCGCGGTATTACTTAAAAAGTTTTCAAACTCGGTAATTACTAAAATTTTTGCCGTGCTAATGCTAGTTGCCGGCGTTAAACTTTTGTTTTTTTAAAGGTGTATTATGATAGACGTTAACTTAATTTATTACGCTATAGCAGGATTTTTAGGCGGTATCCCCGGCGGAATGGGTATGGGCGGAGGGACTGTTTTAATACCAATTCTTATAGTGTTTTTATCAATTGCGCAACACGATGCTCAAACGGTTAACTTAATAAGTTTTATACCTATGGCTATCGTTGTTTTAATTTTTCACATAAAAAATAAACTTGTAAAGTATAAAGATTTATTATGGATAATTATCCCCGCCGTTTTAGTTGCCGTTGGCGCAAGCCTACTTGCAAGCGTTATAGAAGGTGAACTTTTAAAAAGAATATTCGGAGGGTTTTTAATAATACTTGCTGGCGTTCAATTCTTTTTAAAGTGATACAAACGGCGTTATACGCTTAATTATTGCGTTTTGGCTTGCTCGTGTACGCAAAGTACATCTCCCATCGC
>CALDOZ010000024.1 GCA_937912025.1 uncultured Clostridia bacterium | reverse complement strand
CATTTTATTTACATAAACAATTCTTGGAACTCTATATTTATCAGCTTGCCTCCAAACTGTCTCTGTTTGAGGCTCTACTCCGCTTTTAGCATCTAATACTGTAATAGCTCCATCTAAAACTCTAAGTGAACGTTCAACTTCAACTGTGAAATCCACGTGTCCGGGAGTATCTATAATATTAATTGCATACCCTTTCCATTCGCAAGTAGTTGCAGCAGAAGTTATAGTTATTCCTCTTTCCTGCTCTTGAACCATCCAGTCCATTGTAGCTTGACCTTCATGAACTTCACCAATTTTATGAGTTTTTCCTGTGTAAAAAAGAATTCTTTCAGTTGTAGTAGTTTTTCCAGCATCAATATGGGCCATTATTCCTATGTTTCTAAATTTTTCAAGTGGAAACTCTCTTGCCATTATTATCCTCCTTATTAAAAATTCATTCTTATTACTCTTATTATTACTTATTATATTATCTATTATGTACAATCAATAAAACTGTTTTGATTAATTAGATTAATCAAAACAGTAAGTATATTTAATATCTATAATGAGCAAAAGCTTTATTTGCTTCAGCCATTTTATGAGTATCTTCTTTCTTCTTAACCGAACCACCTGTGTTGTTCATAGCGTCAAGTAATTCGTTAGCAAGTTTATCAGCCATTTCTCTTTCGCTTCTCTTTCTTGCATTGATAACAATCCAACGGATAGCGAGAGTTTGTCTTCTTTCAGGTCTGATTTCAATAGGAACTTGATAGTTTGAACCACCAACTCTTCTTGCTTTAACTTCAAGTACCGGCATTACGTTGTTCATTGCTTGATTGAACACTTCCATTGCATCTTGACCGGTTTTTTCTTTCATTTTATCAAAAGCAGCGTAAACGATGCTTTGTGCAATTCCTTTTTTACCGTCTACCATGATTTGGTTTACGAGTTTAGTTACAACTTTACTACCGTAAATTGGATCTGGTAACACGTCTCTTTTAGGAACGTTGCCTCTTCTTGGCATAATTATTTGTCCTCCTTTAAAATTTTAAGGGTAAACCCTTGTACAGCTATCACACGCCTTAGCGGTGAACCTTCTGTTGCAAACGCAACATACTGCCTACAAAATCGGGATACTTTGAATACTTTCCGACAAGTAGGTTAAATTGTTAATTCGTTATATCTTATTTAGGCTTCTTAGCGCCGTATTTACTTCTTGATTGTTTACGTTTTGCAACGCCTGCAGTATCAAGAGTACCACGGATAATATGATAACGAACACCTGGAAGGTCTCTAACCCTTCCACCACGAATGAGTACTGAACTGTGCTCTTGAAGGTTGTGACCTTCGCCAGGAATGTATACAGTACCTTCTTGCTTATTAGTCAAACGAACTCTTGCAATTTTACGTAATGCTGAGTTAGGCTTTTTAGGAGAAGTCGTTGTAACTGAAAGACAAACGCCTCTTCTTTGTGGGCAACCGTTTAAGATTGGAGATTTACTCTTTTCTAAACCTGTACTTCTGCCTTGTTTGATAAGCTGGTTAATTGTTGGCATACTTTTTTACCTCCTTGTTTTTTTCGGAAAATATTCGTTAAGCGTTCCCGCTTAAAGAAAGCATTGTAATTTACAACACAAAAAGGCGCAATTTCACCCAATTTTTGAGTGAAATGCACTTTTTTATGCTCTAACCTAGTTATTTTAACATTTTTTATTGTTTAAGTCAAACGTTTTCAATGGTTGAATTTACTGTTTGTGGTAATAAATTTTTATATTCTTTAGAACCAGTACCAGCAGGAATAAGTTTACCGATAATGATGTTCTCTTTAAGACCTACAAGACGGTCAACTTTACCCTTAATAGCAGCGTCGGTAAGAACTCTCGTAGTTTCTTGGAATGATGCTGCTGATAAGAAACTTTCAGTAGCAAGAGCTGCTTTAGTAATACCTAAAAGTATTCTTTCAACCATTGCTGGCTTACCACCTTCAGAAAGTACGCGCTTGTTTTCTTCACGAACTCTGTATTCGTCAACGTATTCGCCAGGTAAGAAAGTAGTATCCCCACTTGCTTGAACCAATACTTTAGAAAGCATTTGTCTAACGATGATTTCAACGTGTTTATCGTTAATATCAACGCCTTGACCACGGTATACGGTTTGTACTTGTTCTAAGATGTAATCTTGAACGCCCTTAACACCCTTAGTTGAAAGCAATTCTTGTGGGTAAACTGAACCGGTTGTTAATATTGTACCAGGTTCTACGATATCACCGTCGCGTACTTTAAGTTCTGCGCTGAACGGAATTGGATAATCTTTTTTACCGCGTTCGCCTTCAACGATAACGTGTCTAAGATTGTCTTTAGAATTGTTAATAATAGTTACAACGCCGTTAGTTTCACAAAGTACTGCTTGACCTGCTGGTCTTCTTGCTTCGAAAAGTTCAACTATTCTTGGAAGACCTTGAGTAATATCGCCCGTAGACGCAATACCACCGGTGTGGAACGTTCTCATTGTAAGCTGAGTACCAGGTTCACCGATTGATTGAGCGGCAATCGTACCAACTGCTTCGCCAACTTGTACAGGAGAAAGGTTACTCATGTTCTTACCGTAACACTTAGCGCAAACGCCGATTTTGCTACGACAGTGGAATACGCTTCTAATATTAACAGTTTTAATACCCGCTTTTTCTATTTCTTTAGCCTTTTCTTCGCTAATCATAGTGTCGCCGGCAACGATAACTTCGCCAGTAACTGGGTGAATAACGTCTTTTGTTGTAAATCTACCAGAAAGTCTATCCGCTAACGATTCTATAACTTTTCTTTCTTCAATAGGAGTTCTTGGATCGTCAACTAAGATTGCAGATACGTCCATACCCTTTGGAGTTTCACCAAGAGTAGCGTAACAGTCTTCTTCTTTTACTATTACCGAGTGAGATACGTCAACAAGACGTCTTGTAAGGTAACCAGAGTCCGCCGTCTTTAATGCGGTATCCGCTAAACCTTTACGTCCACCGTGAGATGAAGTAAAGTATTCTAATACCGTAAGACCTTCACGGAAACACGATTTAACTGGGATTTCGATAATTTTACCGTTAGGGTTAGTCATAAGACCACGCATACCCGAAAGTTGCTTAATTTGGTCGATAGAACCACGCGCGCCTGAGTGCGCCATCATCCAAATAGGATTGAATTTATCAAGCGTTTTTTCAAGTTCTACGGTAACGTCACCCGTTGCTTTAGTCCATACGTCAACAACTGCTTTATATCTTTCGTCATCAGTAATGAAACCACGTTCAAACTTACCTTCAATTGCGTGAACAGCATCCGCCGCTTTATCAAGAATAGTTTGTTTTGCTTCAGGAACGTGCATATCGAAAATTGAAGTAGTGATAGCGCCAACCGTCGAATATTTATAACCAAGAGATTTAATATAATCGAGAGTATCTGCAGCGCATTTAGAAGATTTTTTCTTAAAGCAAGCGTCAACAATCTTTTTAAGGTCGCCCTTAGTTACGAGTTTGTTAATTTCAAATTTAAGGTAATCTTCTGGTTTTTCACGTTTTACAAAGCCGATATCTTGTGGAATATCTTCGTTGAAGATAATTCTACCACAAGTAGTTTTGGTAATACCGGTAATCGTTTCGCCGTTAGGTAAAGTTACCGTACGACGTACTTTAATTTCGTCTTGAAGGTGAAGTTGTTTAGTTTGGTATGCCATAAGCGCTTCTTCTTTGCTTATATATACCGATGGATAATATCTCTTAACGTTTTCAACCACTTTTCCCGTTGAAACGCTAGTTAACGTACAACTTTCAATTACTCCGTCAAATCTCGTTACTATGTTAGACGCAACGAATTCTTCACGGATAACTTCAATTTTTGCTTTGTCTTTTTCTTTTAATTCTACAATGTAGAATTTACCGTCTCTTTCAACGTATTCTATTTGAGCGTTATCGCCGTAGTAATAACCTTCTTTCTTTCTGTCAATAGTAAGATAGTAGCAACCAAGTACCATATCTTGCGTTGGCGACATAACAGGCTTACCGTCTGAAAGTTTTAAGATATTGTTAGACGAAAGCATAAGGAAACGCGCTTCTGCTTGCGCTTCTTCGCTTAATGGAACGTGTACTGCCATTTGGTCACCGTCGAAGTCGGCATTGAACGCGCCACAAACGAGTGGGTGAAGTTTAATTGCTCTACCTTCAATAAGTACAGGCTCGAATGCTTGAATAGAAAGTCTGTGAAGCGTTGGAGCACGGTTTAAAAGTACAGGATGGTCTTTGATAATATCTTCAAGAATATCCCATACGCAAGGTTTCATTCTTTCAACCGTACGCTTTGCGCTCTTAATGTTGTGGCAAGTACCGTTAGCAACGAGTTCTTTCATAACGAATGGTTTGAAAAGTTCGATTGCCATTTCTTTTGGTAAACCACATTGATAAATTTTAAGTTCAGGACCTACTACGATAACCGAACGACCAGAATAGTCTACACGTTTACCAAGAAGGTTCATACGGAAACGACCTTGTTTACCGCGAAGGAACGCAGAAAGTGATTTTAAATCTCTACCGCCAGCGCCCGTTACCGCTTTGCCGTGTTTACCGTTATCGATAAGCGCGTCAACCGCTTCTTGTAACATTCTCTTTTCAGCGCGGATAATAACGTCTGGAGAGTTAAGTTCAATAAATCTACGAAGACGGTTATTTCTCGTAATAACTCTTCTGTATAAATCGTTAAGGTCGCTCGTTGCAAATCTACCGCCGTCAAGTTGTACCATTGGTCTTAAATCAGGCGGAATTACAGGGATTACGTCTAAAATCATCCATTCAGGACGAGTATTAGATTGTCTAAACGCTTCAACTACAACAAGGCGTTTAGTTGCTTTAACTTTCTTTTGGTTAGACGGGTTGTTAGCAATAATATTTTTAAGTTCTTCAACCTCTTTTTCAAGGTCGATAGCCATTAAAAGTTCTTTAATCGCTTCAGCGCCCATACCAACTTTAATACCGCAATCGTCGCCGAGAATATTCTTAACGTCAGCGTATTGAGTGTCGGTAATAACGTCTTTATATTCAAGAGCAAGAACAGCGTCAACAAGGCGTTCAGTTTCGATTGCTTCTTGTTTTTGCGATTCAATTCTTGGGTTATAAGTGAATACGAATTCGTTGATAGGATCATCAACGCCTTCTTTTCTTATTATAATAGTACGTCTTTCAGTTATATCGTCAATTTGTTCGATATAATCTTCTTTATGATACAACTTGATATCGCCAACATCTAACACAACGTAGTTAGCAAAGTATATTACAGGTTCAAGTTGTTTTGGAGGCATATCAAGTACGATTGCGATTTTTGAAGGAATACCTTTAAAGTACCAAATGTGAGAAACGGGAGCAGCAAGTTCAATGTGACCCATTCTTTCACGTCTTACTTTAGATTTAGTAATTTCTACACCGCACTTATCACAAGTAATGCCTGCGTATCTAATTCTTTTGTACTTACCGCAATGACATTCATAGTCTTTGGTAGGTCCAAATATTCTTTCACAGAACAAACCGTCTCTTTCAGGTTTTTGAGTTCTGTAATTTATTGTTTCAGGCTTAGTCACCTCGCCGTAAGACCATTGTCTAATCTTTTCAGGAGATGCTACGCCGATTTGTATAGAGTCGAAATTGTTAAGTTCAAACATTTAATTTACCTCTCTTACATATCGTCATCGTCAAAATCGTCAAACGTGTCAACGTCGTCGAAATCGTCGAATAAATCACCGCTCTTAAATTCGTCGTCAGTATCAAAATCGTCAAGATCGTCGCCAAAGATATCGTCGTCGTTACCCGTAAAGATATCGTCGCCAATATCGTCGTCAAACGTAATTTCAAACTCGTCGCCAGAGTCTTTAACGTTTTTGTTATCAACGCGCGGTACGTCAATAGTTTCTTCAGTAAGTTCTTTAAGCGAAATTTCTTCGTTGTTTTCAGTAAGAACTTTCATATCAAGCGCGCACGCTTGTAATTCTTTAAGTAAAACTTTGAACGATTCAGGTATGCCCGCTTCACTAATATGGTCACCGTTTACGATTGCATCGTAAGTTTTAAGTCTACCCATTACGTCGTCAGACTTAACGGTAAGCATTTCTTGAAGAATGTGAGCAGCGCCGTATGCTTCAAGCGCCCAAACTTCCATTTCACCAAATCTTTGACCACCAAACTGCGCTTTACCGCCGAGAGGTTGTTGAGTTACAAGTGAGTATGGACCAGTTGAACGAGCGTGAATTTTATCGTCAACAAGGTGGTGAAGTTTAATCATGTACATTGTACCAACGGTTACCCTATTTTCAAAAGGTTCGCCCGTGCGTCCGTCGTAAAGTTGAATTTTACCGTCAACTTCGCCGTCAGGATTTACAATGTTGTTTTCTTGTAAAAGTTCGCGAATGTCTTTTTCGCTTGCGCCGTCGAATACAGGCGTAGCAATCTTCCATCCGAGTTGTTTACATACTAATCCTAAGTGCACTTCAAGTACTTGACCGATATTCATACGAGATGGAACGCCAAGTGGGTTAAGAACTATTTGAAGTGGTGTACCGTCTGCAAGGAAAGGCATATCGCTTTCAGGTAAAATTCTTGAAATAACGCCCTTATTACCGTAACGACCCGCCATCTTGTCACCAACGGAAATCTTTCTCTTTTGAGCAATATAAACTCTAACGAGTTTACTTACGCCTGGGTCAAGTTCGTCTTTATTCTCTCTAGTAAACACTTTAACGTCTACAACGATACCGCCTTCACCGTGAGGAACTTTGAGCGACGTATCTTTAACTTCACGCGCCTTTTCACCGAAAATAGCGCGTAAAAGTCTTTCTTCAGGGGTAAGTTCAACTTCACCTTTTGGCGAAACTTTACCTACTAATATATCACCGCTTGTAACTTCAGCGCCAATTCTAATAATACCGTCTTCGTCAAGGTCTTTAAGAGCGTCTTCACTAAGGTTAGGAATATCTCTTGTAATTTCTTCTTGACCAAGTTTAGTATCACGAGCTTCTATTTCGTGCTTTTCAATGTGAATAGACGTGAATATATCGTCTTGAACGAGTTTTTCAGAAAGTAAGATAGCGTCTTCGTAGTTGTAACCTTCCCAAGTCATATAACCGATAAGAATGTTTCTACCAAGGGCAAGTTCACCGTTTGCCGTTGCAGGACCGTCGGCTAAAATATCGCCTTTCTTTACCATTTGACCAACGCTTACAATTGGTTTTTGGTTAAGACAAGTGCTTTGGTTAGATCTTTCAAATTTCTTAAGAGTATAAACTTTTTCGTTACCTTCGTTATCTTTAATTACTATTTCTCTACCAGAAACAGCAACAACTTCACCGTCTTCTTGAGCGATAACCATAACGCCTGAGTCGTAAGCGATTTTGGCTTCAATACCAGTACCTACGATTGCGTTTTCAGGTCTTAAAAGTGGAACTGCTTGACGTTGCATGTTCGAACCCATGAGCGCGCGGTTCGTATCGCTATTTTCAAGGAAAGGAATAAGCGCCGTTGCAACTGATACGAGTTGTTTTGGAGATACGTCCATATAATCAACTTCGCTAGCAAGTACTTCAAGCACTTCTTCTCTTCTTCTACAAGTAATACGCTCGTTGATAAAACGTCCGTTATTATCAAGCGGTTCGTTTGCTTGAGCAACTGTAAACTCGTCTTCTTCGTCGGCGGTAAGATAGTCAACAACGGTAGTAACAACTCCGTTTTCCACCCTTCTATAAGCCGACTCAATAAAGCCGAATTCGTTAATTTTAGCATAAGAAGAAAGTGACGTAATAAGACCGATATTTTGACCTTCCGGCGTTTCGATAGGACACATTCTTCCGTAATGAGTATAGTGAACGTCACGAACTTCGAACGTTGCTCTTTCTCTATTAAGACCGCCAGGACCTAACGCTGAAAGTTTACGCTTGTGAGTAAGTTCTGCAATCGGGTTAGTTTGATCCATGAATTGAGAAAGTTGCGACGAGCCGAAGAACTCTCTAATAGCCGAACTTACAGGGCGTACGTTAATAAGTCCGCGTGGAGTTACGTCTTTAGGGTCTTGCGTATTCATACGCTCTTTAATAACTCTTTCAAGTCTGTTAATACCAATTCTAAATTGATTTTGTAAAAGTTCACCAACACTTCTTACGCGACGGTTACCAAGGTGGTCGATATTATCAATAGTACCAATGTTGTAATTAAGGTCGGTATTGATAGAAACAGACGCAACGATATCGTCAACGGTAACGTGTTTGTGGTTGAGTTTTTCAATAATTGGTTTTAAAACTTTCTTAGTTTCAGCAGAAAGTTTAGAAGGAATATTGCCTTCGCTAATAATTTCGTGGAAAAGTTTGCACGCCTCTACGAATTTAATGCGAATATATTTTCTAATTTCTTCATTCTTCTTGTCTTCAGGTTTTTCTTCTGCAAGACGTTCAGCCGAAATTTCTTCAAAATAGTAAAGGTCGTTAATTTGACTCTTTTTAAGTTCTGCAATATCTTCAACGGACATCGTCTTACACATTTCGGCAATTTCGTAAGAGAACTTAAGGTTTGGATAATATACCGTTTCAATTAAACCAAACGGTCTATAAGGAGCGCCTGTAACTTCAGTAAAGTCTACAACGCCGTTAGAAATTACGGTATGGCTTGTACCGTCAGCATCTCTAACTTCAACAGCGGAAATACCCGAGTTTTGAATTGCTTTAGCAAGAATTTTATCTACAACTTCGCCTGCTTGAGCAATAATCTCGCCATCGTCGTTAACGATATCGGTATCAAGCGTGCAACCAACTATTCTGTTAGATAAGCAAAGACGCTTATTGTATTTATATCTACCAACTCTTGCTAAGTCGTATCTCTTCACGTCGAAAAGAGTGTTTTTAAGGTGTTGTTTAACAGCCTCTTCACTCGGCATATCGCCCGGTCTTAAACGTCTATAAACTTCAAATAAGCCTTCCGCTTCGCTTTCGCAAGTATCTTTTTCAAGAGTAGCAAGAATAACTTTATTGTTGCCAAATACGTTTAAAATCAATTCATTCGTGCCGAAACCAAGGGCGCGCAAGAACGTAGTTGCTAATACCTTACGCGCTTTGTCAACGTGAACCCATAAAACGTCTTGCGAATCGAGTTCAAAGTCGAGCCAAGCGCCACGGTTAGGCATAACGGTGGTAGCGTAAAGTTTTTTACCGGTTTTATCTTGCGAGTATACGTTATACACGCCCGGTGAACGAACGAGTTGAGAAACGACTACACGTTCAGCGCCGTTTATGATAAACGAACCGCTATTAGTCATTTTTGGTAAATCGCCCATGAACACGCATTGATTGATAACTTCACCCGTCACTTTATTATGAAGGCTTACGTTAACTTCAAGCGGAACGGCGTAAGTAACGTCTCTTTCCCTACATTCTTTTTCAGTATATTTTGGTTTACCGTTAAGGTTATAGTCGAGAAAATAAAGTTCATAACGGTCTGCCATATCGGTAATGGGCGAAAAATCTTCAAACACTTCACCAATACCTTCACTAATGAAAGCGTCGTAAGAATCTTTTTGGACTTCTACGAGATAAGGCATAGGTTGAACTTCTGAAATTTTTGCAAAAGTCTTTCTTTCCACGTTACCGCATTTTACTGTTTGTAAATTACGCATTATTTACACTCCTTTAAAAAATTGTAAAACATCTTGATTATTTTTTGCTTTTGCTGTATAATGACACAGTACAAATTCGATTGTTCGGTAATTTCGAACTTATAAATGTAATTTATACGCCTCGCAAAGTTGCTTTTAAATAGCGTTATTTTTTGAAAAAAGGACAAAAAGACGCTATTATTACATTTTAGCATTTTAATATTATAATTTAACGTTGTAAATATGTCAATTATTTTTCGTTATTTTATTAAAATAAATTAAAAAATTTTTACGAATTTTGTAGAAAACGTAAGGAGTTTATTTTGAGAATTGATAAATTTTTAAAAATTTCAAGAATTTTAAAGCGTCGTTCGGTTAGCAAAGAAGCGTGCGACAATAGTAAAGTTAGCGTTAACGGCAAAGAAGTTAAACCGTCGTACAAAATAAAAATTGGCGACGTTGTAGAAGTTCGTTTCGGGGTTGGAAATTTAAAATTCCGTATTCTTGAAATTAAAGAAACGGTAAAAAAAGACGAAGCCCCTCTTTTATACGAAATTATTAACGACTAATTTTAAACGTAAGGAGAAGTATGAAAAATAACGTTGTTTACGCAATAATCGCGGCGGCTGGTAGCGGAAGTCGCGCAAAACAAAATGAAAATAAAGTTTTTTCTTACCTTGGCAACGAGCAGGTAATTTTTAAAACTGTTAAAGCGTTTGACGAGTGTAGGCTTATAGACCAAATTATAGTAGTTTATAAAGACGGCGAACTTGACAAAATGCAACTCGCGCTTAAAAATATAACTAAAAAAATATCTTACGTTAAAGGCGGTCAAACGCGTTTTGACTCTATAAAAAACGCCCTTGAAACAATTGACGACGGTATTACTTTGATACACGACGGCGCGCGCCCCTATATATATAAGGAAACGATTGAAAGGTGCGTTTTATCCGTTGCTAAGTATGGTAGCGGTGTCGTTTCAGCGCCTTGCGTTGATACCGTTTTAGATACTGACGGTAAAGGTAATATTTTATCGTCGTCACGCAATGGAAAGTATTACGCTAAAACTCCGCAAGGGTTTTTAACTTGCGATATTAAACGCGCCTACTCGCTTTGTAAAGACAGTTCAAAATTTACCGACGACGCCGGCGTGTATTGCGCTTACGTTGGAAGATGCAAAGTCGTTGAATGTCAAGAAAACAACCTAAAACTCACCTACCCAGAAGATTTTAACCAAGTAGTTAATACCGATATTAGAGTTGGAACGGGCTTTGACCTTCACAAACTTGTTGAAGGTAGAAAACTCATTCTCGGCGGTATTGAAATCGAGCATAATAAAGGTCTTTTAGGTCATAGCGACGCCGACGTTTTAACTCACGCTATAATGGACGCGTTATTGTCCGCCGTTTCAATGCGCGATATAGGTTATCACTTTAGTGATAAATCCCCTGAGTATAAAGATATTTCGAGTATGATTTTACTCGACAAAGTAATGGCTATGCTAAGTAATAGCGGATACGCGCCAAATAATATTTCGGCAGTAGTTATGGCTGAAAAACCTAAGATGATGAAATACGTCCCTCAAATTACTGAAAATCTTAGTAAGGCGTTAAATTTACCTACCGACAAAATTGGTATTTCTTTAACTACCCTTGAAGGAATTGGTATTGTAGGTCGCGAAGAAGGTATTGCCGTTCAAGCGTACTGCACGGTTAAAAAGATAGATAAGTAAGGAGTTATATATGAAAAAACAAACGTCAAAATACGTTTGTCAAGAATGTGGCGGTATTAGTCCGCAATGGCTTGGCAAATGTCCCGTTTGCGGAAAGTTCGGCACGTTAGTTGAAGAAATTGAAGAACAAGTTAACGCTTTTGGTAGTAGCGACAAGGTTACCAAAGCAAAACCGCTTGCGTTAAACGAAATTAAAAAAGAACATTTAATAAGAATTAAAAGCGGAATTGCCGAGTTTGACACAGTTCTTGGCGGTGGAATAGTTCCTTACTCTATTATTTTAATTGGCGGCGACCCGGGAATTGGTAAATCTACCCTTTTAACTCAAGTTTCAGGCAAGTTAAGTAAAGACTATAACGTTTTATACGTTACCGCGGAAGAAAGTTTATCTCAAGTAAAACTTCGTTGCGATAGACTATCGGTTGACGGCGAAAAACTTAAAATTTTAAACGAATGCCGTCTTGAAAGCATTGAAACGGTGGCGGACGATTTTGATTTTATTATAATTGACAGTATTCAAGCGATATATTTAAGCGAACTTCAAAGTTCGGCAGGCTCGGTTACTCAAGTTAGAGAGTGCGCGTCAAGACTTATGCGACTTGCAAAATCTAAACACAAAACGGTGTTTATCGTTGGCCACGTTACAAAAGACGGAAATATTGCAGGTCCTAAAGTTTTAGAACATATTATGGATACCGTTTTATATTTTGAAGGCGAACCGTCGGATAACACTAAACTACTCCGTGCCGTTAAAAACCGTTTTGGCTCGGCAGAAGAAGTAGGCGTTTTTGAAATGACGGATAAAGGCGTTAAAGACGTTAAAGATTATAACGGTTTATTTATGAGTGAAAACCGCGGAACGAGCGCGGGAAGTATAGTTACTCCGTCAATTAGTGGTAATAGATGTATGCCCGTTGAAATTCAAAGTCTAATATCGAAAACGGTTTTCGGTATGCCAAGGCGTATGCCACTTGGTATAGATTATAACCGCATGGTGTTAATTATTGCCGTACTTGAAAGAAAGGCTTACCTACCCTTTTATAATCAAGACGTTTATATGAACGCAATGGGCGGAATAAAACTTAGCGAACCAAGTTGCGACTTAGCGCTCGCTTTATCACTTGCAAGCGCAAACAAAAATATAGCCATAGATAAGCACGTTACCGCTTTTGGAGAACTTGGATTAACAGGCGAAGTTCGTGGCGTTACCCAAGCAGAAAAAAGAGTAGTTGACAGTATAAAACTTGGATTTAAAAAAATAATTATTCCTAAATACAATTATAACGCCGTTAAAAAATACTCTGACAAGATTGAAATTGTAGCAGTTTCATACCTATCGCAAGCAATAAAACATTTATTTAGCGACGCTAATACTAACGAAGTTCCAATAAACGATTAAAATTTAGTAAATAAAAATTCGTAGCAATCTTGCTACGAATTTTTTCATTTTAGCTTGAATTTTATTAAAAATTACTGATAAAAGTTGACAATTTTTAATCTTCAACTTGTATACCAACGGCAATTTCACACGCCTTTTTACTATCTTCATACGAAAAACCTTTTGATAGTAAATACTTGTAACATTTAGAAAAAGTTTTTATGTCTACTTCTTTGTTTTTAACGTATTTTTTTGCTATCTCAATAGCGCTATTTAGTTCGCTATTACTATCAAAATCAAAGTCGTTAAGCGTTTTATCGTCTACGCCTTTTCTTTTTAACTCCATTTTGATAAGCCTACTACCCTTTTTGTTTGAATAAGTATTATAATACCTTGTAGCGTATTCGCCGTCGTTTAAAAATCCATAATCTTTTAGTTTAGCAATAACTTGCTCTACAATTTCAAAAAGATAGCCTTTTCTTAGTAATTTTTGAGTAATTTCCTTTTCAGTTTTAACGCTTTTACTTAAAGAAGTTAACGCGTAGTTAAAGGCAGAATTGCTTTCTTCATCATACTGAATTTTTATAATTTCACTCTCTGAAAACTCAGCGCCTACTTTAATTCGGTATTTCATTACGGTAATTAAATCAAGACCGCAATAAAACTTATCGTCAAGATATAAATTAACTCTTTTACCGTTTTTAGTTTGTTGTTTAAGCGCCGTAACAACTTTCATATCAATACTCTAAATACCCTTCTTTAATTTTCAAAACGGTGGACTTTCCAGAGGAATAATCGCGAATTTTATCAAAAATACCATCACTTTCTTCAATGGGCGCGCTAAACGTTATAGCAACGCTATTGTTAAGATATTCAACGTCGTTTTTAATCCACTTTTTACCTTCAATAAGTTTTAAAATTAACGGCAAAACGTTATACGCTACTTCCGTTTTAAAAGTGGCGCTATAAACGTTACTTGCCACCCCAATTTCGTTTATCGCCTTAATTACGCTACCTTGATAGGCGCGAACTAAACCGCCCGTTCCAAGTTTAACTCCACCAAAATACCTTGTAACAACTACCGCCGTACAAAATACACCTTTATTTTTTAAAGCGTCAAGCATAGGAAGTCCCGCCGTGCCTTGCGGTTCGCCGTCGTCTGAAAAACGAGCGTATACACCGTCAGCATCGGCAACGTAAGCGTAACAATTATGAGTAGCGTCTGGATATTTCTTTTTAATTGAAAGCACGAAATTTTTAGCATCATCTTCATTTTCAACGCGTTTTACGGTACAAATAAAGCGTGATTTTTCTATTATCGTTTCCAAAACACCGTCTTTTTTTATGCTTAAAAATTGATTTTTCATTTAATAATTATTTTAAAATTACCTTAACGTGAACTTTTTTACCTTTATGAAGAATAAACGAGCCTTCCGCTTTAATATCGTCAGTTAAATTTAAGTCGTTTACCGTGAGTTTTTTGTCGTTAATAATAACACCGCCACCCTCGACAAGACGTCTTGCCTCGCCTTTAGATTTAGTTATATCAGCGCTTACCATAACGTCCATAATAGTTAAAAGGTCTTTAGAAACTTCAACTTCAGGCATATTATCAACGTCACCGCCAAAAGCAGCCTTTGCTTGTTTTTCAGCCTTAACCGCTTCTTCTTCACCGTGAACGAGTTTTGTAAGTTCAAACGCTAAAATTTCTTTAGCGCGGTTAAGTTCAGCGCCTTCCCATTTATCCATCTTGTCAATTTCTTCAAGCGGAATAAAGGTAAGCATACGAATACATTTTAAAACGTCGGCATCGCTAACGTTACGCCAATATTGATAAAAATCAAACGGAGAAGTTTTATTAGGGTCAAGCCAAACTGCGCCACTTGCCGTTTTACCCATCTTTTTACCTTCGCTATTCATAAGTAAAGTAATAGTCATAGCGTGAGCGTCTTTACCAAGTTTTCTTCTTATAAGTTCAGTACCGCCAAGCATGTTTGACCATTGGTCGTCGCCACCAAACTGCATATTGCAACCATATTTTTGATACAAGTAGTAAAAATCGTAAGATTGCATAATCATATAGTTAAATTCAAGGAAAGATAAACCCTTTTCCATACGTTGTTTATAGCATTCAGCCCTTAACATATTATTAACTGAAAAACACGCGCCAACTTCACGCAAAACGTCAACGTAATTAAGACTTAAAAGCCAATCGGCATTATTAACGGTTATAGCGGCGTTATCCCCTTCAAATTGAATAAAACGCGCCATTTGTTTTTTAAAACATTCTACGTTATGAGCGATAGTTTCAACCGTCATCATTTGACGCATATCAGTTCTGCCCGACGGGTCGCCAACCATAGCAGTACCGCCACCAATTAACACAACGGGTTTATTTCCAGCCATTTGTAAACGTTTCATTAAACAAAGCGCCATAAAATGACCAACGTGTAACGAGTCAGCAGTTGGGTCAAAACCAATATAAAAGGTTGCTTTACCCGAATTTATAAGTTCTTTAATTTCATTTTCGTTTGTTACTTGCGCAATAAGACCACGCGCAATAAGTTCTTCGTATATTCCCATATTAACTCCTTATATAACGCTTAAAAAAGCAATACGTTTAAAATTTATACAACGCTTAAAGCAATACGTTTAATTAGTAACGCTCAAAGCAATACTTTTAAAATAAAAAACTCCGTAACTTGCTTAGGCAAATTACAGAGAGCAAAATTTTTGCGGTACCATCTCTAATTAGGTATACTTCGCAATATACCCCTTAACGAGTGTTAAACACTACTTGCTGTAACGGGCAAACCCGACTTTCACTACTCGATAATCTTTTGCAAAAGCGACTTAGTAGGTGTATTCGCTATTCGGTTACGCTTACAGTCTTACACCAACCGACTGCTCTCTATAAAACTAACCGACGCTACTTGTCCTACGTCACGGTCTTTAATTTTTAATTTATTAAAGTTTAGCATTTAATTAAACTTTTGTCAACGATTTTAACAAACCATTACCGCTAAACTTAACCATAATTACTAAAAAGCAAACTTACACGCCAAATAACGCCTAAAAATTCGCTTTTAAATTTAAATATTATTTTAAATTTTAAAAAAACAACTAAAAAGCATTGCAAAAAAATTAAGTGAGTGGTATACTTATTAAAGATTTTTATTACAAAAATTATGGAGGAACTATTATGCAATATTCACACGAAGTAGAGAATATGGTTTGCGTTAAACAAGGTCCTAACCACGGTCCTGCACCTATTCCCGAAGAAGGCAAATGGATTAAGTCTAAACAAATCACCGATATTTCAGGCTTAACTCACGGTATTGGCTGGGGCGCACCACAACAAGGCGCATGTAAGCTTACTCTTAACGTTAAAAACGGTATTATACAAGAAGCACTTGTAGAAACTATCGGTTGCTCTGGTATGACTCACTCTGCCGCTATGGCTTCTGAAATTTTACCTGGTAAAACTATTCTTGAAGCGCTTAACACCGACCTTGTTTGCGACGCTATTAACACGGCAATGCGTGAACTTTTCTTACAAATTGCTTACGGTCGTACTCAATCTGCGTTCTCTGACGACGGTTTAGTTATCGGCGCTGGCTTAGAAGACCTTGGTAAAGGACTTCGCTCTCAAGTAGGTACTATGTACGGAACTGCAAGCAAAGGTACAAGATATCTTGAAATGGCTGAAGGTTACGTTACAAGAATGGCTCTTAACGAAGATATGGAAGTTGTTGGTTACGAATTCGTATCTCTCGGCAAAATGACTGACTTTATTAAGAAAGGTATGGAACCTAACGAAGCTTATAAAAAAGCAATGGGCCACTACGGTCAGTTCGACAATGCGTTCAAGTACATTGACCCACGCAAAGAATAAGGAGGTACAAGATTATGGCATTATTCGAAGGATATTCAAGAAGAATTGATAAAATTAACGAAGTTTTAGCAAAATACGGCATTTCTTCAATTGAAGAATGTAGAGAAATTTGTCTTGCTAAAGGCGTTGATTGTGACGAAATTGTAAGAAGTACTCAACCTATTTGTTTTGAAAACGCTGTTTGGGCTTATACAGTAGGCGCTGCTATCGCTATTAAAAGCGGTGTTAAAAAAGCATACGAAGCAGCATCGCTTATCGGTGTAGGTTTACAATCTTTCTGTATTCCTGGTTCAGTTGCCGACAACCGTAAAGTAGGTATCGGTCACGGCGAACTTGGCGCAATGCTTTTAAACGACGATACAGATTGTTTCTGTTTCTTAGCAGGTCACGAATCTTTCGCCGCTGCTGAAGGCGCTATTAAAATTGCCCTTAACGCTAACAAAGTTCGTTCTAAAGATTTACGCGTTATCTTAAACGGTCTTGGTAAAGACGCTGCTATGATTATTGCAAGAATTAACGGCTTTACTTACGTTGAAACTGAATTTGACCCATATACTGAAACTGTTAAAGTTGTATATGAAAAACCATATTCAACTGGCGACCGCGCTAAAGTTAAATGCTACGGCGCTGACAACGTAAACGAAGGCGTTGCTATTATGAAAATGGAAAACGTTTCAGTTTCTATCACCGGTAACTCTACTAACCCTACCCGTTTCCAACACCCAGTTGCTGGTACTTACAAAAAATGGTGTAACGAAAACGGTAAAAAATACTTCTCTGTTGCTTCTGGTGGCGGTACAGGTAGAACACTTCACCCAGACAATATGGCTGCAGGTCCTGCTTCGTACGGTATGACTGATACTATGGGTCGTATGCACTCTGATGCTCAATTTGCAGGATCATCTTCAGTTCCAGCTCACGTTGAAATGATGGGTCTTATCGGTATGGGTAACAACCCAATGGTAGGCGCAACAGTTGCAGTTGCAGTTGCTATTGAAAAAGCAATGCAAGCGTAATAAATAAAACATAAAAATGCAAGTCGAACGACTTGCATTTTTTATTGCTATAAACGGTTAAAGTTGACGTTACTACCACCATGTTTTAAATTTTAACGTTTCCGTCTGTACAAGTAACGTAAGTTGCTTTTACCATATACGCCCAAACACTACCTTTACTTATACTATTCCACTCAGATTTTGTTCCATTATAAGTAATAGTATTTAAGTTATCACAACTATAGAACGCATAATTACCTATACTTGTTACGCTATTTGGTATTGTAAAGGTGATAGCAGTTTTACCTGCTGGGTAACATATTAACTCTGTTCCATCTTTACTATATAATACTCCGTCTATTGATTTATATGCTGTATTACTACTATCTACCGTTATACTTGTTAAACTACCACAATCATAGAACGCAAAATCACTTATACTTTTTACTCTATTTGGTATTTCAATACTTGTTAAGTTATAACAATCATAGAACGCAAAATCACCTATACTTGTTACGTTATATATTGTTCCGTTAAACGTTATGCTACTTGGTATATTTGCCGTAGTTATATTTTTTGGCTGTTCTACAACGGTTGCCTCGCCATTTTTTATACCGTATCTTAAACCATCTATTAGAGCATAAATATACCCGTCAGTTGCTACGTTGTTATTATTACAATTCCATACTACTGGACAATTACTTCTATTCAAATCAATATTCCAATCACTACTCCATCCATTTGGTTTAGTAGTTGCTTCGCAATATATTGTTAAACTATTACAATTACCGAAAGCCCAATCTCCTATACTTGTTACACTGTTACCTATTGTTACGTTTGTTAAACTATTACAATCATAGAACGCTCTACTTCCTATACTTGTTACACTGTTACCTATTGTTACAGTTGTTAAACTATCACAATTATGGAATGCTTCATATCCTATACTTGTTACACTGTTACCTATTGTTACGTTTGTTAAACTATCACACCAATAGAACGCAGAATCTCCTATATTTGTTACACTATTTGGTATTTCTATACTTGTTAATCTATAACACAAAGCGAACGCATAATCACCTATACTTGTTATACTGTTTGGTATTTCTAATTCCGTTTCTTTTCCTGCGTAAGCAAGTAAAACAATATCGTTACCATCGTTATACGTAATAAAGCCGTTTTCATTGGTATTTAATATACTTACGTAACTATTATCACCATTAACTACGTTTAAAGCATAGTAGCCTAAATATCCATTTTCTTCGCTACCCTTTTCTACAATTATGTATGGCGAACGGTTTATAACTTCTACTAATTTAAAACAACAATAGAACACAGAACTACCTATATTAGTTACGCTACTAGGTATTTCAATACTTGTTAAATTAGTACAATAACCGAACGCATAATCTCCTATACTTGTTACACTGTTTGGTATTTCTATACATGTTAAACTATAACAATCTCTAAACGCATAATTACCTATACTTGTTACACTGTTTGGTATTTCTATACTTGTTAAACTATTACAATAATAGAACGCATAATTACCTATACTTGTTACACTGTTTGGTATTTCTATACTCGTTAAATTTCTGCAAATAAAGAACGCCCTATCTCCTATACTTGTTACAGGTTTACCGTCATACGTTGAAGGTATAACAATATTAGTATCAACACAATCGCCTATGCCAATAACCGTGTAACCTAACCCGTCTTCATTAAGAGTGTATTCTAAACCTTCACTAAATTTAAGTTTACTACCTACGTCGGTTATAGTATCCGTTTCTTCACAATTTTCGCATTTTGCTGTTTTTGTTCCGTCTACTTCGCAAGTTGCGTCACCGTTTGCAATATAAAATTTAAAATCATGACCAAGTTTTGAAGTGTTAATTTTAGTTCTTGAAAACTCCGCGCCACAAGTGTTACAATAAACCACGCTATCGTAACTACCACCAGAAGAACACGTTGCAAGAACTTCGTTTTCTTTTACCGCAGGGGTAGAAACGTGACCTAACGCGTTTACGTAACTATCTTTATATTTTTCACCGCAACTACACTCGTTTAAAGTATAGCCTTGCATAGTACACGTAGGCGCTATTACCGTTTTTTCAAACTCGCATACGTGCTGAGTGTTATCTTCGTTACCGCCGTTATCTTTACAAGCCGTACCTATAAAAAGAGCAGTTGATACTATTAGCATAAAACAAAACAGTTTGAGCATAAAAGATTTCATAAGTCTTCTCCTTTTTACAAAACAAAAAGTGCGACAACCGAAGTTGTCGCACCGAAAAACGCCAACTCCAATTGTCGCCAAACAAATTCTATGCTACAATTCAAGGAACGCATAAAGAAGAGAAGCGTTTTTACCAATAATAAAAACACATTCCCACAAAATGCAGCATATAAAAATTTGTTTGGCAATTTTAGTATAGCACGTTTTTATGGCTTTGTAAATAAATTTATAAAAACATTTAATTTTGTTAATTAAATACTTAAACTAATAATAATTTTAACGTTTGATACGTTAACGTAATTAAATTAAAACTTAATAAAAATGCGTTACCTTGCGGTAGCGCATTTTTTTAGATTATATCGCAAATTTTAAACTCCTATGCCAAATTTTGCATAGGAGTATTTTTAATTATTTAATTATTTAATTATAAACTACCTAAAAATTCCACCGCTTAAATTAAAATAATCTTCGCTAAGCGTATAGATACCGTTTTTTGCCCCTAAGTTAAGTTCGTTATATAATGCGCATTGATTTTTAAGTTCGTTCCACCTAACGTAGTTTTGCTCGCCGTTACTTTCCATTATACCTATATTCATTTCGGGCAAAGTTTGTATTCTTGAAGCAATAATTTTATTCCACTCTACCATAATAGGCGGAACGGTAAGGTCAGCGCAAAAACAAATAACGTTATTTTCGTTTGCAATTTTTAATATTTTTAGCGTTTCAGAAAGCGTTTTTGCTATAGGCTTTAACGCTATTGCCTTATAACCTAAATTTATACGCTTTAATACGTCTTTTTCGCTATGAACGCTTTCGTCAGCCACAACGCGTATAGGTAATGAAGAAACGTTAATTTCATTTTGCTCGTCAAACGGTTCTTCAAACAACACAACGTTATCGTACGCGCCAATTTCTTTTAAGTAATTAATTAATTCATTAACGCGGTTAATAGTATCGTACTGCCCGTTTGCGTCTAAATAATACAAAATATTGCCCGATTTTGAATATTTAGTTTTATAGTTTTTAGCAATATTGTGTATAGCGTTTATGCGTTTTTTATCGTTTTCAAGCATTTCGGCTTTACTTAATTTTCCACCTAAATCGTTGCCTATTTTAATTTTAAGTAATACGCTACCATTATCTAAAAGAGTTTTAATTTCACCTTCGCTTACACCGTAAGTAATTAGCGGAACGTTACATAACGTTTTATGTTTATTATTTAACGCTTTTAAATATTTAGTAGGAATAATTTTAGTAATATCGGTAACGTTATTTTCTCTGCCATACGCCTGCCATAATGCGTTATCTACCGCAACTAAAGCGTTTTTAACAAACGTTTCACGCAAATTAGCGTATAAACTTTTAGCGTAGTTTAAAACTTTATTGTAAACTTTATCAATAATACTAATAGGGTTATCACCACTTACGCCTATAATTTCAGTTAACGCGTAATTAGTAATTTCAAGCATAAGTTCATTACCTTTATCGTTACCCAAATTAGAAAAAACGCTCGCGTCTGACCATAAAATACTTTGAAGCCCATAACCTACACCGTTAGTTTTATCGGTTGTAATTTCGCATTTAACAATTGTTAAATAATCAACGTAACTACCTTTAAACCCAAACGGAGATATTAAATTTTCATTGCTAAAAGTTAGTTTAGCGTCAATTATCTTCATTAATATAAACCTTTCTATTTTCTTTTGACGACTTATAAATTGCTAAAATTACTTTAACGGGAATTTCGCCTTGATATTGGTCTACTATAGGCGTACGATTATTTATTATAGCGTCAATTAAATCTTCAAACTGCTTTTTGTGATAATAATACGGTATAGCCATAGGGTCAGCGCCCGCGTTTATATTAGTGGGATTGCTAGCAAATTTACCTTCTTCGCCCATAACATCCCAAACTTCAATAACGTCTTCTTTAATAAGTACGCACCCTTTTTCAGCCGTAATTTCAATAGTTTTACCAAAGCCAGAATACGCCAAAGTTGTTGCTTGAATTACACCTATCGCGCCGTTATTATATTCAACTAAAACGTTAGCCGAATCTTCCACTTCAATATTACGCCCCATTGTTCTACAATCGGCGTAAACCGACTTTATTCCACCCATTAAATATTGAATAACGTCTACGCCGTGAATACCTTGATTCATAAGCGCGCCACCACCGTCCATATCAAAAGTACCGCGCCACGCGCCTTTATCGTAATAATCTTGACCGCGATAATAAGGGAGTTTAAAGTCCGCGTGATAAATTTTACCAAGTTTACCGCTATCAATATATTCTTTCAATTTTATAACGGGGTCAATAAACCTAAATTGAGTTATAACTTCACACTTAACGTTATTTTGCTTAACCGCAGTTAAAATATCTTTAATTTGACTATCGGTTATAGCCATAGGTTTTTCAATAATAATATTCTTTTTAGCGTTAGCAACTTTTACCGCAAGTTCAGCGTGTAATCCGCTTGGAGTACAAATACAAACAATATCAATATTATTATCGTTTAAAAGGTCGTCAAGCGTTTTGTAGGCTACGCAATCGTTATCACTTGCAAATTTAAGGGCGTATTCGTAAAAATTATCGTACACACCTAAAAGTTTAGCGTTTTTTATATTATATATAGTGGTTGCGTGCAGTTTAGCAATTGCCCCACAACCTATTATAGCAAAATTATAGGTATTTTTCATATTTCACCTTTATTTTTAGGCTAATTTAGAAAGATTATCTAAATTAACTTCCGCGCGCATTTTATTACCGCTAATAAGCCTTTCCGTTTCTTCGCAAGCGTGAAGCGCAACTCGTTTTAATCCGTTTGTATACGCGCCTGCAATATGCGGAGTCAACACGCAATTATCTAAATAGCGAAGTTCGTTTTCTTTTGCTGGCGGTTCGGGATTAGTTACGTCAATACACGCAAAAATCCTACCCGTTTTAAGTTCGTTAATTAAATCTTGTTCGTTAATTACGCTACCACGCGCAGTATTTACTAAAATTGCGCCGTCTTTTAAGAGTTTTAAGTTTTCTTTATTTATCATATTATCGGTGGCGGGTATTGACGGAGCGTGCACGGTAATAGCGTCGCAAGTAGACATAAGCGTATTAAGATCAACTTTAATTGCGCCTATTTCTTCAATTTGTTCTTTTGATAAAATTGGGTCGTACATATAAATATCAACGTGGAAATTTTTTAACAGTTTAACCATGTGACGTCCAACAAAACCGCCCGATATTACGCCTATTTTTATATCGTAAAAATCTTTAACGATATTACTTGCGCCCTCTTGCCATAAACCGCTATGAGTATTTTTGTTAAGAGTGTAAAAACCTTTGCACGCCGATATTAAAAAACCAAGCGCAGTTTCGGCAACGCCTTCGCCTATTGCAACGGCGGAGTTTGCAATGCGAATTTTTCTAGATATAAACTCGCTACTAATTATAGGTTTTATCGAGCCTGCAGCGTGTATAACGCCAAGTAAATTAGGACAAGCGTCTAAAACGTCTTTATCAATAACGGGACTATCCCACGAAGTGATAATAACGTCAGCGCCCTTTACGAAATTAAGATAATATTCTTTATTTGAAAAATCATCTTTATCGTACACTTTTAAATGACCTAATTTTTTTAGCATATCGTAATATTTTTGAGAAAAAACGGTTTGTCTACGCTCTTTATTAACTAAAACAACTATATTTTTCATAAAATCTCCAATTAAACTATTACTGTTATAATTACATTTTACAATATAATTTTTGCAATGAAAATAGCAAAAACTACAAAATCACTTTACAAAAATTATTATTTATATTATCATATTGACGTAAAGTTTTCTAAATACAAATAAAATTATTACCACTTAATTATTAACAATGAAAGAACTAGCAAAAATACAAAATAACTTATTTAGTTTTAACCATCGAATTTACGACAATGCAAAAGACAAAGAATTTGCAATGCATTCTCATAACCTATACGAACTAATTTACGTTTTTAGCGGTGAAGTTGAATACGTTATTGAAAATAAAAAATATAATATAAAACCTGATACGTTAATTTTAATTAAGCCGTATTCTTACCATTATTTTACAATTACTTCTTCTCACGACTATGAAAAAATAAGCATACTTATTGCGCCAGACAGTCTTGAAATGGGTATTTTCATAAATCAAATTAACGATATTATCACTCACCCAAGCGCAATTATTAAAGACGTGTTTTTAAAATTGAGTTTTTATTATAAAAATTTTAGTTTACAAATTTTTAACGATATGTTTAAACCGTTAGTTAAAGAAATTTTTTATAATTTAAGTCTTTATGAAAACGATAACCCTGCCCAATACCATAACTTACCTGAATACGTCGTTAAAGCGATTGATTACATAAATAAAAATCTATTTACTATTAAAGACCTTGACGAAATTGCAAACTCTCTTTTTATATCTAAAACGTACTTGATTGCGCTGTTTGATAAATACTTAAAAATAGCGCCAAAGCAATACATAATTGAAAAAAGATTGCTACACGCTAAAAATATGATTTCTATGGGCATGCGCCCTACAATCGTTTACGAAAAATGCGGTTTTTCAACCTATACGTCCTTTTTTAGAAGTTATAAAAAGTATTTTAACGTTGCGCCTAGCGAAACTTAAACTTAAAAATCTTGGAGTGTTCTCCAAGATTTTTTTATTGTTTTGCATTTACTGCGTTTATAAAACGCTGAACAATCGGATTTTCGTTACGTAAATCTGCCGTATAAATAATATACCTTATACCGTTATATACTTTTTCGGCAACGGCGTACTCTGTTCTCCAATACGCCCAACTATCGGTTGCTTCGTGGTTGGCAGTTAAAAGTATAGGTGTAAAACCGCTACATTTAATTGTTTTAGTAACTATAGGCGTAATTCTATCAACGCTTTTATCGTAAAAATATCTAAAATCTAAAGGTTCAAATTGCTTTGTAAGCCCACTTTCTTTACTAACTTCAACAAAATGCGAGCCGTTTTCTAATGGTTTAACAATAACCTTTTCGCCTGCAATTTCGTATTCACCCACGTCAAGTTTGAGCCATTTAACGTTTTCGTTTACAACTTCGGCTTGTTTTTTAAACACTTCAATTTCTTGCTCGGTATAAGTAACGGCGTTACCGTTTTTAACTAAAATTGCTTTTACCGTGAACTTTTCGCGATTTTCAACGCTATCAACCGTAAACGAAACGGTATTTAAATATTCGCTAGTATAATCTTTAGTTTTAGCGTTTACGCTAGCAGTTTTTATAAACTTACCTTTACCGTTATAAACTTCGTAAACCACGCTAAAATATTCTTCTAAATTAGTATCGTTACAAATATAACTTTCAATTTTAATTGTTTCGCCTTCAAAATAAGTAAACCTATCTGTTCTTAACGATATAATAATAGGCTCTAAAGCGTTACGGTAAGCGTAAAAAGCAGGTTTAGGGTTACGCTTAAAGTCCATAATAGTTTTCATCCAACCGTTTGGCCAAGCATCGATAAACAAATGCACGGCAAAAGTTACCATATCGTTATTACGACGGAAGGCTTCCGTCATAATTTTTAAACCTTCGGCTTGATGACGTTGACTTTCTTTTATCCAACCTTTAAGCGACGTTTGACGTGGGTAAAAATACCTATAACAACTACCCGTTTGAGCATTTAATATGTTATACGGGTCAAAAGGCTCGGCAATCCACTCGCTAGGATAGTAATTGCGCATAACTTCTTCATAATCAAAGCCTTCAATACCAAATTCGCCACAACCGTAATACCAGTTAGGTTTTACGTCGCACCAGTAGCCTTTTATAAGTTTACCAACGTCAACGGTATGACCATTGTACCATAAACAATAACAATGGTTGTCCGGCATTTGTTTGCTAGGTGGGTCGTAATCGCCGTCAACGTATTTTATAACCCTATCAGGGTTGTTAAGTTTTATAATATGCTCGCACGATAAGAAAAAGTTATCTAAATCGTTGCGCATTAAATGACGGTGTGGACGGTTATGAGCATTAGCAAAAGGCTCGTTTATAAGCGAAACTAACGCTACGCAAGGATGGTTACGTACAAGTTTTTCCATTTCTTCGGCTTGACGCATGCCTTCGGCAAATTTAGTACGGCGCATTACGCCAAATAACGGTAAATCGGTTTGAACTAATAAACCAAGTTTATCGCACACTTCGTAAATTTCTTCTTGTACGGGGCGTTGAGTTAAACGTAAAAAGTTCATATTACAAACTTTTGCCAAAATCATATCTTCAACTAATTGATTATAGTCGCCACGCAAAACGTCAAGTTGCTCGTAACCCATAGTGTTTGCGCCACGAAGTTTAATTTTATTACCGTTTAAATAAAACGCGCCTTTTATTTCGCTTTGAGTATCTTGCACAAACGAGCGCATACCAAATTGTTTTGAAACGCCGTCTAACACTTCGTTGTTATATAAAACGCTAACTTGAATTTTATATAAATACGGCTTATTTAACGTCCATAATTTATAATTATTTATATCAATTAAAACCTTATACGTGTTAACGCCTTGTTGCGACGGTAATTTATATTTACCCTTTGCACTATTATTAACCAAGTAAAAATTTTCGTCGCCAAAAGTTTCAAAGGTAGCGTTTTCAACTACCGTTGCTTTAAAATTTTGACCGTATACGCTTACGTTAAAAGTAAGGTTTTTGTTTACGTATTCATAGTTAAAGGCGTCAATCCAAACTTCAATTTGCCCTTTATCTAACATAGGGCGAACAAACAAGTCGCTTATATAAACTAAATTTCGCTCTTCAATAGTAACGCTATTGTATATTCCCATACCCGGTGGACAATGATGCCAACCGTCGTAAGGCCCGTCCCAACCTATACCGGTGGCGGCGTACAATTTGTCCCCTTCATGCGAAACACCGTCCTTTTCGTTACCACCGTAAATAAAGTCGTTATAAACTTTAACGGTTAAAACGTTTTCGCCTTGCTTTACCACTTTTGAAATATCAAATTCAAACGGCGCAAAAAAGCCTTCGTGCCTACCAACAAAATTACCGTTAATAAATACTTCGGCAATATAATCAACGCCTTTAAAGCAAACGTAATACGCCTTATTCTCATTTATAGCACTTAACGTAAACTTACTTTCGTACACCTTTAATACGTTACCTACAGGTCCTTCGTAATGAGGAATATTAATAGGCGTACCGTCTACGGTAAATTCTTTTAAATTTATAATTTTACGATAACTTTGTATAACTGGCGCATAATCAGCTAAAAACTCTTCGTATTTTTCACGCTCTTTTTTAACTAAATTATCAATTTCGTTTTTAGTTGACAGGCGTTTAACCGTTTTAAACGGCGTGTTTGTTGTACTATTTAGCGTAACTAAATTTTCGGTAAACGGCTTAGGCGTTACTTCAACAAGGTCTTCGCGCTTTTCAATTTTTTGTGAGGCTATTTTTAAAAATTTATCCATATTATATCTTTAAATTTATATTTTCAGGTTTTTTTATTATAGAGTTTATATCTTTATTAAATTCTTTTTGCCATCTATCTAAATTAACGGCGTTACCGTTATCGTCAATATATAATATAGGCTCGTTTAAAGTAGTATCGTAAACAACGTTGTTTTTACTATCAACACAATTTATTGCTTTACGGTCGTAATCTTTATGAAAATCGTAAATTGGTTTTCCGTTTGATATAAATACGTTGTTTTCATAAGTTATACCTATATGGTCTTCGGGGAAGGTATAAAAAGTTACACCTAAACCACCAAAGGCAAACACGTTGTTTTTAATGATATTATTTTTACCTATGTTTTGGTGGTAACAATGGCTTTTACAGTTATAAACGGTATTATTTTCAATTAATATATTAGTTGAGCCGTTATCGGTATATATACCCCAGCCCCCGTAATGCGAGCCGATAACGTCGTGAATAACGTTACCACGAATAACGGTACCCGTTTGAACGCCAAGCATATAAATACCACCCATATCAGATAAATTACCAACGCCTATATGGTGTATGTAGTTATTACTAATAACGTTATGATGGCTTTCACTATGAGCGTAACCCCATATCCAACCACACGATATGCCCGTGTATCCAGTATAGCATACTTCGTTATTATCTACTTCGTTATACGCCGAGTGTATTATTAATATACCACAACCAGCGTCGTAACGTTTACTTACGTTTTTAATTAAGTTGTTTTTAATAGTAATTTTATAAGTACGCTTATTAGGCTCGTTTTCATTTTCGCCACCTTGAATTTTAATACCGTTAGAGCCTATTTCAGTATAACTACTATTTAAAACTTTACTATTTGTAACGCCAAAGCCCATTTCAACGCCACACATACCAGTACAAGTAAAATTACAATTTTCAATTATAACGTTATTAGCGTAATATATTTGTAATATACCCTTAGAGCCGTATGCCGACTGAGCATCGGAAGCGTAACCATCGTCGCCTGTAAGCATTTTTTCAGTTGAGTCTACTAATTTACTTACATAATCACCTTTACTACATATAAACGATACGTTGCTAAAAGTTACGTTTTCTATCTTCTTATTTTCAAAACCCGTAACAGTAATTACATTTTCTACCGTAGGAGCAAAAACTTCAACGTTGTTTATATCAACGTTTTTAGGTGGCATTATGTATAATTTATTAATATTTTTATCTAAAAACCATACGTTTTCTCCCATAAAACCCGCTTTTACGTTTTCAAAATAATAATGCATATCCCCAGCGGAACCTTCAACCTTTTTATCAGGATAGTATGCCGTCATTGCAAAACGCGAAGGATATTTTAAAATTATTTTCCCGCTATTGCTATCAAAACTTTCAATCGGAGAGTGTTCGTCTATCCAAAAATGCGTAAAAGAAACTATGGCGTTAGATATATCGCCAACGAGAGCAAGGTCGTTTTTATCGGCTATAAACCACTTATTATGAGTATCTAAATCGCTCCATGTAAACTTAGGTTTATTATACTCAGTTTTTACCGCTTTTAACGTTGAACTACTTGGATATCTAGACAATTTTGCTCGTTTACCGTCAATATAAAGGTCGGTAAAAATAAAATTTTTATCAACGGTTAAAGAATAACATTTTTCACCGTTCAATTCATCAATTTCAAACCCTGTCAACTTTTTACCACCTATTAATCTTGCTGGTTTATCTTTATTTACACTTTTAAAAGTAACGTTTGAGTGTTTCAAAACAAAAGGTGCGTCAAAATAAAAATCGCCATTTAAATTAACGGTAACTTCTTCATTAATACCTTTTAAAATATCGCTTAACTTATCAAAACTTTTTATTGCGCTATTTTCGCTTAAACCGTTATTAACGTCTGCGCCAAATTCGCTTAAATAAATATTTTTCATATTACCCCCATATACCAAGAATTATTGCCACAACAGCTAATACACTAGGCAACATTTGTATCTTTTCTTTTTTAAAAATTGCCCCTACAACTTGATACGCTAACAACAATAGCGCATTAGATAACGGAGCAAATAGCGAAACGCTACCCGTTTTTAAAATTAACACGTTAAGTAACGCTATTATATTTGAAGCCACCGTTGCAATAATTATAATAAGGTACAATATCGGTTTAATTTTTTTTATTTCGTAAAAACACTCTTTAACGTTACCCTTTTTTACTATAATAAACACTATAATTGCAATAATAATTGTAATAACGTTAGTTAAAAAGAATAACGAGTTAGACGACGTTACTTCACTATCAATAGCAAATAATTTACTTATTATTAATTCGCCAACACCAACAAAACCTGCCGCTACGCATAATAAAATACCTATAATTTTATTTTTATTAACCTTAGGTTTTAAAGCGTTATTATCGCCATTATCGTTTTTATTAGTTTTACGCTCGGTTAAATATATTAAGAGTAGCGATATAAGCATTAAAACAACCCTTATTACCGAAATTAAGGTAAAAGGCTCGCTAAATAAAAGATAACCACAAATTGCCGTAATAACTAAGGTTAAACCAGTAGAATAAAAACCTGATTCTGAAACTGATATAAATTTAAAAATAATTAAACTACACGAATAACTTGCAATTACCACTAACGAATAAAAAATTGCGTATATTACCGTTTTAAAATTAAACTGTAAATTAAACCCACTAGATACGGCAAACACCACTAACGCTATTACACCCGTAACAACGGCGTAAACGCAAATATCAATTACGGTTTTAATTGAATAGGCATATTTTAGCCTTGACAAAACGCCTACTAAATGGCAAATAAAAATTCCTAAATATAAAAGCCCTTGCATAATAAAATAATCTTAATTAATTTTAAATTAGTAAATTTGTTTACTAGTATAACTTTATCATTAAACAGTTGATTTTTCAAGACAATTGAATTATAATATATAGACGGATTTTAACGTTAAGGTGGTTTGTATGTACATAATTTCAATTAACGATATAACTACAAGCAAAAACTCGTTTAGGTTTAATAGGTACGAAAACGTAACGTGCCCACTACACGTTCATTATAGCATTGAAGTTGTAGTGGTTACCGACGGTAAACTACTTGTAAATAACGGTAGCCAAACTATTACTATGAATAAAGGCGACGCCGTATTATTTTTACCCTTTGATAAACACGCTTTCGACTCTCCCGAATATTCTAATTGCTTTGTTGTTGAATTTTCGCCGCAATTAGTACCAGATTTTCAAGCGCTAATAAACGATAAAAAAGTTGAAAAACACGTTTGCTGTTTATCTAACAACACGCTAAATTTTTGCGACGGATTTTTACCTAAATCAACTTACAACTTTAACAATTTAACAAAAATAAAAATTAAAAGTTTTTTATATCCACTATGTTGCGAATTAGCCGATAAGTTAACGTTTACAACTTGCGAACGTAAGTACGATAATCCTTTTATCGACGCCACTAAATACATTTGCGAAAACGCCTCAACTTCAAACGTTTCGCTTAGTACGGTTGCAAAACAAATAGGCGTGCATCCTGCGTATTTAAGTAGAGTTTTTAAAGACGTTAGTGGTATGACTTTTACAACGTGCGTAAACGTGGTAAAATGCTCTAACGCTTTACGTTTGATAAATGAAAATCCTAACGATACCATTGCAGAAATTGCTTACAAGTCAGGATTTGGAAGTATAAGAAATTTTAATCGCGAATTTAAAAAAATATATAATGTTACGCCTAAAAACTATCGCAACTTAAAAAACGCTTGATATTACCAAGCGTTTTAATTTTATCTCATATTAGAATTTTTGCGACCTTCTAAATACTTATCGTAAGCAGATTTAGGCAAGTATTTTTTAGTGTTTTCAAGCATTTCGTCAAATAACTTTCTTGCATCTTCAATGCCGATACAAACGTTTGCGTCTTGAATAAACGCGCGGAATACTTTTTCGTAATCGTCTTCAAAAATACCGCTAACAACTTCTTCTTGTATATTAACTACTCTTTCAACAAGCGAATGCGCCATTTGAGGAAGTTTACCAGCAAATACAGGTCTAATACCCTCCGCGCCAAAATGAGCGTTTGTTTCTACAACCGCGTCCATAGGTAAGCCAACTGATTGACCGTAGTTTGGTATATTAACGTTGGTAATCATATCACCTAAACCAAGCAACGCTTTAATTTGATGAACGCTTTCTTCTCCGGTATCTCTAAGTTCAAGAATTTCTTGACCGCTTGCGCGTTTATTTTGCTTGTCAATTCTATCAACAAGGTCGATATTTTTTCTCCAATCAACAGTAGTAAGACCAAAACCCCACTTTTCTACCGTTTGTGGATTTTTTAAATACCAATTACCCGGGCAAAATTCCGCAAGGTGTCTATCGCCCGCAGCGGCAACAGCGCCGTAGCGTCTAAACAAGTCGAATTTAACTTGGTGAGTACAACTAAACATTCCGTTTGCCCAGTTCATATCTCTACCCTCAGTAAGACCTTCAGGGTGGTTTTCCGCATATTCTTTATATAAAGGAATTAAATCTTCGCCCATATAGGTAACTTTATCAAGCCAAGTAAAATGGTTAATACCTAAAACGTTTACTTTAATATCGTTACGAGCAACGTCAATTCCGCGTTTTTCTTTGAGAATTTTAGCAAACAATTTTTGACTACTAAATACTTCGTGACAACAACCAAATGCTTTAATTTGAGGAAATTCTTTATATAAAGCGCGAACACACATCGTCATTGGGTTTGTAAAGTTGATAACGTACGCGTTAGGACAACATTTTTTAATTAAACGCGCGTATTCACGATAAATTGGTACTGTTCTTAACGCTCTAACTATACCGCCAGGACCAACCGTATCACCTACCGATTGCCAAATGCCGTATTTTTCAGGAGTGTGAACGTCTGATTGCATTTCTTCAAACGTACCTGGAAGAATTGACATTATAACAAAGTCAGCGCCCGTAAGAGCCTTTTCAACGTCTGTTTCAACGACGTAATTCCATTTAGACTTAACGTCGTCTCTATCTTTAAGCGAGTTACCAATTATTGCGTTTTTCTTTGCTGATTCTACGTCAATATCGTATAAATGAACGGTACCGCAAAGTAACGGTTCTTTAGCAAGGTCAATAATAAGATTAGTTGCCCAACCCCTTGAACCACCGCCAACGTATGTAATTTTAAGGTTTTTAAAGTCTTTCATAATATCACCTACAAAGTTTATTTGGTTAACCAATTAAGTACATTATACTTTAAATTTTTATTCAACGTTATAAAAATATTGATTACTTTTAATAAATTATTGTAAAATATTGACCTAATCATTTTTAATAAATTATCCATATAAAAAAACTGCAAACTTAGGTAAGTTTACAGTTTTTTATAAAGTTAAATTTTAGTTTAGTCGTTTAGTTTTTTTACAAATAAATCAACAATACTTGCGTTTAAAATAAACGAGCAAACTTTATTATTAGCGTTATTTTCTATAACTTTATAAACGCTTTTAACTATGAAATAAATACCTACCGCAACTAAACTACCAACTATTAAGCCTGCTATAACATCGGTAGGATAATGAACGAAAAGATATATTCTTGAAAGCCCCATAAGTAAAGCAAAAGCAATTCCGCTAAAACGATATTTTTTATTGCTTGATAATATCCAAGCAACAGTCGTAGCGGCGGCGGCCGTTGAATGCCCTGATGGGAATGAATTTTTACCTACGTTAGTCGGACCAACTATATTCCAACAATCATAATAAAAATCGCTAGCGGTAAACGGTCTTGGGCGTGAAACTATGTTTTTTATAACAAGATTTGTTAAAAGCGAGCCTATTCCGAGCGAAATTAATAAAGTCAAGCCAATTTTTCTAGTTCTTTTAAAAAGCAATAAAATTACGCCTACAACTATATAAAACCAACCTTTTTCACCTAAAAATGTTATCGCTTTAAAAAATGGAGTAAAGAAATCGCCAGCCGTCAGTCGTAAATTGTACATAAAATTGAATATTGCGCCGTCAAACCCAGCAAAAACGGTATTAAGCCAATTTGCCATAATAATCTCCTAAAACTTTTTTATAAGTATATCACGATTAATCAAAGTTTGCAAGTTTTTGTTGTTTAGCCCATGGTTTAATACAAATTACACAAGTAATCGTACCAAGAAGCGCTATTGCAAGCCAAATAATTAACGTAACCGACCAGCCTGCCTTTTGAGAAATAAGCGCTATACCGTATGTAAATATTGCGCTACCAACGTAAGTACACGAATTTAATATTCCAGACACCGTCGAAATATTTCCTCTTGCTTTAAACACGGGCGGAATCATACAAATCAGCATAAGGTTTACGCCGTGCATTGCGCCCGTTAAAATTGCCATAAATAATATAGATAATACGGCGTTTGTCGTTGGGATAAAAACAAGCGCTAACGAAGATAATACTCCAAGCCCAAACATAATTCCGGCGCAAGTAACGGGGTTTGATACCTTTTTATAAAGCATAGATACAATATTAAAGCAAGCGATTGCAAATATAGGTAAAACGACACCCGATAGTATTGACATATCGCTACCTAAATTATACGTTTCGTCTATATAAGTAGGCATCCACGTCGTAACGCCGTCACGAAGCATTCCTTGAAGAACAACGGCAAACATTATAAGGAAAAACACAAACGGAAAAGGTTGCTTTTTATTTTGCGTTTGAGTAACAGTTTTTTGCTCTTTTTGCTCGTTATTACCGCTAAGTGAAACGGTTGGGCAATATTTAAGCAATATAAATATCATTATAATTCCCGCAACTACCGAGAAAATAAAAACGGTTTGATATAATTTTGTAAATCTAATGAGTATAAAAGCAACGAAATACACTACCATCGTTCCTATTGAACTTCCCCACGAAACGATAGCGCTTGCTCTTTTATAGTCGGTAGGAGTAAATAAAACGGTCATAATTCTAACGAGCGGTGGCCACATAAACGCTTGCGCAAAACCGTTAATACACCAAAGCACTAACATTATATAAGGATTTGAAAATATAGACATAAGCGCATTCATACATACGGTAACTACAAAACCAAGTAATATAAGTCTTTTAGGTTCTACTCTATCCCCAAACAATCCGCTTATTATTTGCCCAACGCCGTAAGTTATAAAACTACCCGTTACTGCAAGCGATAATAAATCGTTACCGTAACCAGTTGACGTTTCAATTTCAAGTATTATAGCGCCGTAATTTATGCGCGTTATGTAACTTACCATATAAGTAAGCATAAATAAAATAATCAACCTATTGACGCGTTTTTTATCTAAAATTGCTTCCATTATAATATTTTACCTTCCCATTCGTTATCTTTATTTACACCTAAAATTTTAGTTATCGTAGGCGGTACGTCTAATATAGAAACGCCTTGCAACGTCTTACCTTTTTGATATCCGCCACCAACTATAAACAAAGGTATAGTCATGTCTTCTTTAACGTCAATTCCGTGACTTCTATCATGTCCACCGTGATCGGACGTAATAATTACGGCGTAATCGTCGTTAACGGCGTTTATCACTCTTTCCACGCATTCAAAACTTTGAATAACGGCGTCGATATACTCTTTACTCATCCAGCCGTGTTTATGCCCCGCATCATCTGAATAACCAAGATATAAAAAGGTAAAATCAACGTCGTGATTTGAAATAAACGAAATGCAATCGTCTGTTAATTTAACGTTACTTTCTTGCCAAGAATAGAAGTTTTTACCATTTACAAACTCGGCATAATCAATGCTATTAGGTCTCCATAAATCGCGAAGGTTATTCCAGTTATAAAAAGTAGCAATATTTTTACCGTTTGCTTTTAAAACTTCACACAGTCCGTTAATTGGTCTTACTTGCTCGGCGTAAACGTTGGTAGTAGTACCGTGCCTTGACGGTTCAACGCTATGAAACATTGAAACGTGACACGGCAACGTAACGGGCGGAAATACCGTTTTTGCATCAAGCGAATAACTTGAAATTGATTTGAGTTTTTCTACATAATCAACGCTCGTTAAAGCGTCTGGGCGAACACCGTCTATAGATATTAGTATTACTTTCATTTTTACCTTATATTTACAAAATTTGTATGCCGTTTTCACGGTAAATTTTTACAATTTCATCATTAATATTATTATCAGTTACACAAACGTAATCGCTTTTTAATTCGTCAAGTTTAAATAGCGCTTTTTTTTCGTATTTACTGTTATCGGCAAGTAAATACACCCTATCACATATTTGTAAATACTTTTTTTGTACTTGATATAAGTTGTAATCAAAATCACAAATACCCGAACTTATTGAAATAGTTCCCGGACATAAAAACACTTTTGAAAGCCTTAACTTATCCAAAGTTTCTAAAACTAAATTACCGTAAAATGCGTTTTCGTCTTGCAAAAAATGCCCCGATACGAGTATAACTTTAAAATCTTTACACCTACACAAAATATTAAAAACGTCAAGCGAATGAGTAACGATGGTAAGCGAATTAAAACGCTCTTTAATAACTTCAGCAAAAACTACGGCAGTACTTCCACTATCAATGCCAATATAGTCGTTTTCGTTAATTAAACTAACCGCTTTAAGCGCAAGTTGACGTTTTTCATCGTACATTTCCTTATTACGCTTTTCAAGCCTTTCAAAACTCTTCATTTGAACGAGCGAAACAGCGCCACCGTGAACGCGTTTTAATTCGTTTAACTGTTCAAGTTTAACTAAATCGCGCCTAACCGTTTCAATGGAAACACCAAACTCTTTAACAAGGTCGCTAACAGTAACCGCGCCCGTGCTATCAATTAATTGACGAATTCTTTTAAATCTCTCACTTGCTAACATTTTAATCTCCTACTTGGTAAATAATACCACACAAAATTCCACAAGTCAACACAAAACTCCACATTATTCAAAATTTTACAAAAAAATTACGCCACACTTTACTTACGGTAAAGCATAGCGTAAAACGTTTAAATATTCATTTGTCTATGCGTAAACTCCTCAACTTCTTTAACTTTATAGCGGAAGTGATATTCGCTACCCATATTATCGTTAGACGTAAGTTTAAGAATAATTCTATCCGTATTAGCAGTTGGAAGTTTAAATCTAACGGTAGGACCGCGCTTGTTGGTATTTTTTTCCGTTTGCGCTTCCCAATCAAAGAGTTTAAATTCTTGCTCGCCAACTAACGCCGTAACAGAAACTTTACCTTCAACGCTTGTAGGAGCGTCGTTAAGTAACCACAATTCTGCTTCGAAAAACTCGCCGTTTTCCCAACTAAATTTGCTAACTTTTGCGCTAAAAAGCGTTGGTCTTAATGCGTTTTGAACGTAATAGTAAGCTTTTTTTATTACGTTTGGATAAGTAATTAAATTATTACCAGCCGCCGTTTTCCAAGGCTCGTTAAAACACCAATTTACCGCCATACTACAACGTGGCCATTGGCGACGCATTTCTTCAAACGCCCCACGATAACCTTCGCATTGCATCCATTGCGAGTTTTCAACAAATTCTTCAATGCTTTTTGCAGGCTTAAAATAACGCGCGTACACGTCAAGGCTAGCCCATCTACTCTTTCCCCAAGCGTTAAAAGCGTGATGCGCCGTCCACGCATTAGTATCTTTTATCGGGAAAAGTTCGTCATTAGGAATAATTTGACGTAAAACGTCAACGTCAGCCATAGACGGAACGCCAAATTCGGTATACGCCGTGCATTTAGCGTTTTGAAATTGCATAAACACGTCGCCACCTTGGTCGTCAGAGTAGAAAGTATAACCACCGTGCGACATTCCATAAAGCGGAGAAGTGTATAAAAACGGGCGTTCGTAATCAAGTTCAAAACACAACTTATTAAGTAAACGAAGTGGGTGAGATTGCTCGTCCATACCAGACCATTCGTTAAAAAGTTCGTTACCGCCACACCAAAAAATTAACGACGGATGGTGGCGGAATTTTTTTATTATTGCGCTCGCTTCATTTTCAAGAACTTTCATATAATGAGGAGTTGCTTGATAATTATTGCAAGCAAGCATAAATTCTTGCCAAAGCATTATGCCTTCGCGGTCGCAAATATCATAAAAACTCTTTTTAGGAGCGCCAGCGCCACCCCACATACGAAAAATATTCATATTGCAATTTTTTGCAAGTAAAATAAGTTCTTCATAGCGTTCGGTAGTTATATCTCCCCAAAAAAGTTCAGGGTTAACCCAGTTAGAGCCTTTACCAAAAATAGTACGACCGTTAAGCTCAATAGTAATAGGCGCTTCGTATCTGCCCTTAGGAAAAGTTGACGGACCACGACATTCGGCGTTTCTAACAAGTCTAACTTTTCTAAAACCAACGTAACCTACGCGCTCGTCGGTTTTAGACGTAATAACGTACTTGTATAAATAAGGTTCGCCTTGACCGTTGCACCACCATAAATTAGGATTTTTAACGGTAAAGTTTTTATCTTTTCCCGAATAAACTTCGTTACCGCAAGCATCGTATAACTTAATTACAACTTCGCTATCACAATTAAACAAGCAGTTAACGCTACCTTCGTTTAAATCGTCGTTTAAACGTGATAACACTTCTAAATTAGATATATATCCAACACCACGAGTTTCAATATAAGTTTCATCCCAAATACCCGAAATTAAAAGACGTGGATTCCAGTCCCAACCGTAATATACGGGCGGATTGCACGAATCGTCTGCTTCGTCGCGAGTATTTTTCATTGCGCCTTTGCGCTTAGGGTGTGGGTGAATTCTAATAATTAGTTCGTTGTTATCTTGCGTTAAATAATTAGTAATATCAAGTTCCGTTTTAGCAAACATTCCTTCGTAAGAATAAATAACGTTACCGTTTAAAATAATATCGAATTGATAACTTATTCCTTCGCTAACGAAATACACTCTTTCGCCGTCAAGACAAGTATAGTTAAGCGTAGCGCGATATTCCCAAAAATCATCTTCTAATTGTAAAAACTGTCTATAATTATCTGAAAATTGCCAATCTTTAAAATTGTTTTTTATGGCGTAATCTTTTTGAATGTTACCAGGAACTACGGCGTCAAACCATTCGTTTCTACCTTCCGTACAATTTCTACCCTGCCATTTTTGATAAAACTTCATAACTATTTCCTACCGTAAATATTATTCCAAAGTTTAAATTTCTTACCGTCAATACTTTTAAATTGACTTTCAGTAAGCCTATACGCCCAATTTTTATCAGCAAGACCAGGCGTATTAAGTCTTGTATCAGCGCCGTACTTTAACAAATCTTGAATAGGAAAAATAACAAGCCCCGCGCTACTACGAAGCATTGCGCTTAAAATAGCGTCGTAACAATTATTCCAATCGCCGTGATAGTCAAAATACTGCAATAAATTATATCTTGAGCCTTCGTCAAGTTCCCAAACGTAACCAAGTAGCGTGTTATTATCGTGAGTACCCGTATAGGCAACGCAATTATTTATATAGTTATGCGGTAAATGCGTTGAATTATTATCGCCAAGCATACCAAATTGCATTACGCGCATACCCGGAAATCCACTTTTTTCAACAAGACGGCGAACGTCGTCAGTTATAACGCCAAGGTCTTCAGCAATAATAAGTTTATTTTTTGATACGCTTTTAATTGCGTTAACAAGCGCAAGATTAGGACCTTTTTTCCATACACCTTGTTTTGCCGTTTTAGCGCCGTAAGGCACGCAAAAATAACTTTCAAACCCACGGAAATGGTCAATTCTTACACCGTCAAACAATTCGCACATAAACTCAATGCGTTTTTTCCACCAACTAAACCCGTCCTTTTTCATTTGAGCGTAGTTATATAAAGGATTACCCCAAACTTGCCCGGCTTCACTAAAATAATCTGGCGGAACACCCGCAACCATTTTAGGCTTATAGTTTTTATCAAGCATAAAATTCGACGGATTAGACCACACGTCAGCGCTATCAAAATCAACGTAGATAGGTACGTCGCCTATAATTTTTATTCCTTTAGCGTTAGCGTATTTTTTAACTTCTTGCCACTCGATATAAAACTCGTACTCAATAAACTTCCAAGCGTTTAAAACTTCAACGTCTTCACTAAAAACAGTCCATTCCGTCCAAGGCTTCATTGAATTTGCTTCTTTTAAAGCCATAAACTTGCAAAATTCGTACGTTTGAGTGTGAGTAAGATAAAACTCGTCTACTTTATCAAAATATTTGCATCTTTTAGACGCTTTTTTAAGCAAGTCTATTCTTTGAGTTTTTAACCTTTCAAACTCGCAAAGATAAGGAGTATTTTGTTTGGCGCTTAAAAGTTCTTCGTTTGTAATAAGCCCTTTTTTATTTAAAATTTCAAGGTCGATAAAATAAGGGTTACCGCTAAACGCCGAATACGATTTGTATGGAGAGTTATACTCATCTGGAATATTAAAAGGTAAAACTTGCCAATACGAAAAATCGTTTTCGGCTAAAAAATCTATAAAGTCGTAACACGCTTTACCAAACGAACCTATTGAATAATCATTATATAATGAAGAAACGTGCATTAACACGCCACTACTTCGCTTCATAGTAACTCCTAAAAAAATTATACGCTATTTATAAATAATAGTCCATATAAAATCTATGTGTTTATATGGACAATTTCATTTTAATTTTTAATTAAATAATTAATTACTTAATGCGGTTATAATCGCGCATTGCTTTAACGCGCACACGCTCCATCGTTTGAAAAACGGTATAGAGTTTTGCATTGTCTGATTTAAGCCTATTATACTCGTTTAAAAATTGAGTGCTTGTTAAAATTCTATCTTGATAAATAAATTTAAGATATACTTCGTGACAGTAATGGTTTCTAATACCCGTTATATGTAATAAAAATTCGTAATCGTTATTAGATAAATACGGCTTACCGTCGCTATAATCAAGTTCGCGCAAGTTGTGAACGGTGTTACCAAGCGTCCATTTATCAACTTCTAATAAATTTTGATTAAGGTCGCCTGGTTTCATTGCAGCGTAAATAAGTTTAACGTCATTTTCTATAATTTGGCAAAACATAACCGTTTGCCCGAATAATTGATGAAAAGAATCTAAAGTCATAATAATCTCCTTGTTAATGATTTTAACACGAATTATTTTATTTTTCAATATAATATTTAAAATATTGCAAAAAATAAATTTTATTGATATACTGAATTAAATTAAAAATTTAAACCACACTTAATAAGGAATATCTATGAAAAAATTTTTATGTGTTTTTGTTTTAATATTATGTCAATTATTCCTTGTTGGGTGCGACCAAACAAACGGTATGAATAACGAAAAGTTTGTGTTAAAAGCAGAAGTTTTAAGCGTAAACGAAAAAATTGAAGTAAACGTTATAGATAGCGATTACGCATTTGGTGTTTACCACGTTATAACGTCTAACGAAACACAATTTTTTGATAGCGACGGAAACGTTATAGATAAATCAAGCGTCAAAATAAACGACGTTATTGAAATTACTTACGGCGGACAAGTTATGATGAGTTATCCACCGCAAATAGTTGCTTCAAAAATAGTAATCAAACAAAATTAAAACTAAACGATTACAAAATATTTTTTAATTATATATTGTAAAACAACCCTAAAATTGTTGTAAATTTTAAAATTTTATGTTAATATGTACTAGAAATTAAAACTGAAGTTTGTTGAATACGAGTTTTAGTTTTACATATATGGAAGCGTATCGAAGTGGTCGTAACGAGCTTGACTCGAAATCAAGTTGTCCGCAAGGGCA
>CALDOZ010000023.1 GCA_937912025.1 uncultured Clostridia bacterium | reverse complement strand
ACAAGTACATCTCCCGTCGCCAAATACTCTAATTAAACGCCTAACTCGTAACTCTGCCTTTAAAACCGCACTACATTTAAGTTGGGGTTATATAAATACGCTTAATTAGTGCGTTTTGGCTCGCTCGTGTACAACATTAAGTTGTTTAAAGCAAAATTTTTAATAATAGCATTGTTCAAATTTAGCATTTACCAAATAAAGTTATATATAAATCTAAGAAAATTATAAAAAGCATAATTACAAAAGGAGAAAATTAAATGGAAGAAATTTTATTTAAAATGCTCGCGCTATTTGCGGGGTGTGGTGTATTCATAGCGGGTATGAATATGATGAGTAGTGGTCTCCAACATAGCGCAGGTGGCGGTATGAAAAAATTACTTGGAGGCATTGGGGGTAACCGTTTTGTAGGCGTTGGTATAGGCGCGGTCGTTACGGGTATTATTCAAAGTTCTGCGGCAACTACCGTTATGGCAATAGGTTTTGTTAACGCTGGAATTATGACGTTATTTCAAGCAACGTCAATAATTATGGGCGCTAACATTGGTACTACTGTAACAGGTCTTATCGTTTCGCTTAAATCGTTAAATATTTCTCTTTACGCTTCGGCATTATCGTTTATCGGCGTAATGATGACTTTTTTCAGTAAAGAAAAAATCAAGCAAATGGGTAACGTAATTTGCGGTTTTGGTCTTGTATTTATAGGTCTTGACCTTATGAGCGCCGCTTTTGATAATCAAACGATGAAAAATCTTTTCATTAGCATCTTTACAGCGATTGAAAATCCTTTCTTGTTAATTCTTTGCGGTGTGCTTGTTACAGCCTTAATTCAAAGTTCGTCTGCCGTAACAGGCTTAATAATTATTATGGCAGGTAGCGGAGCGTTATCAATCGACTATGCTTTATTTATAGTACTTGGTTCTAATATAGGTACTTGTGTTACCGCAATCTTAGCGTCTATTGGTACGCAAACTAATGCTAAACGTACGGCGTTTATCCACTTAGCGTTTAACTTAATAGGAACGGTTTTATTTACAATATTTATTTTAATTTTTAAAGACGCAATTATTTCTTTCTTAGAAATTTTGTCGCCAAAACGCGAAATGCAAATAGCCTTCTTCCATTTAATATTCAACATTACGACAACGCTCATTTTATTACCGTTTATTAAGCAACTCGTTCTCCTTGCCGAACTTGTTATTAAAGACAAAAACGTTGAAAAACAGCGCTCACTTAAATTCCTTGACACGCGTTTACTTAAAACACCATCGGTTGCTCTTGGTCAAGTTAAAAAAGAAGTTGAATATATGGCTAGCCTTGCTAAAGAAAACATTTTCAAATCTTTTGAAGAATTATCAAACGGCAACGGCGTTTACACAAGCGAAATTGTTGAAAACGAAGCGATAATCGACTTTACAAACAACGCTTTAACAAAATATTTAATTCAATTATCATCCGTTATGACGGGTGAGGAAGAAAAAATTATCGGCTCGTATTTCCACGTTTTAAACGACTTAGAACGTGTTGGCGACCACGCTGAAAACTTCCTTGAAATTTCCGAGCAAATGAAAGACGAAAAACTTGCCTTTTCAAAATCGGCGGTTGAAGATATTAAACTTATTTATAGTAAAGTTTTTGAAATGTTCGATATCGCTATGAATGCTTTTGATAGTGAAAAAGTAACCGATTTTACTAATCTTGATGCTTTAGAAGAACAAGTAGACGAACTTAAAAAGCAGTTGTCTGAAAACCACTTCACACGTCTTGCTAAGGGCGAATGTAAAATTGAACTTTCAGCATATTATTTCTCAGTTTTAGCAGGTTATGAACGTGTGGCTGACCACCTTGTAAACGTAGGTTACAGTATTATTAACCCAACGGGTGACAAATTATAATTTAAACTTTATAAAACAAAATAGCTTAAAGGCTCTCCAAATTGATTTTCTTATAGGACTTCAATATCGAGAGCCTTAAATTTTTATAAAAACAATAAATTGCTAATATTACACACTTTTTTAGCAATATTATATATTGAAATTGATAATTTTTTATATTATAATTAACTTGTTAGCGGTAAACGACCGCGTAAGGAGGGTATTATGAAAATTTTGCGTAGTGAATTTCCTAATCCACAGTTTAGGCGTGATAATTGGTTATGTCTTAACGGCGAATGGGAATTTGAAATGGATATTGCAAACGAAAAATATTTTACTGACCATTCAAGAGACAATAGTAATAAGGTGTATTCACAATCTCTTGAAAAATCTAGAAAGTTAGAAAGTAAAATTATCGTTCCGTTTTGTCCTGAAAGCGAACTTTCAGGGATAGGTTATAAAGGTTATATGGACGCCGTTTGGTATCGCCGTGACTTAATTATTCCTGAAAATATGAAAGATAAGCGAATAATTTTACATTTTGGCGCGGTTGACCACGAAGCAACTATTTTTATCAACGGCAATAAAGTTGGTACGCACGTTGGCGGATATACTCCGTTTTCGTTTGATATAACAGACTTTCTTAATTATAAAAACGATTACGTTACGGTATACGCTCAAGACGATTTAAGAAACGGTAAGTACGGTGGAGGAAAGCAATCGCCTAAGGCAAATTCATATCAATGCTACTATACTCGTACAACGGGTATATGGCAATCAGTTTGGATTGAAGCCGTTGAAAGTCAACGCATCGACTTTTTTAGATTAACACCCGTCGTTGAAGAAAGCGCACTATCAGTTGAACTTAACACCACTCTTGCAAGTGACGTAACTTTGACTGCTACCGCAACTTTTAACGGTGAAAAAGTAGGCGAAAAGAGTGTAGAAATGAAAAATGGTTACACCGCATTTTCTCTTGCGCTTAGCAAACTTGAACTTTGGGATTTAGGCAAGGGTAATTTATACGACCTTACCTTAACGTTAACTAAAGACGGCAAAGAAATTGATAAAGTGTACTCATATTTCGGTATGCGTTCAGTTTGTTTTAAAGACGGTAAATTTTATCTTAACGGTAGGTCGGTTTTTGGTAGATTTATTCTTGACCAAGGCTTTTATCCCGACGGAATTTATACCGCGAAAGATACTTCGTATTTTACTCGCGACATTCGCTTAGCAATGGATCTTGGGTTTAACGGCGCGCGTTTCCACGAAAAGATTTTTGAACCGCTTGCTTTATACGAAGCAGATAAATTAGGTTATATGGTTTGGGACGAGTACCCAGATTGGGGTATGGATCACACTTCGCTTAATTGTTTACCTGAACTTATTTCCGTTTGGCAAGAAGAAATAAAACGCGACTATAACCACCCGTGTATTATTGGATGGTGTTGTCTTAACGAAACGTGGGACATTGAATACCGCCGTCAAAACAACGACGTTTTAAAAACAATTTACAGCGTTGTTAAAAATCTTGATAACACTCGTCCTGTTATTGATACAAGCGGTAACTATCACGTTGCAACCGATACTTACGACACGCACGACTACGAGCAAGATCCTGAAATATGGGCTAAAAACTTTGCTAACGATCCATATTACGATAGGTTTAAAGACGTTCGCCAAACTTATAACGGCACTCCTTACTGGGTATCTGAATACGGCGGAATTAAACTTTCTGACGGCTATGACGGATGGGGATACGGCGCAACAAAGAGCAAAGAAGAATTTATTGCTCGCTATAAAGGTCTTACCGACGTGTTAATTGATAATTCTAAATGTTGGGCGCTTTGTTACACTCAACTTACCGACGTCGAGCAAGAGCAAAACGGTTTATATTTCTACGACCGCACCGACCGTTTCACCAAAGAAGAAAAAGAACAACTTAGGGCTATAATGGTGAGAAAGGCGGCAGTAGAGTTTTAAAGGCATATTTACTTCGTTATACTTTGTTACTTCAAAAAAGGCAGTCCGCAATGACCACTAAGGTCTATTGCGACCTGTCTTTTTCTTGTGCCTCGTCTAACTCGTAACTCTGCCTTTAAAAAAGTGCATTATTTAAGTTTGTGTTGTTTCAAATACGCTTAATTATTGCGTTTTGGCTCGCTCGTGTACAACAAGTACATCTCCCGTCGCCAAATACTCTAATTAAACGCCTAACTCGTAACTCT
>CALDOZ010000022.1 GCA_937912025.1 uncultured Clostridia bacterium | reverse complement strand
AAAACACTATCGAAATCGGACATATTTTTTAAAAAATGTCCGATTTCGATAGTATCACCTTACTAAAATAATAAAAAAACCGCTAAAAATTACGATATAGAGTAATATCTATCTGCTCCGTCAGGGAAAATAACTACTATATTTTTATCTTTATTTTCGTCTAATTTAGCAAGTTCAATCGCGCATTTTAGACATGCGCCAGACGATATTCCAACGGGCGCGCTTTCAACTTCGCATACAATTTTTTTATAGTTAAACGCATCATCATCAGAACAAGTAAGCACTCCGTCAATAATATCTCTATTTAATATAGGCGGAATAAAATTTGCGCCAATGCCTTGGATTTTATGCGCTCCGCTATAATTTTTAGAAAGTAGCGGAGAACTTTCTGGCTCTACTGCGTAAACTTTTATTTCTTTATTTTTTTCTTTTAAAAACTCTCCTATACCCGTTAAAGTACCGCCAGTTCCAACGCACGCAATGAAAATATCCACCTTTCCACTTAAATCATTATAAATTTCAGGAGCGGTGGTAATATAATGCGCCTTAGGGTTAGACTTATTATAAAACTGACCTGCAATTACGCTGTTTTGCACCGATAAACTAAGTTCGTTAGCTTTATCAATTGCTCCACTCATACCAAGTTTACCATCTGTAAGCACAACTTCCGCGCCATAAGACTTTAAAATTTTTATACGCTCAACGCTCATAGTGTTAGGCATTGTTAAAATAAGTTTATACCCCTTTGCCTTACAAACCATTGCAAGACCAATACCCGTGTTACCGCTCGTCGGTTCTATTATCGTTCCGCCTTTTTTTAGCGCTCCGCTTTCTTCAAGGTCGTTTATTATAAAAAGCGCCGTTCTATCTTTAATAGAGCCTGCCGGATTAAAATATTCAAGTTTAGCGTAAATATTCGCTTTTAAATTGTATAGTTTTTTAAGTTTATTTAGTTTTAACAACGGCGTATTGCCGATAGTTTCAATAATATTATCGTACAACATAATTACTCCTTATTAATTATTTTAACATTTTAAGTATATTTTTGCAATAACTCTTTGCTATATTTAAAAAATTTGGTACAATTAACTTATGGAACTTATTAAAAGCAATTGGACTGAAAACGACGGCGTTTTGTTTTCTAAATATTTAAAATCTTTATCAAAGGGCGAAGATAAAAGTAAGTGGGAGCAAAATATTTTAAAAACTTCGCTTCCATGCATTGCCGTGCCTAGCGAAAAAGTAAGGTATATAATTAAGCAAATTTTAAAAGGTAATTATATTGAATTTTTAAATCTCAACCTTAAAAACAATTATACCGAAATTGCTATTCGCGGTGGAATTATAAGTAGCATTAAAGATTTTAATATAATGAAAAAATATCTTGACGTTTACGCTTTAGAGGCGGACTGCTGGGCAACAACCGACACGCTAAAATTTACTCTAACTAATCAAAACGAAAAATTATTTTTAAACCTTTTAAAAAGTTACGCTACGTCGCCAAACACTTTCGTTAGACGCACCGCAATAATTATCGCTTTTAAATATATAAATAGAGTTAATTTTGATAGCGAAATTTTAAACGTGCTAAAACAATTAAAACATGAAAAGGAATATTACGTTAATATGGCTGTTGCTTGGCTTGTTTGCGAATATTTTATAAAGCGTAAAGATTTTGGAATGCAAATACTAAAAAGCGGAATTCTTAACGACTTCACTCAAAATAAAGCGATTTCTAAATGCCGAGACAGTTTTAGAGTTTCAAAAAGCGATAAAGAATATTTACTATCACTAAAACGTTTTAAATAAACGACTGAACGAATAATACCGTTTTTGCACGTTTTTTTATTTAAACGAGCAAAAATAATCAAAAATCTATCAACGCAATAAAAAAATTTTAAACGTTTGAAAAGCGTACTGTTTTGGCTTATACTAAATTTATAAAATCGTAATCAAATGCGATTATTAAGGAGATTATTATGGTAATAACAATTATTGGCGCAGGTATGATGGGTTCGGCACTCGCTTTCCCTGCAAGAGAAAATGGTCACGAAGTTCGTCTTGTTGGTACTCCACTTGATAAAGATATAGTTTGCGAAAATAAAAAAACTAACAAACATCTTAAATTTAATAGAGCATTTCCTGACGGTGTAAAACACTACTATTTTGAAGAAATGCAACAAGCCGTTATCGGCGCTGATTTCATTATTGGTGGTGTTTCATCTTTCGGTGTTGATTGGTTCTTAGAAGAAGTTCTTAAAAAAGTTGACCCTTCAATCCCCGTTATTTCAGTAACTAAAGGTTTAATCAATCTTGACGACGGTACTTTAATTTCTTACCCTGATTATTGGGAACGCGAACTTAGTAAAGTTGGCATTACTCGTGAAATTTGCGCCATTGGCGGTCCTTGCACGTCTTACGAACTCGTTTATCACGATAAAACTGAGGTTGCTTTCTGTGGTAAAAACGCTAAAACTTTAAAAATGATGAAAGAAGCGTTATCTACAAACTACTACCACATTTCGTTAACGAGCGACGTTATCGGTCTTGAAAGCGCCGTTGCCCTTAAAAACGGTTACGCTCTTGCTATTGCAATGACTATTGGTTTATGCGAGCGCGAAAATGGTCAAGACGCTGGTCTTCACTTCAACTCTCAAGCGGGCGCGTTCTATCAAGCGGTTAGAGAAATGAAAAAATTATTAAAAATGCAAGGCGCAACTGACGATTGTGAAAGCATTGGTTTTGGCGACCTTTACGTTACCGTTTACGGCGGAAGAACTCGTCAAATAGGCATTTTACTTGGTAGAGGTATGAATTACGACGATGCAGTTAACGCTCTCAACGGCGTAACATTAGAAAGCCTTGTCGTTTCAAGAAGAGTAGCCAAAGCCGTTCTCGTTAAAGCAAGTAAAGGCTTAGTAAACCTTGAAGACTTCCCTATGCTTATGCACGTTAACGACGTTCTCGATAATGGTAAAGACGCCGAACTTCCTTGGGAAAAATTTACTTTCGAGCAAATTTAAAAACAACTTACGTTTAATAAAATAAAACAAAAAATCTAACGATAAAAAGCGTTAGATTTTTTTGTTTTCCGTTGACTTTTATATTGCTAAAGCGTAAAATATCTTAAAGAGGCCAACAATGAAAAATTCAACTGCAATAAAAAAATCAAATACCCTTGATATGACTCAAGGTTCAATAGCAAAAAACTTATTAAAGTTTTCAATTCCACTTATTTTAACAAGTTTACTTCAACTTGCTTTTAACGCGGCGGATATTATAGTCGTAGGTCAATTTGCCGACCCTTCTATTTCGTCAAACGCCGTTGCTTCAATTGGCGCTACTGCACCATTAATTAATTTGCTTGTCAATTTATTTTTAGGTTTGTCAACTGGCGCTACGGTAGTTATTGCTAAGTATTACGGCGCTAAACTCGATAATGATTTATCTCAAACCGTTCACACTTCAATACTTTTAAGCTTAATTTGTGGTTTATTATTAACCATTATAGGAATATTTGGCGCTAAATACATATTAATTTGGATGCAAACGCCTCAAAGCGTTTTACCTCTTGCAACAAAATATTTACAAATCTATTTTGCCGGAAACGTCGTTACAATGTTATATAACTTTGGTAGCGGTATTTTAAGAGCGGTTGGCGATACTAAACGCCCTTTAATTTTCCTTGCTATTTCAGGCGTTGCTAACGTTGGTTTTAATTTGTTTTTCGTTCTCGTATTAAATATGTCGGTAGAAGGCGTTGCGCTCGGAACACTTATTTCTCAATCAATTTCCGCCGTATTAATAATGATTTGTTTAACGCGTGAAGACAATGCTTTACGCTTGCAATTTAAAAAACTCAAACTACACAAACACAAACTATTAAATATTATACGCATAGGCTTACCGGCAGGCATTCAATCGTCTTTATTTTCATTATCCAACATATTTATTCAATCGTCTATAAATTCTTTTGGCGAAATAACAATGGCAGGAAATTCTGCAACGGGCAACCTCGAAGGTTTTGCGTATGTATTTATGAACGCATTCCATCACGCGTCAATATCTTGCGCAAGCCAAAACTTAGGCGCGGGCAAGGTTGATAGAATTAAAAAGACGTTAATAATTTCACCAATAATTGCTAGTATAAGCGGTATAATAGCATGCTCAACTATATTATTGTTGGCGCGCCCACTTTTAGGATTATACTTAACTGACCAACTTGCTATTGAAGAAGGTATGGTTAGAATGTATTCCATATTGCCAATTTACTTTATTTTAGGTATTATGGACGGAATTTCAGGTGTAATTCGTGGCGCAGGCTTTGCAATTTATCCTACCATTGTAAACTTAATAGGTGTGTGCGGTTTGCGTATTCTTTGGATATTTACCGTATTTGCAATACCAGAATATCACACAATTCCAGTTCTCTTTTTATCGTGGCCGTTATCGTGGATATTCGTTATAATAGCGCTACTCATTTTCTATTTTGCGTACGCAAGAGCAAAAATTGTTTCAATGTGTCAAGATAGTAAAAGCGAAACACAAAACAATTCTACTAATTTAGTTGCATAATTTATAAAAGCCTTTTAGCAAAAGGCTTTTTTGTTTGAAATATATATAAAAATATTTGTTTTTTAATTTAACTAGTAAAAATTTTATAGTAAAATTTTGTTAGGAGGATCATTCATGACAATTAAAAACGTTACCGCGCTTATTGATGGCGACGTCACCGTTAACGGCGTAGTTAAAGAATTAGACGATAGATATATTATAACTTTTAAAAAAGAATTATTTGACGAGGCTAAAAAAAGCGTTATTTTACTCAATAATCTTTTTAACGCAAATGTTGGCGATGAAGGATATTATCTTCAAGCGTCCGACTTTGAAAGGTATTCAGCATACCTTACATACTTTAAAGAGCGCGAAGATTTCACATATTTTGAGCGCATTAAATTAACGAGCGCTTTTGCTGTTAAACTTAGCAATTTATGCGTTTTAGGTACTGTTACGGGTATGCCGTACGACCACGACGTGCATATTAGCAAAAAATCAAACGTTTATAGTTTAGGCTTGTATTACGACCTTGAGCGTATTAAAATATACGAAGATTTTGAAATTATATTATTTAAACTTCCTATAACTGCCACTTATATAGATATGGCTAAACGCTACCGTCAATATCAAATTGAAGAGTGCGGTTGCGTACCACTTAAAAAACGTATAAAAACTAACCCTACCTTAGATTATTTACAAAACAGCATTGAAATTAGGTTTAGGCTTGGTTGGAAACCTGCTCCCCCAACGGTACTTGAACAAACTGAAGAAAACGAACCGCCAATGCGCGTTGCTTGTACTTTCAAACGTGTTCGCGATATTATTGACAGTTTAAAACAACAAGGCATAGAAAAAGCGCATTTGTGCTTAGTAGGCTTTAATAAATCAGGTCATGACGGACGTTGGCCAGACGCTTTCCCCGTAGAGCCACTTCTTGGCGGTGAAGAAGAACTTAAAAAAACTGTCAAATACGCACAAGATAACGGCTATAAAATCGTTTGCCATACTAACGTAACTGATATTTATTCAATTTCTAAAAAATGGAATAACGGCGAGCCTACCATAAAGAATTTGGAAGGCGAAATAGAACAAAACGAAATGCCATGGTCTGGTGGTAACATGTACGACCTTTGTCCAAGCAAAGCGTTAGAAGTTTGTAAAGACACTTTCCCTAAACTTAAAGAAATTGGATTTGACGGCGCGCATTATATTGACGTTATAACTATTGTTGCTCCAAGAAGTTGTTATGATAAAAACCACCCGTCAAACGCAAAGCAAAGCGTAAAACATTATGAAGAAGTAATTACCTACACTCGCAATACTTTCGGCGCGTTTGCTTCTGAAGGTTCGTTTGATTTTTACGCGCCTTTTATTGATTTTGGTTTATACGTTAAGTTTAATAGAAAGCGCTACTTACATATGGACGAAGGCGTTCCGTTTTTTGAAATTGCTTTCCACGGAATTATTTTATACAATCAAGCAAGCAACACTATAAATTTACCATTTAAAACTGTTGAAGATAATTTACAACAAATAGAATTTGGCGGTAGAAATGCATTCTATTATTACTCTAAATTCCATAAAAGCCATATTTGGATGGGGCACGACGACCTTCTTGCCGATACCGACGAGCAAATGGAAGAATCTGCTAAACTTATTAAAAAATATTATGATGAGTATATGCAATTATCGTACCTTCAAACTGAGTTTATTGACGACTATAAATGCCTTACAACCGACGTTAGAGTGGTAACTTACTCTAACGGACATAAAATAGCAGTAAACTATTCTAATAGTGATTACGTTTTAGATAACGGCTCAACCGTTAAAGCAAAAAATTACTTACTAATTAAATAACAAAAAAAGCGTGGATTTAATTTTCCACGCTTTTTGCTTGTTGTAAACTGAGAGTTGCCCCTTGCTCTACTTACGAAACATCTCCCATACTGTCATGTTGAGACGGACTTCTTGCTCTACTTGCGAAACATCTCCCATACTGTCATGTTGAGACGGACTTCTTGCCCTACTTTCGAAACATCTCTTTTTAGATTCTTCGTAAGTCGGTCGAAGTTTGCAAATCTCAGAATGACAAGTGGACGATAGATTGCTTTGCTGGTATCGTTAAAATTGTAGGCTCTAAGTGACGGAAAAATGCGGAAAAAGTCCGCGTTTTTATTGTTTTACCATTTAGTTGCTACACCGTCAACGTAATGCCAATAATTGCCAGAAGATGTAGGCTCGCTTTCACTATACCAATATACTGGGCCACTTGAATAGTTCCAATTACTATCCCAACCGTTTGGTTTACTTGTTGCTTCGCAGTATATTGTAAGAGAAGTGCAATCACGAAATGCATAATCGCCTATACTTGTTACAGTATTTGGTATTTCTATACTTGTAAGTGAAATGCAATTACGGAATGCATAATTACCAATACTTGTTACAGTATTTGGTATTTCTATACTTGTAAGTGAATTACAATCAGAGAACGCACGATCACCTATACTTGTTACACTGTTTGGTATTTCTATGCTTGTAAGTGATTTGCAATATTGGAATGCTCCATTCCCTATACTAGTTACACTGTTTGGAATAGTAAACGAAGTTGCTTGTTTACCTATTGCATATTGTATTAACGTTGTTTTATTTTTATTATATAAGTTCCCATCTAATGAACTATATACTGTATTATCTTCATCTACGTTTATACTTGTAAGTGAAATGCAATTATAGAATGCAAAATAACCTATACTTGTTACACTATCTGGTATTTCTATACTTGTAAGAGAAGTGCAATCTCTGAATGCTTCACTACCTATACTTGTTACACTGTTTGGTATTTCTATACTTGCAAGTGAAGTGCAACCATCGAATGCAGAATTACCTATACTTGTTACATTATAAGTAATACCTTTATAAGTTACTATTGATGGTATATTTGCCGTTGTAATGTTTATTGGTTGCCTAATTACTGTAGCCACTCCGTCTTTTATACCATAAACAACGCCGTCTACTTTAACGTAATTATACCCCCATACTATTGAATTTGAATAACTCCAACTGCTATTCCAACCACTTGGCGTGCTTTCTGCCTCGCAGTATATTGTAAGTGAATAGCAACCAGCAAATGCTCCTTCCCCTATACTTGTTACACTATTTGGTATTTCTATACTTATAATTGAAGTGCAATAATAGAATGCATAATCACCTATACTTGTTACACTATTTGGTATTTCTATACTTGTAAGTGAAGTGCACAAAGAGAATGCCCCATCACCAATACTTGTTACACTATTTGGTATTGTTATACTTGTAAGCGATTCGCAATTATAGAATGCATTGTGCGGAATTATTGTAACGTTATTTGATATTTTTACTTTTGGAATATAGTAATTTAATTTTTCAACAACTTGCGTATAATAACTATCATTAAAAGTAGCATTATCATTTATACAAATGGTAACGTCATAATCATCAATTATAGTTTTAAAATCTTCTACGTTATAGTTTTTTTCTAATTCAATCATTGAATTGTACGCTTGCTCAAAATCACCATTTTCTAAACTTTCCACAAATAATTCTTTTGCCATAATCGGTTTAAATATGAAGTAACTTAGCACAAAAATAACTAACGAACATGCAAATACACTAGATAAAATTGTTATAATTAATCTTAGCGTTTTCTTTTTAGTAAATGGAACAATTAGTTCTTCACACTTATCTAAATACACTTTAGATTCTTTATAATCGCCTAATTGTTTAAATGTTTTAATAAGCGTTGCAAAACCGCTATGCGAATTGCACGTTTCAAAAGAAATTATAGCGTTGTTATAAATTTCTTCAAGTTCTTCTTTAGACAGTTCTACTTTATTATTAACGTTAGTTTGTTTAACTTCCAATTCAACTATAATGTTTAAACCTTTTAATATATCGATTAGTTTTTTAATATATAATTCGTATTCTTGCAAGAACCGCTTAAAATATTCGTTTAATTTAAATTCATTATTATCAAATTCTTTGTAAAGTTTTTTAATTGAAGACGTATACTCACAAATAAAATCATTTAAATTATTATCTAATTCAACGTGTGAACGTTCTTTATCACTTTTAGATTGTTGCATTACAGTTTTAATATAATTAGCAACTACGTCTAAACTATAAAAATCATTCGTTAATTTTTTAAAAGCAAAATTAATTTGCTCATTAATTTCATTTGATATAGTTTTAATTACAAGTTTCTTTCTTTTATTTAATTTTTCTTTTTTGTACGCTTGTAAGCATATTTTATTAAAATCCACACCTTCTTTAATTGTAGGCTCTGTTTTAACTAAAACTTCACGCGGAATAACCTTATAAATAATTTTAAATTTCGTTATCTCTTTACTGCATTGTTTTGTGTAAAATTCTACCATAGAAACCTCAAATAAAAATATTAGTTTATAGTTTATTTTAAAAGTGCCGACTATTAAATAATCGACACCTGCAAAGTGCCTTATCGCTTAGTTGCGACACCAATTAATAAATATCTTTAAGAACAAGATTTTTATAACGCAAATAAGGTACACTTATGCCATAAGTATACTCATTCTTAAAAATATTAAATTGGAGTCGCAAAACTATTGTAACACAATGCTTTTAATATTGCAAATAAATCTAACAAAAATACAGACTACTTTATGTAGCATTCTGCATTTTTTGTTAAAATGATACTATCGAAATCGGACATATTTTTAAAAATATGTCCGATTTCGATAGTGTTTTATATTTTATTTTTACGTTTTTGTATGATTTTTTGAAAACAATTAACTTTTGTTGTCATTGTGGTCAACAATATTTTATAGAAACGACGCATAACGCAGTTTATAGACCTTTAAAAAGGTGATGAGATAATTTTTCGCGCGCTAAATAACGCTTTAATCACAAGTAAGACGAAGGTAAATGCCCGCAGTTCATACTTTTTGTATTAACAAGGGTTTTACCAATGTATTACGCCGTGAGTATGGCGTTAGTTTCCGCTAAAAATTATTGAAGAACCTTCTTAATTAAAGGAGTTCGAGAGCCGTCTCCGCCACATTCTCAGCAGTAAATCCGTAATAATCAAATAAAGTTTTTGCTGGGCCAGAAGCACCGAACGTATCGATACCAATAATTTTGCCGTCAAGACCGGCGTATTTGTACCAAGCCATTGTTGAACCTGCTTCAACGCATACTCTTGCGCGAACGGAAGAAGGAATAACGCTTTCTTTATATTTAGCGTTTTGTTTATCGAAAAGTTCCATACACGGCATACTTACAACGCGCGCGTCAATACCCCTTGCCCAAAGAAGTTTTTTTGCTTCCATACAATATTGAACTTCTGAGCCTGCGCCAATTAAAATAACGTCAGGAACTTTTTTGTTGCTATCGCTAAGAATATAACCGCCTTTAAGAGCGTTTTTGCCAGTACCTTCAAACGAAGGAAGTTTTTGACGAGTTAACACGATTGTAGACGGACCTTTTGAAGTAAGCGCCGAAACGTAAGCGGCGGTAGTTTCTCTACCATCGCACGGACGGAATACTTTCATATTAGGCATACTACGAAGAGCAACTAATTGTTCAACTGGTTGATGAGTAGGTCCGTCTTCGCCAACTCCGATGGAGTCGTGCGTTAAAATGTATAACACGTTAAGGTTCATAATGGCGGACATTCTCATAGCATTTTTCATATAATCAGAGAACACGAAGAAGGTCGAGCAGAACGGAATAACACCGCCGTGAGCAGACATACCGTTACAAATAGCGCTCATTGCGTGTTCGCGAATACCAAAGTGCATATTCTTGCCGGCGCGGTTAGACGGAGAATAGAATTCTTCACCTTTAATAAAGGCTTTAGTTGACGGAGCAAGGTCTGCCGAGCCACCGAATAAAGACGGTACTTGCTTAGCAAGTCTATTTAACACCGTATGACCTAAGCCACGAGTAGCATCGTCTTTTTCAAAAGAATAAAGTTCTTCTTCATTTTCAATAGTTGGGAATTTACCGCTTGTAACTTCTAAAAACTCTTTAGCAAGTTCCGGGTATTTTTCGCTATATTCTTTAAATAACTTTTTCCAATCCCTTTCTGCTTTCTTACCACGTCTTATAGCGGAAGAAGTGTGTTTATAAACTTCGCTTGGAACTTCAAACGGAGGATAGTTATAACCGAGAGTTTGGCGAAGTTTTGCAATATTTTCTTGACCTAAAGGCGAGCCGTGAGTTGCCGCAGAACCTGCTAAAGGCGAACCATAACCAATGGTAGTATGGCACACTATAAGCGATGGTTTTTCTTTTTCTGATTTGGCTTTTTTAATGGCGCGTTTAATAGCGTTTATATCGTTGCCGTCTTTAACGTCGATAATTTGCCAACCTTGCGCTTCGTGGCGTTTTTTAACGTCTTCAGTAAACGAAGTTGCCGTATCGCCTTCAATAGTGATTTTATTATCATCGTATAAAACGATAAGTTTGCCAAGTTTTAACGTTCCCGCAAGAGAAGCCGCTTCGTACTCGATACCTTCCATCATACAACCGTCGCCACACAAAGCGTAAGTGTAATGGTCTACAACGTTAAACCCGTCACGATTATATTTAGCGGCAAGATGCGTTTCGGCAATAGCCATACCTACTGCGTTTGCTATACCTTGACCAAGCGGACCGGTTGAAATTTCAACGCCGTCCGTTTCACCAAACTCAGGGTGACCTGGAGTTTTTGAGCCAAATTGACGGAAGTTTTTAATATCCTCAATACTAAGCTTATAACCGTAAAGATGTAATAGCGAGTAGTTAAGCATTGAGCCGTGACCTGCTGATAAAATAAACCTATCTCTATTTGCAAATTTAGGGTTTTTAGGGTTGAACACAAGGTTGTTTTGCCAAAGTGCGTACGCTATTGGAGCAGCGCCCAAGGTAATACCAGGGTGACCTGAATTAGCCTTTTCAATAGCGTCAACCGAAAGTAAACGTATAGCGTTAACGGTAAGTTGACTGTCGTTCATATAAATCTCCTTAAAAGCGGTTAAAACTAACCGCAAGCATATCTTTAAACCCATTATATACCATTTTTAAATATTTTTAAAGCAATTTAACCAAATATATTGAAAAATGAATGAAATTTTGTTTTGAGTGAGTGAAAAATTTAAGCAAACGACACTTAACGCTTTACTTTTTTTTAAGTTGCTTATATAATTGTAATAAATATAATAATTTTAAAGTAATATTTAACTAACTTTAGTTAACTTTTAACCAAAAGTTGCTTAAAAATTTTATAAAAGAGGAATAATATGGCAAAGAACAAACAATTCGTAACCGCAATAGCAGACATTGAACAAGACTTCCCTCAATGGTATACAGACGTTATTTTGAAAACTCAATTAGTTGACTACGGTCCTGTAAAAGGCACTATGGTAATTCGTCCTTACGGTTACGCTATTTGGGAAAATATTCAACACGAACTTAACGTTCGCTTTAAAAAAGCAGGCGCTAAAAACGCGTACTTCCCTATGCTTATACCAAGCAGTTACCTTACTAAAGAAGCAGAACACGTTGAAGGTTTTGCTCCCGAAGTTGCCGTTGTAACTCACGCTGGTGGAAACAAACTTCAAGAACCGCTCGTTATTCGTCCTACAAGCGAAACTATCATTTGCGATATGTTTGCTAAATGGATGGAAAGTTACCGCGACCTTCCTATAATTATAAACCAATGGGCAAACGTTATGCGTTGGGAAAAAACTACCCGTCCATTCCTTCGCACAAGCGAGTTTTTATGGCAAGAAGGTCATACCGTTCACGCAACGAGCGAAGAAGCGGAAGTTGAAACTCAAACTATGCTTAACGTGTATAAAGAGTTTGCTGAAAACTGTCTTGCAATACCTGTGTTTACCGGTAGAAAAACTGAAAAAGAAAAATTTGCCGGCGCTATCGCTACTTACGGTATGGAAGCAATGATGCTTGACGGTAAGAGTTTACAAGCAGGTACTTCTCACTACCTTGGTCAAAACTTCGCAAAAGCATTCAATATGAAGTTTTTGGATAAAGACGGTGATTTAAAATACGGCTGGTCTACTTCTTGGGGCGTTTCAACACGTCTTATCGGCGCTATTATTATGGCGCACGGCGACCAACGCGGTCTTGTTCTTCCGCCAGTAGTTGCGCCTATTCAAGTTGTAATTATACCAGTTGCTATGCATAAAGAAGGCGTACTTGATAAAGCAAACGAACTTAAAACCGCTTTTGAAAACGCTGGTATTAGAGTTGAACTTGACTCTCGCGATGAAACTCCAGGTTGGAAGTTTAACGAATGGGAAATGAAAGGCGTTCCAGTTAGAATAGAAGTTGGCCCACGCGATATTGAAAACGGTAAAATGATTGCAATGCGTCGTGATACTCTTGAAAAAATAGAGTACGCGCTTGGCGACGTTGAAGGTATTAAAACTCTTCTTGATACCGTTCAAGTAGGGCTTTTAGAAAAATCGAGAAAGGCAAGAGATGCGCGCGTTAAGTGGGCAGACACTTTAAGTGAAATTTTCGATGCGGTTGAAGGTAAAAACTTCGTTAAAGCGCCTTGGTGCGGTTGCCGTGAATGTGAAGATAAAATTAAAGAACAAACTCAAGCAACGTCACGCATAATGACTGAAGATAGCGTTGACGGTAAAACTTGCGCAGTTTGTGGAAAAAAAGCGGAAAAAATCGTTCTTTACGCTCGCGCTTACTAATTTTTAGTTAGCCCTTATAGGAGTAATTATGTACGAAACTTATTTAGATTTACTAGTAAACCAAGAGCCTAATATTATTGACAGTATAATGTCGATTATAGGTGCAATTATTACGATAGCCGTTTTCGTTATTAAAGGCGTTGCTATATACACGATGTCTAAACGCGCGGGTATTAAGCATAAATGGATGGCGTACGTTCCATTTTTAAGTTATATTTTGCTTGGAAAGTTGATTGGCAGTTGTAAAGTTTGGGGAATGAGATTTAAAAATATTGGTTTTTGGGCGTGCTTAGCAATTGCTGGCGAATTTCTATTTACCGCGATTTTTAACGCTGGGTATTACGTTGACCAAGTAGTTTATTTCTTGAACGGTTTTGATTTAAACGTGAACATTGAATTTTCAAGCGAGTTTTTATATAATTGGTACGACGTTTCGGGCGGTAACTTCTTTATAGTAGGTTTACCTATTGAAAGCGGAACGTTCTACGCTTACTTTAATATTATAAGTTTAGTTTTAGATTTCGCTATAATGCTCGTTGCTATTTTCTTTGAAATTTACACCATTATATTAATTTTTAGAAAATATGCTCCTGAAAAACACTTTTTATTTACCATTTTATCAATATTTATAAATCCTGCCTTTGGTATTATTTTATTCATTATAAGAAAGAACGCCCCCGTAAATTACGACGATTTTATGCGTAGACGCGCAACGCACTACACTTACGGCGGTAACCCTTATAACCGTTACGGCGGTAACCCTTACAACAACAATCCGTACAATAATCCGTATAATAACGGATACGGTCAAAACCCTTATAATAACGGTTATGGAAGAAATCCATACAACAACCCAAATAATAAACCTGAAAATTCTAACCCATTCCCTGAATTTGACGGCGAAAAAGACGTAAATAATAAACCTAAAAACGGCGCGGATAATCCGTTTGGCGTTGAAGGTTTTGGTCAAGATAACGTAGATAAAAAAGATATTAACTAATATGCAAGAGATAATTTCGGCAATATCCACGGCAAGCGGAACTGGTGGCGTTGCAATAATAAGAATTAGTGGCGACGACTGTTTGAGTTTAGCAAAAAAAATGTTCCGCCCAATAGGTAAAACTAAGGTAGAAGATTTCGAGCCGTACAAAATGTACGTTGGCGAAATTGACGGCGGAACTTTTACCGATTTTGGTATGATGGTTTATTTTAAAGGTCCTAAAAGTTATACCGGCGAAGATATGGTTGAATTCCATTGCCATGGTGGTATAGCAATTCAAAAAGGAATATTAAAACAAACTTTTAACCTTGGCGCTTTGCCTGCTACCCGTGGCGAATTTACAAAACGCGCGTTTATTAACGGCAAGTTATCGCTTGACGGAGCGGAAGGCCTTATTTCTATGATAAATAGCGAAAGCGTTGCTTGTGTTAAACTTGGTTACGGATTATACCGCGAAAAGTTATACGCTAAAGTTACTGCCCTTCAAGACGCTTTAACTTTTTCACTTGCAAGCATAAACGCCGATATGGACTATCCTGAAGAAGACTTAGAAGAAATTGCTCTTACTAGCGTTATCGAGTGTTTAAAAACTACCCTACTTGAAGTTGAAAAATTAATATCTAACTACTCGTCTGGTAGAAAGATTAAAGATGGTATTAAAGTTGCAATAGTTGGTAAACCTAACACGGGTAAATCATCACTACTTAACGCAATTTTAAACTATGATAAAGCGATAGTTTCATCTGTTGCAGGCACAACGCGTGACGTTGTTGAAGGCAGTACGGAAATTGAAGGCGTTAAGTTTGACTTCTTCGACACGGCTGGAATTCATGAGTCGGGCGATGAAATTGAACTTGCCGGAATTGAGCGCTCGCAAAAATTCTTAAATTCGGCAGACGTAGTAATACTTGCCTTAGACGCGTCTAAAGACTTTACCGAAGATGATGAAAAAGTAATTAATTGGTGTCAAGGTAAAAACGTAATTAAAGTTTATAATAAGCACGACCTTGGCTTTGTTAAAGAATACGACGACGGTTACGTTATTTCCGCTAAAACGGGCGAAGGCATAGATAATTTAAAGAAAGCCTTATACTCTTCTGCTTTTAGCGAAGGCGTTGACTTTAACGCCGAGTTTATAACTGAAGAACGCCATCTTCGCGCGCTTGAACAAGCAAAAATTAATATAAACGAAGCGCTTTTAAATATAGGCGTCGTACCGCTTGACTTAATTTCAGAAGACATTAAAAAAATATGGGATAACTTGGGCGAAATTACAGGTCAAACGGCAACAGAAGAAATTATTGACGAAATATTTGCAAAATTTTGCGTTGGTAAATAAAACTCAATTAAAAAACTGCTCCTTAAAGCAAGGAGCAGTTTTGTTTTTATACGTTATATTTCAATTTTATTGCCTAAAACGAATACGTTAGAAATTTTTACGTCGTCATCAAAAACTATAACGTCAGCGTCATAGCCATTAGCGAGTTTTCCTTTATTTAACTTCATTATATTTGCGGGAACTTCAGTTAACATTTTAACGGCGGTAGGAAGGGAATATCCGCACTCTAATAGCGTTTTAATAAGAACGTCAACTGTGGCCACGCTACCAGCAAAGGCAGACCTATCTTTAAGACGGCAAACGCCTTCTTCAACAATATACTCAATGCCGTTCATTACGCCCTCTTTAACGTCGCTACCTGCTAAACATAAACTATCGGTAACGAGCGCAACTTTGTCAGTCCCTTTAATTTTGATAATCATTTTAATAAGGTCTAACGGTAAATGCTTACCGTCTGCAATAATTTCAACGTAAAGTTCATCGCGTAAAAACGCGCTTTCAATAACGCCAAGCGAACGGAAGCCCATATTACGAGTAACAGTAGACGTACACGAATACAAGTGCGTTACAAGACTGCAACCGTTATCAATAGCGACTTTCATATCTTGATATTTAGCGTCGGTATGACCTGCCGAAGCAACGATATTGTGCTTAGTAATATAATTACAAAACTTACCGCCGTCGTCGTTTTCAGGAGCGTACGACCAACGCGCTATACAATCACTAAATTTATCAATAATTGCCGTGTAATCTTTTTCAATAGGAGGCGTTATAGAGTCGGGATTTTGCGCTCCGCTTTGCTTTGGAGAAAAATAAGGCCCTTCAAGGTGAGCGCCCGGAACGTTACACTTGATTTTACCGCTTTGTTTTGCTTTTTTAATTGCGTTAAGAGCATTTACCATATCGCCTACGGGCGCGGCAGAAATAGTTGGTAAAACAGTTGTAGCGCCCTTTTTAACCATAAAGTTTAAACCGTTTATAACCTCGTCTTCACTAGTCGTTAAAAAGTCAAAACCACCTGCGCCGTGAGTATGAATATCAATAAAACCCGCCGAAACGTAAGAGCCTGTATAATCGAATAATTCACAAGAAAAGTCGTCTGTTTTACTAAGTTTGACAATCTTTCCATTATCAATAAAAAGATATCCGTCAAACAAGCTTTCGCCTACTATAATTTTATCACTTTTAATTTTAATCATAATAATTTTGAACTGTCGCCGTCAAGATATAAAACGGCGTTATCGTGAAGTCTTAAAATTGTTGCCGGACAATGCTCGTCAATAGTTCCGTTAATAGTTTCGTATACCGCTTTTGCTTTAGTTGGGGCTGGAACGATACAGAATAAATAGTCTGCGTTAAAAAGAGTAGGAACGGTTAAAGTAATGGCGTGGGTAGGCACGTCGTTTATAGTTTTAAAGCAACCGTCGTTTACTTGTTGTTGACGGCACACTTCGTCAAGTTTAACGGCTTTTACCGCCTTGTCGTCTTTAAAATTAGCAACTGGCGGATCGTTAAAGGCTATATGACCGTTTTCACCAATACCTAAAACTACAACGTCAATTTTTTGTTTTGCTAAAATTTTAGCGTAGCGCTCCGCTTCTTTTTGAGGGTCAGTTGCAGAAACGTCGATATAATTAACGCTTTTAAAAGGCACTAACCCAAAAATATGCTCTTTTAAAAAATTACCAAAGCCTTGTGGCGCGTCTTTAGATAATCCTATATATTCGTCCATATGGAATGCGTTAATTTTATTCCACTTAATAGATTTATCTTGAGTAAGCGCTTTTAAAACGTCGTTTTGCGACGGAGCAGCCGCCCAAATAACGTTAATTTCACCCTTTTTATCAATTAATTCATTAAATTTATTAGCAATATCTTTTGCCGCTTTTTCACCCATTTGACTACGGGTATCAAAAATTTCAACGTTTAATTTATCTTTTTTTAAAGTTTTCATATTAGTTCCTTTATTTTATTAACCGCGTCTATAAACGCAACCTTACCGTTTTCGTACTTGTACGGATTATCAAACGCCTTACCTACGAGAGCGTTAAGCCCGTCAAAAGTTTGTAGGTGTGGCTCTAAGGTAATAAACGTATCTTTTTTGCCGTTTAATTTATAATCGTCAAGAATTTGTTTAATTTGCGCTTCGCCCTTTCCAGGAGGAACGATTGCGCCTGCGTATAAACTGTCTTTAATGTGGAAGTACTCTATATGCTCGTTAAGTAGCGAGTATGCGTCTGGATACGGTTTAAACCCGTCTAAAACAAAGTTACCCATATCGAATACCGCTTTTAACTTTCCACCGAAATTATCGAGTAGTTTTTTGCATTTTTGCGGACTTTCTCCATAAATTTTCGCTTCGTTTTCGTGGCACATAGTAACTGAAAACTCATCGGCAATTTTTAATAAATTACCTACGGCGTCAAAAACTAAACTCTCGCACTCGTCGGCAGTTTTTCCGTCAGGCATATAAAAACTAAACATTCTAATATTTTTTGCGCCAAGAACATTAGCCGTTTCGCAAACGCGTTTAGCAGTTTCGTAATGAGCCTTTAAGTCGCCGTCCAACTTAATTTTACCAAGCGGAGAACCTATTGCCGACACCTTTATACCGTAATCGTCAAGTTTTAATTTAGCAAGTTTTACTTCTTCGCTATTAAGTTCGGAAACGTTCTTACCGTCAACGCCACGAACTTCAATATAATCTATTCCAAACCCGTTCAAAGCCGAAAGTTGTTCGGTAAAAACTGAAGAATACTCGTCGGCAAACGCCGATAAAATAACTTTTGCCATTATAATACTATTTCCTTAACCATTTCTTCTTTACCGCTTTCGAGCGCGCGCCAAATAGCGTTGAGCACGAATACCGGAGCAATAAAGTCTTTATAACTAATTTTTTGCTCTTCCCCACTTAAAATTTCGTAGAACTCGTCAAACTCGATATAGAAGCATTCGCTGTTGCCGTCTATTGGGAACATTCCGCCCGTCTCGCCCGTTTCATTTAAACGAAGCGCAGAATAATTGTAGTTGCTTTCAACTAAAATACCGGTAACGTCAAACTCTTCATACTTAAAAATTACTGTAATAAGTCCGCCGTTTTTAGTAGCAATAACCGACTTAGGATATCTTCCAAACGGTTCAAGCACCATTTCAATAAGGTGTTGTGAATAGAAGAAGAAACCGCCGTGCGGATTATCAAGCGATACGGGAGCGCGCAAAAATGCTGAAATTGTTTTTCCGCCAACGTTGTTTATAACGTCGCTTTTAAGTCCTTTAATAACGTCGGCATGTTTTAAGCAACTACCACCCGTGATTTTAACGCCGTATTTATTGCAAAGTTGCATAAATTCAACTGCTTCTTCTTCACTAATAGTAACGGGTTTATCAATAAACATTGGCACACCGCTTTCAATATATGGTTTAGCGTATTTAAAGTGATTATCGCCGTGACGAGCGGTAATAACAACGCCGTCAACTTGACCTACTAACTCGTCGTAATTTTCCATAACTTTTACGCCGAATTCTTTATTCAATTTTTCAGACGCTTCACGCTCGTGACTATAAACGCCAACGACTTCAACGTCGCTAAACTTTTTATCGTCGCGAATAAATTTCAAAAAGGTATTTGCGTGTGAGTTTTCACAACCTAAAATAACTATTTTCTTCATAGTAAACTCCTAATATTAAAACTTTCTTTCAAGTGGGTTTTCAGCGTGAACTTGTTCAATAACGCCAATAACTGCGCATGCCATTTGAGTAGTAACGTAAAGGTTTTCTTTTTCGCCCGTTAAATACTTGTAAAGGTCTTCGTAAATCTTCATTGTTCCAACGTCGAACGCAGAACCGTTAAACTTACCTTCTTCTTCGTGAGTAATAAGTTTTTCAGAGCAGTAAATAGGCTCACCTTCTTCGTTTGCAAGGAAAGTTTCTTTAACAGGACGGTCAGGGTTTTCACCGTCAACGATATACTTCATTTTATACCAAGACGCCGTATCTGACATATAAGTTCCCTTGCTACCCATAATTTTAAGATTGTAGCCCGAGAAAGCATCAATTGAATGCATTTCAACGTCAATAAGCGGTTTGTTTGGAGCGGTAATTAAAATTTTAGCAAAGTCGTCTGCGTCACCGCTTGTTAAACAAGTATCAAGTTTAGAGTAAACAACCTTTGCATTTTCATCAAAATCTAAAAAGCCGAGCGCCATACCTATTGGGTGCGGACCTGTGTTGTAGGTGCTACCTGCAAGTTTTTTAAGTAAAGTTTGCCAGTCCCAACGGCGAGAAAAACCATTATAACGAATGTTTATTTGTTTAATATCGCCAAGTTTACCAGACTTAATAAGTTTATACGCTTCCATAAAGAAAGGCGCGAAGAAAGTTTGTTGGAACACCGCAAGTTTTACACCGTTATCTTTAGCCGTTTTAATAAGGTCGTTACACTCGTAACGATTGCGACCAAAAGGTTTTTCAACCATAACGTTAAAGCCGTGAGATAATAAATCTTTGGTAATAGCGTAATGGTCTTCGCTATACGATGCGTTAACGACAACGTCAATATCGTTAATAGCAAAAAGTTCTTTGTAATCAGCAAAAACTTGACAGCCTTCATAAAGGGTTTTTGCTTTGTTTCTTCTAAATTCGTCAGCATCAACAACGTATTTAATATTAAAAAGCGTGTTGTTAGCGCTAGTTAAATGCTTACAGTGGATATCTTTACCACTTCTGCCTTGACCAATAATAGCAAGATTAAGTTTTTTCATAATCTTCCTCCTAATTTTAGTTTCTAAAATTATTGTACAGCATAATTTTTTCAAAGTAAATATATAAAATTAAATAAAAGCATTGCAAAAACTCAACAATAGTGTTACACTTACGTTATGGAGAAAAATTTTAAAGAAGTATTTACTAAAAAATTCATATATCGTTACGGCACTATTACGGATATTAAAAAGGGCGCGTTTTCTATGCACACCCATAACCTTTACGAACTTATTTATTTTATTAAAGGCGACGCTACCCACGTTATTGAAGACCGCAAGTATAAACTTTCTAAAAACGACCTTGTTTTGATTAGTCCGTCTAAATACCATTATATACAAATAGATAGCAGTAAAGAATACGAGCGTTTTAATATTTTGTTTAGTATTGACGCTTTTGGGTTTGATAAAATTGACGAGTTTAAAACTGACGTTGAAGTTGTGAACTTATCTTCTAACGTAATAGCGAAAGAAATTTTTGAAAAACTTAATTTTTATTATAATAATTTGAGTGAGAAAGCGTTTGAAGAAGTTGCTATACTTTTAATTAAGGAACTATTTTACAATTTATCAGTTTACAAAACGGAAAACGAAAAATATTATTCTACGCTAACGCCAATATTATCTTCTGCTCTAAACTACATTAACGATAATTTATTTACCTTAAAAGGCATTGAAGAAATTAGCGAAAAACTTTTTATAACGGAATCGTATTTATTTAAACTTTTTAAGCAAGAACTTAAAACAACGCCTAAAAAATATATAACGGACAAGCGTTTACTTGCAGCGCAAAATATGCTTATACTTGGCAAAACCCCAACCGAAGTATATTGCGAATGCGGTTATAACGATTACACCGCTTTTTATAGAAGTTACGTTAAATTTTTTGGCTATCCTCCATCAACCGAACACAAAATTTAGTTTTAAAACTTTATATTTTAAAAGCGACTGAAATTTATCAGTCGCTTTTTGATTAATATATATTCACCTCAGTTTAACGTTAAACTAATTTTACAAGCGCGTCTTCTTCACTTGGAGCAGGAACAACGTCTGCCGATATAAGTTCAAGCACAACTTGTTCTTCTTCAGCGCCCCTAAAACGCATATAATGAACTACCGCCCTTAACTTTATCCACGATTTGTTTTTTAGCGAAAATCCCTTAGGAAAAGCGCACAAATGCCCTAAAAATTGTATATCGTCAGCGCAACAAGTCATAGCCATTCTACCTGCTATGAACGAGCGTGGCGGTAACTTTCTTGAAAACATTGCCATACACTCAAACTCAACGATTTTACCTTCGTAACGCTGTTTACTTTCAAAAGTATCAACGTACCAAATACCAAAATCGTCAAGAGTAAGAGATATCTCTTCGCCCGATACGTCAAACGGAAGATCGCTATCTAAATTAAGAGTGTTTCCGCTGTAATCGGTTGCAATTACCATAGCGCCATTATTAATCATTTTAACGTTGCGTTTCATTTGCGACGTTGTTTGACTTGCCTCGCACCTATTTATTATTACAAGTTCGCTATCGCGTATCATATCAACGAATTTTTGACGCATATTGCTTAAATACATAGCAAAAGTTTGTCCGTCAATTATGGTTACAGTTTGTTGAATATCAAAATAGCGTGGCATTGGTAAATTGTTAAAATCCCACATTTCGTTTGCTTCAATGAAAACTACTTGCGGTTTATTAGTAGATATAACTTCGTTTAAAACGCTTTCGTTCCATTTTTCTTTTTCGTCAATTACGGCAAAAGTGGCGTTTACCTTTTTTAAAACTTCGTTGTCGTACTCAACTTCGCCTTCTTCTTGACATATTATAAGAGTTTTGCCAACGTCGCCAAAATCTCCGTTTAAAAGGGAGTTTATTATAAAGGTGGTTTTTCCGCCTTCTAATATACCCCTTATAACTACTACGGGTAAACCCATATTACACCTTCTTTAAAAATAATTTTTGTATTTCTTCTTTGTCTATTTTGCTACCAATTACGCAAAGTTTACCAATAACGTCTGCAGAGCCTTCTCTAACTTCATAGTCGCCGGCAACGTAATCGAAATGATACCAATTGTCACCGTCTTTTGCTTTAACAACGCCTTTACTTCTTAAAATAATACCGTACTTTTCAGTTGCAAGTTGTTGCATTATAGCGTTAATTTCGTCTTTAGTGTAAGAAATAGGCGTTTCTATGCCCCAACTATCAAACACTTCTTCGGCATGGTGATGATGGTGACCGCAACAACATTTACCGTCTTCGTGGTGGTGATGACCACAGTCGCAATCGTCGTCGTGGTCGTGGTGGTGATGTCCACAGTCGCAATCGTCGTCGTGGTCGTGGTGGTGATGACCGCAATCGCAATCGTCGTCGTGATCGTGGTGGTGATGGTGATGATGCTCATTAGAATTTTTAAGTTGATTTATGAGCATATCTACAAGTGACACGTTATCTTCAAGATTTTCAAGCAAAAACTCGCCGTCAAGTTTATCAATAGGCGTAGTGATAATAGTAACGGTTGGATTATAAGTTTTAATAGTTTCGCAAGCGGTAATAATTTTATCTTCGGTAATCTTATCCGTTTTAGATAAAACTATTGTGTTAGCCTCTCTAATTTGGTCAATATAAAACTCGCCGAAATTTTTAAGGTACATTTTGCATTTACCACCGTCAACAACAGTACAAACAACGTTAATTTTAAGGTCGTCCCCCGCCGATTTAATAGCGTTTAAAATATCAGAAAGTTTACCAACGCCAGACGGTTCAATAATAATACGTTCAGGCTTATAAGTGTCAATAAGTTCGCGAAGTGATTTTTCAAAATTACCAACGAGCGAACAACAAATACAACCTGAATTTATTTCTTTAATTTCAATACCCGAATCTTTTAAGAAGGTGCTATCAATACCAATTTCGCCAAACTCATTTTCAATAAGAGCAATTTTTTCTTTGCCCATTTTAGAAGTGAAAAGTTTTTTAATAAGCGTAGTTTTGCCTGCACCTAAAAAGCCTGAAATTACGTCTACTTTAACCATATAAATATCTCCAAATAATTTATTTCTTATTGTATTTTACACCTTTTTTTAAAAAATATAAAGTGTTTTTAGCATATAATTAAAAAAGCGACGGAATTTTACAAATTCCGCCACTTGTTTAGGTTATTTTTTAATTTTTAAAGTAATAATTTCAAACGGTTTAACTTTTAAGGTAACTGAGTTATCTTTTACAGTTAATTTTTCAGTTTCTTCTTCAAGTAACGAAGTAAGGTAAACTTCTTTAACGTCAAAACCAAAAGTTATAGTTACGTTTTTAGTCATACGCTTTGCTTCAAACATACGAACGATTACGTCGTCGCTATCTTCACAAAGTTTAACCGTTTCAACAAATACGTTGTCTTCACTACACTTAACGAGCGAGTACTCGCTATCTAAACTGCCAAGACCTTCAGTAGCAACTGCGTATGCAGGGTTGTTAAATTTGTAAGCAAAATTAGCAGTGTCAGACGAATTAACGCTTCCGCTATGAGTGTATAAAGCGTATTTAATATTGTGCTTACCTTTATCTGCGTTAGGGTCTGGATACGTTGCGCCTTTTAAAAGGGATAAACTAATATTGTTATCAATAAGCGAATAACCGTACTTGCTATCGTTTATAACGGCAGCGCCGAAATCAGTTTGAGAAACGTCAACGTATTTATGAGCGCAAACTTCAAATTTAGCAGCATCCCAAGGAGTGTTTTTATGAGTAGGACGTTCTGCTGAACCAAATTGAATTTCGCAAGTTGCTTTATCGGTTACAACGTCGATTGGGAATTCACGCTTTAATAAAATGTGCTCTATATTCCAATCGATATCGTCTTCAAATCCAATATACTTTTCATTGTCATAAAGGTAAACGGTATCTGTTATAGTTGAGTTTACAAACTTTCTTGTAACTTTTAAACCAGCGCGGTCGTTATCGGTTACGATACATACGTCAACAACGTCGTTTACTTCATATTCTTTTTCAGTATAGTAGCGGTGAAGTTCCCACGCGTCGAAATCGTGAGTAAAGTCTTCAAACGCACGGAATTTAATTGCCTTGCCTTCTTTTAAAACTTCGCGATTTTCAGTTTTATCAAATACGGAAATAATATTATAATTTTCGTCAAACTTAATAGCGTAGAAATCGTTTTCTAAACTTGTTTTAGTGGCTTTTACTTTAGAATTTTTAACAATTTTATCTACAACCTTATAACCTTTAGACGGTATGTTTTCAACGTAATAACGCGCTCCGTCAACCTCAACTGCTCCGCTATAATTGAATGGGTTAGGGTTATAAACAAGTAAGCCCTTTTTGTTAACGTTTTTTGCTAAAGCATTTAAACTACTTGTAATTTCTTGTTTACCATAATCAAAAATTTCAGCGTATTCTTTATCGGTAACGTCGTAAACGTCGCGTATAGAAGAACCAGGAATAATATCGTGGAATTGGTTAAGTAAAGTCGTTTCCCAATGCTTTTTAAGATTGTTTCTGTCGTACTTAAACAATCCTTTAACTTCACCAAGCACGCCTAAACTTTCAATATTTGAAAGCATAAACTCAGTCTTACGGTTGTAAAGTTTGTTTTTTGCTTGAGAAGTATACGTTCCGCGGTGGAATTCTAAGTAAAGTTCGCCAACCCAAGTAGGAGTTTTAGGGTTAGACGTCGCCTTAGCGTAAACTTCGTCCATATACTCGCTAACGTTTCTAAATTGAGCGGTAGGCATATTAGGTAAGCCGTATTTAAAACGCTTAACCGCTTCGCAATCGTAAACGGTAGTTCCACCGCCACCATCGCCGTAACCAACCGTCATTAACGCTTCGTTAATAATTTCTTTGTGGTGATAACGGTTATACGTTCCCTTAATAAGTTTTGCTTCCGCTTCGGCAACGTAAGTAGACGTGTTGTGATTGCCCGTTGGGTGAATTTTATAGTCTTGAGCGGTTATATAGTGCGATAAAATTTCACTACCGTCAATACCACGCCAAATAAACGTATCGTATGGGAATAAGTTAGTTTCGCTCCAACCTATTTTACTAGTTACAAACTTATTAATACCGCATTTTTGTAAAATTTGCGGAAGTGACGCAGAGTAACCGAAAACGTCTGGAAGCCATAAAATTTTATTGTCAACGTTAAACTCTTCTTTAAAGAAACGTTTACCGTATAAAAACTGTCTAACAAGAGATTCACCGCTCGTTAAGTTACAGTCCATCTCAACGTACGCGCCACCTTCAACTTGCCATCTACCTTCTTTTACGCGCTCTTTAATACGCTCGTAAAGTTCAGGGTTTTCTTCTTTAACCGCTTTATATAAAACGACTTGCGACGACATAAATTGATATTCAGGGTATCTATCCATAAGCGCGCAAACGGTAGCGAAAGAGCGTTGCGCTTTTTCGTACGTTTGGCGAACAGTCCAAAGCCAAGCAATATCAATATGAGTATGACCTATACAAGCAACTTTTGCGTTACTTTCTTTGCAATATCCTTGATAGAATTCTCTTTCAATATACTCGTTCGCTCTCTTAATACTATCGCGATATTCTTTACCGCTCCATACGCGAAGGTCAAGAAGATTGATAGTGTCGTTAATATATTTTAATAAAACTTGATAATCTTCACTCTTTTGCTCGGTAATTTCTAAAATTTGAGTAGGAATAAAGAGATTGTAGTATAAACGCTCTAAGTCTTCGTCAACGTATATAAGTTGAGAAGTAAAAGTATACTTAGCGTCACTCATACCAGAAGTATAAGCGTAAATATACACGTCTTTCTCGCCACGACAATTGATAACCGCAGTAGTGTGATTAGTGTCCATACCCTGCAAAATTTTTCCGTCAATAAACGGCATAAATTGAGGGTTATTAGTGCATGAACCGACAGCGTCAGTCTTAATTAAAAGTTCTAATCTACCGTCGCCGTCTTCAAAATTGATTTTTTTATAAAACCAAGCGTGAGCGTCTACTTTACCGCCCCACGTTTCGTCTTTACCAAAAACTCTAAACGTATCGTCAATTTCAGGCATTGAAGTACCTTTTTTATAATCGCATTCTTTATACATAAAACCGTCAAGCGGTATGCTTTTAAGAATAAGATGCTCGGCAATTCTATTTACCATCATTTTAGCGCGTTGTTCAAGCTCGTTGTTAAATATACCTATTTTTACGGGATTTGACATAGTTTTTCCTCCTAAATATTCCGTATATTTTTATTGTACAATCGCGCGTGTTAAATTTCTTGCAGTTTTTTATATAAAAATAATGTTTTTTTAAACTTTTATTACACTATTATTTGACAACACTCACCATATAGTTTAAACTAAACTATATAAAGAAGGTAACGCATTATGAAAAATAGCGAAATATACAGTTTTAATACTAACGAACGCACCGATTTAGCCGATTTTAATTGTCATTGGTGGTACGGCGCAACGGTTAATTCTCACTCGCACGACGATTATTATGAAATTTCTCTTGTAACCGAAGGCGAAGTTATAAATAGAATAAATAATGAAAATTTTAAGCAAGGCGTTGGTGACGTTATCGTTATAAAACCGGGAGTTTCACACCGTATTTTGAATAATAAAAACGCCTTTTCTAAACATTATAATATTGCCGTTAAAAAAAGATTTTTTGAAAGTTTTATTCAAAACAAAACGCCCGTTAATTTAAAATTAAAAGAAAATAACGCCATTTTTATACACCTTAACGACAACGCCTATAATTACGTTATTGAAGTTATTAGTAGTATAGACAACACTAATTACGACTCGTTAAGTTATACTCTCGTTCAAACGGCGCTTTATACTATTATTTCTTCAATTATGCTAAACGAACAGTCGTTTGAACAAAACTCCACTAAAATTTCTCATTATTGTAGCGATGCTATTACCAAAATAAACAACTATTCGTATATAACTATGCAAGCAACTGAAATTTACAAACTCTACCCCGTTTCACACACCGCTTTTATTGCGGAATTTAAAAAAATCACTGGTAAAACGTTAATTTCTTTTTTGCAGTCTAAAAAACTTGATTATGCTAAAACGTTACTACTTACAACCGATTATTCGGTACTTGAAATTGCATCGTTATTAAACTACGATAGTTTGAGTTATTTTATTAGAATTTTTAAAGACGAATATAAAATGACTCCTTTTAAATACCGCAAAAACAACGTTGGCGAAATAAAAGAGCCAAGATAAAAACACGCAATCTTTAACTGATTGCGTGTTTTTGTTTGTTTTGTTTATTTTAAAATCTCACGTTTGATAGGCGTTAAGTTTTTGTTTTTGAATTTAATATTTATTCTAACACCCCTTTTGTTAAGGTAAGTAAATACAGGTACTATAACTATTATTGCAATTATAACGGATACTATAAGCCACATAAGCCATTCTGGTATAGCGGAAACTTTAACTTCTTCCCACATATCGTTAAGTTTAGACATATCGTCGTCTGATAAGTGTTTCATTATAGCGCAACGGTATACCGTATCAGCATCTGGATATTGAGTAAATAACTGGCGGTTTTTGTTTTCCGCTTCCGTCCATACCGTATATACGTTATTACTTGAAGCATCGGCAGACGTATTTAAAATTATTGAAACGTCGTGCTCGTACATTTCTACGTTTTCTTCTTCGTAATAGCCTATAACGTTATAATCGTCGTCATACTCAGGGTAAATTATATTATACGTTCCGTCTAAATTAAGCATTGACGAATATTCGCTAAGCAAATTACCATTTTCGTCAAACAAATCTCCAAAATAAACTTCTAAATAATATTTTCCATCAAGTAAAACGGCGTCTTCATCGTTTTCGTTGCTTTCAACTAAAACGTAAGTTCCGTACCAATCAAGACAGTTTTCATACATATCTTCGCCGGCAATAGCAGGAGTGTATCCTATATAATTCATATTAGCAATTGCGTTTTCAGGCTTAGATAAATAGTTAATAAATTCTTGAGCAACTGGAACGTTAGCGCCTTTTGGCATTACCCAACCGTCAAACCAAATATTACTACCTTCTTCAGGAACGGCATAGTATAAAATAGTTCCGCTCTCTTCGGCAATATCAAGAGTATAAACGGCGTCGCCACTCCAAGCAAAGTTAATAGCAATTTTTTCAGAAGCCATATCACGTTTACCGCTATCAACTTCAAAACCGTAAACGTTTTCTTTAAGAGTGATAAGTTCGTCAGTAACTTTTCTAACAGTTTCGTCGTCAGTTCTATTGAAAATTTCAACGAGTTTTTCTTGATATTTTTGAGTTGTAATTAGTCCGTTTTTATACTCGTTACCAAGTGTGGTTAACTCTTCAGCATACACTTTACCAATTGCTAAGGCGTATGTGTCGCGTATACTGTCTTTTATAGTTCCAAGATTTTTTGAGTAAGTTTTCCAAGGAAAATCCCAATGACTTTCATCGCCTTCGGTATATTCTGGATTTTTAGATAATCTATTTGGATTATATACAAACCCCATCGTTCCAAACATGTAAGCAACTGCGTAATCATTCCAATTAACGGCGTTACCGTCAATATCCGTTTGATTTTCAAATAAAGAATAAATATGATTTGAAACGTAATTTTTATAGTCTGACAAATTGCCTTCTTGACCTACGGGAATAGTATAATCGAGTTTTTCAAGCATACCTTCGTAAATCATTTTTTGAATCATGTAGTCAGACGGACAAACAAGGTCGTAACCGTAATCGTAACCACTAGCTGTTTTTACTTTTGAAAGTTGAAGTTCGTTATACATATTTTCGTTAGTACCAAAAGTTGAATAATTAACTTTAACTTTTTTGCCGTACGTTTCAAAATAGTATTCTTCAAAGTCTTTAATGAGGTCGGCGTCATCGTCTTGCGCGATATAATCTTCCCAGTTATATACGTTAAGTTCAATAACGTCGCTCTGCTCTTGATTGTCGCAACCAACCATTGAAAAAGCAGTAAAAATTACAATAATTGCTAAGAAAAGTGCGCTAAATCTTCTCATTTTAAGCCCTCCTTTTTCTTAGCCGCTCTATTAGATACAACGTAGCGAACAACAACGAAAATTATCATAACTAAGAATATAATCGTTGATAACGCTCTAAGGGCTGGAACGGACGAACTTTTACCGCCTTTTGCGTAAGCGTCGAAAACGTAAGTTGAAATAGTATCAAACGTAGACGGCTTAGTAAAAGTACTTATAATATAATCGTCAAGCGACATATTAACGGCAAGTAAAAATCCCGATATAATGCCCGGCATAATTTCTGGCAAAATTACGGTAAATAACGCTTTAGTAGGCGTTGCGCCAAGGTCTAACGCCGCTTCGTATAAGTTATTGTCCATTTGTTTAAGTTTAGGCGTTACCGATAAAACTACGAACGGGAAAGTTAATACGACGTGGCCTATAAGTAACGACGCATAACTTCTACCAAATGCAAGCATAGTACACACGAGCGCTATTGAAATTGCCGTTACTATTTCAGCGTTAATAATAGGAATTTGCGTTACGCCGTTTAAAATCTTTTCAGTACGCTTTTTAGAGTAATACATACCAATCGCGCCAAGCGTTCCTAAGATAGACGATATTGTCGCCGATAAAAAGGCTAAAATAAAGGTGTTTAAAACGGTTGTCATTATGTCTTGATTATTGAATAGTTCAGCATATAAAGAAAGTCCCCATTCATCTGACCATAAGCCAATTTCTCTTGACATATTAAAACTATAAACTACAAGAAGTAAAACGGGCGCGTAAAGCATTAAAAGAATCAAAAATAAATACCCGTTAGAAAATAATTTCTTTACCATAATCCGCTACCTCTCGCTTGAGTGCCGTCGTCGGCAAATTTATTAGTTATAAACATAGTTAAGAATATAATCACAAGTAAAACCATTGCAATAGCAGAACCTGCGTGCCAGTCGAACATCGTTGAAAACTGTGACTCTATAACCTTACCTATTATCGTTACGTTACCGTTACCGAGCGTGTCCGACACAACGTAACTAGTAGTTGTTGGAAGTAAAACCATTGTAACTGCGCTAACTATACCCGGCATTGTAAGTGGAAGTTTAATTCTAAAAAACGTCTTAAACGGAGTTGCGCCAAGGTCCGCGCTCGCTTCAAGTAAGTTTTTATCAAGTTTAATCATAACGGTATAAAGTGGTAAAATTACAAACGGAAGATAATCGTACACCATACCTATTACGGTGTTTACAAAACTGAGTTTGTTATTGTCATACATACCAATTACGAATAATAATTCTTTCATAGCGGCAGTTCTTAAAACGAAGTTAATCCACATAGGAAGAATGAAAAGTAATAACATTACACCGCTTTTATTGAGTTTGCTTTTTGCTAAAATTGATGCAAGCGGATATGCTATTAATAGACATATTACCGTTGTTAAAACTGCTAAACCAAAACTGATAAATAACACGCGAATGTTAGACTGTTTACTAAAAAACTCTATAAAATTATCTAGCGTTAGCGAAACTTTAGTTCCTACAAGTTCAAACGCGCCGTTTGGATCAACTTTTGTAAATGCGTATAAAACTATAAGTGCAAGAGGAAAAACAACGAAAAGCAACAAAAATACCGCGTAAGGAATTCCAAGTTGCTTTCTTGAAAAACGAAGGGCTTTCATTATTTTTTATCCTCCGATTTAAGTTTAAGCATAATTTTATCTTTAGGAATACGAACGCTTACTCTGTCGCCGTCGTTCCAAACGTATTCAGTATCAACAACAAAATCTTCCTCTTCTTCGTCAGTACGAATAATAACTTGATAGTGGTCGCCTTTATACACAATAGATATGATAGAACCGCAAGCGTCGCCGTCTGTGTCGTTATCGATAATTTCAATATCTTTAAGACCTACTTCAACTTTAACGTCGACGTCGGTTAAGTCAAGTTTTTCACCCTCGGCGGTAATAAGGTAGCCTTCTTCGTCAAGAGTAGAGCCTGGGTATAATTTAGTTACGTCGCACTCAAACTCACCGTCGGCAAAACATACTTTGTTGTTTTTAGTGATATATCCGTCGTACACGTTAGACACAAACTCTTTGTGCATTATGTGAATATTATCAGGCGCGATATTAGCGCTTACTTTTTCGCCTTCAGCGTAACCTTTAGTGCTTTGAATAATAATTTCCGTTCTACCTACCATCATAGCCATTTCATAATGCACGCCTTTAAATATGCAAGACGAAATAACGCCAGACAATTTACCTTCGCCGTAAGGTACGATTTCAACGTCTTCAGGGCGAACTACGACGTCAACTTTTTCGTTAATTTCAAAATCGTCGACACAATCGAAAATTTTATTTGCAAAACGAACTTTGTTTTTGCCGACCATAGTACCGCTCATAATATTGCTTTCGCCAATAAAGTCGGCAACAAAAGCGTTTTTAGGCTCGTTGTAAATGCCTTGCGGTGTGCCTATTTGTTGAATTTTACCATCTTTCATAACGACGATAGTATCACTCATTGTAAGCGCTTCTTCTTGGTCGTGCGTAACGTAAATGAAGGTAATACCTAATTTTTTATGCATTTCTTTAAGTTCAAGTTGCATATCTTTACGCATTTTAAGGTCGAGCGCGCCAAGAGGTTCGTCTAAAAGCAAAATTTCAGGCTCGTTAACGATAGCGCGAGCAATAGCAATTCTTTGTTGTTGACCACCCGAAAGCGTTGTAACGCTTCTTTTTTCAAACTCTTCAAGGTCAACGATTTTTAATGCTCTACTTACCTTCTCGTCAATTTCCTTTTTAGTAAGTTTTTCAAGTTTTTCAACGATATTACCCTTTTTATCTTTATACGTTGCCTTTACCCTTTTAAGTTTTAACCCGTACGCAATATTTTCGTATACGTTAAGGTGCGGAAATAACGCGTAACGTTGGAAAACGGTATTTACGGGACGCTCGTACGGCGGAAGATTGGTAATATCTTTACCATTAAGATAAATTTTTCCGCTTGTTGGAAGTTCAAAGCCGGCAATCATTCTAAGAGTTGTAGTTTTTCCACAACCAGACGGACCAAGAAAGGTTATAAACTCGCCCTTTCTGACGTATAAGTTACAGTCTGAAACAGCAGGATAACCGTCATATTCTTTACAAACATTAACGATTTCAATAATTTTTTGGTCGCTATAAAATTTATTTTCCATAATGATACTCCTAAAATTTATTTTAGTGGTTTATTTGTTTTTTTTATTTGATAAGTTTAATGTTGTGCGGTTTTAAAGAACTAGAAACAACGCCAATTTAAATGTAGTGCGGTTTTAAAGGCAGAGTTACAAGCAAGACAAGGCTCGAAATAGTGAAACGCTGAGATTAACCTTTTGGTTATCGAAGTGTTGAACCTAAGCAGTAACGCAGTATTGCGAAGTAAATAAAGGTGATGAGATGATTTTTTACTTACTATATAACGGTTTAAATGCAAGCAAATCAAGGCAAACGCCCGTAGAAAATACTTGCCGTATTTGCAAGGGCTTTAACGTAGAGTTGCGTAGTAGTTAAGCCGTTAGATATTGTAAAAAATTATTAAAGAACCTTAGCCTTTAAAAGGAGAATTTAATGGTTGAAATATTCTATTCCTACACTAACGTTAAATATGCTAAACAGTTTGAAAGTCACGTTTTAAATACTTATTTTAAGGATAAGAAAATTGAGTATAAAACGTGTGCTTACGATGGTATTATTATGCTTGCGGTTAGCGATAAAGAAGTTGGCATTTCAGTAATAAAAGCGGTAAACGAAGAAGAGAAAAGACTTGCTTCAATTAAAACTAAGCAGTTAAGCGTTTTATCGTATTTGAACGAAGATTTAGATAATTTTGAAGGCGTTTGGCATAACGGTAAAAACTTGACCTATAACGGTAACGACGTTTTAATAAACGCTTTAACGTCTTCTATTGACGATTACGTTTATTCAGTAGCAACTACTTACACTCAAATTAAGACGTTGCTCGTTACTTAAAGTGTTAAAAATTACGGCGTTTTGTTAAAAAAGTTACAAAACGCCTTTTTTACCCCTATAAAACGTTTGAAATTATAATTTTATTGTGTTACAATAATTGCAATATTTAAAAATCTAACGCCAAACGCAAGGCGTTATTAATTTTAGGAGATATTATGAGAGTTTTTAATTTTTCAGCAGGTCCTTCAATGTTACCGCTTGAAGTGCTTGAACAAGCGCAAAAAGAATTATTGAATTTTAACGGAACGGGTATGAGTATTACCGAAATGAGCCACCGCTCCAAACCGTTTATGGCTGTTAATGACGAGGCTAACTCTCTTCTTCGTGAACTTATGAATATTCCCGACGATTACGCCGTTTTATTCGTTCAAGGCGGAGCGTCGCAACAATTTGCAGCAGTTCCACTTAACCTTATGGTTAACGGAAAGGCTGATTATATCGTTACTGGTAACTTTGCCGGTAAAGCGCAAGAAGAAGGCGCTAAATTTGGCGAGGCTAAAATTATAGCGTCGTCTAAAGATAAAAACTTCACTTACATTCCTGACGTTGATAAGTTAATTTTCTCTGATGATGCGGACTACGTTCATATCACGTCCAACAACACTATTTTCGGTACGCGTTACACTAAGTTTCCAACTACTAAAGCGCCACTCGTTGCCGATATGTCGTCTAACATTTTAAGTGAGAAAGTTGACGTTTCTAAGTTTGGTTTAATTTATGCTGGTGCGCAAAAAAATATTGCTCCTGCCGGCGTTACAATAGTTATTGTTAAAAAAGATTTGTTAAACAAAGAACGCAAAGAATGCCCTACTATGTTATCTTACGGCATTCAAGCGAAAAACGACAGTTTATATAACACTCCACCTTGTTTTTCTATTTATATGTCCCTTCTTGTATTTAGATGGCTTAAAAAATTAGGCGGTGTTGAAGAAATTGAAAAAATCAACCAATACAAAGCAGGGCTTTTATATGATTTTATTGACAATTCTTCTTTCTATACGAATAACGTCGTTAAAAAAGACCGTTCGCTTATGAACGTTCCGTTTGTAACTAAGAGCGCTGAACTTGACGCTAAGTTTGTAAAAGAAGCAAGCGAAAACGGTATTGTTTCTATTAAAGGTCACCGTCTTGTTGGCGGTATGCGAGCAAGTATTTACAACGCTATGCCTGTTGAAGGCGTTAAGGCGCTTATCGAATTTATGAAGAAGTTCGAACTTCAAAACGCTTAATAATTTAAAGAAGGTATTAATATGAATAACATTCTTAAACTCAATGCAATTAGCAGTCACGTTGACGGGGTTTTAAAAAACAACTACACCGTTGGCGACGACGTTAAAGACCCTATTGGTATTTTAGTTAGAAGTTTTGATATGCACGGTTACGACCTTCCTGATAGCGTGCTTGCTATTGCGCGCGCTGGAGCAGGCGTAAACAACATTCCGCACGACGAATACGCTGAAAAAGGCGTAGTTGTATTTAACACTCCAGGCGCAAACGCGAACGCCGTTAACGAACTTGTTATTTCTGCCCTTTTACTTGGTTCAAGAAAGATTGTACCTGCAATTGAATGGGTTAAAACTTTAAAAGGCACTCCTGATATTGCTAAGCAAGTAGAAAAAGGCAAAAAGGCGTTTATTGGTAGAGAACTTGCAGGCAAAAAACTTGGCGTTATAGGTCTTGGCGCGATTGGCGCAAGAGTTGCAAACTGCGCGCTTGGTTTGAGCATGGAAGTTTTAGGTTACGACCCGTACATGTCGGTTATGAGCGCCCTTCACTTATCTCGTCACGTTGAAGTAACGCAAGATATTGACGAACTTTATAGAACTTGCGATTATATTACAGTACACGTTCCTTACATTCCTGCAACTAAAGAAATGATTAATAAAACTAAAATTGCCGAAATGAAAGATGGTGTTGTTATTATCAACTGCGCTCGTGGTGAACTTGCTAATAATCAAGATATTTTAGACGGGATTAAGAGCGGTAAAATTGCAAGATATATTACAGACTTCCCTTGCGACGACCTTATTGGCGAAGAAAACGTTATATGTATTCCTCACCTTGGCGCGTCTACGCCTGAAGCAGAAGATAACTGCGCGGTTATGGCGGCTAAAGAACTTAAAGACTTTATTGAAAACGGTAATATTTCTAACAGCGTTAACTACCCTAACTGTTCTGCGCCTAGATTATCTCCGTCAAGAATAACTATTTGCCACTTAAACCAACAAAATATGATTGCTCAGTTTACAACTATTTTGGCTGACAAAAAGATTAATATTGATAATTTTATAAACTCGTCGAAAGGCAACCACGCGTATTCTATTATTGATATTCCTTTTGTTGACGACGAAACTATTGAATGTCTTAAAAAAGTTGACGGTGTTATTAAAGTAAGAAAAATTTAAATATTTAAGACGGGTATTTAACTTTATAAGTTTAAATTACCCGCCTTTTTACTCTAACAATTTAGGAGAAAGTTTATGCAACTAAAACGTGTTCAATTTTTAAACGGAAACGCGCTAAAAATTATAGGCGCTATTTGTATGCTTATAGACCACGTTGGTTTTATGTTTTTTCCTAGCGTTAATATTTTTAGAATTATAGGTAGAATTAGTTTTCCTATTTTTGCTTTTATGATTGCTGAAGGTACTAAATACACTAAAAATAAAATTAGATATTTTAGCGTTATTTTTATTCTTGCGTTAGCCTTTCAAATAGTTTATTACGTTGTTGCAAAAAGTCTTTATATGGGCGTTTTAGTTACCTTTTCTCTTTCAATTATAATAATTTACGCCCTCAATAATTTTAAAAATCAACTATTTACAAGCAAGAGTATAATTAGCGTTGTATCTTCGGCTATAATTTTAGTTTTAACCGTTTTTGCAGTTTACTACGCTAACACCGTTCTTACTATTGATTACGGATTTATTGGCTGTATTATCGCGCCTATTGTTAGTTTGTTTCATTTTAAAAACGTTAATAAAAACGGTGACGACAGCAAAGTTTTAGCCTTTTTAAAAAAACTTGACGTTAATATTTTGCACGTTTTAATGCTTGCAATAGCGTTACTTGTTTTCTCTCTTTTAAGGGGCGGAAATCAAATTTATTCGCTAATATCTATACCCTTACTTTGCTTATATAACGGCACGCGCGGAAAACTTAACCTTAAATATTTCTTTTATATTTTTTACCCTGCCCACTTAGTAATTTTATACGCAATTGAGTTTTTTATTAGATAAGTTGAATAATAAACGCTTAATGTTGCAATTTGTTTAATTTTGTGCTAAAATAACTAAGTCAATAATTGTTCGTGTACCTCAGTAGGATAGAGGGTTCGCCTCCTAAGGGAGTGCTATATCCCTAAATACAGTATAGTGTAGCCTATGCACCACAATATATTATTTTTTTCGTTCAAAACGTGCAGTATTGTGGTATAAAATTGGTATATTTTGTATCGTAAAATAACTTTTAAAATATAAAAATCTTTCCGTAGCGTAACGGGATAACGCAGTCGCCTCCTAAGCGACCGATTTGGGTTCGAGTCCCGACGGGAAGACCAAAAAAAGAGCTTGGAATTGCATCCAAGTTCTTTTTTCACTATTTTTAACCAAAAATATTCCTGATTTTATCCCAATTTACATTAATACTTCTTTTTTGTGAAATTGTATTTCAATTTGGAACGATTCTCATTCATCTTATAAATCTTAATGTTTTGTTCTTGTGCATATTTGACTAATATATCTTCATAACACTTAGAGATTCTACAACCAAGATATATGGCAACTGGTTTTACTTCTATAAATTTATTTCTATTAGTTCTATATAATTGCAAGCGCCATTCTTTTTCATAGGCCCAACTTTTTTGTTTAAATATATTAATTTTGTACTGAGCAAAATCGTCCTCTAACATCCAACCGTCTTTTATTCCTACAGTATTAAATGTTTTAATTAAAGTATTGTCGTATATGTAGTTTGTTGCATCGTAACGTTGATTGGTATATAGAATAGGTAACAACATAACTTGTTTCCAATCTGCGCAGTTACTGAAATTTTTTCCTTGTGGACATTTCATGCAATCTGTCTTTAATGTATCCGTGTCGTATTCTAGTACAAAGCCTTTATGGTTATCTGCATAATGTGCCCACATCAAAACATTATTGTATCTTTCAGATAAACAAACTAACGGCATCTCCATTTGGTAGTAGTTTATATAACTATACAAGATTTCTTTTGCAGTATCCTTTAAATACTTAGTAATAATTTCCCAATTTTTATCAGGAATACTATCTACGATTACCTGCAAATTTTCATTTTTTAAGGACTTTAATATACTTTCCGCTTTTTCTTTTGGCATCTGAACAGGTCTTGTGTTAATAAAGTTGGCGTCTTCTATGTTTTTTTGCAATCGTTGAATATTTGGGATTGTGGTCATATTTGAAATTTGGCTGTTGATTTTTTCAATATCACAATACACTAAGCAATCATAGGGGTCATTAAAATTGTTAGCCGTATTAAAATATAATTTATTCTCTCTAAAGGCGTCTATTGTGTATTCCGTACATCTTCTATAATGAAACAATGATTTCGGCTTGTTCTCTTGAATATATTGCATTAAATCCATAATAGTATTCTTTCCGCTAATATCTTTTACTGTTCCATTTAATAATTCTACATACTTATTTCTATTTATCATTTTTATATCCTTAAAAATTTTTTATATTATATCATATTGAGTAATTTTTTTCAAGAATATACACCTTTACACCTTTACATTTTTTATAAAAAGTGTTATAATAGTTGCAATATTAAGGAGAATGTTAATATGAGCTTTGCAGAAAAGGTAAAATTTGTTCGTACTGAACTAAAATTATCACAAGAAGATTTGGCAAGAGAACTTGGGGTTAGTTTTGCTACAATCAACAGATGGGAAAATGGCAGCTATAATCCAAGTCGTTTAGCAAAAAAAGCATTTGAAGATTTTTGTAATGATAAAAACGTTAAATTTGAGGTGAATATATGAGAGTAATTCAAAATTTTACTGACAACGAACTTAAGTCGCTTCTTAACGATTTTTATTCTTATTTTCAAACGGGCTTTGAATTTGAAGAGTTTTTAAAACCCTTTTTAGAATCTATCGGTCTTTCTGAAGTATTTGTAACTAAAAAAACAGGTGATGGTGGAGTTGATTTGACAGCTGTTAAAGAAGGACTTGCTGAAATCAATAATGTGGATAGCGTTAAATATAGAATTCAAGCTAAAAGATATTCACCCTCGACTACTGTTTCTCCCGAAAAGATAGATGCTTTACGTGGAAACCTTAGTTTTAATGAAAAAGGATTATTTATAACCACTGCTAAAGTAACTGATAAAGCAAAAGAACAGGCAGTATCTAAAGACCCTTATAAACCCGTTTATGTTATAGACGGTATTGATTTAATACGCATTTGCATTGATAGACAAATTGGTTTTGCTTATAAACCCGTATTTAGTAAAAGTGCATTGGATGAATTCACAAATAAAAAACAAGAATTGGATGATACCCTTAATACATATTTTTTATTTGAATTTGACACCGTTGAAAAAACAATTACCGCTAACGATGTTAGAGTACATATAATATCGCTTCCAAGAGTTATCATAGATAAAATTAAAAACAACACACAGAAACAACCTATAAAATTAGTTGTAAACGGAACTGACACCTATAATGTAACATTTTGTCCTAGCCGTAATTACCTTTCACAGGTTACAGAAATATTCCGAACATATGGTCTAATAAAAGATGATGGAACTATTGTGGAAAGAAAAGCAAAATGGGCAATTGATGCTCAACAAACTATTTATTTAACTATATTGTGAGGTAATTATGAATTATATCGGTTCTAAATATTCTTTGATAGATTTCTTGGAAGAGTCTATTGACAAAACGTTAAGACTTTGCAATGAAACTAGAAAACCGTCTGAAATGGTTTTTGCTGATTTATTTGCAGGGACAGGCGTTGTTAGTGGCTCTTTTAAGAAGCAAGGCTATTCTATTATCGCTAATGATATTCAATATTACAGTTATGTAATAACTAAACACATGATTGAGAATAACGGTAACCTTGATAAAGAACGTTGCAATCAACTTATTGCAGAACTAAATTCTTTAGACGGTGTGGAAGGTTTCATATATAAAAACTACTCTTATGAAGGAACGGAAGGACAAGAATATAGAAGATTATATTTCTCTGACTTTAACGCTAAAAAGTGTGATTCTATTAGAATCGCTATTGAAGATTGGTTCAATCAAGGCAAAATTAACGAGAACGAATATTTCTTCTTGCTCGGCTCTTTGATTAACAGTATAGATAAGTATGCAAATACTGCATCAGTTTATGGTGCATATCTTAAAAAATTAAAAAAGTCCGCATTAAAAGGGATGGAATTAACAGCTCTCCCTATAATGCAAGGTACTGTTGATTGTAAAGTTTATAATGAAGATATAAGTGAACTTATTAAAAACGTTTCGGGTGATATTTTATATCTTGACCCACCTTATAATGCAAGACAATATTGTTCTAACTATCACATGCTTGAAACGATTGCAAAGTATGATAACCCTGAAATAAAAGGTAAAACGGGTTTACGTGATTATGTAGACCAAAAAAGCGTATTCTGCATTAAGAATAAAGTTGCGAATGCCTTTGCTGACCTTATTAAAAATGCTAAATTTAAGTATATCTTCTTAAGCTATAACAACGAAGGGTTAATGTCTTTTGATACTATAGAAAAGATTATGAAGAAATACGGCAAGTATAAAGTTTATATGCAACAATACCGTCGTTTTAAAGCTGATAATGCAAGAGATGCCAAATCAGATTCAACGATTGAGTATTTACATTGTTTGATTAAGGATATTTAATGAGCAAAATTAACGACCTTGATATGACAAAATGGAAAGAACTTACCGACGTTTGGACGGATAGCCTATGGATTATTCCACAAAGAGACAATTCGGGCGCTCACGACGGACATTATCACGGTAATTTCGTTCCTCAAATACCACATCAACTGTTGACTCGATATACAAAAGCGGGCGATTTTGTTCTAGACCCTTTTGCGGGAAGTGGAACAACTCTTATCGAAGCGCAACGTATGGGAAGAAATTCTATTGGTATAGAACTACAACCTAATGTTGCGATGGAGGCTATTGGAAGAATACATTCTGAACAAAAAGAAGGAATTATAGCCGATACATTTGTAGATGATAGCAGGACGTTTGATACTAATCGAATTCTTGATATGTACAAAATTAAAAACGTTCAGTTTATAATCTATCACCCACCGTATTGGGATATAATCAAGTTTAGCGAAGATACTAATGACTTGTCTAACTCTAAAAGTTTAGAAGAATTTATAGATAATTTCCGTCAAGTGGTTAAAAACACTTCTTCTATACTTGAAAAAGGAAGATATTGCGCAGTAGTGATTGGTGATAAATATGCAAACAGCCAACTTGTCCCACTTGGATTTTATTGCATGCAGGCAATGCAACAAGAAGGCTTAACTTTAAAAGCCACAATAGTTAAAAATTTTGAAGAAACGAAAGGAAAAGCAAACCAAAAAGCACTTTGGAAACAACGTGCGTTAAAAAACGGTTTATATCTTTTCAAACACGAATATATCTTTGTATTCAAAAAGGAGAAGTAGCAACTTCTCCTTTTTCATTATATTAATTTTGAATCTAAGAGTTTCATAATTCCCTTCATTATAAAGCGAAACTTTAAGCAATTTCTATTATTATGCACTTGAAATTCTCCAATACTAACACCATTGTATTTTAATGTGGTAGATTCATTCCATTGACTTAATGGGCGGGTAAATGAAAACAATTCTTTATTCCATTTTGGTAAGTTACCATACTTACCGAACAGTCTATAATTATTTATAGGACAAGCATGGTTCTCTAGATTATACATAAGAAGCAAATAATCACAGTCAAAAATATTTTTCCAATACATATTTATTAACAAATCAATATACTCAATTGAAATTGATTTAAATACGCATTTCCTGTTTTCTTCTGTATCGGATAAACCTCTTTCTGCCAAATAGTTATCCAACTTAAATCCTGGAATTATATTTTGCGTTTCAATAAAATTAAAATAAGTTTGATTTGTTGGTTGACCAATATTCTGAGGGGCAGCTTTGCCAATTTGATTTTGGTTTGATTTCACCGAAAGAGTTTTATTGTTTTCTAAAACAAAATCTACAGGATTTTGTCCTTCTGCAATATGTTTAATAGGGAACGGAATATTTTCTCTTTCAAATATTTTTCGAATATAATCGCCCTCTAATAAAAAATTAGTTATTCCGGGTTCTGCTCTTAATTCATAATTAGGGTTTATTTGAACATTGTATGTTTTTGCTATTGCTACTTCGGTTGCAATACCGATTGATTCATTATTAATTGGCATATTCTTTCTCCTGTTAAAAATTAAAAAATTCTTTAAGTGTAACCTTAAGCGCAGTAGCAATTTTTTCAATATTAACTATCGAAATATTTCTTCTTCCACATTCAACACTTGTTACGTAAGTTCTATCCAAACTAGCTAAATCGGCGAGTTCTTCTTGGCTTATGCCAAGTTTGTTTCTTAATTCTTTAACACGTTTTCCTATTACAGTTTTAATATCCATAATATTCTCCTTGTATATCAAATAATATTATAATAAATAGTGACTTTTTTCACAACGGACTTTAAGTCACATAGATATAGGTATAATTATTTTTTTATTTCTAACATATATAGGGGATAAGCATAATAAAAGTAACTGTATTTAATCAGCAAAATATGGAATTTCAAAATTGGTATAAAATCGGTATAAATTTACTTTAAAAGTTGCTTCAAAATACGAAACTTACGCAAGATATTAAACGTTTTTAATACTAATACACGCACATTTTTAACAAAAATGCACCGAACTTAACGAAACTTAGCATTTTTTATAAAACTTTCACAATAACTTTGAACTCCTAAGCGAAACGCCGTTGGTTCGATTCCAATCACGAACGCCAAAAGCGGTCTACCAAACTTGTAGACCGCTTTAATTTTACCTATTTATGTTTAAACGGCGAAAGATTTATACTTTCGCCGTTTTTAATTAAAATTAAATTTTTGCCATTTCTTCTTCTATTAATGCAAGCGTTGGTAAATTATCAATAGCGCCCTTACCTTGCGTGTTTAACGCTCCGCATACGTTAGCAAACTTAACGGTTTTAGTTAAGTATTCGTCAGTCCAACCGCTAACTCCAACTTTATCAAGCATAGTTAAAGCGCCACCATAAAAGGCATCGCCCGCACCCGTTGTGTCAATAGGTTTATGAGAAGTAGTTTTATAAAAACCTTTTCTTCCTTTATATCTCCATTCAGCGCCACGTTTACCAAGAGTTATAAATACAAGTTTATCGGTAAGCGAATTGACGTATTCACTAGTAAAAATTTCAACTTCATCTTCACTAAATTTAACAACGTCGGCTTTATCGAGCATAATTTTATATGATTTTACCGCTTGGTCAACGTCTTTAAAAATATCAGTACGGAAATTAACGTCAAACGACACTATTTTATTTAATTTATGCGCAACGTCGCTAAGTTTACTTGCAAACTCAATACCGCTTTTTTCATTAAGCATAAGAGAGCCAATATGAACGATATTCGCTTTATTAATTAAACTTTCGCTAACGTCGTTCAACTTATAGTCTGCCGTGTTTTTGCGGTAAAAACAAAACGAACGCTCGCCTTCTTCAGATAGTTCCACAAATGCAAGAGTTGTATTTGCATTATCAAGCATTTGAATTTGGAGTTCTGAAAGGTTGCGCTTTTTAGCAAAATCAAGCAAAAACGAGCCTATAAGGTCGTTTCCTACACAACCTACAAAACCAGACTCGCCACCAAAACGAGAAATTGCGCACGCTACGTTAAACGGCGCTCCACCTGCTTTTCTTTCATAAAAAGTAATTCCGTTTTTAACTTCGCCAATCATATCGGCAAGAATTTCACCAACGCTTAAAACCATAATAAATCTCCTTATAAAGAAAATACTTCACAATGTAAGTTTACATCATAACGCTTTATTTGTCTTTCTTTTTTATAAATAAAAATAATGATTTTTTAAAGCAACGCCTGTTTTTACTTATAGCGCCACTACACAAATTATTAAAATAATTACAAAAAAACTGTTTTTGTATAGACAAAACCGCGTAATTTATATATAATAAACTTACTACTAATTTATAGAGGTTTAATATGAGTATTTTAAATTACGTTAATAACAAAAAAATTCTACTTGCTTCTCACCGCGGTTATAACGGCGGTAATATTCCTTGCAACTCGTTAGAAGGTTATAAAATTGCGGCAATATACGGCGCGGATATTATTGAAGTTGACGTTACCGCTTCTAAAGACGGTGAACTTTATATGTTGCATCCTGGAATGGAACCGCATCATTTTTCTCAAAACATCTCACTTCCTAATAGCACTAAGGAAGAAATTGCTAAGGTTATGCTTGCTAACCAAGATAGAGTTTTAACGCAATACAAAATTGCTACGTTTGACGAAATGCTTGAAACTTTAAAACCTTTTAATTGTCTTATTAACGTTGATAAGTTTTGGTCTAACCCCGCTATTATCTCTAAAAAAATACGCGAGCATAATATGACGGATAGAATTATAGTAAAATCGGCAATTAGCGATACCGATATAAAAACTTTAGAAGAAGTTGCAGGCGGTATGCAATTTATGGCTATTACTTGGACGACTGACGCTCACGAAATTTTAAAAAACAGCAAACTTAATTATATTGGTCTTGAAGTATTATTTAACGACGATACCGCCGAAGTAGTTAGCGATGAATTTATTTCAACTCTTAAAAAAGATGGGAAAATTTTATGGGGAAATTCAATAGTATACAACTATAAAGCAAATATAAGCGGAGTTCACACCGACGATACCGCCCTTTTAGGCAATCCCGACTTAGGCTGGGGCTGGTTTGCTAAAAAAGGCTTTGATATTATACAGTCTGACTGGTGTACTGAACTTGACTTATACCTTACTAAAAACGGATATAGAAAATAACCATATTAAAAACGACGGACTTTTTCCGTCGTTTTTTTATTTTTCAAGCACTAATGATTTTTGTGCGATTTGCTCATCTGAAAATTGTAATTTGTAAAGTTCAGCGTAAACGCCGTTAGTTTTAATAAGTTCGTCGTGACAACCTTGCTCGATAATTTCGCCGTCAGACACAACTGCTATTTCGCTAGCGTTTTTTACCGTTGATAATCTATGCGCAACAACGATAGTAGTTCTTCCTTTGCAAAGTTCGTTAAGCGATTGTTGAATTAAAATTTCCGTTGTGTTATCAAGCGCTGAAGTCGCTTCGTCAAGAATTAAAATTGGTGGATTTTTTAAAAACACTCTCGCTATTGAAAGTCTTTGTTTTTGTCCGCCTGAAAGTTTCACGCCACGCTCACCGATAATAGTATCGTACCCGTCGTTAAGCGTCATAACGTAATTATGTATATTAGCGCGTTTAGCGGCTTCAATAACTTCGTCGTCGGTGGCGTTTGGACGGCCGTATAATATATTATCTTTTATACTTGCGTTAAACAAGTATACGTCTTGCTGAACTATACCTATATTACGCCTAAGCGAAGACGCCGTTACGTTATTAATATTAACGCCGTCAATTAAAATTTCACCCTTTTCACATTTATAAAACTTAGGAATTAAATGGCATATAGTCGTTTTACCACCACCGCTTGGACCAACTAATGCAAACACGCTACCCGCTTTAATATTAAGGCTAAGATTTTTCAAAACGTCTTTATCTTCACCGTAACCATAAGTTACGTTTTTAAAAGTAATTTCGCCTTTAACGTCAGAAATTTCAGTTGAATTTTCTTCGTCCTTTTCAGGCTCGGCATCCATAATTTCAATAAAGCGTTTAAACCCCGTAACGCCGTTTTGATATTGCTCCATAAAGGCTATAAGTTGATTAACAGGACCTAAAAACAAACTAACTGATACAATAAACGCCGTATAATCGCCAAAATTTATTTTACCAGCGTACAAAAATAAACCGCCAGCAATTAGCACTATAACGTTAAATACGTTTGTTACGAAAGTAGTTGAAGAATGGAAAGCACCCATTGCTTTATACGCTTTTTTACGGGCAAAAATGAAGGAATTATTACTGTTTTCAAACTTAGTTGTTTCGGTGATAGAATTATCAAACGCCTTTGTTACTCTTATTCCTGAAATGCTACTTTCAAGTGAGTTATTAATTTCGGCTATTGCTTTACGGCTTTCGGTAAAGGCTGAACGCATTCTTTTTCTAAGCGTAAACGAAATTAACACAAGAAATGGCACGCACACGAAAATTATTAGCGTTAGCCATATGTTTATGGTCGATAGATATATAAACGCCGTAACCATAGATATTGACGAAATTATTACGTTTTCCGGGCCGTGGTGAGCAAGTTCACTAATATCCATAAGGTCGTTAGTCATACGCGACATTATTTTGCCCGTTTCGTGATTATCGTAAAATTTATAGGGTAATTTTTGAAGGTGGTTAAACATATCTGAACGCATTTGCGCTTGCATTTTCACACCAACCATATGACCTTGGTATTGAATAAAATAGTCAAGGCATAATCTTATCGAATATAATATAAGCAATACCGCGCCAAACACCACTATAAGATTATATTCTTTATTAGGAATAAAATCGTTTAACATTAGTCTTGTAATTATAGGATAAAAAATGCCTAACATTGCAACTACTAAAGATGCAACCATATCAAGAATAAACATTTTTTTATGCGGTTTGTAGTATGAAAAAAAACGTTTTAGCATAATAACTCCTTAAAATATATCAATTATTTTACCATAAAACACTTAAAAACACAAGCGCCCGTTATTGATAAATAATAGTGCAAATAACGTAGGACGCAAAAATAAGTATTCTCCCCTACAAACTAAGTCACTCTAAAATAAATATAGCAACCGCAAAAGCGGTTGCTACAATGGAGCTGATGACGGGAGTCGAACCCGTGATTGCCTTACGGACACCTCTACCTTACCAAGGTAGCGCTCTACCAACTGAGCTACATCAGCACGTTAAATTGACTTCAATATAATAACATATTAAAATCAATTTGTAAACTATTTTTTACGCTATATGTAAATAATTACCATTTTCTTGAAACGTTGTGAATGCCTTTACCAATAAATGCAACTTGGGCAAAATCATCAGGATTATTTTTAATTATATAATCAATATACGTCATATACATATCGGCAGTAAGTTTATACCCCATAGCGTTAAGATGCCCACCAAGATAATACATTTTCTTAAACTCGGCGTCGTATATAGGCGCGTACTTATTAAAATCAATAACGTAAAGATATTCAAAAAGTTCAGGAAGTTTACGCAACGCTTTGTGAAATTGTTCTATATAAGGAAGACGTTTTTCGTCTTCATTGCTACTTATTGGCATTGTAGTAACGAAAACTTTTGCTTTTGGCTGTAAAGCATATATGCGTTGAATAATTTTAACGTAATTACCTATAACGGTGTCTTTATTATTCTCACAGTTATCAAAATCTACGTCATCAAGGCTACCAAGTTCGTAAACGCCTTCAAGTACTCTAGAAATATCGTTAACGCCAAGCGCAATAATGTATGCTTGGCATGCTTTTTCGGGAGTGAAAACTTTATGATATCTTGCTAAATCGTGAAACTCTTTAGCAGTTAAACCTCCAACCGACCAATTGTACGCGTGTAAACCACACTTGCGCGCAATAAACTGTCCCCACGAATATTCGTAATAATCGTGCCAGCCTCTTACTCCGTCTTCAGTTAAGCTTTCGTGTTCGCCTGACGATAAACTGTCACCAATACAACCGATTGTTCTAAAAATTGCAGTAAAACCGCCGTCGTATATTAAATTTTCAATTGGGTTTACTTGTTTGTTTATCATAATTGTCTCCTTATTTTAATTTTATTCCTTCAGTTAAAACGTAAGTATATATAGGACTTAATACTCCCGTTACAGTTTGTATGGAACTATCTTTACCTTTTAAAAGTTCAAGTAAAATTTTGGTAATTTCACGAAGTATTATCGCCGTACAGCCAACCCCTGCTTTTTTATCTATTATTGAAGATAATTTTATTGCAAACGGTACGCTATCGCTTTGTAGTTTTGACGTGGCGATAATATCGTCACTTAAATTGAACTCCACTTTTATTTTAGGGAAAGCGCAAATTTCAGCAGACTTTAACGCAATATACTCAACTAAATTTTCTACCGTTTGTAAGTATGACGGAGTAAAGTTAGAAATCTTATCAAAAACGTCGCTATACATTTTTTTAAGCAAGTTTTCTATATTTGAAAAACTTTGTTTAATCGCGCTATTGGGTTGTTTTTGCTCTTTTTCTACTTCAATTTTTTGCTCGACGTCATAAACGTTTTTTTCAGTTTTATTAGACTCTCTATCAGCGGTTATTGTATCTTCGTCTATTGAAATTATGTCGTCGTTAGTAGAAGATACGTCGTCGTTAGTAGAAGATACGCCGTCGTTTGTAGTAATGTCGTCAGTCGTAATCACGTCGCTTGTTGTAGTATTGCAAACGGTTGTATCTTTGTCAGTAAAATTTACAACGTCGGTTTCGCCATTTTTATTTTCAGCAACGTTGCTCTTTTGAACGTTGTCAAAAGTATCACTATCAACGCTATTTTTATCAGTATCGTTAAAAGTATCACTACCAACGCCGTTTTTAATGGTATCGCTAACGTCGTTAAAATTACCCGTTTCGTTTTTACCGTCAAAAGTTTCGTTTTTAGGCGCAACCGAATTTATTAAATTGTCTTTAAAGGTTACGCCGTTAACGCCTGGCGCAGTAAGCGACAGTAGGCTGGAATTTATTCTTCATTGAAGAAATATACTGACCTTTTGACGCACGCTTATCTATAGGAATTTTTTCAACTAAAACGTGTTGATTTAAAACTTCAATACTTGTAAATATTGCAAGCACGGACTTTTCGCCTTCTTTAACGATAGTAGCGTAAACAACAAACTCGCCACTATCTTTTTTGCCAAGTTCCGCTATAACGCTACCCTTTCCTCCACCAGATGATAGAGTTACGTTTGCAGGAATAAGTACGCGTTTATAAGTACCAAAACTTGTTACAATAACGGCGTAACTATTTTCATCGGCAAAACCTGCGTAAATAATTTTATCGTTACTTGCTACGTCCATAGCGATAACGCCGGCAGTTTTTACACCTTTAACTCCGACTTCTTTACTTGAACGCAAACACATACCCATTTGAGTTACGATAAACGTTTCAAGGTTTAGTTCTTCTTTAGTTTTTTCAAGTAAAATAACGTTAACTACGCTATCTGCTTTTTTAAGATTAATTGCGCTAAACGGCGCGCGCATAGTAGCGTATTCGCTAAACGGCGACGCTTTAACCATACCCATTTGAGTAAACGTATAAACTACGCCTTTTTCTTCGCCTTGTTTAGCATTTATAAACGCAACGGGAACTTCGTTAGTTTGCGAGTCTTTAAACAACTTGTCAAAAGCAACACCGCCAAGTCCGCCACCCCTGCATTCAGGAATTTCTTCAACCGACATTTTATACACGTTGCCGTTATTAGTAAAGGCGTAAATAACCTCGTCGTCAGTAGCGGTAACCATAAATTTAAAGCATTGCGCTTGATTTGGATATTCAGTTAAATTACGGTTATGCGCCGAAAGTTTTACCCTTCTAACTAAACCTTTTCCGCTATAACCAACAACGTACTTTTCAGTTGATTTTTTCTTTGCTGGAGCGTTACCTTTATTGCCTATTTTTGAAGGAGTTTCAGTAATATATGAACGGCGCGGAATTTTATACTTCTTTTTAATTTGAAGCATTTCCGTCTTTACAACTTCGTTTAATTTTTTCTTGCTATCAATAATTTCTTGTAGCGACTTCATTAGCGCCTTTAATTGTTCGAGTTCTTCTTTTAAATTATCTATTTCAAGACGTGTTAAACGCGCAAGTTTTAAGTCTAAAATTGCTTGCGCTTGAACGTCGGATAAATCAAACGCCTTTCTTAAATTTTGTTTAGCGGTAGCAGTATCCGGCGATTTTTTAATTATTTGAATAACTTTATCAATATTAGTAACGGCAATAATAAGCCCCGTTACCACTTCATAACGCGCTTTTGCCTTAGTTAAGTCGTGTTTTGTTCTTCTTAAAACTACTTGTTTTTGATAGTCGGTATAATAGCGCATAATTTCAAGCAAGCCAAGTTGTTGAGGCTTACCGTCCGCTATCATAACCATATTTATACCATAACTAACTTGAAGGTTAGTTTCTTTAAATAACGTTTCTAACACTTCAACGGCATCTGCGTCTTTTTTAAGTTTGATAACAACGCGCATACCGTGACGGTCAGACTCATCGACAACGTCGTCTATATTTCTATAAACGTCGCGTTTTTCTTGCATAAACTCGCCTATTTTTTTAATAACGAGCGATTTGTTTACTTGGTACGGTATTTCGTGAATAACAATAGACGTTTTACCACGTTCTTCTTCAATAGAAAATTTAGAACGTATTAAAATTTTACCTTTACCCGTTTCGTAGGCGCGTTTAAGTTCTTCGCCCACGATAACTTCACCACCCGTTGGAAAGTCTGGCCCTTCAACGATTTTCATCATATCGTCAAGTTTAATTCTCGGGTTATCAATAAAAGCAACAGCCCCGTCAATTACTTCTGCTAAATTGTGCGGAGGAATGTTAGTTGCAAGACCAACCGCAATACCCATTGCGCCGTTTACTAAAAGATTAGGAAATCTACTTGGTAAAGTAGTAGGTTCTTTTAAAGTATCGTCGTAGTTATTACCCCAATCAACGGTGTCTTTTTCAAGGTCTACAAGCATTTCAAGAGCCAAATTATTAAGACGCGCTTCCGTGTAACGCATAGCAGCAGCGCCGTCACCGTCAACCGAACCATAGTTGCCTTGACCGTCAACTAAAGTCATACCCATATTAAATGGTTGAGCAAGTCTAACCATTGCGTCGTACACCGAACTATCGCCGTGCGGATGGTATTTTGCAAGCACGTCACCAACTACCTTAGCGCTTTTTTTGTAAGGCTTGTCTGGAGTTATGCCCATATCGTACATATCGTATAAAATTCTACGCTGAACGGGTTTAAGACCGTCTTCAACTCGTGGAAGAGCGCGGTCTATAATAACAGATTCGGCGTAAGGAATCATTGAACTATGAAGCACTTCTTCAATAGTGCTTGTAATAATCGTTCCTTTTAAAATTTCACTCATATTAATCTTTTACCTTAATTTCAAAATCATCTTCTTTATTAAAATTAGCGTGGAGTTGAATGTATTTCTTTCTCTCGTCAACGTTATCGCCCATAAGCGTAGTTATTAAACGCTCGGCTTCGGCGGCTTCTTCAATAGTAACTTGCATAAGCACGCGCGTTTCGGGGTTTAAAGTTGTATCCCATAACTGATCGGGATTCATTTCACCTAAACCTTTATAGCGTTGAACGGTATAACCTCTACCCACTTTTTGTTGCGCTTTTTCACGTTCTTCTTCGTTGTAGGCGTACTCAACTACGTCTTTTTTATAAACTTTGTAAAGCGGAGGCATGCCAACGTATAAATGACCGCTTGAAATAAGTTCTTTCATATAGCGATAGAAGAAAGTTAAAAGTATACAGCGTATATGATAACCGTCAACGTCGGCGTCTGATAAAATAATAACTTTGTCGTATTTAAGCGAGTTAATATCAAAATCAGAGCCAAAACTTGTGCCAAGCGCTGAAATTATCGTTTTAATTTCTTCGTTTTTTAATACTTCCGCTTGAGATTTTTTTTCGGTATTAAGAGGTTTACCACGAAGTGGTAAAATTGCTTGGTGCGCTCTATCTCTACCCGATTTTGCGCTACCGCCTGCCGAATCGCCTTCTACTATAAAAATTTCGTTCTTAGACGCGTCACGACTTGAACAGCCTGCGAGTTTACCTAAAAGTTTAGTACTTTCCGCGCCCGATTTTGCGCGGTTTAATTCTTTGGCTTTTCTAACGGCTTCCCTTTCTTTAGCAGATAGTACCGCTTTAGAAATTATCGCTTCGAAAACCTTAGTCATCTTTTTATTTTTAGAAAGTTCTATTAAATTTTCGTACGTTGCGTGGTCAACCGCTGGACGCGCTTCAACGTTGCCGAGTTTACCCTTAGTTTGACCTTCAAACTGAGCGTTTTTAATTTTAACTACGATAACCGCCGTAATACCTACGCGGTAATCTTCGCCGTTAAAAGAAACGTCTTTAGAGTTTTTAGGCATATGGTCTTTGGCGTATTCGTTAAAAAACCTTGTTAAACCCATTTTAAAACCAACGTCGTGATGACCACCGTCAATAGTTGGAATGTTATTTACAAACGAGAAAATATTTTCAGTATAGTCGTTAGTGTGTTGGAAAGCTACTTCTATTTTAATACCGTCTTTTTCAGCCTCGAAATAAATAGGGTTTTCATAAAGCGGAGTTTTTACTTTGTTGATGTATGAAACGTAATCGCTAATACCGCCTTCGGAATTAAACACTTTTTCTTCGGCATTAGGATTTTTGCGTAAATCTTTGAATATTAACGTAATACCTTTATTTAAAAACGACGTTTCTCTAAGTCTTGTAATAATAGTTTCGGCGTTAAATTCCACCGTATCAAAAACTCTTGCGTCAGGCTTAAAATGAACTAACGTACCGTGTTTAATAGTTTTAATTTTAGTGTTTAAAAGAGGCGCTTTAGGTACGCCCGACAATATTTTGCCTTGCGCTTTATCTTCGTAAGAAGAAAACTCCATTTTGTATACTGTTTTATTATAAACTTCAACTTTAAGCCACTCTGATAAAGCGTTGGTTACCGACGCGCCAACGCCGTGTAAACCACCCGAATAAGCGTAATTTTCATTATTAAACTTACCGCCGGCGTGAAGTTGAGTAAAAATAACTTCAACACCGCTAATACCTGCTTCGGGGTGAATATCAACGGGCATTCCTCTACCATCGTCTTCAACGGAAGCGCTACCGTCAGCATACAGCGTTACTATTACCTTTTGGGCGTAACCGTTGGACGCTTCGTCAACAGAGTTATCTATAATTTCCCATAAAATATGGTGTAAACCTTTTTGCCCCGTTGAGCCGATATACATACCAGGACGAGTACGCACGGCTTCAAGGCCTTTTAATATTTTAATATCTTCTGAACTGTAAGAAATTTTAGCCACAATAAGCCCACCTTAAATTTAGTTTTATACCAATATATTGTAGCATAACTGCCTAAAAAACACAATAGGTATGGTGCGATTTTTAATTTCTTTTAAAAATTTATTTATAATAACTTGCAATATTAATAAATTTAATGTAGTATGTAACTATAATTTTTACAAAAAGGAGCAAATTATGTCAAAAAATAAATTTGGCGCGACTAACGGCGAAGGCAGAGAAAAACTCGGTAGCCGTCTTGGTTTTATTTTAATTAGCGCCGGTTGCGCTATAGGTGTTGGTAACGTTTGGCGCTTTCCTACAATGGCAGGTCAATACGGCGGAGCAATTTTCGTGCTTTTCTACCTTGTTTTCCTCGTTTTACTCGGCATTCCCGTTATGACGATTGAATTCTCGCTTGGTAGAGCGGCTCAAGCAAGCCCCGTTTTACTTTACAAAAAACTTGAACCTGAAAATACTAAATGGCATTTACACGGTTACGCTGCGCTCGCAGGCAACTTGTTGCTTATGATGTTCTACACTTCCGTTACCGGTTGGATCGTTCAATACTTTATCTATATGGTTGGCGGTAAGTTTGAAGGTCTTACGTCTATTCAAATAGACGGTGTCTTTGGCGAGATGTTATCTAACCCTTGGGGTTTAATAGCGTTTATGGGCGGAGTCGTTTTAGTAGGCTTTTTAGTAAACTCGTTCAATATGCAAAAAGGTTTTGAGCGTATAAGTAAAATTATGATGCTTGCCCTTTTAGTGTTAATTGCCGTACTTGCCGTTAACAGTTTTACATTAAGCGGAGCGGCGGAAGGTTTATCGTTCTACCTTGTTCCTAACTGGTCTAACGTTGAAAAAACTGAGGGTGGATTGTTAACCGTTATTGTTCAAGCAATGAATCAGGCTTTCTTTACTCTAAGTTTAGGTATCGGTTCTATGGCGATATTCGGCAGTTTTATTGGTAAAGACCGTTCGCTTTTAGGCGAAAGCGTTATAATTACCGTGCTTGATACGTTCGTTGCAATAACAGCAGGTCTTATAATTTTCCCTGCTTGCTTTACTTACGACGTTAACGTTGATGGTGGCCCACCGCTTATTTTCCAAGCCCTTCCAAACGTATTTGCGAATATGCCACTTGGAAGACTTTGGGGTAGTTTATTCTTCCTTTTCTTAATCTTTGCGGCGTTTAGTACTATTTTAGCGGTATTCCAAAACATAATTTCTTGCGTGCAAGAACTTACAGGTTTTTCAAAACGCAAAACTTGTCTTGTTTGCGGTATTGCGGTATTTATATTATCAATTCCTTGCGTGCTCGGCTTTAACGTTTGGTCGTCGTTTACCCCGTTTGGTCCTGATAGCGCAGTATTAGACCTTGAAGACTTTATCGTTTCAAATATTTTATTACCTATAGGCTCGCTCTTATTCGTACTTTTCGTTACGACTAAAAAAGGTTGGGGCTTTGATAACTTTATGAAAGAAGCAAACCAAGGCACAGGCTTAAAGGTTAAAAAATGGATGTACTACTATATTAAATACGTTCTTCCTGTAATTATTATCTTATTATTCGTTTACGGTATTTTAGATAAGTTTGGAGTAATAAAATTAATATTTAGTTAATTAAAATACATATAAAATTCCCGAGAAAAGTTAGACTTTTCTCGGGAATTTTTAATTACATTATTAAATTAAATCTGCAATGTCTAAAATAAGTTTTTCAGTCTTTTGCCAACCAAGACATGGGTCTGTAATAGACTTACCATATACTCCTTCGCCTATTTTTTGCGCTCCATCTTCAATATAACTTTCAATCATTAACCCTTTAACGAGTTTCTTAATATCGTCGTTATGGCGCGTACTATGAAGAACTTCTTTTGCTATTCTAACTTGTTCAAGGTATTGCTTACCCGAGTTAGAATGGTTTGTGTCAACAATAACCGCAGGGTTTAAAAGATTACATTTTTCATACGCTTCATAAAGATGAATAAGGTCTTCGTAATGATAGTTTGGAATTGCAACTCCGCGCTTGTTTATGTACCCACGAAGTATAGCGTGAGCGTACGGATTACCTTCTGAATGAACTTCCCAACCACGATAAATAAAGGTGTGTTTATGTTGAGCCGCCGTTATAGAATTCATCATTACCGAAATATCGCCACTCGTTGGATTTTTCATACCAACGGGGATATCTATACCGCTTGCAGTTAAACGGTGTTGCTGGTTTTCTACCGACCTTGCGCCTACGGCAACGTAACCAAGAACGTCTGAAAGATATCTGTAATTTTCAGGGTACAACATTTCGTCCGCACAAGAAAATCCCGTTTCGTTAAGCGCTCTTAAATGTAATTGACGTATACTTACAATACCTTTATACATATCGGGTTTTTCGTTTGGGTTAGGTTGATGAAGCATTCCCTTATACCCGTCTCCCGTAGTTCTTGGTTTGTTAGTGTATATACGCGGAATAATAAAAATTTTATCTTTAACTTTATCTTGAACTTTTCTAAGCCTAGAAATGTAATCTATAACGCTATCTTCATTATCTGCCGAGCAAGGTCCTATTATAAGAATAAACTTATCGCTTTTACCTGCAAAAATATCTTTACATTCGTCCGCTCGTTTAGCAACTATTTTAGCAAGGTTATCGCTAATTGGAAATTGCTCTTTTACTTCCTTTGGTATAGGAAGTTTTCTTTCAAAAATCATACCCATAATCGTAGTCAGTCCTTAAAAAAAATTATTATATAATTTTACTACCATAAAAATATTTTGTCAATAAATTAAACGACTTGCTAAACTTCTTTTTTTAATGATAACGATCATATTATATCGCACTAAAAAATAAACTTCCTATAAAAAATTAAAACAACGCAAAATGCGTTGTTTTAAAATTAAATTTCATCATAAAAAGTAATTGAGTGATAAAAGGTTTTGCACTCGCCTTTTTTAACCATGTCAATATCTTTTTTATTTTCAAAAATATTATCGCCGTCAAAATAATCAGGAAGCCCGTTCCAAGGCTCGATAGCAATGTATCTACCCGGCTTCATCATCCAAACCACAAGGTGTTTAAAATCAGCGCCGTAAATAGAAACGACTGGTTCGCCGTTATGTTTTAAAGTGTAACGGTTTGATTTAATATTTTCAAACACGAACGATGCGTTAGGTAAAAAACCTTTTACCGGTTCGCCAATTTGGTCGATTACGTCAAAACTTAAAGGTAAGTCGTTACCGTTTAACTTACAAGCCTTTTTGTCGTGAGATAAAAAGCGGTTTTTTATAAGCGTTGTGTCAATACTATAAAAATCGTCTTCAAATTCAATAGAATATTCACTCATATCGCCGTACAACGCGTACGCCTCATGCGAGCCAACGTTGAAAAGCATATCTTTATTGCTCTCGTTTTCAATAAAATAATAAACACCTATGCTATCGCCGTTAAGTTTATATAAAATGCGGAAAGTGAAGTTATACGGATATTCTTTAAGCGTTTCTTCGCTATCTTTTAAAGTAAACGCTACTGACGTTTTTTCCAAACTAACCACAGTAAACTCGCTATTTCTTGCAAAACCGTGTTTAGTTTTAAAGTCGTGTTTTTTACCATCAACGATAATAAAATCGTCCTTTATTCCACCGCAAACGGGAAAAAGAACGGGAGCGTGTCCCGCCCAAATTGACGGATCGCCTTGCCAAATACGTTCTTTGCCGTTATAAGTAGCGCTTATCAGTTCAGCGCCTTTGGTTGAAATTTTTGCTTCAATTATTCCGTTTGATATAGTTATAATTTCGCTCATAATATTTTTACCTTTAAAATTTTAGTACTATTATTTTATGTCTAAACGGTGTTTTTGTCAATTATAAACGCTATATGGGCTATAACTTTTATAAATATTTATAAAAAATGTGATAATTTAGTTAAAAACAGTTTATATATTTTAAAAGTTGTGTTAAAATAGTTGTTACTGTAGAAAATAATCGTTACTTGGTTTTTCGGAGGAATAACACTATGGATATGAAACTTATAGAAAAAAAGTGGCAAGCCAAATGGGAAAAAGACAAAATCAATTCGTTTGACAAGAAAAACGTCGATAAAAAATATTACTGTCTTGAAATGTTCTCTTACCCGTCTGCCGCTAAACTTCACGTTGGGCATTGGTATAACTACGGCCCTACCGATAGTTTTGCGCGCTATAAAAAAATGAAAGGGTATGAAATTTTTCAACCAATGGGTTTTGACGCTTTTGGTCTTCCTGCTGAAAACTTCGCTATAAAAACGGGTATTCACCCTGAAGATTCTACCATAAAAAATATTGATAATATGGAAGAAACTCTTCGTAAAATGGGCGCTATGTTCGATTGGTCGGCAGAAATTAAAACTTGCATGCCAGACTATTATAAATGGACGCAATGGCTCTTTTTACAACTTTATAAAAAAGGCTTAGCGTATAGAAAAGAAGCGCCTGTTAACTGGTGCCCTAGTTGTCAAACGGTACTTGCAAACGAGCAAGTTAACCAAGGTCTTTGCGAAAGATGTCACAACACCGTAGTTCAAAAAAATCTTACGCAATGGTTCTTTAAAATTACCGATTACGCCGAAGAATTATTACAAGGTTTAGACGGTCTTGATTGGCCTGAAAAAACTAAGGCAATGCAAAGAAACTGGATTGGTAAATCGGTTGGCGGTGAAATTATTTTCAAAACTGAAAACGGTGAAGACGAACTTAAAGTTTTCACTACTCGCGCCGATACTATTTTTGGTGTTTCATACGTTGTTTTAGCGCCAGAACATCCGCTTGTTGAAAAACTTATGACTAAAAAACAAGCGCCTGAAGTTTTAAAATATATTGAAGAAACTGCAAAAACTAAAGAAATCGAACGTTTATCGCTCGATAGAGAAAAAACGGGCGTATTTATAGGCTCTTACTGTATTAACCCTGTTAACGGCAAAAAAGTTCCTATTTGGATTTCAGACTACGTTCTTTATTCTTACGGAACTGGTTGCGTAATGGGCGTACCTTCTCACGACGAGCGCGACTTTGTGTTTGCTAACAAGTACAACTTGCCTATAACTCGCGTTATTAAAGGCGCAACGGGTGAAAATGACGATCTTCCGTTTACTGGCGACGGTATTTTAATTAATAGCGTTGAATACGACGGTTTAACTTGCGAAGAAGCGCGCAAAAAAATTCTTGGCGATTTAGCGTTTAAAAATCAAGGCGCGTTTAAAATAAATTATAGACTTAGAGATTGGCTCGTTTCTCGTCAAAGATATTGGGGCGCGCCTATCCCTATGATTCATTGTCCTGAATGTGGCACAGTACCCGTTCCTGAAGAAGATTTACCAGTAAAACTTCCTAAAAACGTTGACTTTAAACCTGACGGAAAATCTCCGCTTGCTAAATGTGAAGAATACATTAACTGTAAATGCCCTGTTTGCGGTAAGCCTGCTAAACGTGATGCTGACACGCTTGACACTTTCGTTTGCTCGTCTTGGTATTTCTTAAGATATCCTGACTCTAAAAACGATAAGCAAGCGTTTAATAAAGATATCATTAATAAAATGTTACCTGTTGATAAATACGTTGGTGGCGCTGAACACGCATGTATGCACCTTTTATACGCGCGTTTCTTTACAAAAGCACTTCGCGATATGGGATATCTTGATTTTGACGAACCATTTAAATCCCTCGTTCACCAAGGCGTTATTTTAGGCCCTGACGGAAATAGAATGAGTAAATCACGCGGTAACGTTATTTCTCCTGACGATTACGTTGCAACGTATGGTAGCGATATATTTAGACTTTACCTTATGTTTGGTTTTTCGTACACCGAAGGCGGTCCTTGGAATGACGGCGGTATTAAATCTATTGCAAAATTCTTAGACAGAATTGAAAAACTTGCAACTAACGTTATTTCGTTAAAACCTAATAAAGTAACTAACTTTGCTAAGGCTGAAAAAGAACTTGATTACGCTCGTAACTACGCTATAAAGTGTATTGATAGAGATATGGAAGTATTCTCGTTCAACACGGCTATTGCTCGTATGATGGAATACCTTACCGCTCTTACTAAGTACGAAGCGCTTGAAGTTAAAAACGTTGATTTTATTAAAGACTGCGTTGCAGACTTTATTAAACTTCTTGCTCCTTGCGCTCCACACTTTGCCGAAGAAATTTGGTCAATGATGGGTAATAAAAAATCAATTTTCTTATCGTCGTATCCAGTATGCAACGAAAAAGCGCTCGTTAAAGATGAAATTGAAATTGCCGTTCAAATTAATAGTAAAGTAAAAGCAAGAATGGTAATTGCAAGCGATTTATCTGACGCCGATATTGAAAGCGCCGTTAAACAAAATGAAATTATTGCACCACTTATTGAAGGCAAGCAAGTTAAGAAAATTATAATTATTAAAGGTAGACTTGTTAATATTATAGTTTAATTAATATCTTTTGTGAATAACAATAGCCCACAACACTTCGCAAAATGCGAAACGTTGTGGGCTATATTTTTATTAATTTTCAAAATATATATCTCGTGCGCTTTTTATTACGTTTTTATATTTTTAGTTGGTTTTTGTAGGAATTTCTACTTCTTTTCTTTTAAACTTTCCGTTTATAGCCATAACAATTACTTGGAAAATTGCCGTCAAAACAACAACGAGAGTTATAAGCGTTGCAAGATAAAATCCCCAACCGTTATCTAAATTAAGGACTGGTAAATTTTCCATTGGCGGACGCACTAAATACATAAAGTTTACGCGTGGTAAAACACCAGATAGCGCGCTATTTATCCACATTACTACAAGCGCAATGCAACCTAAGTACGCTAAATTTTTAAGGTAAACTTTTACTGTCCAATCAACGAATTTTTCTTTTACTATGTAAATCCCAAAGAAAATTAAGAACGCGTGGAATATAAAATATTGATATACTTGAACTACGTTAAATCCAACCCCTACCGTTGGTATAAGTAACGCCATAATTGCACCGATAAACATTGTTGGACACATAAACCCAAGAACGTTTTTCTTCGTTTCATCAGTTTTAGCCACAAATTTAAGAAAGAACAATAAAAATATTTGTATTGAACATAGATGGAAAGGCAAGTCGCCTGGATCTAAAATTTTTCCCGTTCTATCGCCTGGGGCATCCATCATATTACATAAAATTTTAGTAACTTCACTGCAAACTGACATTACTATCATAATAGTTGTAACCGTTTCAAGCGAAAGTTTGTACTTTTTGTGAATAAAAAGCATTAAAACTACAATTGCTATACAAATTGCAAGCCAAATAAAATGCTGTAACGTAAACATAATTATCTCCTTAATAAACTTTTCCTCTATTTCTAATAGCGTTTAAGATTGCCAAAATAAGCATTCCAACGTCGGCGCCAATTGCAAGCCATAAACTACTAACTAAACCCGTAACACCTAATATCATAACTGCAAATTTAACGATTAACGATATTATTATATTTTGTTTAGATATAACGCTAGTACGCTTAGCAAGTTTAATAGTATAAGGAACTTTTGAAAGGTCGTCGTCGGTAATTACAACGTCGGCGCTATCGATAGCAACGTCCGAACCAAGTCCGCCCATAGCAAAACCAACGTCCGCTCTTGCAAGTACGGGCGCGTCGTTTATACCGTCGCCAACAAAAGCAACCGAGCCTTTACTTGTTTGATTTATAATGCGTTCAAGTTCTTCAACTTTTCCGCTTGGTAAAAGTTCTGAAACTGATTGACGCATATTGAGTTCTTTTCTAATTTTACGCGCGTTTTCTTTATTATCGCCCGTAAGCATAACGGTATTAGTTATACCAGCATCGTAAAGTTCTAATATTGCGCCGTAAGCGTTATTGCGAACGGTATCGTTAAGTAAGATTGCGCCTGCGTATTCACCGTCAACCGCAACGTAAAGTTTTACGCCGAGTTCTTCACATTCCTTAAATTTTACGCCGTTTTCTTGTAAAAGTTTAGCGTTTCCACATAAAATTGTTTGATTATTTAGTTTTGCCGAAACACCTCTACCTGCAATTTCAATAAAATCACTAACTTCGTCAGTTACTTCCTTTCCATATTGTTTTAACACGGATTTTGCAAGCGGATGGTTTGAATTTTTCTCGCAAACTGATGCAAAATAAAGGACTTTCCCTTGGAATTTTTGAGTTGACAATATTTTAGTTACTTTAAATTCGCCCGTTGTTAACGTCCCCGTTTTATCAAAAGCAACTACTTTACATTTAGCAAGTTTTTCTAAATATGCCGACGCTTTTATAAGTACGCCATTACTTGCGCCTGCGCCTACACCGCAAAAATAAGTGAGTGGAACTGAAATTACAAGCGAGCAAGGACAAGCAACGCAAAGCATCATAACCGCCCTATACAGCCATATATTAAAGCCTACTAAGTACGTTTCGTAAAAAAACGGCGGTACAACGGCAACTAAAACTGCTAAAATCATAATAATTGGAGTGTAATATTTAGCAAACGAGGAAATAAACTTTTCAGACTTTGACTTTTTAGCGCTTGCGCTTTCAACGATATCAACTATTTTACAAACAGCGCTTTGTTTATAAGTTTTAGTAGTTTTAATTTTTAAAACGCCGTCAACGTTAATAAACCCTGCTAAAACTTCACTACCAACGCTAACTTCTCGGTATACGCTTTCGCCCGTTAACGTTTTCGTGTCAACGTTAGCGTTTCCGTTTACTACTTCACCGTCAATAGCAATTCTTTCGCCTGCTTTTACAACTATTACGTTACCCACTTCAACGGCTTTAAGTTTGACTCTTTTTTCGCTTCCGTCGCTATCTAATACGTTGACGTAATCAGGTTGCATTTTTTTAAGATTTTGTATGATTTTACGAGAATTATCAATAGCGCCACTTTCAAAAAGTTCACCTATTGAGAATAAAATCATAATACCTGCTGCCTCTGCGACTTCGCCAAGTAGTATTGCGCAAATGGACGCTATTGCCATTAAAATTTGTTCGGTAAAAAATTTCTTTTTAAATATTTTCGCTACTGCTTCAAATAAAATTTCGTAACCGGCAAAAGTGTAAGCAATTATTAAAACGTATGGTGATGCTACCGCTACGCTTGGTATCACGCCAAAAACTAAGCCTATAATAAATATTAAAACTGAAATTGAAAGTTCTATAAGCTTACCTTTGTTTTGCTTGAAAAACCCTTTATCACTACCCTTATGGTGATGCGAGCAACAACCGTCATCACCATGACAATGTTCGTGATCGCCGTCTTCATCATCGTCGTCGTGATTATGATTGTGGTCGCCGTCTTCATCATCATCGTCGTGATTATGGTCGTCATCATTATCAACTTTATTATTTTCACTTACGCTATTAACAACTGAAATATCGTCGTCAAAATACGGTTCACTATCAATGCCTTTACTTTCAAGTAAATTCATTATAGCAACCATAATATCATAATCGCTAGCCCACTCGTCGATAGCGTAAGATAAAATTTCGTTATCTACCTTAACTTCCGTTAGCCCTTCAAGAGCGGATATCTCTTTTAAGGCAACTTCAATCTCACCGTTATTACTTAATATTTTTAACTTTCCAATTCTTTGCATTATTCTTCTCCTACACAATTTAAGTGACTGAGCGACATTTCTATTATTGTTTTAACGTGCTCGTCGGCAATGCGGTAAAAAACTGTGTTACCCTGCTTTCTATTTTTAACAACTCGGTAATCTTTTAGTATTCTAAGTTGATGTGACGTTGCCGACTGCCCCATATCAACCACGCTACTAATTTCGCCAACACTCTTTTCCCCGTCTAATAAAAATAGTATAATTTTCATTCGCCCAGGGTCTGATAAAGCCTTAAAATCGGCGCACATTTCTTCTAACTCATCGTTAGATAAAGTAATTTTTGACATAAAACTCCTTTAGTATATGAAAATATATTCATATTATAATATGCTTACAATACGTTGTCAATACCTTTTCACAATATTATCAATATTTTTAGCAAAAAATATCTTGTAAAAATTGGTAAAAGGTGGTAATATAATATTTAGTTAAAACATAATTGTTTTAAACGATAGCGTTTATTAAATTTAAGGTGATTAAATGAAAAAAAATACCAATAAAAAGGTAACGAGCGTTGATAGCGCGTCAAGTTTAGATAATTCCGTTACAACTCAAAACACGGTAGTTACTCAGGCTAATGACGTAACAACGACTAGCGTAGTAGTAGACGGCACTACCGCAAGCGACGTTACGGCTACAAATCAATCGCAAGATACCGTAAAAAAGAAAAAACTAAAAATTAAGCCTAAGCGCAAACGCACTCCACAAAATAAGGCTCAAAGGTTTGACGTTAACGTTGACGTTGGTTTAACTACTAAGCAAGCGGAAGAACGTTTTGTTGACGGACTTTCTAACAGGTCTGACGTAAAAGCGGGCAAGTCGATACTAAAAATTATTACGTCAAATACTTTTACGTTTTTTAACTTACTATGCGTGTTAGTTTTTACTGCGTACGCAATAGTAAAGACGGAAATTGGTAACTTTACCTTTATTATTCCGTTTGCAGTTAACCTTATATTTGCAATAATTCAAGAAATTTCGGCAAAAATTTCAGTAGAAAAACTTTCAATCTTGCAAGCGCCGACTACGATCGTCGTTAGAAACGGCGTTGAAACGGAAATTCCGTCGGAAGACGTTGTGCTGGACGACGTATTTAAAGTAACGACGGGCAATCAAATTCCCGTTGACGGTATAGTTAAAAGCGGTGGCATTGAAGTTAACGAAAGTATGTTGACGGGCGAAAGCGTTGCTATAAAGAAAAAGGTTGGCGATACGATTATGGCAGGAAGTTTCGTAACGAGTGGTTCGTGCTACGCCATTGCCGATAAGGTTGGCGACGAGTGTTACGTTCAAAAACTTACCGCAAAAGCCAAAAAGTTTAAAAAGCCTCACTCTGAAATTATGGGTACGCTTAACTGGGTTGTTAAAATAGTTGGTTTGCTTATAGTTCCTATCGCAATTGGAGTTGGACTTGTAAACTTTACTCAAGCAGTAGAGCAAAATTCAAACAATATACCGCTTGACGTTGTAACGGGTACGGGTTCGGTTGTAGTAGGTATGATACCGGCAGGCTTAATTTTACTTACCACCATTGCCCTTTCGCTTGGTGTTATTCGTTTATATAAGCGCAACACTCTCGTTCAAGATATGTACTCTCTTGAAATGCTTGCAAGGGTTGACGTTTTATGTCTTGACAAAACGGGTACTATTACCGACGGTAGAATGACGGTTATTAAAGACGTTATTTTAAACAATCACCACCCGCAAGCGTTAAAAGATATTATTGGTAGTATGGAAAACGTGCTTGACGATACTAACCAAACGGCAGTTGCTCTTAGAGCGTATTACATTCCAGATAAAGATTTGACAGCGTCAAAAATATTACCATTCTCGTCAGCAAGAAAATATAGCGCCGTTACTTTTGCGGAAATAGGCACTTACGTTCTTGGCGCTCCTGAATTTATACTTGGCGAAATTCCAGACCATATTAAAGAAGAAATTGAAAAGTATACTTTAGTTGGTCATAGAGTTCTACTCGTTGCACACTCTCCACAATCGCTAATAAACGATGGCGACAGTTATAAAATTCCTAAAAACCTTAAACCGCTTGCCCTTATAATTATTACCGATAACGTTCGTGAAGACGCCATTGACACTATTAAATGGTTTAAACAAAACGACGTTCAAGTAAAAGTTATTTCGGGTGATAACCCTATTACAGTTTCAGAAGTTGCTAAACGCGCTGGCATTGAAAACGCGTCTAACTGGGTAAGTCTTGACGGGCTTTCTGATAAAGAAGTTGCTACAGTAGCCGATAAATATACGGTGTTTGGTCGTGTTACCCCAGACCAAAAAGCAGTTTTAGTTAAAGCGCTTAAGCGTTCAGGTCATACCGTTGCAATGACGGGTGACGGTGTTAACGATATTCTTGCAATGCGCGAGTCTGACTGTTCTATCACGGTAGCGTCTGGTGCAGATAGCGCAAAAAGCGTTGCCCACTTAGTTTTAGCAGACAACAACTTCAACTCTATGCCTAAAGTTGTTGCCGAAGGTAGACGAGTTATAAATAACGTTCAACAGTCCGCTTCACTTTTCCTTATGAAAACTATTTTCATAATGTTGCTTGCGTTGATAATTATTATTACCAGACGTCCGTTCCCGTTTGAAAGTCGTATGCTTACGATATTAGAACTTGTAGTAATTGGTTTTGCTTCAACTGCGCTTTCAATTCAACCTAACAATAAACGTGTTGAAGGCGATTTCTTAGTTACTATTTTAGGTAACGCAATACCGGGCGCGCTAATACTTCTTGCTAACGTTTACATTATTGAATTTTTAAGTTGGTTTGGAATTTTCCCTAACGAAGAATTTACTTTAACGATGAAAGTTGTTGCGTTTACTCTTGGCGGTACGGTATACCTTTACAAAATTTGTCAACCGTTTAACCTATTTAGAGCAATACTTATGTCTTTAGTAGTAATAGTTATTGGAGTTTGGATTGTGTACTTATTAGACACGAGTTCGTTTATGCCAACCAACTTCTTTGGTTTACAGTCGTTATTCCCTATAAGCGTTGAACTTGATAATTGGAAATATCCGTTACTATTGTTTGCAATAGTTCAATTAAACTTCCCGCTTGTAACGCTATTTTTCAAGTTTACTAAATTCCTTAACACGAGTTTAGATAACAATAAAAAAGATTTACCGATTGTTGACGACGCTAAATCTCATAACTAAATTAAAAACTGCGTTGATAAAATTCAACGCAGTTTTTTATTGCTTTTTAGTTGGCAATAACACATTTAACGCCTTTGCTTTTAATATATTCTAACGCCTTTTTAAGTTCAATATCGCCAACTATCCAACTTTCTTTACCTAAATAGTTTTTACCCATTGAAAAATACTTATTTTCGCCTAATTGGTGATATGAAAAAATTTCAATGCCTATGCAGTTATTTAAGGAATGATACATTTCACAAACACCATCGTAATAAGCGTAATTATTATTTATTCCGTTAAGCAATATGCACCTTATTACTGTTTTTGCGCCATATTTATCAAGTAAACGTAAATTATCTATTATTTTTTTGTTTGAAACACCCGTATTTTTAATATGCCTTTTTTCGTCAACGTCTTTAATATCGTATAAAAATAAGTCAACGTTTTTTGCAAGTTGAGAAGCGTATTTATCGTCAAAATACCCACAAGTTTGAACGGCAACGTTAACGCCAACATTTTTTACTCGTTTGATTAACGTTACAACTTTTTCAGCGTTTAATAACGGCTCTCCACCCGACAGCGTTACTCCACCCTTTTTTTGATAAAATTCTTTATCCTTTAAAACTATATTTACCATATCGTCAATAGAGAGCTTATCTCCACACTTTTCGATAGCGTTACTATAACAAACGTTACTACATTTACCGCAATTTATGCAATTATTAAAATTAACGATATGTGTTGAATTTTCAAAAACGTGAACGCCGTTATTGCATACACTAACACAATTTTTACAGCCTATACATAAATTGCGATTATAAAAAAACTGCTCGACTTCGCTTTGAGATTCAGGGTTATGACACCACGCACATTTAAGCGGACAACCTTTTAAAAATATCGTAGTTCTAATTCCCGGCCCATCTTTAGTTGAAAAACGTTGAATTTTTATTACCGAGAATTTATCCATTATGTTCCGTCCTTTGAATAATCATATCTTGCCATTCTTTAGTTAGCGTAATAAATCTAGCATTCCAACCCGAAACTCTAACTGATAGAGTTTTATATTCGCTTGGGTTTTGTTGGGCGCATTTTAACGTTTTAGCGCTTACAGTATCAATTTGAACGAAGTAACCGCCAAGATTAACAAAAGCGCGTATTATACTTTTAAGCGCCGTTATTCCGTTACTACCACTTAACGTTTTAGGCGATATTTTTATATCAAGCGCAGTTCCAGTTACCATTTCAGATAGATCAGCCTTGCAATACGATTTAATTACCGCCGTTACCCCTTCAGTATCGCTACCTGGAGTAGGAGACGCATTACTTGCTAAAATTTTATCCTTTAATTTCCCGCTAGGAGTCGAAAGACGATTTGACATCCATTCAATTTCGCGACCAAACGTTGACACCCCTGCTGGAAAAAGTATTTTTTTATTATCGCAATCTTTACACGCCAAATAAAAATCGTGTAAAATATTACGGTAAATATCGTCTACTTCGTCGTTATCAGTACCATAATAGCGGTAGTTCTTTACTATTTCTAAAAGTTGCTCGCTTTCCTTCCAATCATTTTTTAAAACGTCCATAAACTCACTAAACGATAGAAGTTTTTGCTCAAATACCACCTTTTTTATTGCGTATAAACTATTTACCGTATCAGCAACACCACCCATATGCGGAGAACACACGGTATAAGTCGCGCCGTTTTGCATATAATCGCGCGCATTATCAATACATCCGTTTTCAAATAGCGATATAACGGACGTTGGTAAACTTGAAGTCATAAAAGCGCTATCCCAATCGCAAGAAGGATTTTCAGTTAGCATATTATTTTTTGCAATACTCTTTATTTCATTTTGTAAATCTTTAACGTAAGCGTTATACAACTGCTCGAAACTATTAAAGCAAACGCCCGTATACTCCTTTAACGTAACTTTTTGTAGCAAAGCAAGCGAGTCGAAAGGAACGTATCTAAAATACGTTTTGCCGGGAATTTGAACTTCCCAACACCCGTCGTTAGCAAAGTTTAAAGCCTCGCTTAGCGGATAACCGTAATTTACAAGTGATTTTACAATTAACGGTTCGTTATATATAGCGACAGTACCACCACCGTGCCTTATTATTTTAGCAACTTTATTAAGAAGTTTTTCGCTCGTTTTTTGATTTACCCTTACCGTAATAGGAAAATCAGAAATACCAAGTTCTTCAACTATATCAAGAATAAGATACGTTACTTCGTTAGTAACTTCATTGCCGTTTTCGTCTAAACCACCTAATACTATATTCTGATAGTGTTGCGCGTCGCCCGATGACGGCGTAGTATTTTTTTCAATCCATTCCGTACCTTTAATAAAAAATGACGCAAGTATTTCACGCGCGCTTTTAATATTAATTACGCCCTTTTGTAAATCGTTTTTTAAATATTTACCAAGCAACCAATCAATTCGACCAATACCCGGCCAACTGCCCGTTAATCTAACGAAAGAAAAAATAAACCACAAACTTTGAACGGCTTCGTAAAAATTTCTTGCAGGTTTAAACGGAACTTGTAAAAGATTTTTGTATATTTCAGGTTTTACGTCCTTTGTCGCTTGTAAATAACGAGAGTGATATATTTTTAAACAATTAATAACGTTTAATAGACTATTTAAAAATTCTAACTGGTTTTCATCTAAACCGCCGTTAGCAATTTTATTTAATATCTTATTTTTATAAAAATCTATTCCCTTTTCAATAGTAGTTTTATAATCAATTGTAAGATGACTTATGCTTGAAAACACCTTTTCGCCCTTATAAAACGCGGGTATAACATGTTTAATAGCCATACCTAAAGTAGCCGAGCCTGAAATAAGTTCGTCTTCACAAATTCTTATAGGCGCATTTTTTACAATACTTTTTATAAGTTCGTCGTATTTTTTCACGTTACTTAAACTGTCAAAATTTTCAACGTCAACTTCAACGTATGGAGTTTTCATTGTATCGTCGCCGTATTTGCCGTACAACGACTCGTGCGCCCATTTTCTAATTTTGCCATTAAGCCTTATAGGTCTTTTATTTTCACTGTAAGTTTTGAATACCATAAACACCTCTAAATATATTGTAACTGTAATATATTATAATTTTCATTGACTATTATATCATTTAGTTGTATTATATTATCATTATGAATAATAATTTAACTATAAACAAACTTCAAATAGAAAATTTAACATTAAACTCGTTAAACGGAATTTACGAAGGTGTTACACACAAAAAAATTTTATCTGTACTATCAATAGTTCAGCCACTTGATGGTAGTTATGAAATTTCAATAAATAACGGCGAAAAATTTATAGCCAACGCAATGGACGTTTTTATAGCGCCGTCAAGCGTAATGCAAGAACTTATCCATCACGATGGAAAACTCGGCAAAATGAAATCACATTGGGCTTTTATCGATGCTACCGTAAACGATATTTATAAGTTTGACGAAATATTTTCTTTCCCTGTAATTTTAAATAAAAAATATAACGAGCAAGTATATAATTTAATATCAACAGCGCTAAACAGCGTAAACGCTTTTGAAAAAATGCGTTGCGGATATAGTTTACTTGAAATTTTATATAACGAGAGTGAAAAAAAACAACCTACTAACTCTATAAACACACAAATAGAAATTTTTGTAAAAAATAACTATTTTTTAGATATAAAAGCAAAGGATATTGCTAAAAATCTATTCTGTTCAGTACCGCAAGTATTTAGATATACCAATAAATATTACGGCGTTTCACCGTCCAATTACGTTAACGGGATACGCTTACAACAAGCAGAAATTCAACTGCGTTATACTCTAAAAAGCATAACGGAAATAGCAATCTCGGTAGGTTTTTCAGACGTTTCTTATTTTTCAAAATTATTTAAGCGCCATTATGGCGACAATCCTATAAACTACCGCAAAAAATACTCTATAAATAACTAAAACTCACCGTAAAAACGGTGAGTTTTATATTCTTTAGTTATTATTCGCCATCAACAACGTTATCGCCGTTTTCAGTCGAATTTTCTTCTTCGGTAACAACTTCTTCGTCTTCATGAGGAACAACCGCAACGGTTGAAACTATACCGCCGTCAACACGCATTACTATTACGCCTTGAGTATCTCTTCCAAGCACCGAAATATCACTTGCTCTAACGCGAATAACAATACCCGTATCAGAAATCATCATAATATCGTTTTCAGCGTCTACAAACATAAGACAAATAGGTTTACCCGTCTTAGCGTTGTAATTACCAGATTTAATACCTTTACCTGCTCTACCTTGTAAGCGATAGTCTTCAACGTTAGAAAGTTTACCGTAACCGTTTTCAGTTATAGTAAGAATGTTTTGACCTTCTTTAACAACACTCATTCCAATAAGATAATCGTCATCGTCAAGGTCCATTGCTTTAACGCCTTGGGTATCTCGACCTATAGGTTTAAGCCCGTAAGTGCCTTTTTCTTCGTCAAGACCTTCATAGAATCTTAAACATTTACCGTTATGAGTACCAATTAAAATTTCGTCGCTACCAGACGTAAATTGAACGGATACAAGTTCGTCGCCTTCATTAAGATTAATAGCAATTTTACCAGTTTTTCTAATACTTTCAAACTCATTAAGGGCTGTTTTCTTAATAAGACCGTTTTTAGTTGCCATTGCGATAAAGCCTTCTTGTCCTTCCTTGCACGGAATAACGGCGTTGACTTTTTCACCTTCGCCAAGTTGAATAAGGTTAACAATTGCCCTACCTCTTGCAGTTTTTTGCGCTTCAGGAACTTCATAACCTTTAATGCGGTATACTTTACCGTGGTTAGTAAAGAACATTACGTCGTCGTGAGTTGATGTTATGAACATATTTTCAACGAAATCTTCTTCCTTAGGTTTGTGTCCCGTTACGCCTTTACCGCCACGGTTTTGAGCCTTATATTCAGCAATTGGCAAACGTTTAACGTAACCAAGATGTGTAAGAGAAATTACAACGTCTTCAACAGGAATTAAAGCAGCATCTTCAATACTTCCTTCTAAAACTGACATTTCAGTTTTTCTGTCTTCACCGTATTTTTGTTTAATTTCTAAAAGGTCTGATTTAATCATACCGTCAATACGTTCAGGCTTAGCAAGAATGTCTTTATAATCGGCAATAAGCGCGTGCAATTCTTCAAGTTCGGCTTCAAGTTTAGATACGGCAAGATTAGTAAGGGTTTGAAGTCGCATATCTAAAATTGCGTTTGCTTGTCTACCTTCGCTATCAAGGTCAAACGCCTCTGTTAAACGAAGCGACGCTTCACTTCTATCTTTAGAAGTTTTAATTATATTAACAACTGCGTCAATATCGTTAAGCGCTTTAACAAGACCTTCTACTATTAAGCAACGCTCTTCGGCTTTATCAAGGTCGTATTTAGTTCTACGCTTTAACACGTCGCGTTGGTGGTCAAGATATAACTCTAAAATTTGTTTGAGATTTAAAATCTTAGGGTCAGTACCAACAAGAGCAAGCATTATAATACCATCTGACGTTTGAAGTTTAGTTTGTTTATATAACGAGTTAAGTACAACTTGCGGATTAGCGTCTTTTTTAATATCAATAACAATTCTCATGCCTTGACGGTCTGACTCGTCGTTAATATTAGAAATACCTTCAAGTTTTTTATCTTTAACGTACTCGGCAATAGTTTCAATGAGCTTTTGCTTGTTTACTTGGTAAGGAAGTTCCGTTACTATAATTCTATTACGAGTACCGTTATTGTACTCTTCAATTTCGCATTTACTTCTTAAAATAAAACTGCCTCTACCCGTTCTATACGCGTTTCTTATACCGCTTCTACCCATCAAGATACCGCCAGTTGGAAAGTCTGGAGCAGGTATAAACGCCATAAGTTCGTCAATATCAATTTCAGGATTATCAATTATAGCGATAGTTCCATCAATAACTTCTGAAAGGTTGTGAGGAGGAATATTTGTTGCCATACCAACGGCAATACCGTCTGAGCCGTTAACTAAAAGGTTAGGATAACGAGCAGGTAAAACTACGGGTTCTTTACGAGTATCGTCGAAGTTAGATTTCATATCAACGGTATTTTTATCAATATCCCTAAGCATTTCAAGAGCAAGTTTGCTCATTTTTGCTTCGGTATAACGATAAGCGGCGGCAGGGTCGCCGTCAACTGAACCAAAGTTACCGTGACCGTCAACAAGTGGTAAGTTTATAGAAAAGTCTTGCGCTAATCTTACGAGCGCGTCGTATACCGAACTATCGCCGTGCGGGTGGTATTTACCAAGCACGTCACCAACGATTGTAGCGCACTTTTTATACGGTTTTTCAGGAACTAAACCTATTTCGTTCATTGAATATAAAATTCTTCTGTGAACGGGTTTTAAACCGTCGCGAACGTCAGGTATTGCGCGCGAACGGTTAACTGCCATCGCATAGTCGATAAAACTTTGACGGAGTTCGGCGTCAACTTCAATATCAACGAGTTTAGTCATTGACAAAGTCTTTTTAAATTCGGCGGTAAGTTCTTCACTTAATTTTTGCTTAGCCATTTTTCGTCCTCCTTATCAAGTATCAAGGTCAGTATTTGCATACTTAGCGTTTTCTTCAATAAACTGACGGCGAAGTTCAGGTTGATCGCCCATAAGCATACTGAAGTGAGTATCCGCAACAATAGCGTCTTGTATCGTAACGCGACGTAACGTTCTCGTTTCAGGGTTCATTGTCGTTTCCCAAAGTTGATTTTTATCCATTTCACCAAGACCTTTATAACGCTGAATATCGCAACGCTCGTTCTCGGCGCAAAATGCTTCTTTTTCTTCTTCGGTATAGAAGTAGTATTCTTGTTTTCCTTTAGTAATTTTGTATAAAGGCGGTTGAGCAACGTAAACGTGGCCTTGCTCGATAAGCGGACGCATATAACGATAGAAGAACGTTAATAAAAGTATACGAATATGCGAACCGTCAACGTCGGCGTCCGTCATACAAATAACGCGGTCGTATCTAATCTTAGTTACGTCGAATTCTTCAAGCATTCCACCGCCAAAAGCAGTAATCATCGCTTTAATTTCTTCATTTTCTAAAACTCGGTTAATACGCGTTTTTTCTACGTTTAAAATTTTACCGCGGAGTGGTAATACCGCTTGGAAACGTCTATCACGACCTTGTTTTGCAGTACCGCCTGCCGAGTCGCCTTCTACAAGATAAATTTCGCAAAGTTCAGGAATTTTACTTGAACAGTCTGCAAGTTTACCAGGAAGCGCTGTAGATTCAAACACGCCCTTTCTCGTCGCTTCACGCGCCTTTCTTGCCGCTTCACGCGCTTTTTTTGCCGTTAAACATTTAAGTATAAGTTCTTTTGCAATAAGCGGATTTTCTTCCAAGAACGGCTCGAAAACTTCGTTCATAGCCTTAATAACGAGTGCGCGCATATCAGCGTTACCAAGTTTAGTTTTAGTTTGACCTTCAAATTGAGGGTTAACGAGTTTAACCGAAATTACGGCGGCAATACCTTCACGAACGTCTTCACCAGAAAGTTTATCGTCGTCTGTCTTTAAAAGGTTAAGGCGTTTGCCCGCGTCGTTTACAATTTTAGTTAAGGCGTACTTAAATCCGTCTAAGTGAGTACCGCCTTCAACGTTGTTTACGTTGTTTGCAAAGGCTAAAATTTGTTCGTTGTACCCGTCGTTATATTGGAAGGCAATTTCAATAGTTTCTTTACCGTATTTTTTCTTAAAATAAATAGGCTCTGCGGTTAAAGTTTCTTTTGCCTTGTTTATAACTTCAACGTACTCTTTAATACCACCTTCCGAGTACATAACGTCGTTTTTCTCTTGACCTTCGCGCTCATCGTTTAAAACGAGTTTTACTCCCGTATTGAGATATGCAAAGTCACGAAGCATATTTCTAATTATTTCATAACTAAAATCAACGGTAGAGAAAATGGTAGCGTCAGGCTTAAACGTAACGCGCGTACCTGTTTCAGTAACGTCTTCAAGTACCATAAGTTCAGTTTGAGGAACGCCAATTTTATATTCTTGACGGTAATGCTTGCCGTTTTGATAAACGTCAACGCTAGCCCATTCAGATAAAGCGTTAACCGCTTTTAAACCTACGCCGTGAAGTCCCGATGAAATTTCGTAACCGCCACCGCCGAATTTACCACCGGCGTTAGGGTGAGTCATTACAAGTTCAACGGTAGAAATGCCCTCTTCACGCATACCGGTAGGAATACCACGACCATTATCGCGTATAGAACAAGACCCGTCTTTGTGAATGGTAACGGTGATAGTGTCGCAATGACCTGCTAACGCTTCGTCAATAGAATTGTCTACCGTTTCCTTAACAAGGTGGTGAAGACCGTAAGAATCGGTGTTACGGATATACATACCCGGTCTTAAACGGATATGTTCAAGACCTTTACATTCTCTAATCTGGTCCGCGCCATATTCCGCTACTACTTTGTTATCTGCTTCCATTTTCGCTCCTTCACGCGCACGCGTAACGCGCGCACGCACTTAGAATATATTTAATATTTATATTATATCATATATCTTAACTATTGCAAACGATTTTTTAAAAATAATGCAACTTTTTTAATATTTTTATAAATATTAAAAGCGTATTTTATCAATTTATAGGCTATTTATAAAAAAGAGCAAAAAAAAAGGCGTAAATTACGCCTAATTTTGTTGAGTTTGATTTATGACTGCGCTTGCTCTAACGCTTGACTAAACTTTTCAAGCATTTGCTTTTCAAATTTAGCAATGCCCAATACGGGATAGGTAGCGCACGTTTCAATACCGCTTTTAATAAGCAAGTCCGCCCTTTGATAATCGCCTTCGTAAACACATAACGCAACTTGCACGCGGATAGAAGTTGGGCTATCGTCCATTGCCAAATAATCAAGGGCTTCGTCTTTATTTTCTTTAATATATTCTTCATCGCCTAAAATTAAAGCGCGGAAAAGAAGTTCGTAAATAACGTCGCCGTACGTCCCGTCTGGAAGTTTATCTTTATCGCTAATTTTATCAAGTTCTTTAAACGCAGTTTCTTCATTGTTAATTAAACTTGATAAATACCTTAAAAGAATAACTTTTACCGAGAAAAAGTCATAATTTTCGTCGTAAGTAGTAAGATATCTACCGCTTACGTTATACGGTTCTTCGCCCTTGTATATCAATGCCGACGCCGTTATGTACGACGATGCTATAATAGCCTTTTTACCACCGCTAAGCATAGTTAAAACGATAGCCCCGTCGTAATCGTAACTAAACGGAATAATATTTATTAAAAAAACGTATAAGGGAACAACGAAAGATATACCAAAAACGCAAAAGATAGCGGTATTTTCCATAAAGACAATTGAAATTACTAAATACACTATCGTTTGTATAAAAGTGAAAATAGGACCGCCAAGCGCCGTTAAACCTATCTTTTTAGCAACGTCATCTCCATTTGAAGGATAAAACGCAGTTTCGCCTAAAACCCCGTCTTTTTGAAGCGAAATTGAAATTTTACCATCATCTTTTTTACTAACTCTTACGCCAAAAAACTGAAAATAACATAATTTAAGTTTGGTAATAGCGCCCAAAACTAAATGCCCTATTTCGTGAAAAATAGCCGTTATAACGTATGCCGACAACAAGCCTAACATAGAAAAACCAATAACGGTAAAAACACTATCTCGTTTAAGCGATAAAGTAAAAATAAAGTACACGACGTATAAAACTACCACTAACAGTCCAACGCCTATATTTACAAGTTTTTTCCAGTTAAAATTTTTCATATCTTTCCCCCAAGGTAAAGTAAATAGCCTTCAAGATTATCGTTTTCACTTATGGTTACGCCGTCTAAATTAGCATACTGTAAAATTGAAAGCATAATAGCGCTACCGCCTGCAATAATATCCGCTCTCTTTTTACCAACGCAATATCTATTACAAATTTCACTAGGCGTTAAACTAAACAACTCAGTTGTAATCTGCTCTAATTTTAAACGACTAATATAATGACCGTGTACGACGTTTGGATCGTATTCCGTAAGACCTAAACTAATCGCGCCAAGGCTCGTTGCCGTCCCGCCTACCGCCGTGTAATTACCCTTAGGAATATCGCCGTATTTGCAAACTAAACTATTTAAAAGTTCTTTAATTTTATGATAATCGCGCCCACAAGCATCAAATAGTTTTACCGCGCCCATTTCAAGACTATAAGAGTATAAAATTTGACCGCCGTTTTTATAGCAAACTTCACTACTTGCCCCGCCAACGTCAATTACGCCACCGTTTGACCCCATCAAAGCGCCGTCAAGAGCAAGTTTACCCTCTAAATCACCCGAAACAACGTCAACGTTTAAATTAAGCGCGCGCTTAATTTCATTTACAAAATCTTTACCGTTTAAAGAATTTCTAACGGCGGCGGTTGCAAAAATGTAAATTTGCTTAGCGCCAAACTTTACCCCTTCATAGTAAAGCCTAACGCACGCGTCGACCGTTCGCATAATTGCTTCTTGTTTTAAATATTTTGAAAAAGAAAGCCCCTCGCCAAGGCGAGTTGAAACGGTAACTTTGTTTCTATTACCGTTTTCGTCTACTTTCATCAAGCGGACGGAATTACTGCCTACGTCTAATATGGCTAAGGGGTATGCTAAATTATTCTTCATCACTTTCATAAATAAGTCCAAGTTCTCTTGCTCGTTGTTCGATTTTAAAGCGTTGCGACCATTCTTGAATTTCATCATCAGTATCTTGAATTTGTTGTTCAAGCCTTGCAATTTCGCTATCAAGAGCGTTTATTCTATTTTGCCTTACGCCTATGCCGATAAGTTGGTATACGACTATTGCTACCAAAATAAATAGTAGCATTATTCCGCCCGACACCACCGCCGACACTACTCTGCGCTTTTTTTCTTCGCTCATACCAATTCTTCCTTAATTTTGTTAACGTGTTTTTTATTAACGAAATTATTAAGTTTAATAATTTTACAATACCATTATACAACAACTTATTCAAAATAGCAAACGCTTTATGAAAACTTTTATAAAAGCAATATATGCCAACTAAAAAGCCTAAATACATATACTCTCTTGGCGTAGATAAATAGAATAAAAAAGTTAACCACTTAAAATAAAAAGCACTCAAACAAAAATATAGTATTTGCTTGATTATTTTAATAACGTCGTTACTCTCTACTTTAAATGCGTTAGTTTGCAATTTTGACGGACTTTTATCGGTCGTTTTTGCATTAAAAAACATAAAAATCAAACTTAAAAACTCGTAAATAATACCCGAACTAACGCCTATAAAAACGCAAATTATAAATTCTTTTAATTGAATATAAGGGTTATTCATTATTTAAAAACCTTTTTAAGCAAACTTTCTTCTTTACCTTTATACTTTAAAGATATAATATCCCCCGTCATTAAAACGTTACCGCTTTTTTCATCAAATCCGCCAATTTTGAAATTGTTTCCGTATAAAATTAATATAGTTTTATCACTAAGTTTAAGTTTTACTTCTCTATCTGAAAACTCTTTAACTTCCAAAACTCCACTTGCCGTTAAACGTTTTCTATTATCAATAGTTAAAAGATGTAAATTATCCATAAAAAAATCTCCCATAAAACTTATGAGAGATTTATAATTTTTATGAAATTATTTATCAAGTTTCATATCGCCAAACTTAATTAAGCCTTTTTTGCGCATAAACTCGCTAACTAATAAAGTTACGCCTACTGGAATTATGAATAAGCAAAGCGCTATACCAAGCACGGTTAAAATTGGAGAAATTCCGTAAAGCGCGTTTGCGTCTATTACACCGAATAAACCTACCAAACCGCTCGTACCCATACCACCGCCAGCAGCAGTACAACGCATATCTAATAACACCGCTACCAAACCTGCAACTGCGCTTGATATAATTTCTGGAAGCATTATTATAGGTTTTTTCATTATGTTAGGAATTTGAAGCATACTAGTTCCTAAACCTTGCGAAACAAGCCCCGACACGCCGTTTTCACGATAACTTGCAACGGCAAAACCTACCATGTGCGCCGAACAACCTGCAACTGCTGCTCCGCCCGCTATAGCGAAAACTACGGGATTTTCAAGCGCTGTGCTTGACGACGCTATCGCTATCCATATAGCCGCAGACGATGTAGGCATAGTAAGTAAAACGCCCATTACTACCGCTATCAACACACCAACTAAAATTTTAACCGCCGAGCCTGCGTTTATGGTTATTACTAAAAGTTTAGCAAACTCATCTATAAGTTTTATAAACGGCCACGCCACGAATACGCCTACAAATGACAAAAGCATAACGCCAAGCGGTACTAAAATTATATCAAGTTTAGTTTTACCTGCGTATAACGACGCTACTTCAACTGCTAAAATAGTTACTACGTACGCGCCAATAGGGTTACCTGGAGCGCCTAAACTTAAAGTAAGACCCGCACCGCCAATAATGAGTTTATCCGCAAACGCGCCGACAAAACCCGCCACCGCCGACGAGAAAATTAAAAGTTTATTCTTAGTAAGGGCAAATGCAATGCCTACGCCAATACCAGCGCCCATAAGCGATTTAGCAATGCTTGCAATATACGCTAACGTTTTTCCTATATAATTATCGCCAATCCAACCAGCAATTTGCGCTAAAATTGTACCTGCAATAAGCGTACAAAACAAGCCCTGAGCCATTCCTGAAAACGCCGTAATAAACCAACGATTTGCAAGAGTTTTAACAACTTCTTTAAAACTGCGTTTAGTCGTTGAATTATTGCTTTCTAATTTCGTCTTATCTATGTTTTCCATTAGTATACCTCCACTAATTTATTATCAACTAAGTCACAAGAAGATAAAATATACTCTATTCCGTTTTTATTACACCTAAAATACGGCTTAGCGTCCTTTCCGTGCAAATGCCCGTAAACAACTTTATCAACCTTGAACTGCTCGAATAGGTCGGTAAAACAAGAGTTTTCACGCCTTACGTTAAAAGGTGGAAAATGTATCATTGCAATTAATTTATCCCCGTCTTCTATGAGTTTTTGAGCGCTTTTTAACGCTAAACGAAAACGCTCTACTTCACGGTTTTGTAGTTTTTTATCTTGCTCGTTAAAATCAGGAGAGCCTTCAACCGCCCACCCACGCGAACCGCAAATAACGTAATTACCAATTTTAACGCTATCGTTTTGAAGGGCAATTATATTAGAAGGCAAGGCGTTTCTCACCCTTGAAATGCTTTGCCACCAATAGTCGTGATTACCGCGCGTAATAATTTTAACACCCTTTAATTTACTTAAAAAAGAAATATCGGTTAAGGCGCTTTCAAGTTTCATTGCCCAACTTATATCACCGGCAATTAAAACAACGTCGTCATCACCAACTTTACTATTCCAATCGTATTCAATTTTTTCGAGATATCCACCCCATTTATCGCCAAAAATATCCATAGGTTTTTCGCCTGATAACGAAAGGTGTAAATCACTTATAGCGTAAATTTTCATAATTTAACTACATTTTAGCACAATGGTTTTTGTAATGCAAATAAATATTAGCAACACTTAAAATTTTTTAAAAACAGTTACTTTTAAAGGTTAAAACTGCATATATTGAATTGAAAGGTAGAATAAGGAGGTTAAAATGTCATTTTTCTCGAATTTCAATCCGGACAGATGTCCGTGTCAAATAAACGGCAATCCTTTAAACGGTCTTTGTGAAAAAGTTTGTATTCAAGTAAAAAAAGTCTTCGATGCTTGCGTAAAACAATCTCAAGAAGACGGTATAACCGTTGTTTTAACTAATTTAACGCCGTCCAACCCTACATATCCGTTAACTTTTGTAAGCGCAAGAAGTACTTCAAGTACGGCGACTATAAACTCAGTTGAAATTACACCGCTTCCAGATAGACAAAATTTAAGCCGTGTTCAAGTAACTTACACCGCGCCTATTGAAGTAATTTATACTGATGCAAACGGTGTTCAAGGCAAAGCAACGTCAACCGTTACTCTTTCTCAAGACGTAATTTTATTCGTTCCGTCGCCGTCTATTATGCCGTATGAAGTTGAAGCCATAGTTTCGGTAGTTTCCCCTGAAGGCGTATACACTGCCGAAAATACTTTTACTGTTACGTTCTGTACGACTAGCATTATTAAAATTGTTATGACAGTAGAACTTTTAATTCCGTCTTACGGATATTGCGTAATGCCGTCTTGCCAAGAATATACGCAAGAAGTATGCTCGGGCTTTTTTGAATTGCCACTCTTTCCAGAAGGAAATGGATAAGTAAATATAATGCTTAGCAATATACGCAAAAACTAACAAATTAGCATTATAAACGTTTAATTTAAACTTTTAAAGCGTACGTTATTCACTATTTGAATATTGTACGCTTTTTTCTTTGACTTTATTTAAAAATAATTGTAAAATTAATTTATAAATTTTATTTATAAGGAGCAATTATGTTTTTTGATAAACTTAAAAATTTAGATGCCGAAGTGTTTAATTCCATTGATAAAGAACTTAAACGCCAACAACAAAATATAGAACTTATAGCGTCTGAAAATATCGTTAGCGAAGCAGTTTTACTTGCAGCAGGTACTATTTTAACTAATAAATACGCCGAGGGCTACCCTTCAAAACGTTATTACGGCGGTTGCGTTTACGTTGACGAAGTTGAAGAAATCGCTCGCGAACGCGCTAAAAAACTTTTTGGCGCTGAACACGCTAACGTACAACCTCATAGCGGAGCAAACGCTAACCTTGCAGTTTTCTTTGCTCTTTTAAACCCGGGCGATACAGTTCTTTCATTATCTCTTGCAAACGGAGGACATTTATCTCACGGTTCACCGGTTAATATTTCGGGTAAATATTTTAATATTGTTCCTTACGAAGTTAGTAACGATAGCCAAGTTTTAGATTATGAAAACATACGTCAACTTGCCCTTTCAAACAAACCTAAACTCATTTTAGCAGGCGCAAGCGCTTACCCAAGAACTATCGACTTTAAAAAGTTTAGGGAAATTGCAGACGAAGTTGGTGCATACTTAATGGTAGATATGGCGCATATTGCAGGCTTAGTTGCTGCGGGTCTTCACCCAAATCCCGTTCCGTACGCCGACGTTGTTACCACTACCACTCATAAAACTTTACGCGGTCCGCGCGGTGGCTTAATTTTATGTAAAGAACAATACGCTAAACAAATTGATAAAGCAATTTTCCCAGGCACTCAAGGCGGTCCTTTAATGCACGTTATTGCCGCTAAAGCCGTTGCGTTTGGCGAAGCGTTAACAGACGAATTTAAATTATACCAACAAAAAATTATTGATAATGCTCAAACTTTATCTAAAGCGCTTATAAATAAAGGTTTTAAACTCGTTTCGGGCGGAACTGACAACCACTTGATGCTTATTGACTTAATTGAAACGGGAATTACCGGTAAAGAACTTGAAAAACGTTTAGACGAGGTTCATATTACTCTTAACAAAAATGCAATTCCTAACGACCCACAAAGTCCGTTCATTACAAGCGGTGTTAGAATTGGTACTCCTGCCGTTACTTCAAGGGGCTTTGGCAAAGAAGAAATGGAAAAAATTGCCCAGTTTATTTACGACGTTACCTTTGACTTTGAAAACTCTAAAGAACGCGTTAAACAAGAAGTTATTGCCCTTTGCGAAAAATTTCCTATTTATAATGACTAAAATATTAAAACTCGCTTGCTTTATTTTGCAAGCGAGTTATTTTATTTACTATTAATCTTTTATAAATTCTACAACGTCTTCTATTTTACAATCTAAAAATGAGCAAATTCTATCAAGCGTTTTCATTTCGATATTTTGATTTGCTTTTAACCTACGAACTGTTTTACTGTCTATACCACATTCTTCTCTCAGTTTATAAGTAGACACGCCTTTTTTATCCATTGTTAAAAATAATCTATCAAATTTAAACATTTTAACCCCCAAGTATTGACATTTATTATTATGGGGTTTATAATCTTTTTTATTAAGGGGATATAATCCCCAATTTAATAAAATTACGGTGGATAATTATGGAAAGCATTATTAATAAGTGGATTACAAAATGAACACGACACAGTTAATTTTATAAACGATAAAAGTTTAAAAAACGTATTAGAATGCAAATGCTATAAAGTTTTACTTCAAATTAAAAAAATCATTGAAGATAAAGAATTGTCAGATGAAGACTGTTTTATAAAAATTGAAAAAATTATTAGCGCCTTAGAAGAAAACAATATATTTTGTGATAGACACGATTTTGGTTAACATTTTAGCAACAGTTAACATATAAAATATTTACAAAAAACTCGCTTGCCTTATTTTGCAAGCGAGTTTTTTTATTTATCTAATTTTTTTACAAATGAACGACGGCGTTTATGAAGTCTTGCATCAAAATTCTTCCATTGGTTTTGAATTTTTACGTTATCTTCAAGATTTAAGTTAGTTTCGCAATACTTAACGTCAGTTTCAATAAGCGCTTTTTGAACGTACGCTATAAGCGCGCTACTAACGCCTTTCATTGCGTATTCAGGAAGAACGCCTATCATAGCAAGGTCAACGATTTCAGGGTTTTTAACAGCCTTTAAAATTCTAAAAATAGTAGGAAGCGTTAAACGTCCGCCCGATTTTTGCACTGCTTTAGAAAGCGACGGTATAGCAAAACCAAAGCATACAACCTTATTATTCTCGTCAACTATAACTATAACGAATTTAGGGTTTATAACAAGTTTAAAACTATCAATAAGTTGCTTCTTAATAGAATCGGTAAACGGAACGGTTTGATATAAGCCTGCGTAAGTTTTTTCAGCAATATCAAAAAACGCATCGCCGTATTCTTTAAGAAATTTATTAATATTATTAACCGTTACGATTTTGAGTTTATACTTATCAAGCATCATACCGCTAATACGCTCTAAACGCTCGTCAAGTTTTTCAGGTGCGCGTAATTGACGCTCAACCCAATCAACTTCTTTCTCGTAACCTAAATTTTCAATAAGTTTTTGATAGTACGGATAGTTATACTGTTCTTCAAAAGTAGAAAGTTCGTTAAACCCATCAATAAGTAAGCCTTCACGCTCTTGGTCTGAAAAGCCAAGAGGTCCTACAACTTCTTCCATTCCTTTTTCTTTAGCCCAATCTTCAACGGCCTTAAATAATGCATTTGCAACTTCTTGGTCGTCAATACTATCAAAACGGGTAAATCTTACGCGTTTTTGATTCCATTTTTTGTTAGCGGCCAATTGCAAAATACCTTGAATTCTACCAACCATTACACCGTCGCGATAAGCATTATAAAAAACTGCTTCGGCTTGGTCATAGTAGTTGTAATTAGGTTTAAACATTGCCTTTTCGTCACCATATAAAGGCGGAACAAAAAACTCGTTATTTTTATAAAGATTAAGTGGAAATTCGATAAATTCTTTTATTTCTTTTCGTGTTTTTACTTGACGTATTTCTATCATAATTTACCTTCGTACAAAATTATTAGTAATATTATCTTCCTTTAGAACGGAAAGCAATACCCATACTTGACGGACCGCAATGAGCGCCAGCCGTTGGATTTACTTTAACAAGTTCAACGTCAATTTCGCCAAATTTTTCTTTAAGTAAGCCTATTAAGTAGTTAGCGTCGTCAATAGCGTCGCAATGACCGATTATAACTTTATTATTAGTTATATCGTCGTGATTTTCTTCAACAAGGTCAACTATTTTTTTAATAGTACCCTTTTTACCACGGCATTTCATAAGTGAAAGCATTTTACCGTCACGGTTAATGTGGATAATTGGGTGAAGACCAAGTAAACTTCCCATTATTGCTGAAAAATTGCTTATTCTACCGCTACGAGCAAAGAAGTTAAGATCGTCTGCATACAAATAGATAGAGTAATTCATTCTATTATCTTCTACCCATTTAATAATTTCTTCAGGCGATTTACCATCGCGGTACATTTCACCAGCCTTGCGTACCATAATTAAACCTAAAATACTTATACCCATAGTGTCTACCGTGTAAAACTTTCTTTCAGGGTATTTTTCTTTAAGTTCGTCAACAGCCTTGTGCATAGCAGAAAAAGTTCCGCTAAGCGCTTGAGAAAAATGAACGTATAAAATATCTTTACCTTCTTTAAAGAAAGGCTCGAAATAATTTATATATTGTTCAGGATTAAGCGCCGTTGTTTTAGGGATTGTACCACCCCTTAACATATTATAAAAAGTTTTTTCATCAAACTCTTTAAAATCTTCATAAGGATAAACGTCTTTATCGCCAACGGTATATGGCATACTTATAATGTTATAACCGTATTCTTTGGCGATTTCTGGTGTTACGTCGTTATCTGTATCTGTAAATATAGCGTACATAAAACTCCTAATAATCTAATTTTAAATATTTAGGTTAAGCAAGTAAAAATAATTATTTATATCAACTTTTTAAAAATTAAACTTACTTACTTTATAACTATTTTAACATATTTTGTTTTATTTGTCGCAACTTTTTAAAAATAATGCAAAATTAGGCATTTGCCTATTTAATTGCCTAATATAAACATAAATTTCTTATAAAATTACTATTTTTAATACAAGTTAAAGCAATTTTGATAACTCTATAAAATCTTCCGCGCTTAAATTTTCAGCGCGAGCGTTAACGTCAACGCCAATCGCCGTTAAAAGTTCTTCACATTTTTGACGGTCTATTCCGTATGATTTTATAAGGTTATTAACGAGCGTTTTTCTTTTCATAATAAATGCCGAACGCACGAGTTTTTTAAACTTAGCAATATCTTCTATATTATATTTATTGCGATTTATATCTATTTTAACGACGGCGGAATCAACGTTTGGCGGTGGTAAAAATTTTTCTCTACCAATATACTCAATAATTTCAGCATCGGCAACGGCGTTAACCGCTACCGTTATACTTCCGTAATCGGACGATGACGGTTTAGAACAAATTCTTTCAGCCACTTCTTTTTGGACGGTAACGACTATACTATCGCACTTAGTTGCTTGCTCTATAAAAAACATTATTATAGGCGAAGTAATGTAGTACGGAAGGTTTGCTATTACGGTATAATTTTCACCTATCATTTCTTCAAGTTCGCTTGCGGAAATTTTCATAATATCTTTATAAATAATTTCAACGTTATTAAACTCAGCAAGCGTTTGAGATAAAATAGGTTTAAGCGAAGTATCAATTTCAAAACCGTATACTTTTTTAACGCGCATTGCCGTTTGAGCAGTTAAAGTACCAGCGCCAACGCCAATTTCAACGGCAACCGTTTGTTTATTAACGCCCGCTTTTTCAACTATTCTACCAAGTAACGTGTCGTCGGTTAAAAAGTTTTGACCGTACTTTTTTTCAAATTTAAAATTTTTATCGCGTAAAATTTTTTTTACGTCCATAAATATTTTCCTTATAAATAACAAATACTATTAGCGTAGCGAAAGTGCTATTTTTTAATAGCAACTCGTATTACGCCTAACTAACGATAATACCGAACATTTGACGTTCGGTAGTACATAATTAATTAAATTTTTTAAATAACGTTGCCGAGTTTTTTATAAATTCGGCTTTTAATTTTTCAACCGAAACGCCAAGCGTTTGAGCCATAAACTCATAAACGTAAACGACGTTTTTAGGCTCGTTTATCTCTCCGCGATGAGGTACGGGGGTAAGGTACGGACAATCTGTTTCAGCAAGCAATCTATCTATGGGAATACCCTTTATAATATCTTGCTTTTTAGCGTTTTTAAACGTTATTGCTCCGCCGAATGCAAAATACGCTCCAAGCGGAAGTAATTCTTTTGCCGTTTGTGCGCTTTCGCTATAACAATGCATTAAAAATCCGTTTTTTAAAAGGTTTTTATGTTCTTTTAAAATTTTAACCGTTTCAAAACACGCGTCTCTTGAATGGATAATTACAGGAAGATTTAACTCGCTAGCGACGTTTAATTGCGTTATAAACGCGCTAACTTGTTCTTCTTTAACGTACCCGTCGTAATGATAATCAAGCCCAATTTCGCCTATTGCAACGCATTTTTTATGACTTGCCAACTCTTTTAAAGTGGCTAAATTATCACCCGACAACTCTCTAACGTCGCTCGGGTGAATACCAACGGCAAAATACACTTCGTTAAACTTATCGGCAAGATTTTTACCGTTTACGCTTGAACTAGTGTTATACCCTACCGTTATAACTTTACCTACGCCAGCGCCCAAATATCTATTTCGTACTTCGTTAAAATTTTCTAAGTACGTTTTGTCCGTTAAATGAACGTGAGTATCAATAAACATTAACTTACGATAGAACCGGCAGGAAGATCTCCGTCCGGAGTTATGATTACTACTTTATCGCCGTGTTCAGCGCAAAGCACCATTCCTTGCGACTCAATACCGCAAAGTTTAGCAGGCTTTAAGTTAGCAACTAAAATAACTTTTTTACCAATAAGATCTTCAGGCTTATAGTACTTTTGAAGCCCTGAAGCAACCGTTCTTTCTTCGTCGCCAAGGTCAAGAGTAAGTTTTAATAATTTAGAAGATTTTTCTACCTTTTCACAAGTTTTTACAACTGCAACTTTAAGTTCAGTTTTAAAAAACTCGTCGATAGTAATTTGTTCTTTCTTTTGACTTTCTTGCATTTTTTCAACCTTTTTTTGTTCTTCTTTTTCTTTTGTTTTTTGCGCCTTATGACGTTCAGTCATCATCTTTTCAATTTCGGCAATTTCTTTTTTAACGTCAATTCTTGGGAAGATAGGTTGCGCTTTTTCAACCGCTATACCACCCTTTAAAACTCCGAAAGTAACGTTATCAAAGTACTTTTCATTCTCTCCGTCAATACCAAATAACGCAAGAATTTTGTTAGGCGCTTTAGTTATAAATGGTTTAAGCATAATGGCGCTAATTCTAATGCACTCTGATAAAACGTACATAACCGTTGCTAAACGGCCTTTCATTTCAGGAATTTTAGAAATTTTCCAAGGCTCAGTTTCGTCAATATACTTGTTAGCGCGTTGAATAAGTTTAAATACTTCGCCTAAAGCAGACGGTACGTCAATAAGGTCGATATATTTTTTAACATTATCAAATGTAGCGTTTGCAAGCGCTATAACTTCGTTATCAAGGTCGGTATATTCTTCACTTGAAGGTAAAATTCCGCCAAAATATTGATTTATCATAGCGGTAGTTCTTGAAACTAAATTGCCAAGGTCGTTTGAAAGGTCGCCGTTTATACGCTTTAATAAACTTTCGTTAGTGTAAACACCGTCGTTACCAAACGGAATTTCTCTTAAAAGGAAATATCTAAGCGCGTCAGAGCCGTAGCGGTCAACAAGTTCTTGAGGGTCGGTAATTTCAGTTTTTATGTTTTCACCCTTACTTTTACTAAGTTTATCTCCGCCAATTAAAAGCCAGCCGTGACCATAAACTTGTTTAGATACGGGAATATCTAACGCCATAAGCATTGCAGGCCAAATAATAGTATGAAATCTTACTATTTCTTTACCTACCATTTGCAAGTTTGCAGGCCAATATTTGCGATACAAACTATCATCGTTAGAGCCATAGCCAAGCGCCGTAATATAGTTAGTAAGCGCATCTACCCAAACGTAAACGGTGTGTTTTTCGTCAAACGTAACTGGAATACCCCAATTTATAGTAGTACGCGAAACGCATAAGTCTTGAAGACCAGGTTTTATAAAGTTATTTATCATTTCGTTAACGCGTGATTTTGGTTGTAAAAAATCAGGGTTATCTTGATAAAGTTTTATAATTTTATCAGCGTACTTTGAAAGGCGGAAGAAATAACTTTCTTCTTTACCCTTTTGAACTGCTCTACCACAGTCTGGGCATTTACCATCAACAAGTTGCGATTCCGTCCAGAACGATTCACAAGGCGTGCAATACCAACCTTCGTATTCAGACTTATAAATTTCGCCTTTATCGTAAAGTTGTTTAAATATTTTTTGAACGCTTTTAACGTGATAATCATCGGTAGTACGAATAAACTTGTCGTACGACACGTCTAAGTCTTTCCAAATTTGTTTAAGCCCGTCAACAAGCGGATTTATAAACTCAATAGGGGTAAGACCTTTCTCTTGCGCCTTTTTTTCAATTTTTTGACCGTGCTCGTCAGTACCCGTTAAAAAGAATACGTCTTTTTTAAGCATTCGGTTAAATCTAGCCAATGCGTCGCAAACTACGGTAGTATAACAATGTCCGATATGCCAGTTACCACTTGGATAATATATAGGGGTGGTAATATAAAAAGTATTTTTGTCCATAAATTTCTCCTTAACGAATGAATTTTATAAAATTCTTTTATAAACTTTAAACTATTTTAACACATTAATTAAAAAATGTCTACACCTTAAACGCATAAAAACGCTACTTAGATAGTAACATTTACTATGAACGCCATTTTTACGATAATTTTAATACTTTCAATTTTAGTTACCACTATTTTTTCGCCGTCGTCGGTGATACCGTCCTTTTCAACGGCAGGTAGTAAAGCGATAACTTTATCTACGTCGCTACTTGCTGTTTACGGAATATGGCTTGGTTTTACAAACTTGCTTAACGAAAGCAAACTGTCGGACAAAATTTCTAACTTATTAAAGCCCGTTATACGCAAACTATTTAAAACGGATAATAAAAAAGCCATTAACGAAATTTCAATTAACCTATCCGCTAACCTTTTAGGATTGGGCGGAGTTGCAACGCCGTCTGGAATAAACGCTATGAGTTTATTAGATGCCGACGGTAACGAGTACGCTAAAAATATGCTATTTGTAATAACTGCAACGAGCATACAAATATTTCCGCTTACAGTTATGGCGCTTGCATCTCAGTTTGGAAGCGCTACGCCCCACCAAATATTTTTACCCACCCTTTTAACCACCGCCGTATCAACGGGCGCTGGGATTTTATTGACGAGCGTGTTTAAATGATTATAGTTAGTTACGCTATTCCCGTTTTACTTATTGCTTTAATAGTTTATTGCATACTAAAAAAAGTAAACGTTTACGATTGTTTTGTCAAAGGTGCAAGCGAGGCAGTTCCGCTAGTTATATCGCTATTCCCGTATATTATAGCAATTTTTTTAATGTGCGAAATTTTTGAAATTAGCGGACTTTCTTCAGTTTTTATTAACCTTTTATCACCCATTGTAGAAATTTTAGGAGTGCCTAAAGAACTTACTAAACTTATTATATTAAAACCTTTTTCAGGTAGCGGAAGTTTATCGCTTTTAAGTGAAATTTACTCTAAGTACGGCGTTGATAGTTATCTATCAATTTGCGCAAGCACTATATACGGTTCGAGTGAAACAGTATTTTATATTTCGGCGGTATATTTATCAAAATGCAAAAATAAAAAAGCGACTAAAGCAATTATAATATCGCTTTTCGCCACTTTTCTATCAACAGTAATATGTTGTAATTTACTTAAATTATTTTATTAATCTATCGATTATTAATCGCTAAATCGTTTTTAATTTTTAGTCGCCTACGTCAAAACTTTCAAGACCTTTTTTACCTTCGTTTGTAGGTACGCTATCACCGTGTTTAACAAAGAACATCGTAACGAAAGCAAGCGCAACGAAGATTGCTGCGTATGGGAACAATACTTTCATTGTTCCAAAACTATCCATAAACACACCGGATAACGTTGGGGTTATTGCTTGCGCCGCCATTGACGCGGTATAATAATAACCCGTGTATTTACCAACGTCGCCACCCTTTGTAAGTTCTACTACCATTGGGAAAGAGTTTACGTTTATAGTAGCCCAACCAATACCGGCAAGAGCGAAAATAACGTACATAAATACTATACTTGAACTTGCGGTAACGAAAATTGCCGAAATAAACGCCGTTGCAAGCATAACTACACCTATTAAAATAGATTTCTTTCTACCAATTTTACTTGCAATAATACCAACCGGAATATACGAAATAATAGCCGCTGCTTGCGCTATAATAAGAGTTGAGTTATAGTCTTGTTGTAACACCGTTGACGCGTAAAGAGAGAATTTAGAAGTTACGGCGTTATAACCCATATACCATAATGCAACCGAAGCAAGAATAAGAAGTAACGACGTAAACTCACTTTTACTGAGTTTGCGTTTTTCTTTTGTATCGTCAACATCTTCAACTTTGTCTTCAATACCGAGTTTAATGCTTTCTTCTTCCATTTCCTTAGCCCATTTAACTTCTTTAACGGTGAAAATGAAAATGCCTAAGCCCACTATCATAACCGAGCATACCGCAATAACCATACCGGTATACGACATTAATTGATTATAAACGTTACCCGTTCCAAAAATCATACCGAGAACAAGCACTATAATACCGCCCGCCGCGCCCATAAGGTTAATTATAGCGTTACCTTTAGACCTAAGCGGTTTGATAGTAACGTCTGGCATTAACGCAACCGCTGGAGAACGGAAAGTTGCCATTGAGCAAAGAATGAGTAATAATATTATGATAAATACTATAAGCGGAGTTGGGTTTGCTACCGTTTGACTCCAAGCGTATTCAGAACGAGCGGCAACTACCACGTTAGTGTAAATATTGTTTGCCGAAGTTTTTCCTTCTGGAGAAAGTGAATATACCTTGCTTTTACTATCGTAATCATAAGTATCTTTAGAATTGTCGATAAGTTCAATAAAAGTAGTTTTAAGGCTTGCTTTTTCAGTATCGTTTAACTCGCTAAAATTTTTATTGTGATAAATTTTAGCCATATAATCTTGAACGGTTATTTTTTTATCTTTTTCTTCAACGTTCTTTTCAAGATTTTTTTCTAAATTAGTAATCTCGTCGTTTTCTTCCCAAAGAGTTTCCATAAATACGGCGTTTTCTTGGTTATTATAAACGTTAGCAAGTTGAGCGTTATCGGCAAAAGTTAAGCCAATGAAAGTCATAACGGCAACTATCGCGCCAACGACGATATACGGTGTTCTTTTTCCGTACTTAGTTTTAGTTTTATCGCTAAGCGAACCAAATAACGGAAGCATAAACAACGCTAAGAAGTTATCAAGCGTCATTATAAAGCCCGACCAAGTTTGGTCTAAACCGAACTTATTTACAAGCATCATTGGAACTAACGAATCGTACGCTTGCCAAAACGCGCTTATAATAAAGAAGGCAAAACCGACTAAAATAGTTCTTTTATAATTGAGTTTCATAAATCTCTCCTATCTTTCGTAATTAAAACGTTAAGTATAATTTAACACACTTTTATTATTTAGTCAACCCGTAAATAATCGCCCTACAAGTATCGCACTCGCAAAGTTTACCTTCGTCTAAAGTGTTTATTGTAACGACTGAAAGCGAACTACCGCAAGCGGGACAATACGATCCCCTTTTATCAAGAGTAACGCCAAATACTATCGGGAATTTTTTATCTTTACGTTTAGCGCTATATTTAGCCATAATCTCAGGACTAATGCTATTTTCAATTTTTGCTTGTTTCAATTTTATTTGGTCGCGTTCGCCCTTTTTAGAATTTTTAAGTTCTTCAAACTTAGGCTTGTAAACGTCGAATTGTTCTTTCATTTTACGTCTATCAGCGCCAAGTTTAGAAAACTCTTTATTAACGGCTTCCATTTCTTTAATAACGGCGTTAAGTTCGTTTTCTTTTGCGCTAACTTCGTTCATTCTTTCTTTATATTTTTTAGAAATGTATGAAAGTTCGTTTTCATCTTTACACTCGTCAAGCGCTACGAGATGCTCGCTTGCTATTACGCTAAGTTTTTTAATTTCTTCAATAACGGCGTTATATCTATTAACAAGATTTTGAGCCTTTTTATCAATATCGTTTAACGAATCCGCAACCGAAGATAAAAACTTACCTGCTTGATAGTATTTAACCGCTTCTTCGCTTTTTAAAATACCATCGTCAATTTTTTTAATTTCTTTATCAAGTTCTTGATATTCAACTAAAAGTTTAATTTGTTCTTTCATAATTAACTCCTATGTTAACCAAACTAAAACGTTTGGACAATTTACATATTTTTTTCTTTTACAAAAATTTTGTTTTCAAACTGAACGCTTTGATAAAACTTTGAAAACCCGTACGCTTCACTCGCATAATGAGTAATTTGCATTAAATTTCTTCCGCTTTCAAGCACTTTCAATATAATATGATGCGGTATATCTGAAGAAATTATTAAGTCTGAATCTTTTGAAAGTTGATATTCGTATTCTGAAAAACCCGCCCCACAAAAGGAAGAGATTTTTTTAATTTTAGCGTCTTTATCGCCGTAAACGAATACTTTATCGCTATCAAAAGTGCTTTTATAGTTTTCAACTATCTGACTTAGCGTAGTGTCAACTTCAAAAGTACGCCCGTACCCGTAATCACCAACAGGCATAAGAACAGTTTGAGTTTTTGCGCCTAAGCCTTTTGCTAAATAATAGTCTATTCCCAACTTAGCGCAATCTAAATTTAGATGCATTGAAATTACGCCTATACCGTTTGAAATTACTTTATACAACGCGTCGCTGTATTCTATACTTTTAATTCCCTTATATATAGCAGGGTGATGAGTAACTATTAAATTGTACCCCTTTTCAATGGCAGTATTTACCGCCTTAGACGTTAAGTCAAGCGAAAAGACAATGCCCGTAATATCCTTATCAATATTAACTAATATACCGCTATTGTCGTACGCGTCGTATCTTTGACAAAACTCGTTAGACAAACTAAGTGGAGCGTATTGTTCAAGTAAATTAAGTACGTTTTGTATTTTCATTTAAAATTTCCTTTAACTTTATTACGTCAAGCGACATTTTGTCAGCATCGCCTTTATTTAAACTACCGCTACTTATAAGCGACGTTTTAAACTCTATTTCTTTTTGCAACTTACTTACAAAATCGCTTGGAAAAGTTTGCAAATTTTCACGCCCGAAAAGATATTCGTCTTGCGTGTAAAAATCTTCGCCTTTAACCGCTAAAATACCGTCGTAATACTTTTTACATTCAAAAAAGGTAAAATCACGCAGTATTTTATAGCCTAAACTAATTAGCGTTCTTCTTACTTTTTCTGAGTTTTTTTGTGGAGAAAGCACTAATTTTTGAGGCAACTTTAAAGCGTTAACAAGTATTTTGCTTATTTCTTCACCGCCCATACCGGCAATGAAGGCAACGCTAACTTCATCGGTAATCCCATTAAACCCGTCCGTTACTACCGCTTTAACTTTATCGCCGTAAGGCTTTAAAAGATTGATTGCTTTTTGAAGGCTTTTTTGAGAAATATCAGTAATAATAACCCTTTTAAACTTACCGCTTTTAATAGCGTTTAAAGATACAAGCCCGTGGTCGCAACCTATATCTAAAAACACTTCGCCCTCGCCTGCTAAATTAAATAACGTAGTTAAACGCTTGTCCATTACTCAAGGTATTCCTTAAGTTTTTTAGAACGTGACGGGTGACGGAGTTTTCTAAGCGCTTTCGCTTCAATTTGACGAATACGCTCTCTCGTTACGTTAAATTCTTTACCAACTTCTTCAAGCGTTCTTGGTCTACCGTCGTCAATACCGTATCTTAAACGTAAAACTTTTTCTTCTCTTGGCGTTAACGTATCAAGAACGGAAATAAGTTGTTGTTTAAGCATTGAAAATGCAACTACGTCGGTTGGCGAAGTAGCGCCTTCGTCTTCAATAAAGTCGCCAAGTTTACTGTCTTCTTCTTCGCCGATAGGCGTTTCAAGAGAAACGGGATCTTGAGCAATTTTTTGAATTTCAACTACCTTTTGAACTGAAATACCCATTCTATTGGCGATTTCTTCAGGAGTAGGCTCTCTACCTAATTCTTGTAAAAGTTGACGTGTTTCTCTACCAAGTTTATTTATCGTTTCAACCATGTGAACTGGAATTCTTATAGTTCTTGCTTGGTCGGCAATCGCTCTTGTTATTGCTTGACGAATCCACCAAGTAGCGTAAGTTGAAAATTTATAACCCTTAGTGTAATCAAACTTTTCAACGGCTTTCATTAAGCCTAAGTTACCTTCTGAAATAAGGTCTAAAAGATGCATACCGCGTCCAACGTATCTTTTAGCAATAGATACTACAAGACGAAGGTTGGCTTCGGTTAATTGTGCTTTTGCTTCTTCGTCGCCGTTCATCATACGAGTTGCAAGTTCAATCTCGTCTTCAGTAGATAATAAAGCGTATTTACCAATATCTTTAAGGTACATTTTTACGGGGTCTTCAATAGAAATTTCTTTGGAAATTTGGTCGAATAACGCCTTTTCTTTTTCGTAACTGTCTATAATATTGATTTTATTGTCTTCTAACGCTTTGTAAATTGTATCTACTTGTTCAGGAGACGCGTCGTACTTAGCAAGTTTATCGCATAAATCGTCTGAATTAATTGATTTACGAGAACCGCAACTTGCAATAATTTCTTTAATAATCTCTTCTAAATATTGGTCAGAAATACTCATAAATTTTCTCCTTTATGCTTCTGTAAGTTTTATAGTTTTAAGTTGTATCATATCCGCAATTTCTTGTTTTTTTACAAGATTAATTTCACTTGCGTACAACTTATTAAGTTGTTGAATTTCAGCCTCGATATTACTTCTTTTTATCATAGAAACACAATCTTTAAAGTACTTTGCTTCGGACTTCGTATCAAATATATTTTCGCCCGCTGTAAGTACTGCGTTAAGTTCTTCAATTCCGTCTTCGCCTACTACGCTTACTAAATGAGGAGCGGTAACGCTCCCATCCATAACGGCGTCGGCTATTTTTTCACGAACGGAAGAAGAGTAATACAAATCAAACTCAAAGTCTTTAGCGTACGGTTTATCGTATATTAGCGAGCATAACACAAACCTTTCAGCGCGCTCTATACCAGCGCCACGGTTAATACTTACCGCTATTTTACCTTTTGGCTCGCTACTTATTACCGTTGCTGTTCCGTTTTCAAGGTCGCGCTTTAACGACTCGTAAGATATTCCGGAAACTTCACGTACTTTTTTAAGTAATTCTTCACGAATAAACGCGTCGCCTATCGTTCTTAAAAAGGCTAAACTTTCTGAAACGTATTTACGCTTGTCGTTTACGTCTTTTAAGTTTTTACCCTTTTGAATAATTTTTAGTTTATAATCTAAAAGCGGAGTTGCATTATCTACCAACTCTAAATATTTGATAGCGCCGTATTTTTTTATGTAATCGTCTGGATCAAGACCGTTTGGCAGAGTAACGACTCGTACGTCAAACCCTTCGTTTACAAAAATATCAAGACTTCTAATAGTTGCCTTTTGCCCTGCGTCGTCACCATCGTAACAAACGATAACTTTATCGGTATATCGCTTTAAAAGTTTTGCTTGCTCTAAGGTAAGCGAAGTACCCATAGACGCAACGGCGTTTTTAAATCCTGCTTGATATAACGAAATAACGTCCATATATCCTTCAACCATTATAACGTAGTCAAGCGTATCTTCGTTTTTTAGGGCTTTTAGATAATTTATACCGAATAAATTACGCTTTTTATTAAACAGGACGGTATCTTGAGTGTTTTTATACTTGCCAAAATCAGCGTTTTTATTTAAAGTTCTTCCGCCAAACGCAATTACTTTATTAAGCGAATTTATAATTGGAACGATAAGCCTTTCCGCTTCAAAATCGTAAAGCTTACCATTTTTATCGCTCTTAGAACAAACGCCTGCGTCAAGCATTTCTTCGTCGGTGTACCCAAGCGATTTCAAGTGGTTTGGAAGCCCTTCAAAATCAAGGGACACGCCCATACCAAATTTTTTTAAAGTAGACGCAGTAAGCCCGCGTTTTTTAACGTAATCTATGTATTCGCTAGCGCGCGGATCAGCAAAATTATTGACGTAAAATACCGCCGTATCGCGCATAAGTTTATTAAGCCTGTCCATACGGTTACGACGCTGAACGGCTTCGTCTGAATTATAACCATCGCCACTTGGAACTTCCATTCCCACTTGCTCTGCAAGAAGTTTAACCGCGCCCATAAAATCAAGACTTTCAACTTCTTCAATAAACTTAAATACGTCCCCACCTTTACCACAACCAAAGCAATGATAAAACTGCCCTACTTCGTTAACGGTAAAAGACGGAGTTTTTTCGCTATGGCCAGGTAGCGGACAACACGCCCAATGGTTGACCGAACCCTTGCGTTGAAGCACGCAATACTTTTGAACAACGTCTACAATATTACATTTTGATTTAAGTTCCGATATGAACTTTTCATCAACTAACGCCATAACATCTCCTTTATTTTAATCGTCAAAATTTTTAGGAACAAAAATTTCTTTAAACGTTTTGATAGCGTATCTATCAGTCATACTCGATAGATAATCGCAAATTACGGTGTCTTTATCATAAAACTCCATAAGCGAAAAATATCTTTTAGGAAGAAGCGACGGAGTTTTATAAAAATACTCGTACATTGCTAAAATCATATTGTACGCGCGTTCTTCTTCCTTCTTTGCTTTTTTTGTTAAGTAAACGTTGTTAAACATAAACTCTCGTAAAGTTGTAACAGCGTCTTGAACTTCTTCACTAAGCGTAATTTTGTCTTTTCCAAAACTGCTTTCGTAAACGGAAGTTATCATATTTTTAATTCTATCACGACTTGTTTCGCCAAGAACTTGACGGACTTTTGTAGGTATATCGTCCATAGTGATAATTTCAGCCCTAATAGCGTCGTCAACGTCGTGATTAAGGTAAGCAAGCCTATCAGAAAGTGACACTACTTGACCTTCTAAAGTGATAGGGTTACCACTCATTTTATGGTTTAAAATACCGTCGCGCACTTCAAAGGTTAAATTTAAGCCTTTAGCGTCGTTTTCAAGCACGTCAACAACCCTAAGCGACTGCTCGTTATGTTTAAACCCTTTAGGATTTAATTTATCAAGACATCTTTCCCCCGCGTGTCCAAACGGAGTATGCCCAAGGTCGTGGCCAAGCGCAATCGCTTCTGTTAAATCTTCGTTAAGATACAAACTGCGCGAAATTGAACGGGCAATTTGAGAAACGTCAAGCGTGTGCGTTAAACGCGTCATATAATGGTCGCCTTCGGGCGAGAAAAATACTTGAGTTTTATTTTTAAGCCTTACGAACGCTTTAGAGTATATTATTCTATCTTTATCGCGTTGAAATTGCGTACGCATAGGACATTCAGGCTCATCTTTCACTCTACCCTTACTGTCTTTTGATTTTGTTGCATAGCAAGATAAAAACTCGTCTTCTTTTTTATAAATTTGCTCTTTAATTTTAAAAGCCGTATCGTTCATTAGTCATTCCCCAAAACGAATAAGTAAAATATTTGACTTCATATTGTATATACACTAATAATTTCAAAATTCCCCTAATAAAAACAAAAAAATATCAATAAATTTCAAAATTTTTACCGTGAGAACTTTTTCCGCCACGAATAAGCGCTATAATTTTTTCAGCAACGTCGTTTGCGGTAGGAATTTTAGTTAAACCGCTCTCTTTAATAAAGTTGAGTTTATCTTCAATAGATAAGTGAGCGTTCATATCGGTATCGGTTAACGTTGGCGCTACCGAAAAAATAGTAATCTCTGAATTTTCAAGTTCTTCGCTAAGCGCGCGCGTAAACCCAATAACCGCTGATTTTGACGCTGAATATATAACTTCGCAACTGCCACCCCTAACGCCTTGCACAGACGATACGTTAACGATAACTCCGCTACCACTTAGCATATACGGAATTGCGTTTTTGCAAACGTTATAAACGCCTTTAAAGTTTACCCCCATTACTCTATCAAACTCGCTTTCGCTAGCGTCAATTAAAAGTTTTTGAGTGGGCGCAATACCTGCGTTATTTATAACAACGTCAATTTTACCGTAGTCGTTTATAATAGAAGTTATTACGCTTTGCATTTTAGTATAATTACTAACGTCCGCTTTTATGGTAACAATGCCGTATTCGTTATTAAGTTTTAAGGCTTCGCCGTCGCTACTTAGGTAAATTATTATAACTAAATAACCTTGCTTTGACATTTCAATTGCTAAAGCCCTACCTATACCACGCGTTCCGCCCGTAATTAAAGCAATTTTTTTCATGCTACCCTTTAGACGAAAAACCCGACAGTTATATCACCGTCGGGTAGTTTTCTAATAAAAATTATTTTTTAACTCTTTCCATATAGTCGCCCGTACGAGTGTCAATACGGATAACGTCGCCTTCGTTAACGAACATAGGAACTTGAATAGTAATGCCAGTTTCTAAAGTAACGATTTTAGTTGCGTTAGTAGCGGTGTTACCAGCAACGCTTGGTTCTGCTTCAGTAACTAAAAGTTCAACGAAGTTTTCACATTCAACTGAGAACGCTTTTCCTTTATAGAATTTAACTGTAACAGGGTCGTTTTCTTTAACGTATTTTAACGCGTCTTCAACTTGGTCGTAGTTGAGCGGTTCCATATTGAACTCTTCGTCCATAAAGTAGTAGAGTTCACCGTCGTTATACGAATAAGTCATTCTCTTAGTTTCAATAATAGCGTTTTCAAATTTTTCAGTTGGGTTGAAAGTAATTTGTAAAACTTTACCGTCAACAACGTTTTTTAAAGTAGTTCTTACAAACGCTGCGCCTTTACCTGGTTTAACGTGTAAGAAATCAACTACCGTGAAAATCTTTCCTTCATATTCGATTGTTACGCCTTTTCTTAAATCGCCTGCTAATACCATAAAAATTAATCTCCTAATTTATTATTATCTTTTTAATTACGGTTTAACCGTAAACAATTCCTTACTAATAGTGTTGGTTGAAACACACTTGCCGTTTTTTAAGTAAACGGTATCTTCAATTCTAACGCCAAACTTACCGTCAATATAAACGCCAGGTTCTATTGAAAACACGTTACCGTCAACTAAAACGTCGCTACTTTTTATTGAAAGCCTTGGACTTTCGTGAATTTTAACACCAACGCCGTGACCTAACGAGTGAGTAAAATATTTATCAAGCCCTTTTTCTTTTAGATAGTTACGCGAAATAGCGTCCGCTTCAATACCCGTCATACCACAAGTTACGCTCTTAAATGCAACTAAGTGCGCGTTTAATACCGCATCGTAAACGTTTTTGAACTCGCTTGAAACGTCTCCAAACGCAACCATTCTAGTCATATCCGAGCAGTACCCATCAAACTTACAACCAAAATCCATTAAAATTATTGAATTAGGTTTAAGCGTAGCGCTACCCGTTTGATGATGTGGAACGCTTGAATTTTCGTTAAACGCTATTATTGGCTCAAACGACACCCCGTCCGCCCCGTTAACTTTAAAACGGTATTCTAAGTAGGCTGAAATTTGCTTTTCAGTTAAGCCTACTTTTATATAACTAAGCGTTTCTATAAACGACTTTTCAGCAATTTCTTGCGCTTTGATAATTTTTTCAAGTTGACTTTGAGTTTTGACTGCGCTTTGCTTATTATATTCGCTTGTTACGTCTACTACTTTATAATCGTTATCAATTAAAGTTTGATAAAAATCAACTGAAGTAAACGGATACGCAATACCTACCGTTTTAACGTTGTTAGCCTTTAAAAACTCAAACAACGCATTGCCGTCAAGTAATATTACGTTTGCTTTTGCTTTAGTAACGGCGGAATAATAATATCTTTTATCGACAAACAAGTACGTTTTGTTTTGAAAAATAACGGCGTACCCGTCTTGACACGAAAAAGAAGTATAGTATAAAATTATATCTTCGTCGGTATAAACACAAGCAAATTTGCCGTCTAAACTTAACATACGCTTATATATTAACATAATATATAATTTTAGTCAACTTAAAATAAACTTATTTTACTTGCTAATTTTTATTTTTGAAATTATTTTCATAAATTAGCGCCCAGCGGGAAAACACTTGCAAAAAATTGAAAAATGTGGTTTAATAATTACGTTATGATGAATAGTATATCTCAAGAACAATTTAACAAGACGGTGGCAAACAATTTAGTTGCATACCGTAAACTTAATAATCTTACACAACTTGCTCTTGCTGAAAAACTCAATTATTCTGATAAAGCCGTATCTAAATGGGAGCGTGGCGAAAGTGTTCCTGACGCTTACGTTTTAAACCAAATAGCGTCTTTATACGGCGTTACTGTAAACGACCTTATTAGCGAACGCTCAACGCCTAAAAAGCCAACTAAGAAATTGAAAACGGTATTTATTCCACTTCTTTCAGTTTGCATTGTTTGGATAGTTGCAACTCTTACGTTTTTTATATTAAACTCGGCGTTTAGTGGCGAAAAATTTTGGTGGCTTGCATTTATTGTTGCAGTGCCAATTTCCTTTATAGTTTTATTAGTTTTTTCGTGCATATATAAAAGTTATATAGTTCAGTTTATATCCATTTCAGCAATTATTTGGACGACGGCTCTATCATTTCACTTATGCCTGCAAGCAATATTTCCGCCAATTTATTTGGTGTATGTTGTTGCAATTCCAGTACAAATACTTGCAATTTTATGGTACGCTTTTAAATATTTTATAAAGAATAAGAAAACGCAATCTTAATGTTAGATTGCGTTTTATTGTTGATATTGGTGTTTTAACTTTTTAGATTTTTTGCTAAGCTAATTTGATTTGTAGGTCTAAGTGATAAGTTGACTTACTGTCATGTTGAGACAAGCTTTCTTGCCCTACTTACGAAACATCTTTTTTTAGATTCTTCGTAGGTCGGTCAAAGTTAGCAAATCTCAGAATGACTGGCTGAAAAAAATAGATTGCTTCATTAATCCGTCACGGTAGCAAGTTCAAAGTGACACGCCCCAACTTAAATGTAGTGCTTTTAAAGGTTTTGAAATGATTTTTTGCTTTTATATAACGGTTTAAATGCAAGCA
>CALDOZ010000021.1 GCA_937912025.1 uncultured Clostridia bacterium | reverse complement strand
CTAACCTTTTTGGTTGTTGGGGTTATACAACCAAAGTAGAAACGACGCATAACGCAGTTTATAGACCTTTAAAAGGTTGTGCGGTTTTAAATTATATAATATTTATAAAATATTGTCAATCAAAATAACAAACAAAAAAATTTCAACATAGAATAATAATGAAATATTTTTAGGAGTATTATGAAAAAATTTTTAATTTGTTGTTTTACAGTTATTTTTTCGTTGTTTTGTTTAGTTAGTTGTAAAGACGAGTCTAACGTAACGACGATTAAAGTTAACGAAGTTACCGATTCTATTTTTTACGCTCCGTTTTACGTTGCGATTGAAAAAGGTTTTTTTGAAGAAGAAAATATTAAAATTGAACTTACTAACGGCGCAGGCTCTGACGTTTCAATGACGGCGCTTATTTCTGGTGGCGCGGACGTTGCTCTTTTAGGCCCTGAAACTACAGTTTACATAGCCCGTCAAAATAAAAGCGATAAGCCTAAGATTTTTGCGCAACTTACAAAGCGCGACGGGTGCTTTCTAATTTCAAGAAACCCCGAACCTAATTTTAGTTGGGAAAATTTACGCGGTAAAGAAATTATTATTGGTCGTCAAGGCGGACTTCCTGCAATGACGTTTGAATACGTTGTTAACGGAATGGGTATGGCAAACGGCGTTGATTTAACGCTTAGAAAAGATATTCAATTTGCTCTTATGGCACCTACTTTTGATAACGGCGTTGGCGATTACGTTACGTTATTTGAGCCTACGGCATCTGAATTTGTTAAGGCTGGAAAAGGTCATATAGTTGCGAGCGTTGGAGAAAAAAGTGGAGAAATTCCTTACACGGGATTTGCGTGTTTATCAAGTTTTATGGAAAAAAATCCTGACACCATAAAACGATTTTTACGCGCTATGTATAAGGCGCTTGACTACGTTAAAACTGCTAGCGCAGATGAAGTTGCCGAAGTTTTAATTAAACATTTTACAACAACGAGCAAAGAGTCGGCTAAAGACGCGCTTGAAAATTATTTAGCAAGCGATACTTGGGTTAGCAATATGGCTATGACGACAAGTAGTTTTAATAGGCTTATTGAAGTTATTGAAAATGCTGGCGAAAACGTGGACGGCGTTACGTTTAACGACGTTGTAAACGTTGATTTTGCTAATGAAATTTATAACGAATTTAAATAAAAAACATTAACTTTTCACGGGAGAAAAAGGTATGAATGATTTACTATCGCTTGATAAAATTTGTTACAGTTATAATACTGAAAAAACCGAAACACACGCAGTAAAAGATTTGTCGCTAATGGTAAACGAAGGCGAATTCGTAGCGCTGATAGGCCCGTCGGGCTGTGGAAAAACTACCGTTCTTTCATTGATAGCAGGACTGCTTACCCCAACAAGCGGTAGTATTTATTTTAAGGGTAAAAAGGTTGACGAAAAAATTAAAAACGTTGGCTATATGTTACAACGCGACGAATTATTTGCGTGGCGAACAATAGAAAAAAACGTATTTTTACCGCTTGAAATTAAAAAAATTAATACTGACGATAATAGGCGGTACGCTCTTGACTTACTTAAAAAATACGGTCTTGAAGATTTTAAAAAATCGTACCCCCATCAATTATCCGGTGGTATGCGACAGAGAGTTGCTCTAATTAGAACGCTTGCATCTAAACCCGATTTATTGCTTTTAGACGAGCCTTTTTCGGCGCTTGATTATCAAACTAGGTTAGACGTTTGTAATGACGTTTACGATATTATAAAAAAAGAAAAAAAGACGGCGTTACTTGTAACTCACGATATATCTGAAGCGCTTTCAATGTCGGATAAAATTTTCGTTTTATCTAAGCGACCTGCAAAAATAAAAAACGTTCACACCTACAATTTAGACAAAACTCTTACCCCTCTTAAACGGCGTGAAGATAAAAATTTTGGTAAGAATTTCGATACACTATGGAGGGAACTTAACGATGAACGAAAATCTTAGTAAAGAGCGGTTATTATACCTTAAAAAACGGCGTATAGGTTTGTTATCTATACATTTTGCAAGAATATTTATACTTGTATTTTTTGTTGCTATTTGGGAAATTTCAGCAAGGCTAAACTTAATTGATAGTTTTTTGTTTTCTATGCCGTCAAAAATACTTTCAACGATAAAAGACCTTGCCGTTAGCGGTGATTTATGGTTGCACGTTTTTACAACTTTATACGAAACGATGCTTGGTTTTTTAATTGCTACGTTTGGCGGAACAATTATTGCTTTAATACTTTGGTGGAGTGAGTTTTTAAGAAAGGTAAGCGAGCCTTTTATAGTCGTTTTAAACAGTTTACCTAAAATTGCGCTTGGTCCTATAATAATAGTTTGGTTTGGCGCTGGCACTAAGTCTATTGTATTTATGGCAATATTAATAACTATTATAGTTACAGTAATTACTATGCAAAACGGTTTTTTAGCAACTGATAAAGGTAAAATTTTGCTACTAAACTCACTTGGCGCAACAAAACTACAAATACTATTCAAACTAATAATTCCATCGTCGTTACCAACGTTTACGTCGTGTTTAAAAATTAACGTTGGTATGGCGTGGATTGGCTCTATTATGGGCGAATATTTAGTTTCAAAACAAGGCATTGGTTACCTTATTGTGTATGGCGGTCAAGTGTTTAGACTTGATTTAGTTATGGCAAGTACGGTAATACTGTGTTTGCTTGCTGCAATAATGTACGGAGTAGTTGCTTTAATTGAAAAAATTTTACTTAAATGGCAACGATAAAAAAATTATAGCAAAAAAGCGTGGATTTTTCCACGCTTTTATAATTTATAAGTTTACTATTGCACGTTTTTAGATTCTTCATGAGTCCGTCAAGTATGTGCGTTTCAGAATGACAGCGAGACAACGTCATGTTGAGAGTTGCCTCTTGCCCTACTTACGAAACATCTCTTTTAGATTCTTCGTAGGTCGATCAAAGTTAGTAAATCTCAGAATGACACAATGACAAAAGCGGAGCAAAAAAGCGTGGATTTTTCCACGCTTGAAAATTATCTATTATATCATCACACTTTACACCATAAATTTTTAATAAAAATATTGATTTTATCTAAAATTTACAATTATTTTCATTACTTTATTAAAATGATACTATCGAAATCGGACATATTTTTAAAAAAATGTCCGATTTCGATAGTGTTAAATAATTTATTTTTGTGTTTTGACGTTATTTTGTTTACATTATATATGATTTTAAATTGTATCTAATGCTATTAAACTTTTTTAATTGCTTTAAAGTTTTACCACCTTATTACGTCGTGAGTATGGCATTAGTTACCAATAAAAATTAGCGAAGAACCTTCAATTAAATACGGGCAACTCCTGTCTTTCTTGCGGCTTCTTTTACGGCAGTTGCAACTGCATCTTTTACTAATGGATTGAATGCGTCTGGAATGATATAGTCAGGGCGAATTTGGTCGGCAGGAATAACTGCTGCAATTGCTTCAGCAGCGGCAATTTTCATTTCATTATTTATATCGCGAGCGTGAACGTCAAGAGCACCACGGAAAATACCTGGGAATGCAAGTACGTTGTTAATTTGGTTAGGGAAGTCACTTCTACCCGTTCCAACAATTTTAGCGCCTGCTTTAATAGCGTCCGCCGGCATAATTTCTGGAGTTGGGTTAGCCATAGCAAAAACGATTGGGTCTTTAGCCATAGTTTTTACCATTTCAGGAGTTAAACTACCAGGAGCAGAAACGCCAACGAATACGTCTGCGCCCTTAATAACGTCTGCAAGAGTACCCTTTTTCATTTCAAGGTTAGAAATTTCAGCCATTTCTTCTTTGATAGAGTTAAGTCCAGGACGGCCTTTATAAATAGCGCCCTTAGTATCGCAAAGAATAACTTTTTTAAGACCTTTGCTCATTAAAAGTTTAGTAATAGCAACGCCTGCAGCGCCCGAACCGTTTACAACAACTTCAATATCTTCAATTTTCTTATTAACGAGCTTTAACGCGTTAATCATTGCGGCTAACGTTACGATTGCAGTACCGTGCTGATCGTCATGGAAAATAGGAATATCGCAAACTTCTTTAAGGCGACGTTCAATTTCAAAACAACGTGGAGCAGAAATATCTTCAAGGTTAACACCACCAAAACTACCTGCTAAAAGTTGAACTGTTTTAACAATATCGTCAACTTCTTTAGAGCGAACACATAAAGGGAACGCATCAACACCGCCAAAAGTTTTAAATAAAGCGCATTTACCTTCCATAACAGGCATACCTGCTTCAGGGCCAATATCGCCTAAACCTAAAACTGCCGTACCGTCAGTTACAACGGCAACGAGGTTTGAACGACGAGTGTAAACGTATGAAAGGTCAACGTTTTCAGAAATTTTTAAGCAAGGCTCTGCAACGCCTGGTGTGTACGCAACCGCAAGGTCTTGACTGTTATTAATTGGCGCGTGAGCAACTACTTCAATTTTGCCGTGCCATTTTTCGTGTTCTTTCAAAGCAAATTCTTTCTTATCCATGTATAATTTCTCCTATATGTATATTGTTTTGAAAACTATATATTTAAGCAAATTCAATATTAGCAAAACAAAGTTATTATACTACTTTGAATTTTTAAAGTAAAGTGTTTTTTATAATTTTTTCAAATTATTATATATATATAATAATTAACTTTCTCAAAAAAATAAACCTTCGCTAACTTGCAAAGGTTTAATTATTTTAATTATTTGAGTTTTTCTTCTCGCTCTTTTTTAGACGCCATAAATAACTCTTTTAAGCGTTTAATTTCTTTTAAGTTAGCGTCAAAAAATTTAGCGTACTCTCGCCTGTTTTTTATAGGCTTAATTTCGGAAAGTTCAAAAATCAACGCCGATAACGATTTAACGTCTGTAATTAAAGAAAAATCAACGCCGTAATTATAAAACATATCAACGGCGGTTATGCGTAACGCGTCGAGATTATCTTCAAGTGGAGCAACTTTTGCAAAACAAAGCGCGTACGCTTCATTCATAACTTGACTGCCCTCGCCTTCAAATTTAGTATTTATAAATTCTATTTTTTTATATACGTTACCAAACTCGCTCGGCTCAATTCCCGTATAACCGTCGGCAGTTAAAAAACCTAAAATACCCGCTTTTATTTGGTCGAAAACGGACGGTTTTACAAGTGCCGATACGAGCATTTGTTGAGCAGTTTTAGTTGTGAGAGAAGAAAGAACGGTTACTGCGGTAGATTGAAGCCCGTACGACTGCGTTTCAAAAGCGTAACTAGCTATATAATAAATTAAGTCGTAATCTTCTTGAGATAAATTAGTAAGGTCGCAATTTATATAATGAGTAATGCCTTTGAGTATTTTTTTACGTTCAGCGTCTGGAATATCAAAAGAATACTCAAATTTGTTAGGCGCTTTTAGTCCGCTTATTTTACGTTCGGTAATGGTTAGATAATGCCTTGCTGTACACGAGCCTGTTATTTGGTATGCTTTTGTAAAAAATTTTTCGGCTTCGCTATACTTTGATAAGTTATATTTAATTTGACCGCCAATAAGTAAAACGTTAGTGTCGTAAGGGTGAATTTTTAAGTATTTACGACAGTATTTTTCAGCGCGCAACTCGTCGCCTATTTCACTATAAGCCATAATTGCTTTATATAACTCTAAGTCGTCGGTTATTTCAATTTTATCTAACTTTTCACGGTAATTTTTAACCTTAGTTTTATTTCCAATTTTATTATTTATACTTATTGCGTTACATAAAGCGTAAACGTTAGTTGGGTATAATTTAATGAGTTTATCAAACGTTTTAACGCAATCGTCTTCCTCATCTAAAAAATACTTGCATAACGCAATTTGAAGCAAGGCTTCGCTATAATATATTGAAGTTTTAGGAATAACGCTAAGTTTTTCAACGGCTAACTCGTAGTCGCCACTTCTAAAATGTTCTTCACATTCGTCTAAAAGGTTGGAAAAGTCTGCCTTTTCGTAAGGATACGCTATATAATAATTAGAACGCACGTCAGTTATTTCTTGTAAAAAGTCAGATAAAGCATCGTAATACACGTCAAATTTCGCTTGCACCGTTTTTAATTGTTTGTTGTAATAATACCCTGCAACTTTATCATTTCCAGACCTATAATACGCCGAGCCTAACGCGCAGTACGATTTGGCGTACTTGGTTTTAATTAAAAGTTTATCTTCATCGCTTAAAATTGTTTTATATAAAGACGCAACCTCTTTATCAAGCCCACCTAAATACTTAAAAGTTTCTTCAACGCTATTGTCGTACGCTTCAAGTAAATAATATACTTCAGCAAACTCTTGACACAAAGAAAAATCGTCGGGATTAGCGCGACGCATTCTTTTAAGTACGGATAAAGCGCCGATATAATCGTCGCTTTCCCTTTTTGAATTATAAAGTTTTTTTAGCGTTTCGTTATCGTACGAAACGGTGTAAACTTCTGCCATAATTAATTGTCGAACAACTTGTCCGCATCCTCTTTAGTATAAACGTAAACTTTATCGCAATATTGACATTTAATTTCAATTTTACCAACTTCGCTAATTATTGCGTACGCTTCTTCTTTTCCAAGTGAAAGTATAAGCGCGTCAATGTAAGTTTGACTGCAAATACAGTTGTACTGAGCGTCGCGCTCGTTAAAGTCAAAAGTTGAAAAATCTCGTTCTATAAGCCCGTTAGCGCCAAAATTTTGTATTAACGAACTAACGTCGCTATAACTTTTAATAAGGTCTTCGGCGTACTTGATAGCCTCTTCGGTAACACCCGGCAACGCTTGCATTATAACACCGCCAGCGCCCACGCACTCGCCGTCGTTTGAAATTTTAACGCCTAGCGCCATTGCGGTAGGCTCTTGCTCGGACACAGCGTAATAATACGCAAAATCTTCTGCAAGTTCTCCACTTACTATTTTTGCAGAGCCTGTATACGGTTCTTTAAGCCCCATACTTCTAACAACGGTAATTCTACCTTGACCAACGCAACCTTTAACGTCCAACTTGCCTATCTCGTTAAGCGGAAGTTCGGCTCTTGGGTTATCTATATACCCACGCACGTTTAAGTCGCTATCAACGCTAACTATAACGTGACCGCCTACCCCGTCGCCAGAAATAGTAACGGAAAGTCTATCGCTTTTATTTTTCAAGTTTGAAGCCATAAAAAGCGACGCCGTCATCGCCCTACCTAACGTTGCGGCGGTTAAAGGCGTGAGATTGTGATATTCAATTGCTTTATTAACAACGTCAGTACTTTCAATAATTGAAAGAGAAATTTGACCGTCGCATATTAGCGTTTTATAAATTTTTCCCATAATTAATCTTTAATTGCTATAAAAAGTAGCCTTTGAGTATCTTGTTTTATTTGCTCGCCATAAGCGTCCGTTACGCTAACCACGTTAAACTTAGCGCTTCTTAAAGCGTTTATAATATCGTCAGTTTTATGAATATACTGTACTTGATTTTCTTCGTAACGGCGGTAAACGTCCCCGTCCTTTTTAAAAAACGTAAGGCTTAAATTTACGCTATCGCCTTCTAACACGTTAAACCAAATATACGATAAGTCTTCACTATCGTCGCCGTAAACGTTGCCCGCAAGCACGTTTTTTAGTTTATATTCAGAAGACACGTCAAAGATAAGCGCTCCGCCACGCTCTAAATTTTTGTAAAAGGAATTAAACGTTTTAAGTAAGTCTTTTTGAGAAATATAGTTAATTCCGTCGTTAATTACCGTTATGAACGACGCTTTTTCAAAAAGTTTAAGATATTTCATATCTTGACGCAAAAATTGAACGTTTAACTTTTCGTTATCGGCGTTTATGCGGGCTTTTGTAAGCATTTCTTCGCTAACGTCAACCCCAACTACTGTAAACCCATGTTTTTTGAGTTTTAAAGTTACTATACCGCTACCGCACGCTACGTCAACCCCACTTTTTTTAACGGCGTATTTTTCTACTAGCGACACGATATAATCAGTCCACTTAGAGTATTCTTCGTCGCTAATAATTTTATCGTAAAATTTAGAAAGACTTGAATACGGTAACATTAGTTCTTTTTACCTTTTTTTGATTTTTTATCACCCGATTTATCTTGGGTAGATTTTTTACTATCTACTTTTTTATCGTTAGATTTTTTATCATCGCCAGACATAAATTCGTCTATCGCAGTTTTGTCTTCAATATAGTCGTTTTTATGGTCTTCAGCGTAGCGGTCGCTATCTTCAATCATTAAACGCTTACTTTCTTCAAGACGAGCAAGGTCGGCGCGTGAGAAGTGTTCTGGAATAGCCACAATTTCAATTTCATAGTCCGTTACAGGCTTGATAGGACGTTTTGAAAGAACGCTCTTACCCGTGTAAGTATAAGTTTCTTTAACGTCGTTTTCTTTATAAATACCCCTATTTTTCTTTGCTCCGGCAACTTTATCGTTAATAAACTCGTCAAACACCCATTGAGAATAGTTAGTCCAAATAAGCGCGAAAACTGAAAGAGCGAAAAGAATGAGTATAATTAAACCGATTGTGAAAAATATATTACCAACTTCGGCTAAAAGCGGTAAAAATACCACTATTGCAAACAACGCGAAAAATACGTTATACGGAAGCAGAGCCACGCATAAAATTGTAGCGTTTTTCAAAAGTTTGAAAAATTTAAGTTTATAAGTTACGCCAAGCGTAAGCATATATAAGTAAATAATAATAAAAACCGCTATAAAAATATATGAAATTATTTTAGTTATTGTAAAAATCACCGCTTGGTCTGGATATAGCGCAATTTGAATATCGGCTAAGTTTATCGATAACACGGTAAGAGCAAGCACAACAGTTAATAAAAGCGAACTGAGCATTGCGTTTTTATAGTTCTTTTTAACGCCCGACCAAAAGTCTGACATAACGAAAACGCCTTCCGTCCATACCATATTACGCATAACGTAAAAACCGCCCGAAATACCAACCGACGCCATAAACGAAAATACGAAAACTAACACGAAAGTTAAAACGTTCGTTTCGTAAACGAGCCTTTCGGCAATACCTGAAATAGCAGGGTAAGTAGGATAGCCTATTCCTAAATTTTGAGAAAACGGCGCGCTCATTGCTTGAACTTCAACTAAAAATCCGTTGCCCGCCCAAATTAAAAATATAGGAAAAATAAATAAAAGCATTAAAAGGTTTATTTTGAAAATTTTACCAAAGTTAGTTCTAAAAATATCCCAACCTAACGCCCAACGGTTTGTAGGTAACGTCTTTCTTGCGTAATCTTCAGACCTTTCAGGCATTTGAGTAAGTTTTGCAAATAAACCGCCCTTTTTCTTTGTTGCCATAAATCTCCTTAAAGCGATTATTAAACGTGTAATCGCTTAGCATCTTAATAAAGTACAGTATATATATTAACTTATATTTAATTATTTATCAATTATTTTTTAAGCATTTTTTAAATTTAGCAATTTTTCACCTTTATTTCATTTACTTTTAGCCTTTAACTTGCGTTTTTCAGTTGTTATTTTGTTTACAGTCAAATTTATATTCAAAAAATAAAAAATATATAAACACAAACAAATGTTTGACATTTACAAAAATTAGTGTTATACTTGAACAAATGTTCGTATGTTCGGAGGTTGATATGATTACTGAAGAAAAACTTGCAATACTTGTTGATAGCGCTAAGTATGACGTGTCTTGCTCGTCGTCTGGTAGTTCAAGAAAAAACGCGGGTGGAATTGGCGACGCGTTTTCTTCGGGCATTTGCCATTCTTTTACTGAAGACGGAAGGTGCATTTCTCTACTTAAAATTTTAATGTCTAACGACTGCGCGTACGATTGTTTATACTGTCAAAGTAGGCGTAGTAACGACGTTAGGCGCGCCACCGCTACTCCCGACGAAATTTGCGAACTTACTATGGAATTTTATAAAAGAAATTATATAGAGGGGTTGTTTTTGTCGTCGGCGGTATATAAAAACGCCAACTATACGATGGAATTACTTTTAAACACCGTAATTAAACTTAGAAAACTTTACGGGTTTAACGGTTATATTCACCTTAAAGGAATACCCGGCGCTGACAGCGCTTTACTAATGCGCGCCGGCGAGTACGTTGACAGAATGAGTTACAATATAGAACTTCCTTCAGAAAACAGTTTAAGGATACTTGCTCCGCAAAAAAATAAAAAGAATATAATAACGCCAATGAGTATAATTAATTCGGAAAAGCAAGCGACTAAGTCTATTAAAAGTAAATTTTTGCCAGCCGGTCAAACAACGCAAATGATTATAGGCGCAAGCCCCGAAACTGACGGCAGAATTTTAAAACTTACAAGCGCGCTTTATAATAAATTTAACCTTAAACGCGTGTACTATTCGTCATACGTTCCGCTTAACTTTTCAACTACTTTATTACCTAATATTCCAACGGGACTACTTAGAGAACATAGGCTTTATCAAGCAGATTGGCTTATACGTTTTTACGGGTTTGACGTCGACGAAATAATTAGTGAAAACGAAAACTTAAACCCTATGTACGACCCTAAGTGCGCGTGGGCGTTAAAACACCCAGAACTTTTCCCTATTGAAATTAACACGGCAAGCGACCAAATGCTTGCAAGAACGCCGGGTATTGGACTAAAAAGCGTTTACAAAATTATAAAGGCAAGGCGTTACGGTAATCTTACCATTGAAAACTTAAAGGCAATGCGAATACCGCTTAAACGCGCTTTACATTTTATAACTGTAAACGGAAAATTTTACGGGGCTAAAACGCAACGAGAGACGGAGCGCCTACTTTCATTTTCAGAACCTGAAAAAGAGTATACGCAATTATCGTTATTTTCTTCAAGTGAAATAAAGGCGTCAGTTTTAACGGGTGAATTATGATAATATACTTATATGACGGAAGTTTTGACGGACTTTTCACAGCAATTTTTGATAGTTACGTTTATAAAGAAAGCCCTGACGTTATAACCCAAACGGCGCTTACGCCGTCGTTTTTATCAACGGTAAGGCAAATTATTACTAATAAAGAAAAGGCAATGCGCGTAAAAAACAAACTTGACAAAATTTTAAATTTTCAAAGCAAAAAAGCGGTAGATTACGCTTTTAGGTCAAATACTGAAAACAAAGAAATATTGATATATTTATACGTTAAAGAAATTTTAAAACACAATAAAGACGTAACTGAAAATTTTGCAAACGCAAACGTTTATAATTTATATAAACTGTTTGAAAAGGTACGACTTGAAGCGCATAGATTTTTAGGTTTTGTTAGATTTTCATTATCTGATTACGGAATATATTACGCTAAAATTTGCCCTGATAATAATATTGTTGACTTGATTTTACCTCATTTTATACGTCGATTTAAAAGTATGGCGTTTGTTATTCACGATGAAAAACGCAATATTTTTGCTTGTTATAATGACGGTAAAAAACTTGTTTTTCAAAGTGATAACGGCGACGAAATATTTAAAAATATTAAAGACGATTTTTCTATTTTATGGAAAAAATATTACGATACGGTAAATATAAAAAGCCGTAAAAATTTAAAAACAATGCGCAATTTTATGCCTACTAGATATTACAAAAATTTACCCGAAAAAGATGAACTAAACGGAATATAAAAAAGGTGGTTTAAACCACCTTTTTTAGTTTAGAGATTATTAAACATTGTTATTTTTTATATATATAATGATCCGGAAAATTAAGAACTATTTCCGTAACATTTTGCGTTGAATTCGTTACGTTTATTTCACTACCATTAACTTTGTCTTGCCATTCTGCATCGTCAAAGGTTAAATACCAAGTAGACGTATCAGTAAATGATATTGACTTAATAGAATCTTTAAAATAATAGAAAGCATAGCTATTTATTCTTGTTACGTCATAAGTAACACCCTTATAAATTACTGTTGACGGAATATTCACGTTTGTTATATCACTTATTTGTCTATCAACGGTGGCTTCACCGTCTTTTAGACTATATCTTATACCGTCTATAACTGTGTACGTATAACCGTTTGTTGCAACGTCATTATTATTACAGTCCCATATTACTGGGCAACTATAATTCCAATAACTTATCCAATCGCTAGGTTTAGTTGTTGCTTTACAATAAATTACAAGTGAAGTACAATCGCGGAATGGAGAATAATTTATAGTTGTTACACTATTTGGTATTGTTATACTTGTAAGAAAAGTACAATTATAGAATGCATCATCACCTATACTTGTTACACTATTTGGTATTTCTATACTTGCAAGCGAAGTACAATCACAAAACATCTGACTAGATATGGTTTTTACACCATTTTCAATTGTTACCATTTTAAGCGAAGTGCAATTACCGAACACAGAATAACCCATATTTTTAACACTATTTGGTATTATTATATTTGTAAGTGAAGTGCAATAATAGAATGCCAAATTACCTATACTTGTTACACTATTTGGTATTGTTATATTTGTAAGTGAAATGCAATTAGAGAACGCAGATCTTTCTATACTTGTTACACAGTTTGGTATAGTAAACGAAGTTGCTGTTTTAGCTATTGCATATTGTAATAACTTTGTTTTGTTTTTATTGTATAAATTACCATCTAATGAACCATATACCGTATTATTTGCATCAACTTCTATGCTTGTTAATGAACTGCAAGACGCGAACGCAGAAGAACCTATACTTGTTACACTATTTGGTATTGCTATACTTGTAAGTGATTTACAACCGTTAAACGTACTAACACCTATACTTGTTACACTGTTTGGTATTTCTATTCTTGCAAGTGAATTGCAATTATAGAATGCCCACCCACCTATACTTGTTACACTGTTTCCAATTGTTACACTTACAAGCGAAGTGCAATCTCTGAATGCATCTTCACCTATACTTGTAATAGCAACTCCATCAATACTCGCTGGTATAGTTATTTGTGATAAAGTTTTACCATGCTCAGTTAATTTTTGTATTTCATTATCTTTAACAGTAAATATTGCTTGCCATTTTGCATTTACAGTTATATCACTTGTAATGGGAGTAGTAAAATCATAGTCCCAACCGTCAAAACTATAACCGTCTTTACTAGAAGTAGGTATATCGGTTAAATATTTACCATTTACAACTTGCTTTTCAACCGCCGTACCACCATTTGAATTAAAGGTTATTTCGTACTGTTCTAATCTATTAATAACTACTTCATAAACGGTTTTTACTTCTTCGCCAAGCATTTCGAAAACGTATGCTTTATTTTCGCCTTTTTCTAAACGCAAAATTTTAGTTAAAACTTGTTGGCTACCATACTCGTCAAGCGCTACTATAAATTTAGCATTACCTAAACACTCTATTTCGTCCACAAATGAAAAAGTTTCCGTTTCTTCGCTTACTTCTCCACTTACCGACGTTCCATCTACCGTTAATGTTTTGAATTTAATTTCGTTTTTTGCTTGATTATCGCCACCCAACGACGTATTGTCACCACTATCACATGCAGTAAGCGTAAATGCTAACATGCATATAGTAATTATCATTGTTAATAACGTTAATAGTCTTTTACACATAAAACTCCTAAAAAAATAATTATTTTTAATATTTAATTTTCGACTTTTCTTATTTATAATATTTAGCAAGACCGCCAGTTGACGTTTCGCGGTAATTATGCTTTAAGTCTTTGCCCGTTTCGTACATAACCTTAACAATATCGTCAAAAGATATTTTTCTATGCTCGGTTAAGTATTTAGCAAGGTTAAACGCGCTTACCGCTTTAATCGCCGCCATCGCATTACGCTCAATGCAAGGTATTTGTACAAGACCGTTTACAGGGTCGCAAGTTAAACCAAGATTATGTTCAAGCGCAATTTCAGCCGAGCATTCTATTTGGTCTACGTTTAAATTGTAAACTTCAGCCATTGCCGCCGCCGTCATTGAACACGCCGTACCAATTTCCGCTTGGCAACCACACTCAGCGCCACTTATAGACGCGTTAGTTTTAACAAGGTTACCTATAATACCTGCCGTTGCAAGCGCTCTAATAATTTTATCAAGCGGAGCGTTACAATCTTTATATAAATAGTATAAAACTCCCGGCAACACACCCGACGCGCCACACGTTGGAGCGGTTACTACCCTTTTATTATCGGCGTTTTGTTCGGCAACTGCTAAACTATACGAAGATATTCGCCTATTTTCAAGCATTGACGACGTTTCGTTTAAAGAATTAAAAGAGTTTAAACTTTTTGCCTTTCTTGAAAGTTTAAGTCCACCGTGCAGAGTACCTTCGGCGTTAAGACCGTCTTCAACGCATTTACACATTACTTCAAAAATATTTTTCAAATAGTCGTAAACGTCAGGCTCAGTTTCAAAAACGTAATCGCTTAAACTAATACCCTTTTTAGTAACGTATTCGCTAATCTCTTTAAAAGTACTATGTTTATAAACTGTTTTAGGCGGAACGTAATTTTCCCCTTCAATTTTAATAGTACCGCCACCAACGCTTATTCCACGAACGACGTTTAAAAGTTTGTCGCCATCGTAAACGTACACGTCAAGAGTGTTAGGGTGCGGAAGATTAACTTCCGTTTTATTATAGATAATTTTAGTATTTTCGCCTAAAACTTCTTTTAAAACTCTATCCGTTCCGTGACCTTCGCCCGTTAAAGCAAGCGAGCCAAACAGTTCTACTTTATAACTTTTGTCGCCGTACTTATTTTTTATGTAGGTTGCAATTTTTTCAGGACCAATTGTATGAGAACTTGACGGTCCGCGACCTATTTTGTATAACTCTTTTAACGATTGCATTATAGTTTAATGTTTAAATAGTTTATAGAGTTATTAAACGACACGTCTTCAACAACTTTACCAATAAGTTCGATATCCGAAGTAATTTCTCCGTTTTCAACAAGCGAGCCAAGATAATTGCAAAGTATTCTTCTAAAATAGTGGTGGCGTGGATACGACAAGAAAGAGCGACTGTCAGTAAGCATACCAACGAAAGCACCAATATGCCCCGTTGCCGTAAGGTCTTCAAGGTGTTTTTCCATTCCCACTTTATTATCTAAGAACCACCAAGCAGGCCCGTATTGAATTTTACCCCTTGCGCTACCGTCTTGGAAGCAACCAATAAGCGTCATAATTTCGGCGTTCATTTTAGGGTTAAGGTTAAACACTATACATTTAGGGAGTGAATTTTCATTATTAAGTCTATCAAAAAGACGAGAGAGTAAAGTAATACTATTATTATCACTAATACTATCGTAACCGGTGTCAAGCCCAAGTTTATTAAGCATTACAGTATTATTGTTACGCATTGCGCCTAAATGAATTTCAGTTGCAATATTATATTTAGCGTATAACTTCATTAAGAAATAAGTCATATAGCCTTTAAAAATTTCCGTTTGCGCTAAGTCTATTTCTTCACCGCTTATGGCTTTTTTGAACACTTCGTCCGCTTGCGCTTGAGTGGTTATTGCAAGAGCGCGTTCTAATGCAATATCGCTTGCGGTAGTTCCCACTTCAATAAACTTTTTAAGGCGATTTTCAATAGCGACTTCTAAATCTTGAATACTACTAATTTTACCTTCAAGCGCTTCTAAGTTACCAATATACGTTTTATACGCTTTAGCATCTATATTCATAATTTTATCGGCGCGGAAAGCTGGTATTACTTTGAAGTTGTAGTCTTTTTGAGCAATCTTTTTAAAAGTTTCAAGGTCGTCGAAAATTTCGTTAGTGGTAAAAATAACTTTAACGTTAGATTTTTCAATGAGTGACCTTGGCGTTATGTTATTAAGAGCAATATATTCGTTACACCAATCCCAAATGGCTTCAGCGTTTTGCTCGTTAATTTCAAGTTCGCAATTAAAGTATTCTTTAAGTTCAAGTTGCGACCAATGATATAATGGGTTACCAAATGCCGTGCCAAGAGTTTTACAGTAAGCAATAAATTTTTCTTTATTAGACTTACTACCCGTTATATACTCTTCGCTAATGCCGTAATTACGCATTAAACGCCATTTGTAATGGTCGCCACCAAGCCAAACTTCAAAAATATCACTAAACTGTTTATTTTCTAAAATTTGCTTTTCTGGTAAGTGACAATGGTAGTCAAAGATTGGCATTTTTTCGGCGTAAGTGTGATAAAGTTTGCGAGCAGTTTTAGTTTTAAGTAAAAAATCTTCAGTTAAATAAATCATAGTTTTTATTCCTCATTAAAATTATATATTAATTTTAACACACTAAACATTTATAGTCAACATAAAAAACGATTTTGAATTTTTTAAGTTTTCTTACTTTAATTTTACTTGCATACGCCTTAAAATAATGCTAAACTATTTATATGTTTTACGAATCAAATAGAGATTTTTTATCATACTATTCGCTACGCGACCACGCTTGCTCAGCGCATTTCCATAGGTCGATTGAACTACTTCATTGTAGCGACAAGTCAAGAAGAGTTATTATTAACGGCGAAGAATTTTACCTTGAAAAAGACCAATTGCTAATAGTTTTCCCTTACGACGTGCACTCTTACGACGTATGCGGTAGCAATGACTTATGCGTTGGACTCCCGCTTGAATACAGCAAGTTGTTTTTATCATATATGACTAATAAAAGCCCGTCAACACGAGTTTTGAAGGACAAAGACATTGTTGATGATATTTATAAACATATGCAAATGCTTAGCGGTAATAACGGCGAAATTACTATTAACGGCATTACTAATTACATTCTTGGACGCATTGCCGATAACGTTGAAACGTACGCAAGCAAAAATAAAGGCGGAAATTTAATTACTGATATTATCTCTTTTATTGACGCGCATTATTTTGAAGATATTACTCTTGAACTTTTAGCAAAACAATTTGGCTATTCTAAATATTATTTTAGCAATTTGTTTAATGAAAAATTGAAAATGGGTATTTCTAACTACGTTAATAGCGTTAGAATTTATAAAAGCCTTGACCTTCTTGACAGTCATAAAATTTCAGACGTTTATTATAAGGTTGGATTTAATTCTCCACAACAATATTTTAACCACTTTAAAAAAGTAATGAAAACTACTCCGCTTAATTACGTTAAAAGCCATAAAAAACGTACTTAATTTATACTAAAATAGTTTAACATATTAAAAAAACCGCCCTATTGAGCGGTTTTTATATTTTTAAAGATAATTTATTGCTTCTAAAACAAGGTCTTTCGTAATTTGTTTGCATTGAGCGTTTTTAACGATATCTTTCATTTTAGATACAGATTTGCTAACTTTAATAGCATCGTATAATTTACTTCTTAATACCGTTATATCTTCTGCGCGAATGAGAACGTAGTTGGCTCTTTCAATAGCAAGTTGCGCTTTAGTTTTTTCTTTAAACTCAACTACTACTTTATAAGTAACGTCTTTTTCCACCCCGTCAACCGTAACGGTAAAGTTATGATTATCATCAAATTTTACTGGAGAAAGTTCGCCGTTTATATAAAGTTTAGCAGTTGCGGTAGTAATGTTTTTAAAGTCAAAAGTAATCGTTCTATTGTTAGGAGCAACACCATCGTCACCCGTTGATTTAAAGGTAACAGTTTGAACGCCGTCACTATGAGTGGTGGTAAATTCGGTAAATAATTTAGCGCCGTTATCAACGTCTTCATACATAACGTAATTACCGTTACCATTTACAATATATACTTTAAGTTTTTCAGGGTTATCTGGATAATTGCCTTTAATTTCATCCGCTATAGGAACTATACCACCCTCTTTGATAAGAACTGGTATACTATCTAAATATCGGTGAAGTTTAACAACTTTTCCACCGTTATAAACTTGACCTGTGAACATATCAGTCCATCTACCCTTAGGTATATACGCTTCAACGCTTGCAACACCGTCAACTGAGTGAGAAGTTATTGGAGCAACGAAAAGTTCCGAACCGAAGAAGTAAGTATTTTCGTATTTATAAGCGTTTTTAACGTTAGGCTCAGCGTAATATATAGGCTCGGTTAAAGGTTTTCCTTCTTTATAATTTAGATAGTTTGCCGTATATATATACGGTACGAACTTATGACGGAATTTAAGATAATCTTCTATTATATTTTTAGCGCCGTTCATATAACACATTGGCTGTTTAGTAATAACGTCACAATCAGTACAATGCAAACGAAGTATTGGGTTAAACACGCCGTATTGAACGTAACGAACCATAAGTTCAAAATCTTGATATCCCGCAAAATGTCCGCCAATATCGTGCGACCACCAAGTATAACCAACGTTTGTTGAGCGGTTAGTAAATTTAGGTAAATAATCTAAACTCTTCCACGTTGCGTGCGTATCGCCACTAAAACCAAACGGATAACGGTGCGAGCCTGCCTTGCAATATCTTGACATTACGAGTGGGTATTGGTGATTTAACCCGTTATCGTAAGTATGGTAGTGGTTAAGCGCCCATAACGGATCTAAGCCTTTAGTTTTTGTTTCAGTACCTTGTTGCCAGTCAATCCACCAAAAATCAACGCCGTCGTTTTCATAAGGTTTATGCAAAATTTTGAAGTAGTTGTTAATAAAATTATCGTCTGTAATATCAAAATGAACACATTTTTTAGTTGACGGATCAACCCCCATAACTTTTGCAAAATCTTCGTACATATCTTCAAAATATCTAATACCGCTTGCTGGGTGAAGATTAAGCGTTATTTTTATATTACGGCGTTTAATTTCTTTTAAAAACGCTTTGTAATCAGGGAAAAGTTCGGTGTTCCAACTATACCCTGTCCAACCAACGTAACGTTTCGCCCCACTCGCTTTTTTACCAATATATTCTTCATTAGTAAGATATTTTGCAGGTATCTTTTTTTGATCTACTACGTCGTTTGACCAGTGCCAGTCCATATCTATAGTTGCAACGGATACGGGAATACCTGCGTTTTCGTAATCGTCTAAAATATGAAGGTATTCTTTATCAGTATACGCGTGATAGCGTGACCACCAGTTACCAAGCGCGTATCTTGGATTAATAGGAGTAGTACCAGTTATCATATAAAGCGCTTTAACTGCCGAGCGATAATCATTACCGTAAGCAAAAACGTAAATATCTTTGTTTTCTTGTCTGCGCTCGTAAATTTTACCGTCGCTATCAAGAATTAAACTTTGGGTATCGTCAATAACGGCAACGCCCGTCTTTGAACAAACGCCCGTTTCTATTTTAATTTTTTTAGTGTTTATATGTGGGTCTTTAACGTCGGCGTCGCAACCGTCAAGAGTACGATAAGTTCCTAAAAGATTGCCCTTGTTAGAAATTTCAACCTTAGCGCCGTTAATTAAAACGTAACTATTATTAAAATTGGTTGTATCTACAAATAACGTAACGTAATCTGTTGTAACTTCAACGCAATCGTTTTTTACCGTGTATGTAAAAGGCACGGCTTGCATATCGCGATACCATACGCTTTGAGTTGCTTTATCTTCAAAAATCTTTTCTACGTCGTTTTCAATACGGAAAAGTCTACCGTCAAGCACGGTAATTCTATATTCGTTAAACGTAACGACGTTTTTAGCGTTTGCTAAAGGTCTTGTTTTTGCAATTAAATGTTTATCAAGCATAAAAAAGTTCTCCTTTATATATTAATTTAATTTTATCATACAACTTTAACTATATTATAATACTTGTTGTGATAATTATCAATAATATTGCGATTTTTTATATTTTTATTGCTAATTTATAAACATTTTAAGTTTTAACGAATGTGTTTTAAATAAATTTAATAAAGTTAATTACGTTTAATACTATTAAAACTTTACTTGCTTTAATAATTTTTATGTGCTACAATAACTATGTTATTACGTTTGTTTAAGACAAATAAAATATTTAGGTTTTTTATGGAGGTATATTATGTTACGCAACAGATTTATGCGTCTATTAACGACGATTTTAATGTTTATTGCTATTTCTATAATAACGTCATATTTAGAAATTACGTCAACGAATAACGATTGGACTTGGAACATTCCTGACGGAACTTTATTTTTAACGCCAACAATTACTTTTGCGGTGTGCATCGTTGCTCAAATTCTTGGCGATATTTTAAACGTTGACAGTATATTCAACAACGCTTTTGTAACCTTTTTGAAAAGATTAGTTTTCTTTGCGGTAGTTATTGCTGGGCTTTTAGTAGGAACTGGAACGTCTGCAATAGCGGACGGATTGGGCGATATGTTAGACGTTAACGCATCGATTATAGAGATTGGTATTACTTTAGCAAGCGCTTACGCTCCTGCATTTGCTCTTTTATCGTACGTTATAGGATATATTTTATACAGTAAAAATTATCACGATACAGACGATAAAAAATGGCTTCCGTTCTTCTTCCCTATTTCATATTTTGCAAGTATTATATTAGGTATAATTTTGGCGGTAATAATTACTACTACTAAACTTGACCATGATACTGCATTACTTATTTTAATTGCCGTTCAAATAGCAATGGTTGTAATTGCGATTGTTGCTTGCGGTAAATCGGGAACGTGGCCGTTTGAAGAAGAAGGATATTATTACAGTTCGTCTAGTTCGTCATATAGTAGCAGTTCAAGTAGTAGTTATAGTAGTTATTCAAACACTACTTCAACGTCTAGCACTTCTTACACACAAGAAGACCCTTATAGAAAATGTAAGTATTGCATATACCATTCTAAATATAGTCCTTTAAACGGACTTTACGGCACGGATTATTGCGTACTCCATAAAGAATATCTTGGCCCTATTAAAATGGATGACGCTTGCTCATCATTCGTTAAAGAAAGATAAATTTTTAAGCATAAACAATTAAAAATTTATCACCCCACCTATTATTAGCACTCAAAAAAACCCCGCAGTTCAAACTGCGGGGTTTTTTAAATGCTAGATTATCCTCCTATAACTACGTTAACCATTTCGGCAGCGAAGACATATAAAAATATGCTTATCGCTAAAGTTATAATAGGTAAAATTGCCAAAATAATATCAACAATAAATACAATTTTACTTTGCATTCCTTTTTTAACGGAAATAGCCGACACTATACTTAATATTGTAGATATTAAAAAAGCAACGGCAGCGCCTAACCAAAAAGGAATTAATGCTAATATTGCAAATGCTAAACCTATTCCTGCATTTTCTTCACCTGTAAACGCCGGCATAACTACGTCTAAAGTGATATAAAATAAAAACGCCGTTGTAACAATATAAATTATTGAACTTATAATTGTTAATGTTTTGTTTTTAGTAGTTGTTGGATTTAAATTAAACATATTTTACCTCCTAAAATTTTAATTTCTTTATTTGATTTATTAAATTTTTTGCTAATACCGTCATTCCTAACGCATTTGGATGAAGTTTATCCATATAATACGCTTCCAAGTGCGGTAGCAATGTTAAACCGTCAATAACGTCGCCGTATTTACTTGCAGTTTGGTTAATAAATTGACGTGTTTGAGATAATAATTGTTGATCAACGCTATCGCCACGCCAAAGCGGTGTTATAGTTAATATTTTACGATTAGGAAAAACGTGTATTAGTTTTTCATAAAACTCCTCAACAAATTTTAAGTTGTTAACTCTACCAATATTATTAGTTCCAAGCGCTATAATGATTTTATCTGGAATAAACCCTGGCAAGCGAATGCAAAACTTTTTATCGTGATAATATCCGCCTATACCCTGATTTATAGAGTCGTAATTTAACTCTCTAATTACTTGGGTTGGATATATTAACGAACTGTAATACGCGCCATAACCTTCGGTAATACTGTCGCCATACCACAAAACTTTAGTTTTGCCTTTTTTTACCGAGCGCCACTTACCTTCAATTACAAAATCTTTAACACCAAGCCTTGCATCAAGCGGTAAAAATATTTCTACGGTTTTTTGACCGCTTTGCATATTTATTTCAAACTCGCCGTTACTATTAAGATTGTCTAAACGCGCAAAAATATACGGAATTCCGTCAACGAAAACGTCAAACGAACAAGCTATATTTAAGCAAAGAGAAATATTATACTTAAAAGATACACGCTTAGCGTCCGTTTTAAACTTAATAAAAATTGACGAGCCATTCATTAAAATTTCGCTAAAATTACTTTGTTTATACTCGCTAGTTAAATAATCGTGTTGATTATACGCGCCACGGTCGGCGTATAAATATCCGTCTTCTTCAATTAATGATAACGCGCCGAAATATAACCTTTTAAGAGTGTTATTGCTAAGTTTCATAAGTATCTCCTTAAAAATATCATAGCATACAAACTCCGTCTTTGCAATACGTATTTTAAAAAATACTTTGACTAAAGCGCTTTAAACATATTATTTTAATATTTACGATTAATAATGAGTTTATAATTTATCTTTTATTGACTAATTAAAAAAAAATTGTTATACTTAATTATATTATTATTTAGGAGTAATTTTATGGCAAAATCTACTAAGGACGTTATTGCTCTTATTAAAGAGCACGATATTAAAATGGTTGACTTTAAAATGGTTGATATAAACGGTCAATTCCGTCACGTTACCATTCCAGCAGATAATTTCAATGAAGATACGCTTAAAAGCGGTATTGGATTTGACGCTTCTAACTACGGTTATGCTGTTGTAGAAAAAAGCGATATGGTATTTATTCCAGACCCTAATACTGCAGTTATAGACCCGTTTTGCGAAATTGCTACCCTTTCAATGACTGGTAACGCAATGATTATTGGTAAAGATGAAAATAAACCTCTTGCTCAATACCCACGCAACGTTGTTTTAGCGGCAGAAAAATATATGCAAGACTGTGGTATTGCCGATACTATGCTTATACTTCCTGAGTTTGAATTTTATCTTTTCGACCAAGTTGGTTGGGAAGTTCAACCTAACTCAATCGGAGTTTCGCTCGATGCCGTTCAATCGTATTGGAATAGCGCTATTGAAGGCAAGGGCGTTATAGTACCTAAGCAAAAGGCTTACCACGTTGCAAAACCGTTTGACAAAGCGTACGAATGCCGTAGTGAAATGTGCCTTCATATGAAAAATATGGGTATTGAAATTAACTATCACCACCCCGAAGTTGCCGCATCTGGTCAGTTTGAAATTGAACCGCAACTTGGCAAAATGTCAACTATGGCAGACGCTACTATGATGATTAAATACATCATTCATAATACCGCTTTAAAATACGGCAAAACTGCAACGTTTATGCCAAAACCAATTTATGGCGAAGCAGGTAGCGGTATGCACGTTCATATGCTCTTATTAAAAGACGGCAATCCTGTGTTTAGTGACGATAATGGTTATGCAAGACTTTCAAAAACGGCGCATTACTTTATGGGTGGTCTTTTAAAACATATAGCATCGCTTTGCGCTATAACTAACCCAAGCACAAACTCTTTTAAACGTTTAGTTCCCGGTTTTGAAGCGCCGGTTACCGTAGGTTACGCCACAAGTAATCGTAGCGCGGTTATTCGTATTCCCGCTTATGCAAAATCACCTGATAAACGCCGTTTTGAACTTCGCAATCCAGACGCGACTTGCAACCCATACTTCTGCTACGCGGCAATTTTAATGGCTGGTATTGACGGTATTAAAAACAAGATTGACCCACACGCTAACGGTTGGGGACCATACGATATCAACTTATATCACCTTCCAGAAGAAGAAAAAGCAAAACTTTCTCACCTTCCAACGTCGCTTGACGAAGCGCTTAACGCTCTTGAAAAAGACTATGAATATTTAATGCAAGGTGGCGTATTCCCAGAAGAACTTATTAAAAACTTTATTAAAGCAAAACGCGAAGAATGTCGCGAACTATCTAAAATTCCACACCCTGCTGAATTTGATAAGTATTACAATTTATAATAAGTTTAATATTTTTATTGACGTAAATTTATTTGTAAAGACGTCGTTTTAGTATATATTTATAAATTATTACAATTATAATTTATAAATTATTACAATTATAAAAGACCTAACCAAAAATTTGGTAAGGTCTTTTTTTACATTTTGCTTAAATCAGTTTTATAACACCATCTACCACCTGCAAATTTGCCTAAAAAGTATTTATTGCTAGCAAACTCGCTCATAATGTAAAGTTTGCCATCTCTAAACAAAATTTCTTCTGCCATTGGTGGAGTTTTATAAGTTTTTTGTAGAGAACAACTGCAAAATATATAAAGATTAGGTTCATACCCTATTATTTGTTTTGTGCCTTGATTATTTATATTATCTAAATTGTAACTAAATATATACGAAGGATTGTATCTTTGCGAAGTTGAAACGTAAAACTTATTACTTTCAATACTTACGCCTTGGACCTTTTCTCTCATAGAATAAACCTTTTGTGGCGTTGGATTTATACCATATTTACAGTTTTCGTCAAGATTATACTCTAACGCCAAAGCGCCGTTAGTTTCTCCACACGATACACATGTAACTTTATGACTATCTGGCTTATCGTAACCTAATTCGCTATAAAACTCACCTATAATTATTTTGTTATTGTAAACGGTAACGTACGACGATTCAACATAATCGTCGTCATTTTTTTTAGTTGAAAACTTACCTAAAAATTTAACTGAATTACCATTTTCACAAGACAAAATCTCATTATAGTTAAAAACGTAAACGCCTGCGCCAGTACCTGCCGTAATATACAAATATTCACCCCAAACTGCAACACCTCCAGAGTGCCCAGTAAAATCTCTTCCATTAGATTTTGACAAATTTATTTTTTTTAACACTTTGCCATCATTTCCATCAAGAATATAAATTGGCGAAGGTCCATCTGTCGACAAATATCCCGAAACAACGTAAACGTTATGCAAACCGTCATAACAAAAACCTTGCGGTACAAAATTATCATTAATGCCAGGAATTTCAAACGCTATAGTTGACGCCTTGTAATATTTTAATTGTGGAAGTTGAAACCATGCTTTTATCCCCAAGCAAATTATGCAAAAAACTATTATCACACATAAAAATATACTAGTAATGACCTTTAACGGTTTATTCAATGGTTTCATAATAGTGCTCCTTTTGTTTATTATATCATATAAAACGCCAACTTATCAATAAAAAATAATTAAAAACCTTATAGCTTAAAACTTGATTTTTTAAAATTATGCTGGGACTTAAGCCCACGACCTGTTGGTGCCGAGCGGAGCGAACGCCTTGACGCTTGCCGTCAAATTACGAATGGACTGCTCTACCATTTGCGCCACTTTAGCATAGTTGTGCTTTAATATTTTGTTTACCATAAAACAATAACACATTTACAAAAAAATATCAAGTAATTTTAACTAATTTAATAAATTAAAAAATCTCCGCCTTAAAACGAAGATTTTATAAAAAGAAATTAATTATTACAGAAAAAATCCGTTGATGACGCTGCGTCTGGTTTTCTTCCTACGTTTGTGTTATCCATTCGCCTATTTCTAAGTTCTGGTACGGGATTTTTTGCTACTTCATAACGGTAATCGCTACCGTAATAGCGTATAAAATTATCGATTACCAAGTGCGACGGCACGATATCAACAGTTGGAGCAATTATATCTTGAAAAGCGAAGAAATCTGCATCTTTAGGTAAATCTTTTACTTTAACGTAATTTTCTTTAAGCGACGTATATTGAACGGTATCGCCTAATATTTTGCGAACGTACTCAATATTTTCGTGTAAAGAAAGTGGCGCTGGAAATTCTCCGTTTGGTATAACTTCTTGCCAATCTTTACCTTCGTATTTTTTCAAAAGTTCTACGGCTTTATGTAAGTGAACGATTTCAAACTGTAAATTTTCTTCCCATAAATTTTTAATATATTGGTTTGTTTCAGTCATATAGCAAGACCAATACAAATAACATTCGCAATATTCGTGCCAAAGTAAATTTTCTAGCCAAGTTGAATTTGCATCCATTAAACTTTCGTACTGAGTAACGTGCTCTTCTTCAACAAGCGCTATTTCTTGGTATAGTTTACGAGAAATATCGTTACAAGCAAAATTAGTTACGTTCATATAATAGTTCATCGTTTGTTGCTCGGCGGCAGTTATTATCATTGTAGATAGCACCGTCATAACGTCCGAGCATTTAGAATTTATACCGCGTTTAACGTTATCTATCGGACATCTATGCTCTGAAATAGTTGGACGACCAGGCATAATTTCAGTATACCTACCAACAAGCCATTCAGCGTAAATACCTTGCTCCATTTCAAGTAAATTTGCGTACCTATATAAATGGTCAAAGTCTTCAAGCAAAGCAAAGTCGAGCGCCGTTTTTACGTTACAATCAAGTTCACGTTTTGCTAGTTCAGCGGTTAAGTCAACGGCTAACTGCTCGTAAGAAATGGTGTGTTCTAAAATACTTTCGTTTTTTGGTTTTAAAAGTGAAACTTTTAACTGTTGCTGTTTTTCAATGGTGCGAGTTAACGCAATTTCACGACGAAGGTCGTTGTTGTCAACGTGTCTAGCAAGTTGATGAGAAAACCAATTTGCTTCAAACTCTGTGCCGTTCATTAAAATTATTCGCGTTTTGGTATACGGATCAACTTCCCTTTTATCGTAAGAACGTGGATACATTTGCTCAAAATTTTGAAAAGTTTTTTCTATTGAGCGTGGTTTTTCTAAAAACGGATTCATAAACTTCTCCTACATCTCTTTTAGTTTATGAAATGCGTTTTATTTTTGTTAAATTTGTAATAATTTTTACAAATAAAAAAGGTTGTAATTATTAATTTACAACCCTATACGTTAGTTTTTAGAAAATAATTCAACTTTATTTTCGCCGTCAACCGACACAAAAGACACGTTTACAAGTTCGTCAAGCGAAGTAGGAACGTTTTTACCAACAAAATCCGCTCTTATAGGAAGTTCGCGGTGACCTCTATCAATTAATATTGCAAGTTGAATAGTTTTTGGTCTACCGTGTTTCATTATAGCGTCGATAGCGGCGCGAACAGTTCTACCTGTAAAAAGAACGTCGTCACATAAAATTACGTTTTTTGCTTTAACGTCAACTAGAATTTTGTCTTCAACAACTTTTGGCGTTTCAGAAAGTTCAGATAAATCGTCACGATAATGCGTAATATCAAGTTTTTCAAGTGGTAATTTTTTACCTTCAAGCGCATACACGTTTTCTTGTATCATTTGCGCAAGCGGAATACCGCGAGTTTTTATACCAACGAGTACAACGTCGTCACAACCGTTATTCTTTTCAATTATTTCGTGTGAAATTCTTTTGACGGCGCGAGTTACCGCCATACCGTCCATAAGTAAGGTTTTAAATTTCATATTCTACCTTTATTTATTAGTTTTTTCTAAAACGTCAAGCACGTTTTCAAAATAGTTTGGAATTGGCGCGGTAAAAGTCATTCTTTCCATTGTAGTCGGGTGCGTCAATTGAAGTTTTATTGCGTGTAAAAGTTGACCGTTTAAATTAAATTTTTGGCTTTTATAACCGTAAACGGGATCGCCTACTATTGGGTGACCTATATGCTTTGAATGAACGCGAATTTGATGCGTTCTGCCCGTTTGTAAAGAAAACTCACAATAAGTATAGTTTTTAAAACGCTTTAAAACTTTAAAGTTAGTTATAGCAATTCTTCCGCTAGGTTTTACCGCCATCATCGTTCTATTAACGTCTGAACGGCCAATGTACGTTTCAATTACTCCGCTATCTTCTTTGACTACGCCTTCAAGTAAAGCAACGTAGGTGCGTTTGCAAGTTTTTTCCGCTATTTGACTTGCAAGACTAACGTGCGCGATATCATTTTTAGCAACGACGAGTAGCCCCGACGTGTCTTTATCAATTCTATGCACTATACCAGGTCTAATCACACCGTTAATTCCACTTAAACTATCTAAATGATAAAGAAGTAAATTAACTAAAGTATAACCTTTTACTCCGTTACCGGCGTGGACGGTTAAGCCTTGCGGTTTATTTATTACCGCTATATCTTTATCTTGATAAACAACGTCTAACGGCTCGTTAATAGGCTCTAAATCGAGAGTTTGCGGCTCTTGTTCAATTACCGTTATAACGTCGCCCACCTTGACAATATATTTGGCTTTTACCGTTTTATTTGCAACTAAGACTTTTTCGTCGTCTATTAATTTTTTAATTTTCGAGCGTGTATACGGTAATTCTTCGGCTAAAAAACTATCAATTCTTTCCCCGCCCGACGTTGCCACAATATTAGTAATTTCCATACTCACCTATTTTTTTATTGTTTAATTTTCGCTTTCAGTCGAGTTATTTTTGTTTTTATTAAATTTAAAAACAGCGTCTTTATCTAAAAATAGTAAGTACACGCATATCATAATAACGCCAATAACAAGCGCCATATCTGCAACGTTAAAAATTGCAGGGAAAATTTCGGTGTTATAAAAGACGTATATAAAATCTCTAACCTTATCAAAAGCAACCCTATCAATAAAATTACCTACCGTACCACCAAACACAAGCGCTATTGACACAACGAGCCATTTTGACGGGTTTTTCTTGCTGATTATTGAATACACCATTAAAGCAATAAGGGCAAGTAAAACAACTACCGTCATAACCTTAAAAAACGTTTGAGCCCAACTAACGCCACTTAAAAAACTAAACGCAGCGCCTTCGTTATAGGCAAGTTTAAACTTAAGCAGTTCAGGTATAATTACCGCGTTTATATTTGACGTTGCGGTTAAATATTTAGTTATTTGGTCAATTACTATTACCGCAATTGCAATAATAATAGCAATAATATAAATAAGCATTAATCAGTAACTCCAAGTTCTTTACAAAGTTCCATTAAATCGAGTTTGCCTTTTGGGTTTAAAACGTCGTCTAAATTAAACGAGTTTTCAACTTCTCTATTATTTGGCTTTTTTGATACGACGTATTCGTTAGTTATTAAGTAAATTTGTTCAACTTTATCTTTATCAGTTATGGTTGGAATTGAATTATCCTCAATAATATCGGTAATCAAATCGCAAACGGCTTTAAGTTTTCGAGTTTTATCGCTAGGATAAAGTTTTACAACGTCGCTTATAAAGGCGCTTAAATTTTCAGACACAAGCGCTATTCTTTTAAGTTCAGTTTGATATTCGTCTTTTAAAATATCTTTTTTATTATCCATTATTTTCCATGTTTCCTTTTCTAATTTTTTCAAGCATATCAGTTTTTAATGCAAGAAGTTTATCAGATAAGTCAACCTTAAAAATATGCGGAGCGTCTATACGCAAATACTCATCCCAAAAAGATTGCATTTCACTTTTTGAATATTTTGCAATTTCTTTTAAAGACGGCATATTGTAAACAAGTTTACCATTTTCAACAACTTTTATTGAAAGTTCACGAATTGAATAGTCGGTAAACGTCGTTTTTTTCCAAGTTTCAAGCGGGTGTGTTATAGTCAACGGCTTAGACGTATCGATAACTTCGTCTTTAAGCATAATAAGGTCGGCTTCTGCCTTGTTTGTTTTATTATCGTAAATTCTTACGATTTTTTTGTAGCCAGGGTTGGTAATTTTAGCGCTATTGTCAGACACTTTAATTTTAGGCGTTATAGTTCCGTCTTTATTCTCAACGCCGGCAAGTTTATAAACGCCCCCAAGCGCAGGCATATCGGCGCTTGTTATAAGTTTTGTTCCTATACCCCATGAATTGATTTTTGCGCCTTGAAGTTTAAGTGATTGAACGAGTTTTTCGTCCAAATCACCGCTTGCGCAAATAACGGTATCTTCAAACCCTGCCTCGTCAAGCATTTTACGCGCTTTTTTAGTAAGATATGCAAGGTCACCGCTATCTAAACGAATGCCCAACGGTTTTTTGCCTTTTGCCCTTAATTCTTTAAACACCTTAATTGCGTTAGGAATACCGCTTCTTAACGTGTCGTAAGTGTCTACTAAAAGTAAGGTTGCGTCAGGATAAGTGTCGGCGTATGCTTTGAACGCGTCGTATTCGGTTGGAAAACTCATTACCCAACTATGAGCGTGCGTACCAGCGATAGGAATATCAAACATTCTACCTGCTAAAACGTTACTTGTAGAGTTGCAACCACCTATAATTGCGGCGCGCGCTCCGTAAATACCTGCATCTGGCGCTTGAGCGCGACGAAGACCAAATTCCATAACGGTATCGCCGTTAGCGGCGTAACAAACTTTTGCCGCTTTAGACGCTATTAACGTTTGGTGGTTTACAATGTTTAATAAAGCCGTTTCTATAAGTTGCGCTTCCATTATAGGTGCTTTTACCGTCAAAATAGGCTCTCCTGGAAAAACTATAGTTCCTTCCGGTACTGAATAAATATCGCCGGTAAACTTCATTTGAGAAAGATAAGTTAAAAATTCTTCGGTAAATAAGTTTTTACTACGAAGATATTCTATATCTTCTTTTTCAAATTTTAAATTTAAAACGTAATCAATCGCCTGTTCTAAGCCCGCCGCAAGCGAATAAGTTATAAGTTCGTTCTGGCGGAAAAACAAATCGAAAATAACTACTTCGTTTTGTTTACCTTCTTTAAGGTAACCATTCATCATTGTAAGTTGATATAAGTCGGTAAGTAAAGTAAGATTTCTTTTATTCATAACGCCACCTCATTTAAGATTGTCTTTAAAAGATTTTACCTCTGGCATAGGTTTAGTTTTTTCTTCTTCATCGTCAAGTTTGTTTTGTTTAATAACTTCTGTATAAGGCACAAAATCTTTCTTTTCATCAGTTCTTTCAACGTGAAGAGTTTTTACATTTAAAAGTAAAACAAATAATATCGTCAACAACACTAACGCCAACGCTACTATTACCGTAATTACCCAATAAACATGGCAAAATATTAAAGTGAAAATAACGCCAACGTCAATAAGAACGAAGCCTATTGCCGTTTCGTATCCTCCCTTTTTAATAATACCATAAGCAGTACAAGTAAGACCAAATCCAATAGTTAAAATTGTAAAGATAAGTTCAAACTCGTTAAAATCAGTTTGAAGCGTTCCGCTTGCTTTTAAAATGCCTAATACCGTTGCCGTTATTACGACTAAAATAGCAATAGAAATAGCCACGGTTAAAGAAATAACGTTTTTATTCTTCATAATAATTCTCCTTTATTTTACTTTATTTTCATTAGTTGCGTCGCTAACTTCTTCATTTGTATTATTAGCGTTTTTATTTTTAAAAAGATTTTTAATTTTACTAAACGCATTTTTAAAAAATTGTGGGTAAGTTTTATATAAACACACTACTAAAACGGCTACGCCCGCAAGTATTACGAGCACCGACGTTACAACTTGCGATTTCATTCCTAAAACCATAAGATTAAATTTAGAATCTCTAAACGGTTCAAGTATAAAACGAATTAGCCCATAACCAATAAAATACGTTGCAACGAAAAATCCCGATTTTGACGGTTTTGCCTTCATATACCAAATAAACATTGAAATGAATAACGCAAGATTTATCATGCTTTCAATAAAAAATAACGCAACGCGCCACTCGCCAAGCGAAGAAATATATACGCCAAACGGGAAAGTTGCTTGGGTTGGCATACCGTAAACTTCTTGATTGAAAAAATTGCCCCATCTACCAACCGCTTGACCAAGCGGTAATAAGCACGCGCCTATATCCGCTATTTTAGAAAAAGGAATTTTTTTAATTTTGCCTACGATAAAAATACCAAGCGCTCCACCTGCTACTCCGCCGTAAATAGCCATACCGCCACGAGTTATATCAATTACTTCGATAAAACTGTTAAAATCGTCAAGCGAATTAAGAACGTACCAAAGCCTTGCGCAAATTATTGAGCACGGAACAATTCCGAGCATATAATCAATTAAAACGTCTGGATTAAGACCTATTTTTTTAACCATTGGAATAGCGAACACAACGCATAAGAGCATACCTAAAACAATGGCTATAGCGTAAAACTTTATACTAAAATCTGTTCCAAACAAAGTAAAGTCTATACTGTTTTTAATAAAAGTTTCGCCGTCAAAAGTAAAATTAGACGCTAAAAGTGACGAAAACATAGATATCTCCTTATAAATTAGCATTAATTACTAACAGTAATTTTATTTTATCACATAGTAGTAAAAATTACAAAGTAATTTATTAAATTTTATAAATTTTTATTAATTTAACAAAAAAAGCGAAAAACTTACCAATAAAAATAAGTTTTCCACTTAGAATTTTACACCTTTTAAGTTACATTGTTTAATTTAATTTCTAATCGACGTTTTTCATAAAGCCCAGACTAATTAGTAGCGCGTCATCAACGCGTTGCATTGTCGTAAAAGGTAGTTCGCCAATGCGTTCCTTTAAACGCCTTTTATCAATAGTGCGTATTTGCTCTAACAAAACTACCGAATCTTTATTAAGTCCGTATTCTATGGCAGATAATTCAATATGGGTTGGAAGTTTTGCTTTAGTTAGCTTACTTGTAACCGCGGCAGCAATTATAGTTGGACTGTATTTATTACCAATATCGTTTTGAACGACAAGTACGGGACGAACACCACCTTGCTCGCTACCAATTACAGGACTTAAATCTGCATAATACAATTCTCCGCGTTTAATCATATAACCCTCTTTGGTAAAAGAAACCCCGTATATTATATTCATTACGCGCCTTCTTTTGCCATTTTTATTTTATATGATTATTGCCAAACGTTTAATCGTTTATTCAATTTCAATATATTTCGCGTTACCTTCTACGCCTAGTATTTTATATATCTCGCTTAAAACGCTTGTTGTGTCTTGCAAGTTGTTAAACTCAATAACCTTTTTATCTTTAATAACTAAAATTTTACTTGCTAAATATAGTGCTTCGCTAACGTCGTGAGTTACCATAACTGCCGTTTTACCACTTTGATAAACGGCGTTTTTTAAAAATTTTGAACATTCAATTTTAAGGGATATATCTAAACTATTAAAAGGCTCGTCAAGTAAAATTAAATTTGCGTTTTTTAAAAGCGCGCGAGCAATTGAAACTCGTTGTTTTTCACCACCGCTTAAAGTATTTATATATCTATTTTCTTTACCTAAAAGACCAACTTTTTCTAAGGATTTTTGAATTTCTTTTTCACTATCAACCCCAGTAAAAAAAGTAAGATTTTCCTTAACGGTCATACGCGGAATTAATCTGTGTTCTTGAAAAACGTAGCCAAAAGTTTTAGGTAAATTTTCTATTCTACCTTGATAATTTTGAGTACCTGCTAAAACGTTTAAAAGCGTAGTTTTACCCGAACCGCTTGCGCCTAAAACACAAGTGATTTTACCAAGTGGAATTGAAAAGGTGGCGTTATTTAATATTAAGTTATCATTATAACTTTTAGTTATATTTTTAAACTCTATCATAAATTGCCCCTTTTATTATCAACGCGTTTTTTTACGGCGTAAGCAATAAATTCTAATAATAGTCCTAAAAGTATAGCAACTATTGTATATGCAAAAAGTAAACCCGTTTGTAAATTGCTTTTAGCAGTAGACATCAATACACCTAAACTAATTGAAGAAAACACAATTGCTTCTGCTGAAATGGTAAGTTTGATTGAAAAGGCTAGCAAAGATACGCTAGTAAAAAAAGATTTTTCTAACATTTCAGGTAGTAAGTAGTTTTTAAATATTTTTTTATCGCTTACCCCGTACATCTTTGCCGTTTGAATTATATTGTCATCTAAAGATTGTAAATTATTAAGTTGCTCGGCATACGAAAGAGGAAAGACTACTAAAAAAGTAATAAAAATTGGCGATACCGACGGAGAAATTACTAAATAACAAAGTAAAATTATACTCATTGTTGGTAAAGTTTTACTAATTAGCGTTAGTGGCATCATAAAATACATGAAATATTTGTTTTTATATGATATATACGCCGTTATAAACGCTAAAACAAAACTTATTATAAACGCTAATATTGCCCTTAACAGCGTATAGAAAAGAGAAAGATAAAAATCTCCGCTACTAAGCGCTATAAAAAACTCGCCAATAACTTTAATTGGCGACGGCATTATAACTTCAGCGTTATAAACAAGCGCAAGTATTTGCCAAACTATAACTATAACAGCAACAGCAATTAGTGGAAATAGTATTTTGTAGGACTTTTTTAGGAAATTTTTAAAGGTTTTCATAATTTATATAAAAATTTTTATCAGGCAATTTTCCGCCAATAACGTTTTTATTATATTCCATTAACGCGCTGAGATAATACTCAACGTCACTTTTAATTTGATACGCGCCCTTACAGTCAACGTTACAGCGTAAAATAATTTCGCTTGTAAAATCAACAGTGAGCGTAGAGCCAGCGCTTGATATTATACTCTTTAAATTTTGAGCGTTTTCTTTTGCATAATTATTTGAATTTTTAAGTGTTTCAAACAAACCTTTTACAAATTTAACGTCTTTTTCTATTAAATTTTGACTAACTATTACACCCGCTTGCGTATATTTATAATTGCAAACCTTAGACCATTCTTCTGTTAAATTTATAACCGAACTCACGTTAGCAACGGAGTTTGCTTTGGTAACTGCAGGCTCGCCTAATACCCCGTATTTTGCAACGCCTTGCTTTAGAAGTGGCATCAACTCGTTAGCGCTTGAAACGTATTTAAGGTTTACCTTATCGCTTAGTGGCTCGTCTAAATTTTCTGTGAAAGCGATATTATTTTTATTTAGTATATATTTAAGAGTAACGTCCGGCGTTCCACCTTTACCAATATTATATACCGTTTGCCCCTTTAACCCGTCAAGAGTAACGGCGTTTTTGCCTACTATGTGCAACACACCAAAAATATTAACGCTAAGTAGTTTATAATCAACCCCACCGTTATATAAGGTTGAAGCAACGTTTATAGGACAAACTGCAACGTCCGCCTCACCCCTACCGATTGCGCCCGTCAACGCATCGATATTAGGTACGACGTTTACTTTAACTTTTGTGTTTTCAATTTGACGGTCTTCAATTAAATTTGCTACCGATATTACAGGAGCGCCGTCAACAACGTAAACGTTTACTTCGTCTTTTTCAGTATTACAAGCAATTAGCGATAATGAAGTAAAAATTAAAAGTATAAAACTTATAAATGACGTTAGCAATTTTTTCATAGTATTCTCCAAGATATAAACGCGAACTTATTTTAGCATTTTATATAATTTTTGTAAAGTGTTTAGTTTACAAGCGCAAATTTTAGTTGAAATAAAATAATTTTATTATTTTTTTAGTAAATTTTGTTGTTTTGTTTGCTCTTTAACAAAATATGTTGTATAATACTTACAATTAGAAAAACAAAATATTCGGAGGATATTTATATGGCATTAGTAAACACTACCAAGATGTTCGAAAAAGCATACAAAAACGGCTATGCTATCGGCGCATTTAACGTAAACAACATGGAAATTGTTCAAGGTATTACTGAAGCTTGTCAAGAAGTTAACGCTCCTGTTATTCTTCAAGTTTCAAAAGGCGCGCGCGCTTACGCAAACCACACTTACCTTGTTAAACTTGTTGAAGCAGCAGTTAAAGAATGTCCTAACATTCCTATTGCTCTTCACCTTGACCACGGCCCTGACTTTGAAACGTGTAAAGCATGTATTGACGGTGGCTTCACTTCAGTTATGATTGACGGTTCTTCTCATACTTTTGAAAAGAATATTGAAGTAACTGCAAAAGTTGTAGAATACGCGCACAAATACGGTGTTACCGTTGAAGGCGAACTTGGAACTTTAGCAGGTATTGAAGACGAAGTTTCTCACGCTGTTGGTTCTTATACAAGACCTGAAGAAGTTGAAGAATTCGTTAAAAAGACTGGCGTTGACTCTCTTGCTATTGCAATTGGTACTTCACACGGCGCTTATAAATTCACTCCTGACCAATGCACAAGAAACGAAAAAGGTATTTTAGTTCCACCTGCTCTTCGTTTTGATATTTTAGAAGAAGTTTCTAAGAGAATTCCTGGCTTCCCTATCGTATTACACGGTTCTTCTTCAGTTCCACAAAACTACGTTAAAATGGTTAACGAAAACGGCGGTAAAATGCCTGATGCTATCGGTATTCCTGAAGAACAACTTCGTGAAGCAGCAAGACTTTCTGTATGTAAAATCAACATTGACAGCGACCTTCGTCTTGCTATGACTGGTACTATTAGAAAATTCTTTAACGAACACCCAGAAAAATTCGACCCTCGTGAATACCTTAAACCAGCGCGCGCTAACATTAAAGAAATCGTTAAACACAAACTCATTAACGTTCTTGGTTGCGCAGGCAAGGCTGACGAGTGCATGTAATTAAGCGTTTGCTTTAATTAGTTTTTTGAAAATTAAAAACGTTATCACCTATAAGTGATGACGTTTTTTTATCGAAAATTAAATTATTAGGTGAAATATGTCTAAATTTTTTAAAAATAACGAAATGGATTTAACTACCGGACCGTTATTTAAAAAGTTAATAGTATTTTCATTGCCAATTTTTCTTTCACTTATTTTACAAATATTTTATAATAGCGCAGACCTTGCTATTATAGGTCAGTTTGCAGGCGATTTATCTCTTGCAGCGGTAGGCTCGACAAGTAGTGTTACTGCGCTTCTTGTAAACTTGTTTATGGGGTTATCTATAGGCACTAACATTATAGTTGCTAGGTCTATAGGCGCAAAAAATAGCGAGAGTATATCTAAGGCAGTGCATACGTCGTTAATACTAAGCGTAATTTTAGGCGTTATTTGTATGGCGGTTGGTTTAATATTTTCACGAGATTTACTTATTTTGCTAAACTGTGAAGACCAATTACTTGAACGCGCCAATATATATTTATCAATTATTTTTTTAGGCGCTCCTTTTAATATTATTTACAACTTTGGCTCTGCAATTTTACTTGCTATGGGCGACACTAAAAAACCGCTTATTTATCTTGGAATTTCAGGAATAATTAACGTTTCTCTTAACCTTATTTTCGTTATTGTTTTTAAATTAGACGTTTCAGGCGTTGCAATAGCAACTATAATTTCTCAATTTATTGCAATGATATTTGTTATAGTCGATCTTGCAAAAAGTAATACCGACTGCAAACTTAACTTTAAACAACTTAAAATTAGTAAAAATCAGTTGCTTCAAGTTTTAAGAATTGGACTCCCGTCGGGACTTCAAACGGCAATGTTTAATATTACCAACTTGATTGCGCACGGATTTATGATTTCCCTTGGCGAAAGCGTTATTAGCGGTCATACCATTGCAAACTCGCTTGGCGGTTTTATTTTTAATATATCAACGGCAGTTGCTCAAGCAATAACGGCGTTCGTTGCGCAAAACTACGGCGCTGGCAATATTAAATACATCCGAAAAATTCAAGTAACGGCAACACTAACATCAATAATAGCAACGGCTATAAGTTCAACCGTATTTATACTAATTAGATATCAATTATTTAACATTTACACGTCTAACGCAAGCGTAATTGAAAATGCAAGTTTAACCTTTATAATTTTAGTTCCATTTTATTGCGTTTGGGCGCTTTCAGAAGCATCAACGGGCGTATCGAAAGGACTTGGAAGTTCAGTAACGCCTATGGTATTAACGTTACTTTGCACTTGTCTGCTTAGAGTTTTATATTTTATATTCATATTTCCACTAAACAATTCGTTTGAACAATTGTTATGGGTGTACCCTATATCGTGGGTAATCTTAATGATTTTACAATTTATTTGGAGTGAAATCGTATATAAAAAAGCAATAAAAAACAGTTTAAAATCAATTTAAAAAATTCTTTAAAAATAAAAAACGTTACCAATTATCGTTAATTTTAGGCGTAATTTGGTAACGTTTTTAGTTTGAAATTAGACTTTTTAAGTAAGTTTTTATAAATACTATATATTGAGTTAATTACCTTGCATATATTCTCGTGGAGATTTACCAGTATGCATTTTGAAAAATTTTGTAAAATACTGCTGAGAAGAAAATCCACAAGCGATAGAAATATCGGCAATTTTATAAGCCTTTGTTAATAAAAGTTGCTTTGACGCTTCTAGACGTTTGTTAAGTAAGTCGTTCATTGGGCTTTGATTAAAAAAACTTTTATATAACGCGCAAAATCGACTTACTGAAAAACCAACCAATTTAGCCATTTCATTAAGCGTCCAGTTTTTTCCGTAATGACTTAAAACGTGCGTTCGCGCATAATTTAATTTTTCAAAATTTGATTTTTCTTCGTTAGTATTAATATTAATACGGCGTTTAAACTCAATTAATAATTGATAAATATAGTTTGAAATTGTTTGCTTGCTAAATTCGTCAGAAATAGCGTCTTCTTTCATAATATTAGTTATAATAGACGAAAAAACCTTTTCGTCGTGAGCGCTAAAAATTTTATTGTAGGTTAAGTTTAAACATTCTACGTCGCTATCTTCACAATCAAATATTAACCAATTATTTATAAAACTTTCACTATCGTTAATAGGTCCGTGAATAACGGCGTCACCCTTTTTATGAATAATACAATCACCAGCGTTACCAGTTACCCTTACCCCGTCAATTTCACAAAAGAACGGTGTAAGAAAATACAAAAAGTAGTAGCAAGATTTATTAGTTGAATTGAATATAAAACCTTTATTATGGTCAGTTTTTACACCACAAATTTTACAAGTAAACATAAAATAGATTTTATCAACTCCTTTTAAATTTTTAAATCACAATAAGATATTACAAATTTTATAAAAATATAATAACATATTCTAAATACAAATACAAGCGTTTATAGTAAAATGAATTTTAGATAAATTTTACTTAAATACTTAAATTTAACAAAAAACCCTAAAAGACTGTGTCTTTTAGGGTAATTTTATTTTTGAGTTTTTGAAAATTCGCAACCGCAATAATTTTGACGGTACAAGTTATTTTGTTTAGATAGTTCAATTGAACGCAAATATCCGCCTTGCTTTTTAAAATCGGCATACAAATAATTTACGTTATACTTGTTTGATAAATTTTCGCCTATTTTATTTAGCCATTCGGCGTTTTTGTGCGGGCTTACAGATAACGTCGTGGTAAAATAATCGTAACCGTTAGTTTTTGCGTAGTTTGCCGTTTTATCAAGACGGAGTGCATAACAAATTTGACATCTTTTACCGCCTTCAGGCTCGTTTTCGTAACCTTTTACCGCGTTTAAAAACTGTTGACTTTCATAATCATCATATACAAGCGAAATTGTATCGCCATAAACGCTTTTTAGGTAGTTTTGAAGTTCTATAAGGCGTTTATTATACTCGCTTTCGTTGGTAATATTAGGATTATAAAAATAAACTGTAACGTCAAAATAATTTATGATTTTTTCTAAGCATGCAGTTGAGCAAGGAGCGCAACAAGCGTGAATTAAAAGTTTGGGCTTAGTAGCGCAATTTTTAATTGCATTAAGTTGTTTTTTTTGGAGTAAATCGTAATTAATTTTATTACTCATTATCGTTACCGCTTAAAAACTTTTTATACCCGTCGCCATACTTAACGCATTTACTTACCCTTGATAACGTTGCTGAAGAAATATCCGTTTTTTTAATTACTTCTTCGTAAGTATTACCATTAAGTAAGCATTTCGCTGCAACAATGCGTTGAGCCATTTGTTCTAATTCTTTATAAGTGCAAAGGTCTTCAAATAGCATTTTGCAATCGCTTGGAGTATTTAAATTTGCTATTACCTTATATAAATCTTCAAGGTGTTTATCGTTAATACTCATGATTTCACCTTTTCATTCGTTGATATATAATTTTGTAAAAACTGTTTAGTTTGTTCGTTTTCAGGATTGTTAAAAATTTGGTCGGGACTACCAAATTCGCACACACAACCGTTAGCCATAAATAACACTTTATCGGAAATGTTTTTAGCAAACTCCATTTCGTGAGTTACTATAATCATTGTTATACCAGACGTTTGTTTAAGTTCTTTAATAACCTTTAAAACTTCGCCCGTAAGTTCGGGGTCTAATGCTGACGTTGGCTCGTCAAAGCACAAAATATCAGGCTTTAACGCCATAGCGCGCGCTATCGCCACGCGTTGACATTGTCCACCCGAAAGTTCACAAGGATAATTGTTAATTTTATCGCTAAGCCCAACTTTTGCTAAAATGTCGGTAACTTCTTCATCTATGCCTTTACTAAGTAAACTTGGTAGGCCTTTTTTTGCCCTATCTTTTTCCATAAGGCTAAGCGGTAATTTAACGTTATCAAACGCAGTATACTGCGGAAAAAGGTTAAAGGATTGAAAAACTAAACCAAAATGAAGCCTTACTTCGCGAATTTCTTTTTCTTTTTTACCTTTTATAGTTTCGCCGTTAAATATTTCTTTACCGTTTAAAGTTACAGTGCCTTTATCTGCCGTTTCAAGATAATTTAAACAACGAAGCAACGTTGTTTTACCATTACCAGAAGAACCTATTATTGATAAAACTTCGCCTTCTTCTAAGTTAAAAGAAATACCTTTTAAAACCTCAGTTTTCCCAAAACTTTTATAAATATCTTTTACTTCAAGAAAACTCATAATTACACCTTATAATAAGAAAGTTTTTTCTCTATTTTTCCAAATATTATGGTTAATATACCTACGAATATTAAATAAAAAGCACCAGCATAGAAAATTGGCCAAATTAAACCTTCAAGCATAAATGATTTTGCTGTAAAAATAAGTTCTAAAACACCTATTGTGTTAGCAAGCGAAGTATCTTTAATTAAAGTTATAATTTCGTTTGACATAGGAGGCACAATACGTTTTACAACTTGCATTAATATTATCTTGAAAAATATTTGACTTTTCGTCATGCCTAAAACTAGCCCTGCTTCTGATTGTCCTTTTGGAATACTTTCAATACCGCCACGATATATTTCTGAAAAATACGCGGCATAATTAATTCCAAACGCAACTAACGCAGCAATAAAACGCGTTGAAATTGTGTTATCAAACCAAACCCAACCCGTATTCATTTGTGGCCATACAAACCAATTAAGCATTCCTGGTAAATAGAATATTACAAATATCTGCAACATTAACGGCGTTCCGCGTAATATCCAAACTATTATTTTAGATAACACACTTAAAGGGGCAAACTTTGACATCGTACAAAACGATATAAGTAGCCCCAATGGTAACGCAATTATTAACGTAAACAGAAAAAGTAGAGTAGATAAAGTAAAGCCGTTTAAAAGTTCTAAAGTAACTTCTAAAAATTCACTCATATTTTTCCTGCCTATAATTTATTTACGCTGAAAGCGCATCTGTATTTAAAATGACCCTATATTTTTCAGCAAGAGTAGCCATAGTACCATCTGCGTATTTTGCTTTTAAGAATTGGTCAAGTTTAGCTTTAAGGTCACTTCCTTTTCTTAAACCTACGGCAAAAATTTCATCATTATAACTTACTCCGCTAACAATTTTAAGTGTTGAATATTCATTTTTACCAACAACACTTTGCGCCATTGTCATATCAATGATTGCAACGTCAGAAGTTCCTGCCTTAACTTCGTTAAGAGCATCAACTTGCGCTGTAACTGGAGTTACGCTTGTTGCTTGAATTTCACTTGCAACATCTGCTCCTGCAGAACCATCTTCAACAGCGATTTTAGCAGATTTAATTTGGTCTTTAGTTGTGATAGTACTTGTATCTTTAACTACTGCTACTTGGGCATTTTGAGCATACGAAACAGAGAAATCAATTTGTTCACCAAGTTCACTAGATGCAGTCATACCGTTCCAAACAAGGTCAATTTGTTTAGAGTTAAGTTCTGCAACTTTTTGAGACCATGTAATAATAACAATTTGACAATTTACACCAAGTTCATCTGCAAACATTTTTGCAAGTTCAGCATCAAAACCAACCCAGTCGCCAGTTTCATCATCAATATAGTCCATAGGGTCGTAAATTGTAACACCAACAACAAGTTTATTGTTTTCTTTTACGCGTTCTAAATCTGATTTTTCTTCGTTACATGCAGTCATTGAAAACATTGTAACAACTGATAACATCATAGCTAAAATAGCAATTAATAATTTTTTCATAATACTCTCCTTTTACTTTACTTTGGTAAAGTGATAGATATAGTATACTTCATTACTTTAGCGTTGTAAAGTGTTTTAACGGTGTTTTTAAAAAAAATTAAATTTTAAATTAAAAAGTGGGAACTCCCCACTTTAAAATTGATTAGATTAAAATTGTATTGAGTTTTATATTGATATTTTTTAATGTTGTGCGTTTTTAAAGGGATAGAAACAAGTTAGGCTAGGCTCATAAAATATTTTG
>CALDOZ010000020.1 GCA_937912025.1 uncultured Clostridia bacterium | reverse complement strand
AGGGCTTTAACGTAGAGTTGCGTAGTAGTTAAAACGTTAGATATTGTAAAAAATTATTAAAGAACCTTAGCCTTTAAAACTATTCGGTGCGAAGCGCTATTACAGGATCTTTATTTGCAGCGCTCTTTGCAGGAATAAGTCCTGAAATTGAAGTTAAAACTACACTTAATAATACGAGTAAAACTGCTTCTAAAATTGGAAGAGCTGCTATTTGTGGCACTCCTATTAAAGGATACAATATTGCGTTAACAATAGCCGAAATTAAATACGTTGCGCCTATACCAATTAAACCTGCTAATAAACCAATAATAAACGTTTCGGCGTTGAATAAATGACTAACGTCTTTTTTACGTCCGCCAAGCGAACGAATAACGCCTATTTCTTTAATACGTTCTACTACTGAAACGTAAGTTATAATACCTATCATAACGGTAGATACGACAAGCGATACGGACGTAAACGCTATAAGCGCGTAAGATACGATATCTATCATAGTGTTAATAAGGTCAATTACGAGCGATAAAGTATCGGTATATTTAACGTCTACCCTATCAGCATCGGAAATAATAGTTTGCCCAACGGTAACGTCACCGTCTTCGTTCCACTTGTCAAGATATTCAGTTACCAAGTCTTTACTGTCAAAACTATTAGGATAAATACTTATTGAATTAGCAACGTTATTACCGCCTAAAGTTCTAATAACAGACTGTTTTACGTCTTCAGCAGAAATGGTGTTTTGACTGCCACCCATCATAGCCATAAACGATGAACTACCGCCAAGTGAAAAGTACTGCATAGATGAATTTACATCTAAAACTCCGTCGTCATCGTTATCAAAATTATAAGAAAGAGTATAAGCAGACGATCCTATTCTTGCTATTTGTTGAGGGTTAGTATAACCTGAAACGTCAAGGTTTTTATAATAATTTACAATACCTTCACTTTCGTTAGCAGTTGTTTGTAAAATATGCTTAGTAAGCGCTTCCGTATAGTATATACCTGAACCTAAACTACCAAACATTATACTTTCATTAGGTTTTAAAATACCAACCACTTCAAGTTCTAAAGCGTTTTCATTATCTTTCCAATTAGCATCCGCTAAGTGATTATAATTATAATCAAACATTGGGTTGTTAGATTTTGTAAAAACTTTATCGTTTGGATACCAATATAATTTTTTACCCATAAGTTCAGAGTAATCGAAATAATCTTTATCAAGCGAAGGATTGTGATTTTCACTTTCGTCAGCGCGGTAAACAAGGTTTAAAAACTCGTCTTGAGTATAATAACCAAGCCTTGCAAGTAAAAGGTCTGACATTTGCTCTTCTTTATCTATAACGAGCATAACTTCATGCTTTTCGTCGGCAATTTCGCCGTAAACTTGATATTGAGAAGATATATAGTCTGGGTTGTTTGGCGCTTGTTTCATATCTGGAACAAACATTCCAACGTACTGAGCGTAATCTTCAAATGCAGACTTTTTCAAAACTTCAGTATAAAGCGTCGTAAGAGCGGTAATCGAAATTTCAGTTGGTTCATCTTTTCCAGATTCTTGAACTTTTGTGTAAACGTTATTATGAATATCAATACCATAACCAAGTTTCATAGCCGAATAATAATCACTTGGCATTTGTTTAACGTAATTGACGTAATTTTCATTAATATCGTTTTTAATAAGTAATTCGTCAACGTTTTTACCCATTTTGATAAAGTACTCTATCATAGAATCAACAGAAACTTTGTTAGGCTTTTTGATAACTTCTTTCTTTTGATTACTATTCATCATACCCGTTAACGCGTCGATATCATACGTTTGCTCGGTAATGGTAATAGGGTTACCTGATAGCATATCGTCTTGCATTGAAGCAACGTAACCTTTAATTCCCGCCGAGAACGCAAGAACGAGCGCAATACCTATAATACCAATAGAACCTGCAATACCAACCATAACCGTTCTACCCTTTTTAGATATTAAGTTACGCGCCGATAACATAAACGCCGTAAAGATAGACATTTTTGCCTTTTCTTTTTTCTTTTTGGCTAATTTTTTAACTTGCTTTTCAGTTAAACTTTTTTCTTTAATTTCCCTTTCTTCTATAAGGCGAGCGTTTTCAGATATTTTAGCAACTTCTAAAATTTCGTCTTGGTCTGATAACGGATTACTATCTTCAATAATTTCACCATCTAAAAGTCTAACTATACGGTTAGAATACTTTTCGGCAAGTTCGGGGTTATGAGTAACCATAATTACAAGACGTTCATCGGAAATTTCTTTAATTAAATCCATAATTTGAACGCTCGTTACCGTATCGAGAGCGCCGGTTGGCTCGTCGGCAAGTAAAATTTCAGGGTCGTTTACTAAGGCGCGCGCTATTGCAACACGTTGACATTGACCGCCCGATAATTGATTTGGACGCTTATAATATTGGTCTTTAAGTCCTACGCGGTCAAGCGCTTGCTTTGCTCTTTTAATTCTTTCTTCTTTACTAACGCCTGAAATGGTTAAAGCAAGTTCAACGTTGCCTAAAACCGTTTGGTGTGGAATAAGGTTATAACTTTGGAAGATAAAACCTATACGGTGGTTACGGTAAACGTCCCAATCGCGATCTTTATAAAGTTTGGTACTCTTGCCGTTAATAATAAGATCGCCCGACGTATAATGGTCAAGACCGCCAACGATATTTAGTAAAGTAGTCTTTCCGCAACCTGACGGACCTAAAATAGACACAAACTCGCTTTGACGGAAATTGATTGAAATTCCTTTAAGCGCGTGTACGGGATTACCCGCAACGTAATAGTCTTTAACTATATTTTTTAACGCTAACATAAATGCTCCTTAACGCAATAATTTTTTACAAATTACTACTAAATGTACAACTTGGAATTGAATAATATCACAAAACGGCGCTAAAATCAATGATTTTAGAATAAACTAACTATAATTTCATAAAAAGTTCACTTTTTATAACGCTAAAAGTGAGTGTTTTTGTAATAAAAAGTAAAATTATGTAAAAAACGGCGCACTTTCGAGGCTTTTTAACCTAGTACGTCGTTTTAATTTTATTAAGTTTATTAAAGTAGTAAATCGCCTTCGGTAGTTTTTACAACTTTAAAAATATCTACTTCTTTTAAAGTTACGGCGTCGATATAAACGTAGTACGTTTCTTCGTTATACTCACCCGTAAACTCGTACGCTAGAAGTTCCGCGCCGTTAAGCCTTGGTATTACGGCAAACCTTGACGTATCAACGTCAATTTTACTACTTACTTTACTTTGAGCGTCTTTTGCAGTAGTGGTTACGCTTGGCAGTTCTCTATCGTAATGATTAAGGTAATACGATTTTGCTTCCATACTACAAACTATTCCCCTCTCACGACACACGTTTACCTTAATTAAGTCGGGATAGCAAACAACGCCGTTTAAAACGTAAGCGAAATTAAAAGTGTCAACGCTAGTTCCTTCAGTCATCCATACCGCCTTCATTCCTTTAATTCCAAGACTTTCAATAAAGTTAGACGCTATGCTTTGACAGTCGTTTTGAGTATATTTAACTTCTTCGGCTTCTCTAAAATTATTAAAGTTTATTATTTTTCCGCCCTTTTTACTAATAGTTGCAGAAATTAAAGTGCCGTCTGAAAGTTCACCGTCAAAGTTATAAGTTTCAATAACTTTATCGGTAGTTTCGCCGGTAAGTTCAACGTTTTTAACGCCGTACGACTTAAACGCTTTTTTGAAAATTTCTTCGGCTTCTATCTTTTTAATTTCTTTTAAACCTTCTAAGGCTTTTGCTTTACTACTTTCAGTGCCGTCTGAAAACGCGCCGTCGTAAATCATATGCGGATAGTCAACTGAAGACTCTTCAAGCTGTATAAATTTTGAAATAATTAAATTGTCTTTTTTGTCTTCGTATATGCTTTTAAACTCAAAATCTTCGTTAATGTTTGACGCAAGCGTAGAAAGTTCTTGTTTGAGCGTTTTGTTAATTTTATACATTTCGTTAAGAGTTTTTAAGTCTTGCTCGTTTAAACTTTGTCCGCTAATAAGTTTATTGTTTAAATATTTTGAATAATCGCCTACTTGGTTTATAAACTTAACGGTGTAAAATTTTTCTTCGTCGTGAAGAGATAAATTTGCCAAACTTTCAGACGCTAAATTGCTTTGAAGTCTAACTTCGCCTAACATTTTTTGAATATTTTCGTCGTCGTTAGACACTAAAACTTTGCTTAAATTAGTGTCTATATTATCAACGTAACCTACTAAATCGTAAAAATTACGCTCTTCGTTTGCCGACATATTTATATAATCGTCTACCGGACTAAACACGGTGTAGGCAAGAAGTCCGCCAAGCACTAGCACGCTAACGCCAAGAGATACGATGGCTGTAACAAACCCGCCAATCCCACGCTTATTTTTGCCGTTATCACGCCTATAGGCTTGTTTTTCTTGTTTCTGGCGTTGCTTTTCTTGGCGTTTTTCTTGCTTAATAATTTGCTTATCTACGCGCTGTTGATTGCGCGCTTTAAGGCGTTCTTGTTTAGTTTTTATTGCTAAAAGTTTCTTTTCTTGTTTGAGTTTATCTCTCTTTAAATTTTCAAGTCTTTTATTTTCGGCTTTGCTTTCACGCTCGTTTTCGTTTATTAAGTGTTCATCGGTAATAAACGCGTTTTGATTAGCATTAGTATCATTCGCTATATTTTCAGTTTTATTTATAGCGCTATTTTTATTACTGTTTTTCTTACTCATAAACCCTCCTTACGATGCAAAAACGTGATTGCCTATCGTTACTTTCGTTGGACGGGAAAAAATCCAACTACTCGTTGCAATTCTTGGATTGTAATAGTATAAACTTCCGTACGACGGATCCCAACCGTTCATAGCATCTTTTGCCGCGGCGTACGCCGTGCTGTTTGGCGAATAATTTATTTGACCGTCTTGAACGCAAGTAAAAGCGTACGGTTGATATATTACGCCTGCAATAGTATTAGGAAAAGATGAACTTTTTACTCTATTTAACACAACTGCGCCAACCGCTACTTGACCTTTATAAGTTTCTCCGCGCGCCTCGGCGTAAATAAGCCTTGCAAGTAACGCAACGTCAGAACTTGAATACCCTGCAACCGAACTACTTGACGAACTTGAACCGCCGCTTAACTGACTTGACGAAATACCCATTGCTTTTAGCGTTTTATTACCAACGATACCGTCGGCAACTAAACCGTTCCTTTTTTGAAAAAGTATAACTGCCGACTTAGTTTGTTTGCCGTAAATACCATCTACCGCGCCTTTATAATATCCCCAGTTTTTAAGTTTTTTTTGAACTAATTTAATATCTGCAGAACTACTTTTAGCATTTACTATCGCTACTTCAGTAACGGCGTTATAGTTTGTGTACGCTTGAGTGGTAAACGCCGTACCAACGCCGACAACTACTGATAAAATAAGGGCGATAATCCCTTTTTTAAACCAATTTTTCATATAGCCTCCTTATGTACTAAAAGTAATTCTACTAATTGTTTTTGAAAAACTTTTCAATAATTTCCATTATTTTAGATTTGTACTCAATACCGTTTTCACCACTTGTAAAACATAACGGCGGATATACTACGCACCACCAATTATCCCCTTCAGCATTTCCAAGTTCAACTATAACGGCATCGTAAAATCCTTCACCTAGCGTTACGTTTTCATAAACGCGTACGGGAAATTTTTCGTTTGCAATTTTAACTTTACTTTTATAAGAATATCCCCTTAATTTAAGTTCGTTATCAATAACTTTTTCAAGGTTTTTTTGCTCGTTATTTAGCATAGAAATGGCTTTGCTTTTGCTGTCGCACTCCGCAACTAAAGGGGTTAAATAATTAACGACTACGTCTTTTATATCCATTTTTACGCTTTGGTCGTATTCGCTATTTGAGTTTGCTCTTATATGTATGCGAAGATATTCGTTATTAGTTGAAGTGGTGTTTGTCCCCACCGCTATTATTACCATTATTATTGCTATCAAAATTAAAGTTATACCCGTTTTTTTCATAAAAAAAGTCCCCGTTACTAATAATTTTGGCTAAACGCCGTTATACGCAATTAGCGTACAAGTCAATTATTGACGTAACGAGGATTTTTATTCAGTTTTTAAGTTTTTTATTGTTGTTTTTTAATCTAGATTTAAAAATCTTTCAAAAAAACCTTTTAACGGCGATTTGTAATCAGGGTTATAAACGTCTAACATTTCAACGCGTTTGCCGTACTTATTTTTAAGTTTAGAATAAGCCCAAGTAACCATTTCGTAACTATCGTACATTGAAAAAACGGTAGAACCGCTACCCGTCATATCACAAACGTCGGGAGATAAATCTAAAAGAGCGGATAAATTACTATTAACTTCTTCGTTTAACTTGATTGCAGGCTTAGTTAAGGCGTTTGCCGTTTTGCCTTTTAGTAACGACACGTCTTTTTGGCGTAAACAGTTAATTACTTCGTCGTTATTACAAACTAACCCGTTATAATTTCCTAAATCGAACTCTTTAAAGCATTCGGCGGTATTTACACCGCTTTTAGAGTAAATTACTATAAAATACGGTTTCCAATTTATATTTAACTTTTCAACTACTTCTCCACGAGAAGTAAGCCTTGCAAAACCACCGCTAAGTAAATAACCGGAATCACTACCTAAAGCGTCGGCAATATCTTTAACGTCGTCAGTTATTTTAAATAGTTTTTGCATTGCCTTTAAAACGCCTGCTATATCGGCGGACGAACCACCCATTCCGCTACCTTCTGGAATATTTCTTTCAATATCAACGGTAACGCCCGTAGTATTAAACTTTTCTTTGAACATCTTTGCCGCTTTGTAAGCGTTGTATTTTTCTTGTATGAAAGGCTTGTTACCGTATTCGCCGTAAAGGTTTAATAAAATTTTATCGTCTTTACGCTTAGTTACGGTAACTTTGTCGTACTTATCAACGGTAACTACGATGCTATCTAAATTGTGATAGCCGTTTTCCGCGCCTAAAACGTTAAGCGAAATATTTATTTTTCCATACGCTTTTACGGTAACAGATTTCATGACTTCTCCTTTGCTTTTAGTTAATTTTTATCTTCTCTAAATATTACTATTCTCTCGTCGCCACATAGAGGAAACTCAATATCGTTATACTTTAAAATTTCGTCTTCATTAGCGCCAAGGCGTTTTGATACGTCCCAAAGCGTTTCGCCTTTTTTGGCAATTAAAACGCTAATTGCGCAATCGTTCTTTTGTATTTGAGCGCCTTTTTCTATGCTTTTTACTACTTGTTCGCTTGCTTTGAGCGTTTCGCCATAGCACACGGTTAACGCGTATGAATAAGAAAAACCAGACGGTATTAAGCGAACGTCTAAACAACTAACTTCAACGTTTACGTCTGAAACGCAATTTCCGTTTAAAGATAGCGACACGTTATACGGACAATTAAGTTGAGCGTATTTTATACCGTCGTCGCCCTTATATACGGCAACGGCGTTTACTAAACCGCTAACAACCAAAGCGCCGTCAGTTATTTCATACTCGTCGTTTTCTATTTTAACACCCGAAACGCAAATAAGTCTATCGTTTTTTGATATTTCTCCAATAATCTCGCCACTAATTTTATGTTCGCGCTTAGAATACGATAAAAATTTGTTAAAAACAACGTCTTCTTTAACGACATTTAACTCGTTTTCAAGAGAATACGCATCACTTACAACTGAGTAAGAAACGTTTTCAAATACTTTACAATTAACCACAGCAATACACTCAATAGAAAAATTGCTTTTGTTTTTACCTTCGTCAACGTACGCTTTTATAACTGCCTGAACGTTACTAAAATTTTGGGTAACGTAACAGTTTGGATAAACGTCGGCGCATTCAAGTTCGGCGTTAAAAGGAATAGTTTTTCGTATTTTACAAACGTCGACCCCGTCAAGCATAGACGCGTACGCGGTAACTTCAACTTCTCCACTAACGTTTACAACGCCTATACCCGCTTCAACGCCACTAACTATTATTTTTTCATCGTGGCATAAAATATCTTTAACGCAATATTCAAGTTCAAACTCGTCTTCAACGCTTATACTTTTTTGTAAAAAACACACTTCGTTTAAACTTTCCATATCGTACTTTTTGGTTAAAAACCCGTCTTCAATACTAGCAACTTCAGTCACCGATTTATTAGCAAACTCGCCACATACGGTAAGCGTGGCGCTAATGGACGCTATACCGTTTAAAAACGATAACTTTTCCCCACCCGTTTTTACGTTTAAACAAACTATAGCCCCGTTTTTAAGGTTTTTAACTTCAGTTTTATAACTAAATTCCACACCGCATTCACTCTTTTTTAAAGAACCGTCTTCTTCATATAAAACGGTAAAAATTGCCTTTCCGCTGTAACTTAAATAACCATCTTGACACTCGCTTTTATTTATTACCGCCATAGAACACGCGGAAACGACTTTTGAAATTGACTCTTCGGAAAGTGGAATTTTACACTCTATAACGTTAGAATTTTTAAACGTATGCTCGTTATACGTCTCGATATTGTTGTTTAACATAATTTTAACCTCGCTTTTTTCAGTTAGTTATTATTATGCAAACGGTTATTACGGTATGACTTATTTTTTTATTTAATCTTTTTAGTTAAAAAATTAGCGTAGTGACTTTAACAATCACTACGCTTTTTTAGTTTATTAACTTTAAGTCTACCATTCCGCAAAGGTATTCCGAATAAGAAAAACTCGTTTTTCCGTTAAACTCGCTTTTAGGTGTAACGGTAAATAGAGCCGGGTAAACGTGCGTTACAACGCCTTCATATCTAACGAATTTATTTCTACCAAGATTTACCTTAACTTCTACGTTTTTATTAAAATATTTTTTGACCTTTTCTTTAGTACCGTCAATGTTTAAAGAAGATTTTATCATATCTTTATTGTTGACATTTTACTAATTTTTAAAACGTCGCGCGGTAAATATTAATTAAACTGACTTTTATTTTTTTGAACGCTTACTAGAAACTTCTTCGTCGTCATCGTCATCATCGTCATCATCATCGTCTTCGTCGTCTTCGTCGTAATCTTCAAAATCGGCGTCGTTTATAACGTAGTCGAAATCATCGTCATCGTCAGAAGAGTCAACAAACTCGTCTTCGTCGTCGTCAAAATCATCGTCATCGTCAATTTTTTCTTCTTCTTCAATTTGAGATAACAATAAATTCTCTTCATCGTCATCGCCCTTGTTAGAAATTTCGTCTTTTTCGTCGTCGTCAAGGAACTGTCTCCAACTATCGTCGTCACCATCGCCGGTATCGTCAGGCGAAATATCGCTTTTATCAAGATGATGCGTGCGACAGTAATCGCAAATTTCGTCTTCATCGTTATCAATATATCTTGTTTTACAAATAGGACAAAGCACTTTATCAGTTCCATCGTCGTCACTTGCGTTAAACATAAGTTTAGGACCGATTTTAAGTTCCGCTTTACATACGGCGCAGTATTCTTCACCCTCTAAAATATAATTAAGTTCACATCTGGGACATAAAATATAATTAGGCATTTAATTTACTCCTTTATAGATTGCCTTGTTATTATAATCACAGATGTTAATTTTGTAAACACTTTTTTTAATATTTTTTTATATTTTTTGTATTTTTTTTAGTTTAAGCGCCGTCTAAAAGCATTTTGTCGGCAATAAGGGCTATAAACTCGCCGTTAGTTGGCTTTTCGTTTCCTATGTAAGCGCGAATTCCAAGCATTGAATTTATAACTTCAATTCTACCTCTATTCCACGCAACTTCTATGGCGTGACGTATTGCCCTTTCAACTTTAGACGCCGTTGTTGAATATTTTTCACCTATTTTAGGATACAACTGCTTAGTTATGTTATTTATAACTTCGGGATTATTAACTGCCATTTTAACACCTTCACGCAAATAGTAGTAGCCTTTGATGTGCGGTGGAATTCCTACCGATATAAAAATTTTACTTATCTTTTCATCGAGCGTGTTTTTCTTGTATGTAGTAACAACGTTATCTTCCGTTTGCTTTTTATCACTAGTTAAATCTTCAGTAAGTTCAATTAGCCTTGCTTTTAAAACTTCCGTCTTGTACGGCTTTACCATATAATATATAGCCCCTTCGCTCAAAGCGCGCCTTACAACGCTATCACGCGTAAAAGAACTAACGACCAACGCTTTAACTTCAATTTTTTCTTCTTTGAGTTTTGATAAAACCGCAAACCCGTCAAGAGTTTGTAAAATTAAACCAAGCACGACAAACTCAGGCTTAGTTCTTTTAATAATTTCTATGCCTTGCTCGCCGTCAACTGAACTACCTGCAACGGTAAAACCTTCTATCTCTCCCACGGCCTTTGCAAGTTCTTCTATTGCAACGGCGTTATCTTGAAGTATAACTACACTATGATTAGCCATATAACGCTCCTTATAATTTTACAATTATTTACTTTTTTAGCAATTATAGTGTAACATATTTTTATTCAAAATAAAATAGTTTTTTCAAAATATTTTAACTTATTTTGTTTAAAATTGTCGATTTATAAAAAATTACGGCGATTTTATTAAAAATTAACCTTAATTTACACGCTTGCGTTAAAAATCAACAAAAAAATACCGCAATTACAAATTGCGGTATAAATTTTTTAATAATAATTTTTTAGAAGTTTTTATTAGTGTTTTAACTAACTTGAACGTATTTTCCTATAACTTCGATATTTTGATCGTAGTTAAAGGTTGAAGTTATAGGCTCGTCGAAAACGTACCAACCTTCAAAAACGTATCCGTCAATTATAGGAATATTTTGACCTATTGCGTTTAATATTGCATCTTTATCAATAACGCCGTTTCTTAAACAAGGAAGCGCACCTATTGAGTCTGACTTTTCTTGGGTTAAAGGGTTTATAACAAAGAAATTCATTATATATTGCGGTTCTTTAATTTCAAGGTTAAATTCTTGAGTTTTGCCAAAATAGTTATTAACTTCTGGTAGAGTTACTATAACCTTATACTTTCCAACGTTTGTTGGCGCAGTTGTAAGTTTTTGATTACCGCTATAATATTCGTAAGTTGCAAGTTCTCTTTGTTCGTAATTTATTAAACAAGTAAGCGGTTTTTCCGTCCCGTCGTAAATAGAATATTTTACATTGTTTTCAAAGTCGTATTGATCTGGAGTAATTCTAGGCTCTGCCTTGTTAATAGTAAGCGTTGCCGTTAAAACAAGGTCATTATACCCGTCTTGTTTAACGGTGAGCGTTTGAGTGTAAATTCCTGCGTCAATATGCTCTTCGGTAAGTTCGTAAGTTGCGCTTGGGTAAGCGTCTTTACCAATAATTTCTACGTTATGACCAAATTGGTCGTAAGTAACGGTAACGTCTTTTAAAGAAATTCCATCAAAATTTCTATATTCAACTTCATCATCGTCACAAGAAGTTAAAAATAGACAGCAAGTAACCACTAAACAAAGCGATAAAATTAGTATTGCAATTTTTTTAATCGAAAAAGTTTTTATATCCATATTTATATTTTAGCACATTAATATAAATTTTACAACAATAAACAAGATAAAAAACGGTCTACCCATAAGGTAAACCGTTTTAATAATTTTATAAAAATTATCTCTTTGAGAATTGAGGAGCGCGACGAGCCTTTTTAAGACCGTATTTCTTTCTTTCCTTCATTCTTGGATCTCTTGTTAAGAAACCTGCTTTTTTAAGTTCAGCGCGAAGTTCAGGTTCTGCAACGATTAACGCGCGCGCAATGCCGTGACGAATAGCGCCTGCTTGACCTGTAAAACCACCGCCAACAACGTTAACGAAAACGTCGTATTTAGTAAGCGTGTTTGTTAAAACAAGTGGTTGTTTGATAATAAGTTTAACCGTTTCAAGATCGCAGTAATCGTCAATACCACGTTTATTGATAACGATATTACCAGTTCCGCCTGGGATAAGTCTAACTCTTGCAACGGCTTTTTTTCTTCTGCCGGTACCCCAATATTGAAGTTTCTTTTTGCTTGCTACTTTAGCCATAACTTACCTCCGATTACTTACCAAGTTTAAGTTCAACAGGCTTTTGGGCAATATGATTATGCTTATCGTCTTTATAAACGCGAAGTTTAGTAATCATTTGTCTGCCAAGACTGTTCTTTGGAAGCATACCTTTAACTGCTTCGTACACAGCAAGGTCTGACTTTTCAGCCAACATTTTGCTGTAAGGAATTTGTTTAAGACCGCCAATATAACCAGTATGATAAGTATAATATTTTTGGTCGAGTTTTTTACCTGTTAATACAACTTTATCAGTATTAATTATGATAACGTGGTCACCCGTGTCAACGTTAGGTGTAAAAGTAGGTTTATTTTTACCTCTTAAAATTGCCGCTACTTGAGAAGCAAGTCTACCAAGAGGCATATCCGTTGCGTCAACAACATACCACTTTCTTTCTATCTGACCGTTTTTTGCCATGAAAGTATTCATGATATTTCTCCTGAAAATTTATTTTTATATTCAAATTTTGCTCGTCGGGGGGCTAATCCAATAAGCAAATCCGATTATCGCATTGACTATTTTATTAGAAACGCAAACTTTTGTCAAGCAAATTTACGCTATTTTTCAAAATACTTTTAGTATACTTTTAATATTCAACTGAAAATAAAGTAAGACCTTGCGGTGGCATAGTTTTACCTACGCGAGTGCGCTCACCGCTGAGTAAACCGCTTTTTAAATCGTCAAGCGTTTTCTTTCCTTCACCTATGCCTACGAGCGTACCAACCATTATTCTTACCATATTGTATAAAAACCCATTACCCGTAAAAGAAAATTCAAGACCGCCTTTTACGTTTTTAATCTTTGCCGAATATATCGTTCTAACGGTATCTTTAACGCTACTTCCACTCGATAAAAAGCATTTAAAGTCGTGAGTACCTTCTAAGATTTTGCACGCGTTTTTCATTAAAGTTACATCTAACTCGTAAGGAATTTTTACGGCGTATCTACTTTTTAAAGGCTCGTCAACGCTTGAAAAATACACTTTGTAGACGTAAGTTTTGCGCTTAGCGTTGTATCTAGCGTTAAAATCGTCTGCAACCATTTGGCTCTTTAAAACTTTAACGTCGCTAGGAAGTAAAGCGTTTAACGCCTCTTGAAATTTTTGTGGCGGTATGGTAGACGACGTTTTAAAATTAACCTTTTGGCTTAAAGCGTGCACTCCGCTATCAGTTCTTCCGCTAGCAACCGTTTTAACCTTTTCACCCGTTAAAGTAAATAACGCATCTTCCAAAGCGCCTTGAACGGTACGTTTATTAGGCTGAATTTGATATCCGCAAAAGTCAGTTCCGTCATAACTTAAAGTGAGTAAAACGTTCATATTACCACCCCAACGTAAGCGTTTAGTAGCACAACGCCCGCCACCGCAACGGCAGTTACTATAAAACCTACTAAATCACGCCAAGATAAAGTTAATTTTTTATACTTAGTTCTATTTTTTGACCCACTATAACAACGCGCGTCCATAGCATCGCCAAGTTCGTCGGCACGGCGGAATGCACTTATTAAAAGGGGGATTAAAACGGGAATCATTGCCTTTGCACGACTAAACACGTTACCACTATCAAAGTCCGCTCCACGCGCCTTTTGAGCCATCATAATACGGTCTGTTTCACTCATTAAGATAGGAATAAATCTAAGCGCTATACTCATAATAAGCGCAAGTTCGTGTACGGGAAATTTAATTACTTTTAACGGTTTTAAAAGACTTTCTATACCGTCCGTTAACGCAACGGGAGTAGTCGTTAAAGTTAAAATGCTACTACCAAGCACTAAAAGTATAAGCCTAAGCGCCATAAATGCTGAAAAAATAAGCGCTTCTTTAGTTATTGTTATAAATTCCCACTCAAATACTATGGTTGGGTTTTCAGTTTGATAGAAAAACAAGTTAAGTATCACGGTGAATAATACTAAAAATATTATTCCTTTTATACTTCTAAGTATAGACGAAAGCGGAACTCTTGAAAAGGCAACCGCTAATAAAAAAAACGCGCACGCAACTAAAAATCCGTAGAAGTTTTCAACTACGAAAATTAGCACTATATATGCAATTAAAAGCAGTAACTTTATTCGCGAGTCCATTTTATGAACGAAAGACTCGGTAGGATAATACTGCCCAAACGTTACGTCCGCTAACATTTTTCACCTTATAATTTACTAAAATTTATTTATATTTATTGTTAATAACCGACCTATACGCCGTTATTTATTGTTATACACGTTTATTACCGCCTTAATAAAATCATCAGTTTTATAGTTGGTTTTAATATTAACGCCAACGTCTTCTAAACGCTTTGATAATTTTTGAGTTATTGGAACGTCAAGGCGAAGCGCCGTGAGTTCATTAGCGTTTTTAAACAAGTTTTCAGGCGTATCTAAATAAACTATTTTACCTTCGCTAAACACGGCTATTTTATTACAGTTTTCACATACTTCGTCCATATCGTGAGAAACGATTATTACCGTTTTTACGCCGTTACCGTGAATGGAATGAAGTGTTTGCATTAATTGTTTTTTGCCAAGCGGGTCAAGACCTGCAACCGGCTCGTCTAAAATCAAAATTTCGGGTTTGGTAACGAGAACGCCGGCAATTGCCACCCTGCGTTTTTGACCGCCTGATAAATCAAACGGAGATTTGTTTTTAACGTCGTCAAAATCAAGCCCTACAATCTCAACAGCGTTTTTAACAGCGATATAAACTTCTTCTTTACTAAGCGACGGAAAAAAGTTTTTCAAGCCAAAAGCAACGTCGTCGAAAACAGTTTCGGCAAAGAGTTGATATTCGGGGTACTGAAACACCATTCCCACTTTGCTACGAAGTTCTTTAAGCGACTTTTTAAACTCTTTTTTGTTTTTCTTTTTACCGCTAGATAAATCGTAATCGCCAACGATTAAAGAGCCTTCTTGAACGGGAATAAGCCCGTTAAGATGCTGAATAAAAGTAGATTTTCCGCTACCCGTATGACCAATAATTCCAAAGAAATCCCCTTCGTTTATAGTAATATCAACGCCAGATAACGCTTCCTTTAAAAACTCGGTTTTTTTATTGTAGGTAAATTTTAAACCTTTTGAAATAATTTGCATAAATTTTCCGCCAAATCGTCTGAGGTTAAGATATCGCCGTCAATAGGCAATCCCGCTTTTCTAAGTTCGTTTGCAATATACACGGCTCGTGGAACTTCAAGCCCGTATTCTTTTAACTCTTCGCTACACTTAAATATGTCACGCGGAGTACCGTCTTTTACAATTTCGCCGTTACTCATAACTATAACGCGGTCGGCTAAAACGGCTTCTTCCATATAATGAGTGATAGCGATAACCGTCATACCCCCGTCGTTAAGTTTTTTAACTACGTTCATAACTTCCGCTCTACCCTTTGGGTCTAACATGGCGGTAGACTCGTCTAAAATCAAAACTTCGGGTTTCACGGCAAGAACTCCAGCAATGGCTATGCGTTGTTTTTGACCGCCCGATAATCTTTGCCCCGCAACCTTTCTAAACTCACTCATATCAGTAGCGTTTAAAGCAAAATCTATTCGCTCGCCAATTTCGATAGGTGGAACGCCTATATTTTCAGGACCGAAAGCAACGTCGTCTTCAACGATAGTGGCAACCATTTGATTATCTGGGTTTTGAAACACCATACCAACTTTGCTTCTAATTTCAAACAAGTTGCTATTGTTTGCAGTATCAAGCCCAAAAACTTTTACGCTACCGCTAGTTAAATTAAGTAGTCCGTTAATAAGCCTTGCAAGAGTAGATTTACCGCTACCGTTTCTACCTAAAACACATACAAATTGACCTTTTTCAATTTCAAGACTTACGTTATTTATGACGAAGGGTGAATTATCTTCGTATTTGAAAGAAAGATTTTTTATTTCTATTGCCTTCATATTTAATTATTTTAACACAATTATAACCTTTTTACAACTGTTTTTATAACTACTATAACTTTTCATGTAATTTTAAAATTTAATTGATTTATATAATTAAATGTGCTAAACTATACGCATAAAGGAGTTTTACTATGGAAGATTATTCTTACTTAACAAGCGCTGACGCCGATTTATTAGCGCCAGGCATAATGGTTATAGGTTATTTAATTTACCTTGTTATATCTTCAGCGCTCCCTATGATTATTTCGGGAATTCTTGCAAAAAAGAAAGGTAAAAGCGTTGGACTTTGGGTATTTTTAGGCTTTTTAATAGGCTGGATTGCAGTAATTATAGTTGCTTTGAGTTCAGCAGAATCACAACAAAATAACTACAACAACTACAATAATTACAACAGCCCGTATAATCCAAATAACCCTTACGGCGGCGGTGATCCTTACAACCCTAACAATCATTACGGCAATAACCAATATAACGGTAACGGCAGTTATGGTGGCGAGTTTAACTCTAACGCGCCTTACGGCAATAACGGCTACAACCCAAGCGCTAACAACGGTTACGGTGGTAATAACGCTTACGGTAATAATAACGGTTACAATAATAGCGACGCGTTTAACTCTAACAATAAATACGTTGGCGACGACGTAAACAATACAAACGGAAATTATAATTATAACGACAATTTTGACGAAAACAGTAACCGCACTAATAATATTGACGTGCGCGCCTTTAACGGCAACCGTATAGGCGATGGTTGGACGTGCGTTAACTGTGGCTCGCTAAACCCTGCAAACTCTAAGTTTTGCGGTAATTGCGGTACGGGTAAAAGCGATAAAGAACTTGGTTAAAATTTAATAAACTCACAACTAAAAAACGCTTTGCGGTATTTTCGCAAAGCGTTTTATTTTATTATTGATTTCTTCCTTTACCACAGTATATACACATTATAGCGTTAGGATGATTTTTCTCTCCACACGAACACGTCCACCTCGAAGCGTTATCAACTTTTTTTGAATATAATTGATTAGTATTAACCGCTTTAAATGATTTTGAAAAATTAGACTGATTATTTACATCTTCAATATTAGTAGAATTATTATAACTATTATTATCTTGTTTTTCGCTAGCTTTTAACGCAACTATAATAACAGCAATCCACCCAATTAAAAAACCTAAAAATATCCAAAGCCCAACACTTTTACCTTTCTTTTCAGCAAGCACGCCTGAAATTATCATTGGTAGCACCGTAGGTATAAATACGCTAAATAAATTTTTTAAATAACCTATAATCACAATTGCAACAATCCCATTAACAATTACTCCTGTAACTTCACTTGGAATTTCAAAAGAACCCATAATAACACTCCTTATTAATTTATAACCATAGTATATCATACCTAATGGGTATAATGCAAGTATTTTTTATAACTATTGGTCATAATTTTATATGGGGGGGTGTAAATTATGATAACTATAGAAAAAATAAGAAAAAGATTACAAGACAGTATAAAACAAAGTGGTTACACGCAAACCGAACTTGCAAAAAAACTTGGTATTTCTCAACCAACGATAGCGTATTATTTGCGTGGCGATAAACTACCCGCTCTTGACACGCTTGCAAACTTATGCAAAATTTTAGACGTTTCGCCTGCTTTTATTTTATGTTTTGAAGATTAAATTACACGTTAATTTAAAAACGCTTTGCGGTATTTTCGCAAAGCGTTTTATTTTATTATTGATTTATTGCTAAGTAGCGCGCTTAGTTTGACAATTTACCATATTAAAACAGTTGTAATACGTCTACTAAAATTGAAAATCCTAATAATACGAGCAAGCCTACTGCGTGAATAATGCCTTCAATTTTACGGTTAACGGGCTTTTTGCGTATCCATTCAATAATACAAAATACGCTACGGCTACCATCTAATGCTGGAATAGGGAGCAAGTTAAACACGGCAAGGTTTACTCCTATAAAACCAGCGATATCAAGTAGATATTGAAGTCCGCCAAGTCTAATACTTTCAGACGTTGTAGTTATGGTGGTAATAGGTCCGCCTACGGCTTCTAAGCCAAGTTTGCCCGTTAAAAGTTCGCCAAGCGTTCTAAAAATAGTACCGCCTACGTTAAGAGAATAACCAAACCCCCTACCAATACTTTCAAAGAAATTAAACTTGATTGTTGTCGTTGAATATTTAAGATAAGTTTGTGTTTTGCTAATACCTAAATAATTTAAAACAACTTTGCTAGGCCAATTAGAAATATCGTCGTTTTTAGGTATAGAAATTAAGACGTCCTTATACTCGCCGTCAACCGCGCGACGAACGTAAAACTCTACGTTTTCGCCTTTTTCCACCTTGTTTCTAGCATAGTCAATAAGTTCTTCAGGGTAATAAATAATCGTTCCGTCAGTATCCGTTTGCCCGTCGTTAAGTCTAAGTAAATAATCGCCGTCTTTAATTAAAGATGATTTTGTTGGCGTTAGTTTTTGTATCGTTGAAATTCCAAGCGCCGTATACGACGGTATGACGTCAGTTAAATTTTCACTCGCTGGATTATTTCTTAACGCAACGTTACGAACAACGGTTTGCCCCGATTTGTCTTTAACGGTAACTTTTACTATATCCCCTTCATTTTTGCCGTTAAGCGCCGAGGAAATGTCTGTTGCCATATAAATATTTTTACCGTCAATTTTCAAAATAACGTCGTCAGTATGAAGAGAATTTTCGTTAATAACCGCGCTATCAGTCGGTTTTATGTCATAAGTTTGGACTGCTTGCTGACCGTAAATTCCAACGCTAAGCATTAAAACTATTACGCCTAAAACAAAATTCATAAGAGCGCCGGAAACTAATACTATAACTCTTTTCCAAGGCTCTTTTTTGTTGAAAGCGTCGGGACTGTCGCCTTCTTCGTCTTCCCCTTCAAAAGCGCAAAATCCGCCGAGCGGTAAAATTCTAACTGAAAAAACTTCGCCCGTTTTTTTATTTTTGCGTTTAAAAATAGCAGGTCCCATACCTATTGCAAACTCATTAATTTTAAATTTTAAAATTTTACCCGCTATATAATGCCCAAGTTCGTGAACGGTTATCATAACCATTAAAACGAGCAAGGCAAGTAATACAGAGCCTATCGTAGAAAAAACGTCGGCCACCGTTGATAATAAATTCATTTACTACTACTCCGTTTATTATACAATTCATGAACGTAACGTCTTGCCATACCGTCGGTATACACAAGATTATCGTACGTTACGCTAAGTTTATCGGTGCGCGACAAGGCGTACTCGATATAATTTTTAATTTCAAGATATTTAATTTTACCTTCAATAAAAAGTTTTACCGCTTCTTCGTCAGCGCCACTAAGCGTGCAAGGATAGTTAAAACCCATTTCAATAGCCTTTTCGCAAAGTGCAAAGCAAGGGTATTTATTTCTATCAATATCGTAAAACTCTAAATTTTTACCAACTAAACTAAATTTGTCGTCACCTAAAGGTAATCTATTTGGATACGTTAAAGCAAGTTGAATAGGAAGTTCCATTGACGGACTGCCAAGTTGCGCTAAGATAGCGCCGTCGCTAAACTCTACCATAGAATGAACTATGCTTTGAGGGTGAATAACTACGTCGATTTTACTTTTAGGCGCGTTAAAAAGCCACATTGCTTCAATAACTTCAAAGCCCTTGTTCATCATCGTTGCGCAGTCAATGGTTATTTTTTTGCCCATTTTCCACGTTGGATGATTAAGCGCGTCGCTTGCCGTAACGCCACTAAGTTCGTCTAACGTTTTATTCCTAAACGCGCCACCACTTGCCGTAATTATAAGTTTGTTAAACTCTCTACCCGCGTTAAAATCAAGGCATTGCCAAAGCGCCGAATGCTCGCTATCAACGGGGATAATTTTACTGCCCGTTTTTTTAGCAAGATCCATTATAATTTCGCCACCTGCAACAAGCGTTTCTTTGTTTGCAAGAGCAACCGTTTTACCCATAGAAACAGCAGTTTTTACTGCGGAAAGTCCACTAAAACCCATCATTGACGCAAACACCACGTCAACGTCTTCAGTAATGGCGTGCATAACGGCGTTTTCACCGTAATAAAGCGACACGCCTTTAGGAATTTCTTTAATTTTAAAAATTCCAGCAGGGTCAGCAATAGTTGCTATACGCGGTTTATATTTATTTATTTGCTTTTCTAAAAGTTCAGCGTTACTACCAGCAGACAAACTTACAATTTGAAATTTATCTGAGTAGCGGTCAACAACGTTTAAAACTTGCGTACCTATTGACCCCGTACTACCAAGCAATGCTATTTTTATCATAATAAAGTATATCCTATTTTTACACTAAAAATGAGTACAAAACAAAAGTTATTAAAGAAACGAACGATAAACCGTCAACTCTATCGAGCATTCCGCCGTGACCTGGAAAAATATTGCCCATATCTTTTAAACCGACTTTACGCTTAATATAACTTTCGATAAGGTCGCCCACTTGATTTACTATACTAAGCAAAATTCCTGTTAAAACAAGGAAAATTATTACCGCTTCCATTTGAACGTTTTTAAACGGCGTTGCGCCCGCCCAAACGGAAATAAAGTAAGCAAGCACGCTACCAATAACGCCACCTATTAGACCGCCTATCGCTCCGCTAATCGTCTTATTTGGGCTAATGCTTGGAATAAGTTTTTTACCCTTTAAAAGAGAGCCTACAAAGTATGCGAAAACGTCTGTTAACTGCGCTATTAAAAATACCGCTATTATCGCCGTAAGCGATAAACTTCCAAGAGTTCCGTTTGAAAGTTGCAAACAAATAAGCGGAATTGTAGGATAAAACATAGTAAGCACGGTAAACGCTAAACCTTCAAGAGCGCCCTTTTCTCCGTTACGTTCTGCGTTAGAGTCGAAAATGCAAAGCATAAAGAAAGTTGCAACGTAAAGTAACGCAACGTGTAAAGCGTAATCTACTAAAAAGGTTATAAACGGCATTACTATAATTGGAAAACCAATTGCGCCCCATTTTCTAAAAGGCGTAAGCCTATCACCTAAAGCGCGCGCCATTTCATACGTTCCAACAACCGCCATAAGATAAACCATAATATCGAATATGCGGTAATCTACAAATATTCTAAGCAAAAAAAACGCTATCGTTACCAAGGCTATAAAAAAGCCCGTTATACTTCTTTTTAGCATTATACGTTACCATATCTCCTATTTCTATTTGCGAAAGATTCAAGAGCCTTTTCAAGTTCTTCTTTATTAAAATCGGGCCATAAAGCGTCGGTAAAATAAAGTTCAGAATACACGCTTTGATAAGGGAAAAAGTTACTAAGTCGTTGCTCGCCACTCGTTCTAACGATAAGGTCAAGGTCGGGAAGGTCGGCGGTGTAGAGTTTTGAAGAAATATCTTTTTCGGTAACAACAGTTTTACCTTCTTCAATTAAAAGATTAACCGCCCTTACAAGTTCTTGACGTCCGCCGTAGTTAATTGCAAGATTAAGCACTTTTTCAGTGAAATTTTGTGTTTCTTTTTGCTTTTCACGACAAAGAACGGCAAGTTCTTCAGGCAAAGCGTCAACGTCGCCGGAAATAACAAGCCGTATCTCGTTAGAAATAAGTTTTTTGATATATTTCTTTAAAAATTTATTTAATAGTTTTAAAATTTTATCAACTTCATCTTTAGGACGCGACCAGTTTTCAGTAGAAAAAGCGTATAACGATACGACTTTAATACCTTTTTCAAAACACCACGAAACAACGTTGTCTACGTTGTCCGCCCCCTTGACGTGCCCAAAATTTCTAGGCTCGCCACGGCGTTTTGCCCATCTGCCATTACCGTCCATAATAAAGCCAATATGAGTGGGAACGTTAGCCATTATACAGTTAAAAGTTCCTTTTCTTTGTCGCCGATAACTTTGTCTATCGCTTCGATTGTTTTAGAAGTGAGTTTATCAACGTCTGCTTCGTAACCAGAATACATATCGTCTGTAATATCTTTAGCTTTATTGAGTTTTTTGAAAGAATCAAGAACGTCACGGCGAATGTTACGAATAGCAACTTTACCGTCTTCACCCATCTTTTTAACTTGTTTAACAAGTTCGCGACGGCGCTCGTCAGTCATCATTGGGAAAACAAGACGAATTCTTTCACCGTCGTTAGTAGGCGTAATACCAATGTTTGAAACGAGTATTGCTTTTTCGATGTTTTTAAGTAAAGACTTATCCCAAGGGTTAATAACAAGGCATTGAGCGTCAAGCGCAGATACGTTACCAAGTTGGTTAATAGGGCTTGTTCCGCCGTAAGCTTCTACTTGAATTTTATCTAAAATACGCGGGTTTGCTCTACCCGTACGGATTTGCAACACGTCAGACTTTAAAACGTCAAGAGATTTTTCCATTCTTTCTTCACAGTCGAGCATCATCATTTCTAATTCTTCTTGTTCAATCATAATACAACTCCTTAAATTACGTTTAATTTTAGAGCGCGCACCCGTAACGCGCACGCGCAATTTACTTTCTAATACATATTGTATATTAAAAACTCAATTTTGTAAAGATATTTTTTATTCTTGACGTTTTATATTATTTTTTTACCATTTTTTCACAAAAGACAAAAACGGGTGAGAACTTTCCCACCCGTTTTTAGACACATTATACAACAGTAATTATCAACTGCCATGGTCACCGCCATCAACACCTTTAGCACCAGCTTGTCCATTTTGAACATCGCCAACACCGCCAGCACCACCAGCACCACCATAAGCATAATATTTTGAATTATAATTAGTTGTACCCTTGTTTCCACCGCGACCACCAGTTCCGCCGTTTCCACCTATATAACCAACACCGCCTGCGCCACCTGCGCCGCCGTTTCCAGCTTGTCCTGCATCTCCGATGCCTCCATTGGCATTTCCGCCGTTTCCACCGCGACCACCACAGCCACCAGCGCCACCGTTACCACGAACACCAACACTACCCATTACCTGAATAACATTTTCTGGATTAATTATATTAATTGCATTAATAGCATTCGTTGTGTTACCACCAGCGCCACCTGCGCCACCTGTGCCACCAGCACCACCAGTTCCGCCATCTCCACCGTTTGCTGCTAAAAATATTCCACTTCCGTTAGAACCATGCCCGCCATTTTGTCCTTGTCCACCAGTTCCACCTGCGCCACCGTTTCCGCCATTACCTGAATAGCATGTAAATGGAGTCTTTGCATTAATTGTGGTTGCAATGATAGCCACCGTGCCGTTACCGCCGCATCCACCAGTACCACCAGTACCACCATTTGCACCATTTTCGCCCGTGCCAGCAGTACTTCCAGAATAATCAGTTCCAGTTGTACCTGCTGCGCCGTTTCCACCACTACCACCAATAGCAGTTAGATTACCTGTCATATCAATAGTAAGTGTTTCAACTTGAATTGCAATACCACCGTGACCACCATTGTCACCTGCGGCAGATGCATTATGTCCATTACCCGCAGTAATAGTTATATCTCCAGAACCAGTAAACGTTAATTGTTCAAAATTAGTTATAACGTTACCTCCTACAAGGTCAGACGCTATTGAGCATTGACCAACAACGTCTATAATAAGATGCCCTAAATTGCTAGGCCAATTTCCTATTGCTTGAGAACTAACAGTTCTAAATTTAAAATCTACAAAACGTACAATTACTTGTTGACCACTTTCAAACCCTACTAAATGCATGTTAAAATTAGTAAACTCTTTATTAGCTTCACCAATAAAAATAACTTCACTACTACCATTGCAAATATCAATATTATCGTATCGATTATCGTTCACGCCTCTATTTGTGTGGCTAGATACGTCTAAATTTGTTTCATTTGACCAGTCTATTATGTATTTGCCATTATCGACGTTCCAAGGAGTTTCATCGATAGAAGTATACACAGTCCAATCTTCAAAATTTGCAACTAAAATAAGATTGCGTGGGTTTGTTGATAAATCGTTTACAAATATACTTGAATTATCTTGCTCTACCCAATTATTAAATTTAATGTAGTCTGGGTATTGAGCGTGAGTTGCTGTAGGCATTTGTATTTGATTTGCATTTTCAACAGTATAAACAACGTTATTATTGCCGTTTAAACTTCCATTTTCAACAATAAATTGAATTGTGTATTCTATTGCTTCAAATTTAGCATATAACGTTATATTTTGTGGAGATTGACTAAGCGTTGTAACGTTTACAGCAGTAGTTAAACTTTCGTCTATATACCAACGACTAAACGTGTAATAGTCTTTTTCTGCTATAGGTAAAGCAATTTCGTCGCCTATCGAATACGTTTTTGTGTAATTGCCAGACACTTCTGCACCGTCTACACTATACGTTATTGTATATATGTTTTTAGTCCATTTAGCGTATAACACTTCATTTTCATTAAACGTAGTATTTGAATATACTTTTTCGTTAGCGATAAATTCATTGCTTAAATACCAACCGTCAAACGTATAATAATCTCTTGTTGGAGTTTTTAAATTTGCGCCAAGCGATTGACCTTTTAATATACTTACTTCATCAATACTATTGCCACCGTTCACTTCAAAAACTATGGTAATAGGATCTTCACCCCACCTTGCATAAAGAGTGGTGTTATCTAAAACCAAATCATTATTAAAATCGAACAATGCGCCCGTACAAGCGCTGTTTAGATACCAACCCATAAACGTATAGCCTTGTTTAATTGGCTCAATAGGCTCTTGCGCTTTATTCTTGTACGTTACTTGTTGCGGAGCAATAACAGACTCGCTACCCGTCACAAATGAAACGGTGTACGTTTTAGGTGTCCACTTAACGTAAATATTAGTTGGCGTTTTTATTTCCGTAGTAAAGTCAAACGGAATAAGCATTTCGCTATCTTGATAGAAATTATCAAACACATAGCCCGTAAGTTTAGGAGTTGTAGGTCTTGCGTAACTATTTCCGTATCTTACTTTATCTTTAAGTAAAGTGCTACCTTGCACGTTATGTACGAAAGTTATTTCAGGGTAATACACTTCCCATTTAGCATATAAAGTTAAATCGTTAATTACTGGATCTTCGCCAAATTTATAATCAGTACCTTCAACAAAGTTATTAGTAGTAAACCAACCTTTAAATACGTAACCTTCTCTCGTTGTTGTAGGCTCTTCAATTTGAGTGCCGTGTTCAACGTCAAGCATAGGCTCTACTTCGCTACCGCCATTAGACTTGAATATTACGCTGTATTGTTTAATAACTCTAACTTTAATAGTTTTACGCACGCTACCGGCTGAAAGTACTACGTTAAAGATAGTATCATGTTCGCAATTAGGCGAAACAATTAAAGCAAGTCCGTTTTGATTATCTATACTAGCAAGGTCAGTATTTTCAGATAAACTTGCCGTTTTAGTAAAACCAACCGCGTTTTCTGGCGTTACGTTAAAAGAAATATCGTTACTTGCGCCAGCGTAAACAACGTACTCGTTTTTATAATCGGCTACGGTATTATTAACTCTAACGTTATCAATACCGGTAGGAACGATAATTTCAGGCAAGTCCGCCGCTTCCATTAGCGAATTATACGCTTCTATTCCGTACTTTTCAAAATATGCTTGAAGTTGCTGAGAACGGCTACCCGTTTGTAACTGACCGTTTACGTCCGTCCAAGTATACGTTCTAGTATCTAAACTTGAATCTATTAATTGCCATAACGGTATTAACGAACTTGTGTCTTTAATACCCATTAACGATGCGTGATTATCAAGCGATTTTTCCCATTCAAGATAGTTTTTAGAAATATCTTGGTCGCTAAGCATACCAAAATCATCGCCACCAATTACTTCTAACATATTCTCAATATGAATGTTTTCTTCTTGGGCTTTTTGTCTATAACCACCGCTTACGTCAACGTCAACACCCGTTTTGTATACTCTAACTTCTGTTGATACTTGAGCAGAAACATCGTGATAAGATTTTTCGCTTTGGCTTGAGTATAAGTAGTAAGAGTTAATTTTACCACCCATAACAGCGCTTGTTATAAAGTGAGTGCCGTATTTATCAAAAAGTTCAGCAGGCGTCATATCAGAATATAAATCAGCCTTAAAACTGTCGTTTACAATTTCTTTGTAAGTATTAATATCGCTTTGCATTACTATATAAAATTTTTGATTATATATAGAAATTGAATGGAAATACTTAGATTTAGCGTTTTCTACACCGCCAGAATATTTAGCCTCGACTTCAACGCTACCACCAACGCGTTTTCCACCCCACTTTGTGTTAACGTGAGCGCTAGCGTTCCACTCTTCCATAAACGTTTCCATACTAGAACTTTTAATTTCTTCAATGTAAGACTGCTTAGAGTCAACTTTAAGTAAACGTTGCTCCATTAGTTTTTCATTGTTAAATATTGGGAAAGACGTTTTAACGTATTTATCGCTAAAAACTGAAGAATTTATAACGTCAAAACCATACCCAAGGAAAGATTCGTTTTTAGTAAGTTCATCAAACTGACCATAATAGCCTTGGTCGCTCTTGCCTCCTTCTACAAGCGTTTCAGTTAAACTTTCAGACCAAGCAGACGACGCGTATAATATACCGTCGCCGTTTGCTTTAACTTTAAAAACGTGTTCTCCGTCACGAACTGAAGTTAACGGATATTGATAATCGTTTACCGAATATTCTTTATTATCAATACTTACCGTATAACTACTTGCGTATTCAACGGGGTTCCAGCACAAACTTCCGCTTTCAACTCTAACGTTTGTTGGAGCAGATAAAGTTTTAGGCTCGGTTACCGATTGACCTAATAATTGACAACCTGACATAAATAACATACTTAAAGACGTTAATACTGTAAATAAGGCCGTCAAAATTTTAGTTAACCTTTTTTTCATTTAAATTCTCCTTTTTGTAGAATACCCCTATTATATTCTAATTATAATTAGAAGTCAACAAATTTAATCTAACTTTTATTAGAATGTAATTATGAAAGAATTTGATTTAAAGGGAATGGGCGAAAGATTAAAAGCCCTGCGAAATGAAAAAGGTATAGGTCAAAACGAACTTGCAAGTAAACTTAGTTTATCTAACGCTTCAATAAGTTACTGGGAAACGGGTAAACAATCCCCAACCGCCGAAGCAATTTTTAAACTTGCCAATTTTTTTGAAGTGTCCGCCGATTATATTCTTGGATTAACCGATTGGTATTGATAAATAATATAAAAACGTTAAAAACTCCCGATTTTTTTCGGGAGTTTTTGTATTCTGTTAAGTTTTATCTAAGCATTTTAACTTATATTAAGTTGAACTATATAATATCTTTGGGAATTGGGAATTTTTTAATAAGTTCATCCACTTTTTGCTTTGCTTGTTGCGTTTTGCCAGTTATAGCAAGGTGAAAAATTTCAACCACGTCTTGCATATCTTGTTCTTTCATACCACGCTGAGTTAAAACGGTTGTTCCAAGCCTTATACCCATAGCAACGGGGGCTTTATCTAAAGGAATTGCTTTACTATTAACGGTAACGCCTATACCTTCTAAAATATTAGCAAAATCTTCACCCGTAACGCAAAAAGGCGTTAAATCAACAAGCATTAAGTGACAGTCCGTTCCTCCCGTAAAAATACCAAAGCCCTTTTTAATAAATTCATTCGCAAGCGCTTTTGCGTTTAGTACGATTTGCTTCATTAAGTTTTTAAACTTCGGTGTTTTACTGCGCTCTAACGCGCTCGCCGTTGATGCGATAGTTTGAAGATGCAAAGAAGCAACGTTACCTGGATACACGCTATTTTTTACCCTTTCTTCGTGTTCTTTTTTACACATTATAAAGCCCGTATGCGGTCCACACATAGTTTTTGTGCAAGATGCGGTAACTACGTCGGCGTAAGGGAAAGGATTATCGCTAACCCCACCTGCTATAAGTCCTGAAAAATGCGCTATATCAACCATTAAATACGCGTTTACTTGTTTTGCTACCTGACTCAATTTTTCGTAGTTAATTTGACGCGGATATGCAGCCGAGCCTACCACTATCAATTTAGGCTTGAAAGTTTTTGCAATCTTTAAGGCGTAATCGTAATCGATATCTAAAGTTTTTGCATTTAAACCAAAATATTCAAAATTATATATTTTAGAAGAAACGTTCTTTTTACCGCCGTGAGATTGATGCGCGCCAACGGACGGGTCAAGGGCTAAAATGTTGTCGCCCACGTTACAAAACGCTGAATACGCGCAAAAGTTTGCCATACTACCTGAATACGGAAACATATTAGCGTAATCGGCGTTAAAAACTTCTTCAGCACGTTTTTTTGCTAATATTTCAAGTTTTTCAATAATGCTACTACCTTTTAAACGTTGATTGCCTATATTTCCAACGGCGGTTTTATTGCAAAAAATACTACCTTGAAGGTCTAGCAAAAATTGTGGCTGAATGCTTTCGCTTGCTATCATTTCAAGTACGTTATTTTGACGATTTTCTTCTTCTTTTAATATCGCTAAAATTTCGTTATCTATCATTTATCCCACCCAAAAAACCATTTTATATTTAAGTCTTCTAAAATATCTTCACCGTGAGCGCCCGTTTGACCGTTTTCGCCCGTTGCGTGAGCGCCGTGATCACAGTTATACACAACAAGTTTTTTATATCCTTTCCAGTACTCGCTAACAAGTTCGTTAATTTTTACAAACTTTTCATTGATATGTTTAAGCATGTTTAACGACTTTTCGCCTTTTGGAGAATATTTGTGCATAGTATGGTCAAACTCAAACTGGTAAACGAAAATAACATCGTAATAGTTTTGTTTTACAAGCTCGCACGCTTTTTCAAAAATAGCCTCATCATCATCGTTAGGAATAATAAATAAATGCGCTTCTCTTCCGTAAAGCATTGACGCTATACAACCGTTTTCGCATGTAACAACAGCCACTTTTTTGCCCGCTCTTGCAAGCGATTGAGTGAAAGGAGTTACTGATAAAGTAGGCTGAGCAACTCCGTTTACAATTTTAGGCTCTAAATACTTAGGTAGCCCGTTTTTGTTTGGAGTTGTTCCTGAAAACATTGCGCCATAACAAACGGGGGTGATTGACGGAGATACCGTTTTTATTAAAACTTCGTTAGGCGCGTATTTTTTTACGCCTTCAAACATTTGACTATACTCTTGAGTAATATATTCTGGAACTGCGTCTGAAGAAAAAATAAGACATTTTTCAATGAGTTTATCATCGTTTATAATTTGGTCGGCAATGGGTAAACTGTCGTGCATAGTGCTTTCTTTTTCAACGCCAAAACATTTTAATATGGTTGAAGCAAAATTAGTAATACTATATCTCATAAAACCCCCTAAGTTTAATTAGTAGCACTTTATTATTGATTACATTTTAGCATTACCGCATTGCATTTTCTTCTTATTATAGTTATTAAATATTCTCATTTATTTAGATATTGACATTTTAATAAAAAAAGTTTAAAATATATTTATGAGAACTTTTTACGAAGAAATTGATAATGCGGGAATAAAGCTTACTTACAGTTACAATACTTACCCATCGCATTTTCACAAAAATATAGAGATTTTATACGTTTTAAAGGGTGAATTACACGTTTATATTAACGGTGATAATTATATTGCTAACGAAGGTCAATTCGTTTTTGTTGACACTAACGATATTCACATGATAACGTCAAGCAAAGAATATCTCACTTTTTTGATTTCTCCTGAATATTTATCGGCATATAACGAACACAAGAAAAACAAAACCATTTTAAACAAATTGATTAATGACGTCGATAATTTTTATTATGATATTATTTTAAAAATATATCAGAATAAGAATGAAAATTTTTTATACGTTTACGGGCTAATAAATGAGCTACTTGGAAAAATATTATCAACCAACGAGCTCGTATCAAAAAAGACCAAACACATTGAATATTTACGCGATATTTTTGAATACGTTAATAATAATTATACAGAAAATATATCACTTGATTTTTTATCTAAAAAATTTGGTTTTAATAAGTGTTATTTGTCAACGGCTTTTAAAACGTATTTTCATTGCGGGTTTAACTACTATTTAACTAATTTACGATTAAATAATTTTATAAAACTCGTGAGCGTTAAAGAAAAACCTATAACTCAAGCGCTTTATGATAGCGGTTTTACAAGTTCACAAACGTTTTATAGAGTATTTAAAAAGACTTACGGCAAAAGTCCTATGGAATATTTTAAAGAAAAATAATTAAAAACTCGTGGGAAAAACCACGATTTTTTTATATTATTAAGTTTTTTATTGTCACAAATGAGTAATTTTTTACTAAATTTATCAAAGTTGTATTTTATTTATAAAAATAGCACTATCGAAATCGGACATATTTTTAAAAAAATGTCCGATTTCGATAGTATTTTAGTTTTTAGTTAAGTATTTCTATAAGTTTTTAATTTAAATAGAGTGATTATTTTAACCGTAAAAAGCGGAGCAACACCTGCTCCGCTTTTCAGTTTAATATTGGTTAGTTTAATATTGTACGTTTTTAAAGGGATAGAAACAAGCAAGACAAGGCTCACTTTATTGGCACGGACTGA
>CALDOZ010000019.1 GCA_937912025.1 uncultured Clostridia bacterium | reverse complement strand
GGTCGAGACGATAAAGTAGAAACGCAGTATTGCGCAGTTTATAGACCTTTAAAATAAAAGACCGTTAAACTTAACGGTCTTTTACGCTCCGCATAACACGGAGCGTAAAGAACCGTATTATACTTTGCTTTCGGTATATTACCGAGAACTAAGAAATTACTAAGTTAAACTTAACTGATATACAACTATTTTAACTAATATAACTTCATAGCATATATAAACAACGATATTTAAACTTTTTGGTAATAAACTAATTTTATTACTTAAATTTTGTTTTACCGTTGTAGTATTAGTTTGAGCGCGCTTTTATATTTTATTCATTATTTTTAAAAAAAGTTACAAAAATTTTTACAAAAAAAAAGAACTTGCCGTACAGCAAATTCTTTTAATTAAATATTTTATTCTTCATCATCTTCTTCTGGTAAGTTAACGTTGTGGTAAACGTCTTGAACGTCGTCGTTATCGTCAAACGCGTCAAGCATTTTCATAAACGATACCATTTGATCTTCGTTTAAATCTATTTTATCGTTAGGAACCATCAAAACGTCCGCTTCTTCAAGAGTAATATTTTTATCTTCAAAATATTTTCTAACTGCTGAAAAATCGCTCGGGGCAGTACGGATTTCATAGCAATCGTCTTCAACGATTACGTCGTCTGCGCCAGCATCAAGAGCCATTTCCATAACCGTATCTTCATCAAGATCAACAGTTCTTTCAATAATAATAACGCCCTTATTTTCAAACATGTACGATACTGAACCGGTAGTACCCATATTGCCACCAAACTTATCAAAAATGTGACGCACTTCACCAACCGTTCTATTCACGTTATCGGTAAGAGTTTTAACTATAACCGCGCTACCTCCAACACCGTAACCTTCGTAAATTTTAGTTTCATAGTTTACGTTTCCAAGCTCGCCTGCCGCCTTTTTGATAGAACGCATAATATTATCGTTAGGCATGTTTGCCGCTTTTGCTTTTGCAATAACGTCGGCAAGTTTACTGTTTATTGATGGGTCTGCGCCCGCTTTAGCGGCAACGGCAAGTTCTCTACCAATTTTAGTGAAAACTTTACCTTTCGCAGCGTCCGTTTTTGCTTTTTTATTTTTAATGTTAGCCCATTTACTATGTCCTGACATAATTTTTCTCCTTATAATTTTTTAAGTTTGTACATCATTATCGCCGAGGCAACCGCAACGTTTAAACTTTCGCTTTTTTCAAGCATAGGTATACCAACAATTTTAGTTGCGTTTTGTTTTACAAAATCGCTTACCCCGTTAGCCTCGTTACCAACTACGATGCAATGACGGTTACTGTTTTCATACCCGTCAAGATTTTCACCGTCCATATCGGCAACGATAACGTCTAACCCACTAATAGCGTTTAGCGCGGTTTGAACGTCAGTTTTATACAAGTTGACAAAATAAATACCACTCATACTCGCCCTAACAACTTTGGGAGAATAAGGGTCAACGCAACCTACAAGGTATATATCGTTATAACCAAAAGCAACGGCGGTTCTTATAATCGTACCCATATTGCCGGGATCGGAAACACCGTCTAAAAGTAACGCGTTACCACTTGGGCTTACTACGTTATTTACAGGAATTTCAATAACGGCAAGCGCGCCTTGCGGAGTATTTTCGTCTGAAACGTACGAAAAAACTTCTTTTGTTACTTCCATTAGTTTATAATCGCCTTTCGTTATATATTCAAGCGCCTCAGAAGTTGCAACAACTATTTTAACTTTAACGCCGTACTTTATCGCCTCGTTTACCATTTTGATACCTTCGGCAACGTAAAGCCCTAATTTATTGCGATATTTTTTGTCTTTAAGCGAGGCTATTTCTTTTATAGCCGTGTTTTGCTTTGACGAATAAATCATACGTTTATACAAAAACTTAAAGGCTGTCAATAAAATTACGGACAGCCTTTTATATTATTTAGAAAGTTGCGCTTTTGCAGTTTCAACTAACGCTGAAAAACCTGCAATGTCGTTAACAGCCATATCAGCAAGTACTTTTCTGTTAAGATTGATACCTGCAAGTTTAAGACCATACATAAATTTGCTGTAAGATAAACCGAACATTCTGCATCCTGCATTAATACGAGCAATCCAGAGTTGACGGAAATCTCTCTTTTTATTTTTTCTTCCAACGTATGCATAGCTAAGAGATTTCATAACGGCTTCTCTTGCAACTCTATAAAGTTTGCTTTTACCGCCGTAGTAACCTTTAGCAAGTTTCATTATTTTTCTACGCTTTTTAACAGCGTTTACACCTCTTTTAATAAGCATAAATCGTCAATCTCCTTTATTAGTTTTTGTAAGGAATTAAAGACTTCATCGTCTTTTCCTGAGTGTTGTCTACATAAGTAGTAGTTCTAAGTCTTCTTTTTCTCTTAGTAGTTTTCTTAGATAAGATGTGGCTCTTACCTTGATGTCCTCTCTTAACCTTACCAGTACCAGTAAGTGAGAAACGCTTTTTAGCACCGCTGTGCGATTTCATTTTCGGCATATCTGTATCCTCCTAAAAATTTCTATTGTAATTTAAGCCTTTGGGGCTAATATCATAAGAATGTTTCTACCTTCAAGCATAGGCTTTTTTTCCATAACGGCGCTATCTTCAATCATAGTGAAGAATTTGTTCATTACGTCAACGCCTAAGTCTGAGTGAGCGTTTTGTCTACCACGCATTCTTATAGATACTTTAACTTTGTTACCTGCGCCAAGAAATTTAACGGCCTGTTTTGCTTTAACGTTAAGGTCGCCAATGTCAATAGTCATTGAAAGCCAAATTTCTTTAAGCTCAACAACTTTTTGATTTTTCTTCGCTTCTTTTTGACGTTTAAGTTGTTCAAACTTAAACTTACCGTAATCCATTATTTTGCAAACTGGAGGGTTTGCATTCGGAGAAATTTTAACAAGGTCAAGGTCTTGATCGTAAGCAAGTCTTATTGCTTCTGACGAACTAACAATACCAAGTTGCTCGCCGTTATTACCTATAAGGCGAACTTCTTTATCTCTTATTTCTTCGTTGATTTGATGTTGGTCTTTAATAACTGTGTACCATCCTATAAAAAAATTAACGGGTTACGAAAAAGTAACCCGTCGTAAAAAACGCTAATAAGCGCATTAAACAATTTATCAAGCCAAGCGAACCTAATTGTTGCCGGCGAGAAGGGGTAACTTCTACTTGTCGTAAATATATTACCACCTAAACGCGTAATTGTCAAACGTTTTTCAGTCGTTTTATAAAATTTTTAATCAAGTTTTAATTGTTTCACTTCGCCTTTAACTTTTGCGATAAATTCGTCGATAGTCATTGAACCTAAATCGCCGTCTTTTCTACGTCTAACAGATACGGTATTGCCGTTTTCAACTTCTTTATCGCCAATAATAAGCATATAAGGTATTTTTTCAAGTTGCGCTTCTCTAATCTTTTTACCAATTTTTTCAGAGCGAATATCAAGGAAAGGTCTAATACCCTCTTCAATAAGGCGACTAGATAACGCCTTACAATATTCTTCAGTTCTATCGGTAACGCCTAAAATAGCAACTTGGAACGGAGCCATCCAAAGAGGAAGCGCGCCGGCGTATTTTTCAAGTAACAACGCAAGAGTTCTTTCATAACAACCCATACTAGTTCTATGAATAACGTACGGGAATTTTTTAGAACCGTCTTTATCAACGTATTCCATACCAAAACGTTTAGCAAGTTGGAAGTCTACTTGAATAGTAATTAAAGTATCTTCTTTACCAAACACGTTTTTAATTTGAACGTCAAGTTTAGGACCGTAGAACGCCGCTTCGCCTTCGGCTTCTTTATAGTTAATGCCAAGGTTATCTAAAATACCTTTCATTGTATCTTGAACGTTTTCCCATTCTTCTGCTGAACCTATATATTTTTCTTTATTATTTGGGTCCCACTTACTAAAACGGTAAGAAATATCGCCATCAAGACCAACTGCTTTCATCATATAAAGCATTAAGTCAACGCAACCTTTAAACTCGCCTTCAAGTTGTTCTGGAGTACAAGCAAGGTGACCTTCTGAAATAGTAAATTGACGTACTCTAATAAGCCCGTGCATTTCACCGCTATCTTCATTTCTAAAAAGAGTTGAAGTTTCGCCAAGGCGCATAGGTAAATCGCGGTAACTTCTTTGTTTATTAAGGTATACTTGGAATTGGAAAGGACAAGTCATAGGACGAAGCGCAAAAACTTCTTTGTCTTTTTCTTCGTCGCCCATAACGAACATACTTTCTCTATAATGATCCCAATGCCCTGAAATTTTATAGAAATCGCTTTTTGCAAAGAGTGGAGTTTTAGTTAAAATATAACCGCGCTTATACTCTTCGTCTTCAACGAAACGTTGTAAAACTTGAACGACTTTGCTACCTTTTTCTAATAACACGGGTAACCCTTGACCGATAGTGTCAACAGTAGTGAAATAACCAAGTTCTCTACCAATCTTGTTATGGTCGCGAAGTTTTGCTTGTTCAACGGCTTCAAGGTATTCTTCAAGTTGGCTTTTCTTTTCAAACGCCGTGCCGTAAATACGGGTAAGCATTTTATTTTTACTATCGCCTTTCCAATAAGCGCCCGTAAGTTGAGTAAGTTTAAACGCTTTAATTCTTCCCGTTGACGGAAGGTGCGGACCACGACAAAGGTCAGTAAACGCGCCTTGCTTATAAAAAGATATAGTTTCGCCGTCAGGAAGTTCGGAAATGAGTTCAACCTTATAATTTTCGCCATAGCCTTTCATAAGTTTGATTGCTTCTTTTCTTGGAAGTTCAAATCTTTCGATAGGAAGGTCGCTTTTTATAATGTTTTGCATTTCTTTTTCAATTTTAGTTAAATCTTCTAAAGAAATAGGCGTTTTAAATTCTATATCGTAATAAAAACCGTTATCTACTACCGGACCTATTGCTAAGTTACAAGTAGGATAAATAGATTTTACCGCTTGAGCAAGAACGTGCGAGCAAGTGTGACGATAAATTTTAAGCCCTTCTTCATCTCTAAGCGTTATAATTTTTACAGTTTGACCGTCTTTTACTTGGTGCGTTAAATCTACGAGTTCGCCGTCCACTTCACCGGCAACGGCGTTTCTTGCAAGACCTTCGCTAATTGCCAAGGCAACGTCTTTTACAGTTGCGTTTTCTAAAAACTCCATTTGAGTTCCGTCTGGTAATTTTACTATCATATCTTTCTCCTTTGCGGTAAATAAAAAAGTCCTTAAACTCAAAGCGAGTTTAAGGACGGATATATTTCCGCGGTTCCACCTTAATTGCAGTTATACTGCCACTTTAACCTTTATAGCCAGGTTAGGCTTTTTGGATAATTGAGTAGTTTCGACTGTTACTTTCATATATACGCCTTTCAGCCACGGGCAATACTCTCTGGAAAACTAAGGTAACGCTACTTGTCTCAAATAAGTCCTATTAACTTGTAAGTATAATTATACCCCGTTTTTTAATTTTGTCAACGCTTTTTTGCTCGATTTTTTATTTTCAAGCAAAATATTCTACGAATAGTAATCGCTTGCGAAAGAAACCCTTTCGCCAAAAAATTCTTTAACGTAATACTCGTCTTTATCAGGTAGCGGAGAAATTAATTCTATTTCGCCAGCGCCAGATAATATTATTTCTTTTACAGCGCTAAGTTCTTCACTCGTTCCAACAAGTTCAATTCTTTTTAATAAATTATAGTGCTTATCGTAAACTTTACCGTTTTCAAAATAGATTTTTTTACCACGTTTATCTTTTATTAAGTAAGAAATAAAATCTTTAAGCGCAGTTGAAGCAAAAGTTGGGGGTATATACGAAATAATTTCGCCCCACTTTTCTTTTAGAGGTTTCATTCTAAAATTGAATATACCGTCTATTGAATATTCTGAAAACGCCCTTAACTTTCTTACTATATACTTTTTATCTTCATCAAGGTCAGCGGATATTAACGCCATATACAAAAGTTCCCTTTCATTTTGAGATAGTCCGCTTGGGCAAATATTTCTTTTAAAATAGTTATACTTGTAATTAATGGCAATTACGTCGGCAATTTTATCTTCGGCTTCGGCGACAAATAATTCCTTAAACCCTTCAGGAACGTCAACGCTAAGTTCGTAGCGATTGCGACCGTTTTTCACGTCTACTTTGGCGTCGATTTGCGTTATTATGTCGCCAAGCGTTTGATAAAGATAATTTACGTTGTTGTATCTAATACTACTTTCTGAAATTTTAATTTCACTCATACAAACAGTTTATGCATTATTTTTCGTTTTAATTAAACTTTTTACCACTTTTGTTAAATTTTATTTTTTCTTATCTTTCTATATACAAGTTTGTATATTTCCGACGTCAATATAATAGTAAACGCCGTTAAAATAATTTTAAGCCATAACCCAAAACTTAGCGGAGTGGTATTAAAAAACATTCCTAAAAATTGAATTATTATTACTTGAACTATGAACGTTATTATAAACGTTAAAAGCATTAGTTTGTTGTTTTTTATATTACTAAATATACTTTCGCTACCCGTTTCGCGACAGTTGAAGGCGTTAAACAAATTAAATAAAATAAATAACGTGAAAATTACCGTTGACGTTTCGCTATCTAAACAGTTTAAAAAGTTGGTTTTGTACTGCAAACACAACACTAAACAAATTATTGCGGAATGTATTAAAATTCTAGCAAACATCTTTTTAGTTATTATGTTATTTACTCGTTTTACGGGCTTTTCGTTCATTACTGATCTTCTTCCGCTTTCAAGCCCTAAAGTTAGCGCGGGTGGACCGTCCATAATAACGTTTATCCACAAAAGTTGTAAAGTATTAAATGGGTTTTCAAGCCCAAGTATTAGCGAAGTTATAATAAACGCCACCGCCGTTAAATTAACGGACAACTGAAACATTATAAACCGCTGAAAATTAAGGTAAATATTTCTACCAAACGATATAGCGGTAACTATCGTTGAAAAAGAATTATCAAGAAGTATAATATCGCTCGCCTCTTTAGTAACTTCGCTACCACTACCCATCGCTATACCAATATCGGCGTTTTTAATTGCGGGAGCGTCGTTAACTCCGTCGCCCGTTACTGCTACGACTTCGCCCATTTCTTTTAGCGCGTTTACAATTTTTAGTTTTGTATTAGGAGTACTTCTTGCAACTACCGTAACGGTCTTTAAAATTTCTTTTAACTCGCCGTCGGACATATTATCTATTTCATACCCCGAAACAACTTCATTTTTATCTTTAGCAATTTTTAGTTCTTCGGCGACCCAAAACGCCGTTTCGGCATTATCGCCCGTTAATATTTTAACGGCAATGCCAGCGCTTTTACACTCGCTTACAGCGCTATAAACGTCCTTTCTAATTTCGTCGGTAATAACGGCAAATCCATCGTATGTAAAAGACGTGTCGTTTGGGCTTTTATGCGCAAACGCTAAAACTCGTTTTCCCTTTGACTGCTCTTCAAAAATTGCTGAGAAAACCCTTGTTTTTTCATAATAATTAAGCGAAGTTCTCTCAATTATTTTTTCAGGAGCGCCCTTAATATATACGGCGGTATTTACCTTAGTTTGCATATATTTAATTTGCGAAGAAAAAGGTATTTGGTCAACTATTTTTTGATTATTTCTAACGTTTATATAGTTTATTTTTTTATTTAAATTAACCCACTCTATTAGCGCGCATTCCGTATCGTTTCCAATACGTTTAAACTCGTTATTTTCGTTAACTATATCTGCGGTAGAGTTAATGCAAATATTATTTATAATTTCTTGAGTTTTAGGCGTTTTTTCCTCAACTAAATTAACGCCTTTTATAACCTTTTCAAGCTTAGTTTTATTTTGAGTAAGCGTTCCCGTTTTATCAGAACATATAACGCTAACGCACCCCACCGTTTCGGTTGCTATTAGTTTTTTAATTAATGCGTTAGACTTACTAAGTTTAACAACGTTTAACGTTAGAGCAATCGCTACCGTTGTTGGTAAACCTTCGGGGACTGACGCCACTATCAATATAATTGAGCCTAAAAATGCTTCTTCAACAGTATCGAAAGTGACGTTTCCTTCAACGAATAATTTTATAAGCGTTAAAATTAAAACGAATAACGATGCAATGCTACCGAGCGCCGTTATCAATTTACTAAGCCTACTCAATTTTTCTTGAAGTGGCGCTGAAATACAGTTTTTTGTTTGTAATTCGCTTGCAATTTTACCCGTTTCAGAATAATCGCCAACCGCAGTTATTATTACAGTTGCGCTACCTTCCGTTACAAAAGTTCCACTATATACGCAATTAACCCTTTCAGCAAGCGGAGTTTTGTCGCATAGAACGACGTCGTCACACTTACTAACGGATAAACTTTCACCCGTTAACGCGCTTTCGTCAGTTTTGAAACTTTTGCATTTAATAATTCTGCCGTCGGCAAAAATTTTATCACCACTTTCTAAAAATACAACGTCACCGCATACGAGTTCCGTTTGGTTTATTAACCTAATTTCGTTATTCCTTATTACCTTTACTTGCGCTTTATTATATATACTGCTTAGCATATCAAAAGCCTTTTGAGACTTTCCTTCCATAATAACCGTCAAAGCAACGCTTAACGAAATTGAAAACAGTATTCCAACACACTCGAATAAATCGCTTTCAATACCTTTTATAATTTTGCCTATATTTATGCCGAGCGTTATAATAAAGGCTATTTCAAGAATAATCAGCATTGGGTCGAGCATAGCGTCGATAATTTTTGAAAAAAGGTTTTTGCTTTTTTTCTTTGTTAGTACGTTTGCGCCGTATTTATTTCTGTTTTCTTTAACAAAAAAGTCACTTAGCCCTTTTTCGCTTGAATTATACTTACTATAAATTTTATTTACGTTTAAACTGTAATCTTTCATAATTCACCTTTTTATTTGTATGTGAAAATGCTTTTTTATATACTTTTATAGTAAATTTATTGCGGTAAATTTGTCTTTACTATTTACTTTAATTTAAAAAAGTGGTACAATTAAAGTAGTTTTTAAAAGAGGTGCATTATGAACGAAACTTTTAAAGTAAATATTAACGGATATATAGCAGAACTTCCTATTTTGCCACTTCCAAGCGGAATAAATATAGCGTTTTTTAATCTTCACGGCAACGCTGAACTTACTGAGCATTGTGGCATAGAACTTGCTAAACTTTTAGGCGATTGCGACGTACTTGTAACTGCCGAATCTAAAGGCTTACAACTCACTCACGTTACAGCAAGAGAACTCAATCAACCATATTACGCCGTTGCAAGAAAATCTAAAAAACTTTATATGCAAGACGGTATTGATATTGTTATTGAAAGTTCTATTACTACGGGCGCTGAACAACATTTATACCTTTCTAAACACGACGTTGAACTTTTAAAAGGTAAAAAAGTCGGCATCGTTGATGACGTTGTCTCAACGGGCGCTTCACTTAAAGGTCTTGAAGATATAGTTATTAAGGCAGGCGGTATTATACATAAAAAAGCATTTGTTTTAGCCGAAGGTGACGCTGCCGACCGTAAAGACATTATTTACCTTGCTAAAATTCCTCTTCTATAATCAAAATTTATCGTAGTAGTTTTTGCTACGATAAATTTAATTATTTAACTTTTTAATTATTAATTAAATTATTTATTAAATTATGAAAAAAGTACTTAAATTTAATGCAACTACAGAATTTGACGAGCAATTTAATAAACCCTACGTTAATCTCACCTTTCAAACTTATAAAGATGGTAAGCAAAATTTTGGTGGACACGTTATAATTTATAGGCGTGAAGAGCCCAATTACATTTTTGATTATGACGAAGGCGAGTATTTTGATTGCTTACTTCCAAATGAAAAAGACATTATTTTTGACGGTGAACTAAATATCGTTAACACGTTTTCTGAATATAAAGATTACGACGTTGAAGTTGGCAAGGTATACGCGTATTGGGTTGGTAGAGAAAGTTACGGCAAGTATTTAACAGGACCTGTGCCAATAAAAATACGAAACTTGAACGTATGGTGGCATTACGACAAAATTATTCAAACTCTTAATCAATTACAATCAAAACACACTAACGTTACCGTAAAAACTGTTGGCTTTACTAGACTTGGCAAACAACTTAATTACGTTAAAATTGGAAGTAGCGAAAACACTATTGCGTGCGTTGGCGCAATACACGCAGGCGAATCAGGTCCTGAATTTTTATTAACGCTTGCAAAGCAACTATTAACTGAAAATCCGCAAATTTTTGATAAATGTAGTTTGGCAATAATGCCCGTAGTAAATGCTGATATGCGCGAGAAAATGGTTAGCGGTACGCCTTGGTATATTAGAACTAATGCAAGTGGCGTTGATCTTAATAGAAATTTTGACGCTAATTTTTACAACGTCAATTACAGTTACAATTTAGCAAGCGACGATTACCGTTGCCCTACTTACCGTGGGCCTTACCCTAATTCAGAGCCCGAAACTCAAGCGGTAATTAATTTTATTAAGCAAACAAACCCTAAAATTGTGTTTTCTTACCACGCATTGTCGTCTATAACGTTTGACTGTTTACTTTCAACTTCGATGGCTAAAAATAACGTAAATTTCAATAATTTTTTAGACGAAATTTATAAAATTTATAGCAACGCGTTTAGGTCGGCAATAAATTACCCTACGCTAAGCGAATTTAAAACATCCCTTACTTGCTCAGCGGGTAGTTTACCAGATTACTTATACAATTTAGGTATTCCCGCTTTTGATATTGAAGCGCATTCAGATTATGTTGATATGCTTATTGAATGCAAAACTGATTCAACAACGGAAGATACTTTAGCATTAGTAACTAAAGGTCATAAACAAGCAATAAGTGAAATTCTAAACTATTTTAATAAAAGAAACTAAATTAACAACTTAAAACAATACACCATTAAAAGTTTACAAACTCTTAATGGTGTATTTAAAATCAAACATTTTAACGTTTTATTCTTAAAATATCAAACTTAACACTAAAAAAAACGCCCCTATTGGAGCGTTTTTATTTTTAATTGTTTATCTAAAATTATTTAACGATTTTAGAAACAACGCCTGAACCTACAGTTCTACCACCTTCACGGATAGCGAAACGAAGACCTTCTTCCATAGCTACAGGAGTGATAAGAGTAACGTCGATAGTAACGTTATCACCAGGCATAACCATTTCAGTACCTGCAGGAAGAGAAATAGTACCAGTAACGTCTGTAGTTCTGAAGTAGAACTGAGGACGATAGTTGTTGAAGAATGGAGTATGTCTACCACCTTCTTCTTTCTTAAGTACGTATACTTGACCGCTGAATTCAGTATGAGGTTGAACTGAACCTGGTTTACAAATTACTTGACCTCTTTCGATTTCATCTCTGTTAACACCACGAAGGAGCGCGCCTACGTTGTCACCAGCGAATGCTTTATCAAGAAGTTTTCTGAACATTTCAAGACCAGTAATTGTAGAAGTTTTCTTTTCTGCTTTAATACCAACGATTTCAACGTTGTCACCAACAGCGATAACACCTCTTTCAACTCTACCAGTAGCAACTGTACCACGACCAGTGATAGTGAATACGTCTTCTACAGGGAGAAGGAAAGGTTTAGCTTCGTCACGTTCAGGAGATGGAATGTATTCGTCAACTGCAGCCATAAGTTCGAAGATACAAGCGCATTCAGGAGAGTTCTTGATTGCGTCAGCATCATCAGTAGAACTAGCAAATTCAAGAGCTTTAAGAGCTGAACCACGAATAACAGGAATATCATCACCTGGGAATTCGTATTGGTTAAGAATTTCTCTAACTTCCATTTCAACGAGTTCAAGAAGTTCTTCGTCGTCTACTTGGTCACATTTGTTAAGGAATACAACGATGTATGGAACGCCTACTTGTCTACCAAGAAGAATGTGTTCTTTAGTTTGAGGCATTGGACCGTCAGATGCAGCAACTACGAGGATAGCGCCGTCCATTTGAGCAGCACCAGTAATCATGTTTTTAACGTAGTCAGCGTGGCCTGGACAGTCAACGTGAGCGTAGTGACGTTTTTCAGTTTGGTATTCAACGTGAGAAGTGTTAATTGTAATACCACGAGCTTTTTCTTCTGGTGCTTTATCGATTTGGTCATATCTCATTTTTTCAGCAGAACCTTGAGATGCAAGAACCATTGTGATAGCAGCAGTAAGAGTAGTTTTACCATGGTCAACGTGACCGATAGTACCAATGTTAACGTGCGGTTTATTTCTTTCGAATTTAGCCTTTGCCATTATTAGTTTCCTCCAATAATATCTTTGTTTTTAATTTTTTATTTAAATTTTTATAAAATACTATATTTAGTATACTCTTAGTATACTCTATACGGGAGATTGTGTCAAGCGACACAATCAAATTTACCCGTAATTTTTAAAATTAATCTTCTTGACGGCGGTTTGCTCTTTCACCGATTATCTTTTCAGCAACCGATTTTGGAACTTCTGCATAGTGGTCAAATTGCATTGTGTATTGACCACGACCTTGCGTACGAGAACGAAGGTCTGTTGCATAACCGAACATATCCGAAAGTGGAATATGCGCGTCAATAACTTTAGAACCGTTTCTGTCTTCAGTACCTTGAATTGTACCACGACGAGATGAAACGTTACCCATAAGGTCACCGAAGTAATCTTCAGGAGTTACGATTTCAACCTTCATAATTGGCTCTAAAATAACAGGGTTAGCAGTTTTCATTGCTTCTTTAAACGCAAATGAACCAGCAATCTTGAACGCCATTTCTGACGAGTCAACTTCGTGATATGAACCGTCTGTTACAGTTGCGCGGAAGTCAACTACTTCGTAACCAGCAAGAGTACCGTTCTTAGATGCTTCTTCAATACCCTTTCTAACTGGTTCGATATATTCTTTAGGAATTGAACCACCAACAGTTTCGTCAATAAATTCAAAGCCCTTGCCCGGTTCAAGCGGTGTAAACGTAACGAGCGCGTCACCGTATTGACCTTTACCACCAGATTGTCTTTTATAAGTACCACGAGCAGTAACTTCTTTTCTGAAAGTTTCTCTGTAAGCAACTTGTGGTTTACCAACCGTTGCTTCTACTTTGAATTCTCTTAAAAGACGGTCAACGATAATTTCAAGGTGAAGTTCACCCATACCTGCAATAATCGTTTGGTTAGTTTCTTTATCAGTATAGAATTTGAAAGTTGGGTCTTCTTCAGCAAGTTTTAAGAGAGCAAGAGTCATTTTTTCTTGACCTTGTTTAGTCTTTGGCTCGATTGCTACTTTAATAACTGGTTCTGGGAATTCCATTTGTTCAAGAATAATAGGATGCGCATCGTCGCAAAGCGTATCACCCGTCGTAGTATCTTTAAGACCTACGATAGCGCAAATATCACCTGAGTAAATTTCGCTAATTTCTTCACGAGACGCTGCGTGCATAAGCACTAAACGACCTACTCTTTCCTTTTTTTCTTTCGTACTGTTATAAACGTATGAACCAGAAGAAAGTACGCCAGAGTACGCGCGGAAGAATGCAAGTTTACCAACGAATGGGTCTGCTACAATCTTGAATGCAAGACCTGCAAATGGTTCGTCATCAGAAGTTTTTCTAGTCTCTTCAGCGCCAGTTTTTGGGTTTTTACCAACAACGTGGTCAACGTCAAGTGGGCTTGGAAGATAATCGATAATAGAATCGATAAGGTGTTGTACACCTTTGTTTCTATACGAAGAACCGCAAAGTACAGGAGTAATTTGCATTGAAATGGTTGCTTTTCTAATTGAAGATTTCATTTCTTCAATAGTAAGTTCGCCAGTTTCGAAGTATTTTTCCATTAAAGCGTCGTCTTGTTCAGCGCAAATTTCCATAAGGGCCATTCTGTATTCTTCAGCAATGTCCTTCATATCGTCTGGAACGTCAATAACTTCGGTAACTTTACCTTCAACGTCTTTATAAATAATGGCGTTATTTTGAACAAGGTCAATAATACCTTTAAAAGTATCTTCCTTACCAATAGGTAAAGTAATTGGAACGGCGTTAGTGTGAAGTCTTTCCTTCATCATTTCAACAGCGTTGAAGAAGTTAGCGCCGTTAATATCCATTTTGTTAACGTATGCAATTCTTGGAACTTTATACTTATCAGCTTGTCTCCAAACTGTTTCAGACTGAGGTTCTACACCACCCTTAGCGCAGAACGTCGCAACAGCGCCGTCAAGTACGCGAAGTGAACGTTCAACTTCAACTGTGAAGTCAACGTGACCTGGGGTGTCGATAATGTTAATTCTGTTTCCTTTCCAGAAACAAGTAGTAGCAGCAGACGCGATTGTTATACCACGCTCTTGTTCTTGTACCATGAAGTCCATGGTAGCTTCACCATCGTGAGTTTCGCCGAGCTTGTGCGACTTACCTGTATAGAAAAGAATACGTTCGGTAGTAGTAGTTTTACCAGCGTCAATGTGCGCCATAATACCGATATTTCTTGTGTGTAAAAGGTCGTACTGTCTAGCCATAATCTCTTACTCCTACCAACGATAATGAGCAAACGCCTTGTTAGCTTCTGCCATTCTGTGAGTATCTTCTTTCTTCTTTACGGAACCGCCGGCATTGTTGTAAGCGTCCATAAGTTCTGCTGCAAGTTTTTGAGCCATTTCTCTTTCGCTACGTTTTCTCGTATTGATAACGATCCAACGGATAGCAAGAGTTTGACGTCTTTCGGGTCTAATTTCGATAGGTACTTGATAGTTAGCACCACCTACACGACGAGCTTTAACTTCAACGACAGGCATAACGTTTTCCATAGCTTGTTTGAAAGCCTCCATGGGATCTACGTTAAGTTTTTCTCCCATCATCTTAAATGCGTCGTAAACGATTGTTTGTGCCGTGCCTTTCTTACCGTCGAGCATAATTTGGTTAATGAGTTTCGTTACCACTTTCGAACCATACATAGGATCGGGCAACACGTCTCTTTTAGGAACATTACCTCTTCTGGGCATAGTTTTTATCCTCCTTTAAATTTTTAATAAGGGTTTTACCCTCAGTACGGCTATCACACGAATTTCTTCGGTGAACCTTCTACAAGACTTTCGTCTTATATACTGCCTACTTTGTTTCGGGCTTTGAATTATATTCCGTTACAAGTAGGTTTCAATTTTCTTTGTATTCTAAATTGAGAAAGAATATCGATTGCCTAAATTTCTAAAACTTATTTAGGGCGTTTTGCACCGTATTTAGAACGGCTTTGCTTACGTTTTGCTACGCCGGCAGTATCAAGAGCACCACGTACGATATGATAACGTACACCAGGTAAATCCTTAACACGACCGCCTCTAATCAAAACAGAACTGTGTTCTTGAAGGTTGTGACCTTCACCGGGAATGTAAACCGTACCTTCTTGCTTGTTGGTAAGACGTACACGTGCGATCTTACGGAGAGCGGAGTTAGGTTTCTTCGGGGTTTTTGTGGTGACTTTGATGCAGACGCCGCGTTTTAACGGAGCGGCTTTTTCGTAGCGTTTGGTTTTCAATGTGTTAACGATTGAACCCAAAGCTGGCGATTTTGACTTCTTCGCAGCCTTTTTGCGTGGCTTGCGAATCAACTGGTTAATAGTTGGCACAGTTAAATTCCTTTTAGTTGTAATATTATTTTCTCGATTTTTTTACAGCAATAAAAATCGAGGTGAAACTCTTTACAGGTATTATACTACTTATTGTTCAATTTGACAAGATGTTCGAGGGTTTTATCGATTGTTAAGCGATTTTTGATATCCATTTTTACGCGAGGATCTTTCAAATTGGT
>CALDOZ010000018.1 GCA_937912025.1 uncultured Clostridia bacterium | reverse complement strand
AAACGTATACTTACGATAGTTTTGACAGAAAAACGGGCTATAGCGCGGTTAAACCTTCTAAAAACCAAACGCTATTAACTGAAGAGTATGAGTACGACGAGTACGGTAGACTTACCAAAAAGCGTGAAATTTGTGGTTTTTCTAACTCTTACGCTTATGCGTATAAAGATAAGTTTGACGCTGAACTTAAAGCCATTTATACTGGCGCGTTAACAATTAAACCTAAGAAAGACATGTTAAAACGTAACACTGGTAAAGAAATATTATTAACGTACGACGGTGGCAATACAAGTAAAATTTACGAAGAACAAATAACGTATAGAAAGGTTGGCGACCATGCAACTAATATGCCGTCAACAATACGTTATGGCGAAAGCAAAAACGGTAAATACCTTGTTCGTGATAGTATTAAATACGCGTATGACGTTATGGGTAATATTAGTACGGTTTACCAAAACGGCGAAATTGTAGCGCGTTATACTTACGATGCTTTAAATAGGCTTGTTCGTGAAGATAATAAGAAGTTAGGCAAAACTACCCTATTTACTTACGATAACGTTGGTAATATTCTTAATAAGCGCGAGTATAACTTTACTTTAAAAACTGCTACTGAACTTGAAGAGTTACTTGGCGAAACAACGGAATATTACTACGACGGCGAAAAACTTATTTCGTATAACGGCGAAAGTTTTGCTTACGACGTTATTGGTAACCCAACAACTTACCGTAATAAAACTCTTACTTGGGCTAAAGGACGTCAACTTGTAAACTTTGACGGCGTAACGTTTGAATATAACGGCAAAGGTCAACGTATTAAAAAGAATGACGTTGAATATACTTATAATAGTGCTGGTAAACTTATTTACCAAACGGACGGCACAAACAGCCTTGGCTATTATTACGACGAAGTTGGCGTATGCGCAATACGTTATAACAATAGAACGTTTGGTTTACGCAAAAACGCTCAAGGCGATATTATTGCAATTTACAACGCATTTGGCGAAGTGCTTGCTAAATACACTTACGATGCGTGGGGTAACCACACGGTAACTGACGTTAACGGCAATGATATTTCAAGCGATACAACGCATATTGCTAACCTTAACCCGTTTAGATACCGTGGCTATTACTTTGACGTTGAAACTGGCTTATACTTCTTACAAACACGTTACTACGACCCTGAAATTTGCCGTTTCATTACCATTGACGATATTTCTTACCTAAACCCAGACGTTATTAACGGCGTTAACCTTTACGCTTACTGCGGTAATAACCCTATTATGTATTATGACCCAACAGGTAATGTTGCATTTTTAATTGCAGGGCTTATTCTCTTGGGGGGTGCTATTGGTTTTGGCGCAGCAGTTTATACCGATTATGCTGACGACGGCGAAGTTTTTAATGGTAGTGTTGAATGGTACGACTATTTAGGTGCAACGTTATTAGGCGGTGCTTTGGGTGGACTTGCAGGTACAGCTATAGGAGCAATAGGTGGACTAAGTATAACTATTCCTACAATAGGTATGATTGGCGCTGGCGGTGCGGTTGCTGTTGGAGCAGTAACAGTTACTGGAACGCAAGTGCTTGTAGGCGCTGCTACTATTGCTGGACTTGGCGTGTTGTTTGCTTCTAATAATAGACCTAAAAACAATCAAGTTCAAAACAAACAGTATAAAGAAGCAGCAAAAAAGGCAGGTTATGATGTTAACGACCCTACAGTTAAAGATACATTAAATGATATACATCAATATATAAGAAAAAATAAATTAAATTTAGGCTGGAAAAAGTTATTAGAATTAATTATGGAATGGTTAGAATAATGAATTTAGATTATCAAAAATTTATAAAAGATTTTAATGATGGTAAAATTGAATATATTATTTTTGCTGTAAAAAATTATTCTCATTATAGAGAGTGTATAATTAAGAAAGTTTATGATGTTTTTGAAAATGAAAAAACCATTGAAAGAATAGAAATCAAATTAACAAAAAGTGATTTTGAAAAAATATCTTTTTATGGTAAATTTGAAGAAAATTTTAAATTATTTTCAATGGGACGAAAAGGAACTTTCACATTAAAACAGCTTTGGTCAAATATTAAAATTTTAGATATTAAATATAATAATTCTTTCGAAAATTATACAAATTTTAATTAAATATTAAATTGCTTTCATAATTAAAGCTTTGGGCGAGTGTGCTTTATAGCGCACTCGCCTTTAAAATTTATATAACCTTGACAAAATTTCAATACTATATTAAAATATATCTACACTACGACCCTGAAATTTGCCGTTTCATTACCATTGACGATATTTCTTACTTAAACCCAGTAAAAGACTTTGTTCTATATAAAAATAACGCCACTATGGTATCAAAATTTTTAATTAATAATGGAGCAAAATATTTGGTTGGCAAAATAGCAAAAAGTGCCGTGAATATTTTACAATATTTTATAGCCAATTCAGATTGGATTACATTAATTGGGTAAAGGTAAATAAATGATAGATAAGCTTAAAATTTATGCTGATGAAATAATTGCTATGTGTAATGATATTATAAAACTTAATCATAGCCCAAATATTTTTGTTGTTAAAGGTATAAAACGAGAGTTTGAATCTATACAGCATACTATAATTAAAGATAAAAAAGTTGTTGTATTGACAAAAGACAAAGATATATGGTCTTCAAAATTAATAATTGATTCAGCTTATTTAGAGTATGATTCTAATTTATTTAATAAAGTATTTGCGTTTGAAAAATTATGTAAAAAATTATCGCGTACTCAAATAAAAACACAATATTAAAGTAGCACTTTTTACAAGTGTTTGCACTTATGCTACAAATAAAGTACATAACGTTATTATAACTTTAGCAAAAGCATTTTTAAATTCAGCTAAAGAAGTTGCATTAAGACCAAATAGCGGATTAGCATTACAAACTATGTACAACAATATGGCAAAAGCTATTTTAAAGTATAAAATAAAATCAACAATAATAGTATTGAGTAGCATAATTATTTCAACATTTGGAGGTAACTTATTCAGTTAATAATATATGGTGTGTATTTTTTTCTTTCTATTTTTAATTTTATTTTTATTCCCAATAAATGATCCGTATATAATTCATTTTAAAAAACTATATAAGGTTTTTAAATTAATTAGTTTCACGGTTTGTCTAATTTCAATTTTGGTAAGTATTATTTTTAAAGATAATGATACAATTGCTATAGTATTAATTGCTATGTTTGTAACAATTGAATTATCAATATATTTTTCTTTCTATTTTTATGCACGGAATAAATTTTATAACATACTAAAAGAAAGAATTAAGACTATATCAAATTTTAAATTACAAACAAATCAAGAAATAAGAGAGCTTTTAATTCAACATTTTGATGAAATATATACTATCGAAGAAATAAAAAAAGGTAAATTATTATTAGAAAGAAATACTTAAATATTACTGTTATTTGGCGAGTGTGCTTTATAGCGCACTCGCCTTTTAAATTTATATAACCTTGACAAAATTTCAATACTATATTAAAATATATCTACACTACGACCCTGAAATTTGCCGTTTCATTACCATTGACGATATTTCTTACTTAAACCCAGACGTTATTAACGGCGTTAACCTTTACGCTTACTGTGGCAACAACCCTATCATGTATTATGACCCAACAGGTAATATTGCATTTTTAATTGCAGGACTTATTCTCTTGGGGGGTGCTGTTGGTTTTGGCGCAGGTTTAGCATTTGCATAATGAAAATAAGAGGTTTTTATGTTTACTTATAACATTAATCAAACAGAAATTTCACATCACATAAAAGAAACATGGTTAAATGAATACAAAAACGATATAATTATAAGTTTAATTTTGCTAGCGTTTTCAATCTATTTTTTAGCAATAGGTTATTTTGCTAATACACAAGATTATCAAACATATTATATATTTGGAAATGAAGAGTTGTTAAATGGGTATGCTTTATTAGTTGGTGCAGTTGTTTTTTTTATTATTCCACTAATTAGATTTTTTACTTTTAAAAATCATGCCGATAGTTTATTTAATAAATATAAAACTCAAGATAAACTGCAAATACAATTATCTTATTGTAATAACATTTATAATATTTTCGTTGGCAATAAACAAATTCAATTTTACAATTATGATATCAAGAAAATAAAATTTTGCAAAAATACAATTATAGTAAAGTTAAAATCAAAAAAAGTAATTATATTTCCTGGATGGAATGAAATAGCATCTTTTTTCAAATAATTGATATATGAATTATGCAAACAAAAGTATGGTGTTCATTTTATGTAAAAAAATAAAATTTTGGTTGGCATAATATCCATATTGAAAAATGCTTCTAAAAATAAAGATAAATGGTTTGAGTTTATTTTTAATTAATCATTAGTGGAGAAAATAATGAAAACAGTTAAATATTTAATACATTGTTTTATAAGTGTATTGAGTCAAAATTGTGTTTTTACAAGAGAATTTGTGTTTGGTTTAGTTCAATTGGTTTTATATTTTGCAGTTTTCTTTATTTCTAATTTATTTTTATCTTATTACTACGATTTATTTGAAATAGAAATGATTTTTTATAGCCTTTTAATAACTATTGTGTTTATATTAATTCTATATATCTGTGTTGTAATGGTAGAATGTTTTGTAAGATTACTATTAAAACTAAAAAACAAAAAAATAAAACAGCTTTTTTGAACAAACTTTTTATCATTTTTACCCCCCCCATCCTAGTAAACTTCTAAGTTCGAAATAGTAAATTTATAATTTTTTGAAGTTTCGTAATCTTCTGTATCCAAAAGTACCATGAAATACATACCACAAATTCCCGAACTGATTTTTTTATCAATCTTAAAGTCATTTATACTATCAAGCTCTACGTCAAAGTTAGTATCAAAAACGTTACCATTATAATCTGTAAGATACAATCTGAATGCTACTTCACCTTCTGCTTCTGCCTTAAATCGAATACCAGAAATTGGATTACCAGATTTAATAGAATCGAATTGCTTTAAGACATCTGTGTTTACAGCAATTTTTTGAGGTTTAGAAAACATTCTTTTAGAAATATCGAAACAGCCTTCAAAACAAATTCCTGGATCTGTACCTTTTTGATTATTTTTTACAAAAGTCATTTTTGGAGTTATTGTAACATCATCATTAAGATTACATTTCCATGCATCTGGCGAATAATATCCAGATGAAAGTTTTGCCATATTATCCTTTGCAGAAGCCGAATGATTATTGTACAAAACATTATCAGAATAAAAAATATTAGCTAAGTACTGATGACTTCCTGTTTCCATTGCCGTTGTAATCCAAAAAACTCTAGCTTTATCAATTGGACCATAAACAAGAACAAAACAACATACTATTATAAAATCTATAATTAAAAATGCTTTAATCAACCAATGTAATCCATGTACTTTTTTAAAAAACTTTTTCATGCT
>CALDOZ010000017.1 GCA_937912025.1 uncultured Clostridia bacterium | reverse complement strand
TTGCTTGCATTTAAACCGTTATATAAAAGCAAAAAATTATCTCATCACCTTAAAACATACAATATTAAACTAAGCAATATCAAACTTAAAAAGCGGAACGGTTTTCGTTTCGCTTTTTTCACTATCAAAACAATTAATTTTAACTAAAAATCTTGTCAAAATAAAAAACTAAACTTAAAGTACTATCGAAATCGGACATGTTTTTAAAAAAATGTCCGATTTCGATAGTGCCATTTTAATAAACTGCGAAAAACTTTTATAAAAATAGAAAAATTATTATTTTTTTAACTTAAATACATACTAAAAACTTTTAGTAACGTCAAAAATTTAAAATTTTAGTATTGACAAACAAAATTTTACATTGTAGAATATACTTACTTAAGGAGGTATTCTACTATGAAAAAACTTTTAAAACTTTTATCAGTTAGCTTAGTTGCTATCTTAACTGCCGTTATGCTTATTGCATGCGCTCCTGCCGACCTTGATAAAGCAGAAGAAAAAATGGAAAAATTAGACTACAAAGTTGAGACTGAAGAGATTGAAGACAATGAAGATGGTGTTGTTGGCATGATTTTAATTAGAGAAGACGGACTTTCTCTTAATATGCTATATGCTGTTTTATTTGATAGTTCTAAATCTGCAAAAGATTATTTTGATAAAGAAAACGGCGAAGATGAAGATAACGTTTGGCTTGAAGGTAAGTGGATTTTATCTGGAGATGAAGATATTTACGAAGACTTTATGTCTTAACAACTAAATTTTAAACTCGGCGTTTGCGCCGAGTTTTATTTTTGATTAAAACGGCTTGAAAAGTATTTAATTTTTTGATATCATATTAACAATGACTTTTCCCATAAATTTTAAAGAAAAGCGATTACAAACGAGGTGTTTAAAATGCAAAAGTTAAAACAAAGCAGGCTAGCAAGTTTTATTATTGTTACCTTAGTGTACGTTATTGCAACGGTTGGAGGTATTGCAATTTATAATCTAATAAATTTACCTTGGTGGTTATCTTTATTAATAGCGGACGTTTTCGCTACCATTATCACTTTTCTTTTTAGCATTATGTTTAATAATGCATCAGTTTACGACCCGTATTGGAGCGTTCAACCGCCCATTATTTTAATTGCCTTTGCTATTGGAAAAAACTTAACCGCTCTTGGCGTTTTGTTAATTATTGCAATATCGTATTGGGCGATACGTTTAACGGCAAATTGGGCGTACACTTTTTCAAATCTCACCCATCAAGATTGGCGATATACAATGTTAAACGAAAAGACTGGCGCGTTTTATCCTATCGTTAATTTTATAGGCATACATTTAGTTCCAACGCTTATTGTGTACGGTTGTATTCTTCCTGCCGTGTATGCAATAATAAACAACTTAACAGCAAACGGTTTTAGCGTTATATTTATATGCGTATCGTTATTAGCAACTACGTTGCAAGGCGTTGCAGATATTCAAATGCAAAAATTTCGCAAAAGCGCTTGCGGTGGTTTTATACGCGTTGGGCTTTGGAAATATTCAAGACATCCAAACTATTTAGGCGAAATTTTAATGTGGTGGGGAATAGGTCTTTCCGTTACGTTTTCGGCAGTTAATTGTTGGTATTTATTGTTAGGGGCGTTTTTAAATACAATTTTATTTTTATTAGTTAGTATTCCTATGGCGGATAAAAGGCAGTCTAAAAAACAAGGTTTTGATGATTATAAAGCGCAAACGAGAATGCTTTTACCTATTAAGAAATTTACAAAAATATAAACGCTTAATTAATTTGCAACTTTAACTGACGTTAAACTATTGCGTTTAATATTAAATTCTCAATAATTAAAATTTAAATAACGAAAAAAGGATAGCGAATTTTCGCTATCCTTTTACGCTATTTAGAAGATTGATACAACTAATTGTTTACACGCGTTAATTATTTACAACCACAGCCACCGATAAACGGTTTACCGCCACCGCAACTACCTTTACCGCAATAGCAAAGTAATAAAACGATAAGTATAGGAAGTAAGCATCCGCTACCGCAAACTTTATCGATTATACCGCTAATGCAACCGTTATTGCAAACGCATAAAAGCAAAAGAATAATAAGTATGTATAGACAACAGTTATCGTTACCAAAATAATTCATCATAAATTTATCCTCCGAAAAAATGATTATTGATGTTATTTCAACACTATATAATATTAAAAAACTATAAAAAAGGTTACCGTCTATAAATTTTGTTTTCAATTTGTTGTATTTTTTTACGTTTTATATTAAAATATAATTAGCAGGTACTTTTTTAGACCTGACTTTATTAATATTTTTTTCTTACGGGTATCTTTACGAACTCGATTGGAGGTTATTATGGAAAAAAAACTTACTTTTTCCGCTAAGCAAATTACGGGCATAGCAGTACTTATAGCGTTAGTTATAGTACTTCAAGCAGTTGGTGGCTCAATACCTATTGGCGCTATTCAACTTAACTTTACGCTAATACCTATCGTGCTTAGCGGTATTATTTTTGGCGCGTTAGCAGGCGCTCTTACAGGGTTTGCTTGCGGTGTCGTTGTGCTTATTCAAGTTATTACCGCTCCGGCGGGACTACTATATGCGCTTATGTGGGCTGGCGATCCTATCGTTGTTGTGATTGTATGTTTATTAAAAACTACGGTTGCGGGCTTTTTAGCAGGATACGTTTACGACTTAATTGCTAAAAAGAATAAAACGGTAGCGACTTTCGTTGCTTCAGCAATAGTTCCTATCGTTAATACTGCATTGTTTATTATAGGTTGTTTATTTATGACTAATTCAATTTATTCTAGCGCTAGCGAAAGTGGTCAAAACGTATTTGCTTATATTATAATCGTTTTAGTTTCATTCAACTTCTTTTTTGAACTTGCAGTTAACTTAATCGTAGCCCCTGCGCTGAGTAGAGTGCTTAAAACAATAAAGTTTTAAGGAGTTTAATTTATGATTTTATGTATAGATATTGGTAACACCAACATTAAATATGCGGTGTTTGAAGGTAAAACGTTAAAAGCGTCTTATCGTGTTTCGTCGCGTCATACCCGTACTGCAGACGAATACGGCGCAACGCTTATAAATCTTTTATCAAGTTCGGGCATAAAAACTACCGATATTAATGGAATAATAGTTTCATCCGTTATTCCAGCGCTTAACTATACAATTTCGCATATGTGCGAATATTTCTTTAAAATAACTCCTATTATGATTGGCGCAGGTATTAAAACTGGGCTTAACGTTAAAGCGGATAATCCTAAAGAAGTTGGCGCGGACATTATTGCTAACTGTGTTTCGGCGTACAAAACTTACGGTGACGGTAACGCTATGATAGTAATTGACTTTGGTACTGCAACTACTTTCGACGTTATTACGGGTAAGGGTGAACTTATTGGCGTAGTAATTGCTCCGGGTATGAAGACTTCGCTTGAAAGCCTTGTTCAAAACACTGCGCAACTTCCTATGATAGAACTTGAACATCCAAAAAGCGCAATTCCTAAAAACACTAAAGCGTGTATGCAAGCGGGTATAGTTTTCGGTTTTGCGGGCTTAGTTGAAAATATAGTTAGAAAAATTCGCGAAGAACTTAAACTTGATAGTATAAAAGTTATAGCAACGGGTGGTATGGGTGAAATTTTAGCAAAAGAAGTTTCGTGTATTACCAAGGTTGATAGAATGCTTACCCTTAACGGTCTTAGAATTTTATACGAAATGAATAAGAGTGAATAGTATGACTAAAATTGTAAATATAGGTGGAGTTAACGTAGGCGGAGGCAATAAAATTGCTATTCAGTCTATGACTAACGTTAAAACTGAATACGTTCAAAAAGTAGCCGAACAAATTAACGCATTACACGGCGCTGGTTGTGATATTGTTCGCGTTGCCGTTAAAGATAAAAACGACGCTTTAGCAATAAAACAACTAAAAAGTCTAATAAAATGTCCGTTAGTGGCAGACGTCCATTTTGATTATCGCTTAGCAATTACGGCGATTGAAAACGGTGTTGATAAAGTTAGAATAAACCCTGGCAACATTGGTAAAGAAGAAAACGTTAAAAAAGTAGCGGACTGCTTAAAGGCTCATAACGTACCCGTTCGCGTTGGCTCGAACAGCGGTAGCGTTGAAAAAGAATTTTTGTCTAAATACGGAAAAAACGAAATATCTCTTGCAGAAAGTGCTTTAAAAAACGTATACGCTCTTGAAAAATACGGCGTTACGGATATAGTGATTTCCGCAAAGGCAAGTAGCGTTCCTTTAACTGTAAAAACCTACGAATATTTAAACGGAAAGACTAATTATCCTTTACATATAGGCATAACCGAAGCGGGAACGTACGAAAGTGGGCTTGTAAAGAGTAGCGTTGGTCTTGGCGCGTTGCTTTTAAAAGGCATTGGCGATACTATTCGAGTAAGTCTTACCGCAGACCCTATCAAAGAACCTTACGCCGCAAAAAAAATATTGCGCGCCGTGGGGCTTGACGATAATTACGTTGAAGTTGTTTCGTGTCCTACTTGCGGTAGAACGGAGTATAATTCTATCGCTCTTGCCGAAAGGGTAGAAGAACTTACTAAAAACATAAACAAAAAACTCAAAATAGCCGTTATGGGTTGCGTTGTAAACGGACCGGGCGAAGCAGTAGACTGTGATTTAGGTATTGCAGGCTCTAAAAAAACGTGCGTAATATTTAAAAAGGGCGTAATATATAAACAAGTGCCTTTTGAAAACGCCGAAGAAGAATTTATTAAGGAAATTTACGAAATTGCAAACGAATTGTGATAAACTACTTAATCAACTTAAAAATATCGATTGTTCTCTTGGAGATATTAGGCTTAAAAATGTAATTTTTGACAAATCTCTTAACCAAATAGAAGTGTTTTGCGTAAGCGATATTGCCGTAGACTCAAACGGAGTTAAGCTTGTTGAAGATAATATTAAAAAGCAATTGAATTGTTCAGCGAGCGTAACGGTAAAAATACAAAAATCGATAGTTGACGCCGACATTGCAAAACGCGCTATAATAAAAAACGTTCAAGAAAACAATCATTCCGTTTCGCACGTCGTAACGAGCGATAACGTAAAAATTATTTGCGCTGGAAAAATTACTAAGTACGATATTTGCGTTCCGTCTGATATGGCAGACTATTTTAAAAGGTTATCTATAATAGATAAGTTAGACGAGCGTTTAGGTAGAGAGTTTAGTAGCGATTTTCAAGGCTCGGTTAGAATAGTTGACGTTAAAGACGATGCCGAAATTGAATACGTAGTTGAAACGGTAGACGCGGTTGACATTGAAAAAGTAACGGCGCGTAGACTTAAAGTAGTTGCTCCTACAAGGTTTATAGATAGCGAAGATTACGACACGGCGTATTATATTGAAGACGCTAAAGAAAAACTTGGCGCGGTTACCTTTGCAGGTTACGTTCAAGCGGTAGAAAAACACGAAACTAAAAACGGCAAACCTTTTTACGTCATTACTTTAGATGATAAAACGGGTACTGTTACGGGTAGATTTTTTACAAATGATAAAAACAAAATTAAAAAAATGGAAAAAATCTCCGAAGGTAGCATTATAATAATGCGTGGTGAGAACGAACTATACAACGAAAAGGTTAGTTTAATTATTCGCGGTTTAAATTTGTGTATGCTTCCAGAAGGTTATACGCCGGATGAAAAACCGAGCAAGCCCGTACCTAAAAACTTTACTTACGTTTTCCCTCAAGATGCTGAAATTATTAAGCAAGGCGATATATTTAGCGTATATAAAGGCCCTGAGAAGTGTTTGCTTGATAAAGAGTTTACTATCGTTGATATAGAGTCGACGGGGCTTAATATTTTTGAAGATAAGGTTATTGAAATAGGCGCGGTAAAAATTAAAAACGGCGAAGTTGTAAGTCAATTTCAAGTTTTAATTAATCCGCAAATTCCAATAACTCAAAAATCTGTAGAATTAACGGGAATTACCGATGAAATGGTGGCTTCGTGTCATACCATTGATGAAGTGTATCCAGACTTTTTCAAGTACGTTTCCAACTCTATTTTCATTGCGCATAACGCCGACTTTGACTATAAATTTTTACGTCAAGTAGGTAAAAAATGCGGATATAAACTTGACTTAGAAGTTATAGATACTATTCTCCTTGCGCGAGAAGTTTTGCCCGGAATGAAAAACTATAAATTAAACACTTTATGCGATAAGTTTGGTATTCAATTCCGTCACCATAGAGCGTTAGCGGACGCTTTAGCGACGGCGGAACTGTTTTTAGAACTTGTAAAAATTAAAGGCTCTATTTAATCAAAAGGTTAAAGTTAATTGCAAAATATTAGTTAAAATAGCGAATAAGACTTTAATTTTACTACTACAAAAGCAAAAAATCTTTATAAATATTTATAAAGAGCAAAAAAATACTTGCATAACGCAATTTTTTATGCTAAAATAACAATAGTTAAAATCAGGCTTTGGTTTGAGAGTGGCAAGCGCCACTCTCAAATTTATTTATAAACCAAATAGCCATATAGGAATTAAATGAAAGCAAAATCAAACGAAGAAATTTACGAATTTCTAAAACCTATTGCAGACGGTATGGGTATTGAGATTGTCGAAGTTAGTTTTAAACTTTCTAAAAATCCAAGTCTTACCGTTTATATTGATAAAGAAGGCGGTGTTGATCTTGACACTTGCGAACTTTTTCATAACGCGATAGATGCCCCTCTTGACCAACTTAACCCTTACGACGGCGCGTACACTTTAAACGTTTCAAGTCCAGGTCTTGACAGACCTTTCAAGACTGAACGCGATTTTTTAAAAAATATCGGTGGCGAGGTTGAGGTTAAACTTTACGCTTCGGTAGCGGGTAAAAAGTTTATTGAAGGAATTTTGAAAAATTACGACGGTAAAAGCGTTGTAGTAACGGCAGACGGGCAAGACTATACTTTACCACTTAGCGGTATAGTAAAAATTAATAAAGCAATAAAATTCGATTAATATCGTTTTTATATTTTTAAGGAGAAAATTATGATTAATAAAGACTTTTTTGCAGCACTTGACGAACTTTGTGCAAGCAAAGGTATTGAAAAACAGGCTTTTATGGAAACTTTGCAGAACGCTTTAACTTCTGCTTACAAAAGATACGCGGGCGACGCTTCAGACGTTATTATTAAAACTAACGATGAAAAATGCGCTTTAAGATTTTTTGCTATTAAAACTATCGTTGAAGAAGTTACCGATCCTGAAAAAGAAATTTCACTCGCTGACGCTAAAGCGGTAAAGAAAAGTTACAAACTTGGCGATACTTTTGAAAAGGAATTTGTTCCTAAAGATTTTGGTAGAATTGCCGCTCAAACTGCTAAGCAAGTAGTAATGCAAAAAATTCGTGAAACGGAAAGAAACAATACTTTACAAGAGTTTGAAGATAAAGAAAACGAAATTCAATCTGCTATCGTTAGAAGAATTGAAAACGGCAACGTTTACGTTGAACTTGCAAGCGCGCATGCAAGCGGTCAAATTGAAGGCGTAATGCTCCCTCAAGACCAAGTTGCTAGCGAAAAATACGAAATTAATCAAAAAATCGTAGTATACGTTAAGAGGATTAGAACAGTTGGCAAAAACACTCAAATTCTCGTATCTCGTACAGCGCCAGGTCTTGTTAAGCGTTTCTTTGAAAACGAAGTTCCTGAAATTCGTCAAGGCGTGGTAGTTATTAAGTCTGTGTCGAGAGAAGCAGGTCAAAGAAGTAAAGTTGCTATTTGGAGTTCTGATTCTCAAATTGACGCTATCGGCGCATGTGTTGGTAATAAAGGCGCGCGCGTTAACGCCGTAATAGAACAACTTGGCGGAGAAAAAATCGATATTATTCCTTGGAGTGAAGATCCGCTTGAATTTATCGCAAAAGCGCTTGCTCCTGCAAAAGTTTTACGCGTAACGGCAATTGATGAAAAATCGGCAAGAGTTATCGTTCCAGACGATAAACTTTCGCTTGCAATTGGTAGAGACGGTCAAAATGCTCGTCTTGCCGCAAGACTTACGGGCTGGAAAATAGACGTTAAGAGCGAATCTAAGGCTCTTGAAGAATTTGGTGACGAAACCGTTACCACTAGTGGCGGAGAAGATATTACTGAATAATACGCTGCGCGCAAATAATATATTTGGTTATTTGCGTCGTTACCCAAAAAAGAGGAAATATGACTGAAAGAAAAATTCCAATGCGCACTTGTATTGCGTGTAGAAGTGAAAAACCTAAAAGAGAACTTATACGAATCGTAAAGAGTAAAGACGGAGCGTTTTCGCTTGACCGTACGGGTAAAGCGTCGGGACGTGGAGCGTATCTTTGCGATAATAAAGCGTGCGCTCAAAAAATAGTAAGCAAAAAACTTTTAAACCGCGCTTTTAGTATGGAAGTTGACGATAGCGTTTATAAACAAATAGAGGAGGATTTCCTTGGAACAAAGTAAAATTCTTACCTTTATAGGTTTTTCAATTAAAGCGCGAAAGATTAAATGCGGAGTAAACGCTGTAAAAACGTTAAAAAAAGCATACGTTTTAATAATTTGTAGCACCGCATCAAAAAACACTTTTGAAGAAAGCGTAAGCCTTGCTAAAAAGTTATCTAGCAAACTTATTATTTGTAACGATTATTTGTTGGCGGACGTTGTTTGTAAAGAAAATTGCAAACTAATCGCGCTTACAGACGAAGGCTTGTCAAAAGCCGTGCTTGAACATCTTGACGGTCATTTTAGGGAATATTCGGGAGGGAACGATAGATAATATGGAAGAAAAGAAAGAGAAAAAAGAATTTGAATATATTAAATCGCTTAACGAATTATTAAAAAGCAATTCTTTAACCGCGGAACTTTTAAACGTTAAAAACGCAATGAAAAACGTTCAGAAAAAAATAAACGAAAGAACTAAAGCGTTTGAGGCAATCCACAAAGAAGAAGAGAAAAAGGTCATTAGCGAAATAAACGTAGACGCGACTACGGGCGCAGAAAAAGTTGACGTAAACGTTGTCGACGAAAAAGTTGACGCTAAGCCTAAAACTAAAAAAGATAAAAAAGACGAGCAATTAGTAAACGTTACTACTGAAGAAACTAAGGTCGAAAAAGTAGATAAGGTTGAAAAGGAAGATAAAAAGGTTGAAGTAGAAGATAAGTCTAACCAAATTAAAGAAGAAAAAGTAGACAAACCTATTGAAAAGCCTGTTAAAACCGAGCCTGAGGTTATTAAAACAGATAACCCTAATATCGTTATAATTAACGGTAAAAGAGTATTCGTTCCTCAAGCAAAGCGCGAATACGTTGCTCCTGAAACGCCAAAACGTCCGCAAGGCGATAAAAAAGGCGGTAGAGATTTTAACGGTAAAAAACCGTTTGACCCTAACGCGCCTAAGCGTGAATACGTTGCTCCGCAAGATAGAAAACCAGGCGGTAAACCTGCTGGCGCTAAAGGTGGATTTGGCGGTGGATTTACTCCGCAACCTGCTTTTGTTCCTCAACCTGTAAACAACAATAAGCAAAACAATAAAAAGAAAAACGAAAAAAATAATTACGAAGATAAAAAGGCTATCAATAAAAAGCACCTTGCTAAAGGTCAAATGTCTATTGACGATTTTGACGAAGATAAGACGGGTTACAGAAAAGTTAGAAAGGCTAAAGATAAACGCGCTGATGATACCGTTCAAACTGTAAAGATTGAAAAAGCGGTAATTACTAAGGAAATTATTCCGATCAAAGAACTTTCTGAACTTTTAGGTATTCAAGCAATTGAAATTACAAAACGTCTTTTCAAAGAAGGCGTAATGAAAACTATTAACGATAGTGTTGATTACGATACTGCAGGTTTTATTGCGGCAGGTCTTGATATTGAACTTGAACTTAAACTTGATAAAACTGCTGAAGACGTTCTTACAGAAGAGTTTGACGAAGTTGACGACGAGGCTAAACTTATTCGCCGTCCTCCAATCGTTACCGTTATGGGACACGTTGACCACGGTAAAACGTCCCTTCTTGATAGAATTCGTAACGCAAACGTAACGGCGGGTGAAGCGGGTGGTATTACTCAACATATCGGCGCGTACACCGTTAACCTTAAAAATCAAAACATCACCTTCCTTGATACGCCTGGTCACGCAGCGTTTACCGCTATGAGAGCGCGTGGCGCGCAACTTACCGATATTGCCGTTATCGTTGTAGCGGCGGACGATGGTATAATGCCTCAAACAATTGAAGCGATTAACCACGCGAAAGCGGCTGGCGTAACTATTATTATTGCGGCAAACAAAATTGATAAACCTACCGCAGACCTTGAAAAAGTTAAGAAAGGTCTTGCCGACCAAGAAATTTTAGTTGAAGAATGGGGTGGAGATATCGCTCTCGTTCCCGTTTCTGCTAAAACGGGCGCTGGTATAGACGACTTACTTGAAACAATTTTAATTTCGGCGGAAATTAAAGAACTCAAAGCAAATCCTGACCGTATGGCAAAAGGCGTTATCGTTGAAGCAAAACTCGATAAAGGTAAAGGCCCTGTTGCAACCGTTCTCGTTCAAAACGGAACGCTTAAAGTTGGCGACTATCTCGTTGCTGGCACTATTACAGGTAAGGTTAGGGCTATGATTGACGATAAGGGTAGAAACGTAAAAACTGCCGGACCGTCAATGCCTGTTGCCGTTCTTGGTTTAGAGGCTGTTCCTAACGCGGGCGACCTTATTTACGCCGCAAGCGAAGCAAAACTTTCAACCTTAGTTGCTAGCGAAAGAAAGAATAAAGAAAGAGAAGAAATGATAAGAGAACAACAAAAAGTTTCTCTTGACGATTTATTCTCTAAGGTATCGTCTGGCGACCTTAAACAACTTAACATTATCGTTAAAGCAGACGTTCAAGGCTCGGTTGAAGCGGTTAAACAATCTCTTCAAGAACTTTCTAACGAGGAAGTTAAAGTTAACGTTATTCACGCCGCAGTTGGCGCTATTAACGAAACGGACGTAAGCCTTGCCGACAGTAGTAACTCTATCATTATAGGCTTTAACGTTAGACCTGACGCTAAAGCAAAAACTATTGCAGAGCATAGCAAAATAGATATTAAACTTTATCGCGTAATTTACGAGGCGATTGAAGATATTAAAAAAGCGCTTAAAGGTATGCTTGCTCCTAAGTTTGCCGACGTTTACGTTGGTAAAGCCGAAGTTCGTGAAACGTTTAAGATTACGGGCGTTGGTATGGTTGCAGGTTGTTACGTTGTAGACGGTAAAATCGCGCGTTCTGGTAAACTTCGTATTTATCGTGACGACGTTATGATTTGCGAAGGTAACGTATTACAACTTAAACGCTTTAAAGACGACGTTAAAGAAGTTGCTCAAGGTTACGAATGCGGTATTTCTATTGAAAAGTTCGACGCTATTAAAGTTGGCGACTTTATTGAATGCTATATCGTTGAAGAACAAAAAGCATAACGGAGTAATTTATGAAATCTAAACGAAACGAACGTCTAAACAGCGAGTTACGCAAACTTATATACGACGTTATAAAAAACAAACTTATGCTTCCTGACGTAACTGAAATGTTTACTATAACGGAAGTTGACTGTTCGCCCGATTTAAAACACGCTAAAGTTTATCTTAGCGTGTATTCGACCGATGAAGTTAAACGCAAAAAAACTTACGATGCAATTTGTCACGCGTCTACTGATATTAGGCGTGAACTTTGCCACGCTATGCGAATAAGAACAGTTCCCGAACTTCGTTTTTACGAAGACGGGTCGTTTGCTTACGGAAATAAAATAGATACTATTCTAAGCACTCTAACATACGGAGAAAATAATGACGTTAACGAAGATAATTAACGAAATTAAACAATTAAAAAGCGTATTAATATTTAGTCATAATAGACCTGACGGGGATACTATCGGTTCGGCAACGGCGCTATACTATGCGTTGACGTCGCTTGGAATTAAATGCGACTTATGTTGCGAAAGCGATATTCCGCCTAAATATTCGTTTATAAAAGCGGTTGCTTTGTATAAAAAATCTAAGGAGTACTTAGGTACTATTTTGAGTTACGACGGCGCTATTTCAGTTGACTGTTCAACCGAAATGATGTTTTCAGACGCATATAGTCTTTTTGCAAAGGCAAAGAAAAGAATTAATATAGACCATCATATTTCTAATACGCGTTACGCTCAATTTAATTACGTTGAAAATTGTGGCGCGTGCGCTGAAATTATGTGCGGACTTATTGAAGAATTAGGCGTTGAAATCACTAACGATATTGCAAACTCGTTAATGCTTGGTATAGTTACGGATACGGGCGCTTTTGCTCACTCTAACGTAACGCCTAACACGTTACTTATCTCGTCAAAACTTTTAAGTAACGGCGCGGACCTTCACGGCGTTATTGAAAAAATGTTTAAAACTCAACCGCGCGAAAGGGCGGATTTGCACGCAAAAACAATGTCTAAAATACGCTATGAACTTGACGGCAGACTTGCTATAACCGTTATTACGCGTAAAGATTTACTTGAAACTGGCGCTGACGATAGTATGACGGAAGGTTTTATTGATTTTCCGTTATCGGTTAGCGGTGTTGAAGTTGCTATTTCTATTTTAGAAACTGCAGATAAACGCTATAAAATAAGTTTTAGAAGTAAAGGCAAAGTAAACGTAAACGAAATTGCGTCGATATACGGCGGTGGTGGTCACGTTCTTGCTAGTGGCGCTGTGTTAAACGGATATCTTGAAGATATTATTGATAAACTTACTTATAACGTTAGTCAAAGACTTTAAAATATGAATGGATTTATAAATTTATATAAGCCGAGCGGAATGTCCTCGGCTTATGCTTTAAGTAAAATTAAAAAAGTATTAGGTAAAAAAATTAAGTGTGGGCATATGGGCACTTTAGACCCTATGGCGAGTGGTGTTTTGCCCGTTGCAGTTGGTAAATCAACGCGCTTGTTTAATTATTTGCTTGATAAAGATAAAGAATATCTTGCCGAGTTTACTTTTGGTTATCAAACGGACACTTTAGACGCTGACGGCAAAGTTATACTTAGCGGCGGCTCTATTCCAACGCTTAGTGAAGTTGTAAACGCTTGTAAAAAACTTATAGGTAAAATAGAGCAAATACCCCCTGCGTATAGCGCTAAAAACGTTGCTGGAACAAGAAGTTACGTTCTTGCTAGGCAAGGTATTGAAGTTGAATTAAAACCTAAAACTGTTGAGATAGACGATATTTTAGTAACTCCAACTGATAGGCAAGATACTTTTTCATTTTTAGTAAAATGCAAGGGTGGAACGTATATACGTTCCATTTGTAGAGACGTTGCTACTTTACTAAACACTTATGCAACAATGACCAAATTAGTTCGTAAAAAAAGTGGACTTTTCTCGGAAGAAAACGCTATTTCCGCTCAAGATATTAACACTATTTACGATATTAAAAGACATTTGATAAATCCCGAAGATACTTTATATTTTGACCAAATTGTTTTAAATGATAGTAAGTTTGACGATTTAATTAACGGTAGGCGTTGCTACGTTGATAAAATTGACGGACTATATAAAGTGTTTGATAAAGACGGGTTTATCGGCGTATGTCAGTTGCAAGACAAAAATTTAACTATAAAAGCGTATATTAAAGATTAAAATGGAAGTTATTTCTTACGGCAAACAAAACCAAACAAAAACCGTTATGGCGCTAGGCTACTTTGATGCGGTGCATCTCGGTCATAAAAAACTACTAAAAAAAGCCAAACAACTTGCTAGCGATATTGGTTGCAAGTTATCGGCAATGATTTTTAGTGGGTTATACAAACGTGGCGGTGACGTTTTCACTTTTGACGAAAGACTTAAAAGGTTAGAAAACGAAGGCGTTGATTTTGTTGTGCACGCTAACTTAAACAGCGAGTTTATGGCTAAAGAATATTCTACGTTTTTGCAAGAAATTTTTAGTTATTATAATGTTGCTGGCGTTGTTTGCGGTGAAGATTACACTTTTGGTAAAGGCGCTTTAGGTACGGCGAACGTTTTAATTGAAGAATGTACAAAGCGTAACGTTCAAATAATTGTTCTTGATAAAGTTAGCGACGATAACGGACTTAAAATTTCAACTAGTTATATAAAAGATTGTTTAAGTAACGGCGAAATAAAAAAAGCAAACGCATTACTTGGTGATAATTATTTTATAAGCGGTCAAGTCGTTAAGGGTAAAAGGCTTGGTAATACTATAGGATTTCCTACCGCAAACACTCTAATTGACGGTAATAAATACGCTATAAAACGCGGTGTGTATAAAACGTTTGTTATTGTAGACGGCGTTAAGTACAAAAGCATTACGAATGTGGGAAAACAACCGACTTTTTGCGGGAATAACGACGTTATTGAAACATATATATCTAATTTTGACGGCGACTTATACGGTAAAAATTTAATCGTTTATTTCGTTGACTATATTCGCGATATTATAAAATTTAAAAATGCAAACGAACTTATAGTTCAGTTAACTAAAGATAAGGAGAGTTTAAATGATTAAATTCGGTCCAAGCGGTAATAGCGAAGCCTTTCATAACGCAGGCTACACAGATAGCATATATTCAGCAAAATGGGTAAAAGATTTAGGGCTTGATTGTTTTGAGTATTCTTTTGGTAGGGGTGTAAATATTTCCGAGAAAAAGGCTATTGAAATAGGCGATAGTTTTTCAAAAGAAGGCATAGAAATAAGCGTTCACGCGCCGTACTTTATAAATTTTGCAGGCTTTGATGAAGACAAGGTAAACAACTCTTATAACTACGTTTTGTCTTCAATAAAAATGGGTAAACTTATGGGTGCGAAAAGGGTAGTTTTTCACCCTGCCGCTCAAGGTAAACACACTCGCGAAAAGGCGGTTGCGCTTACCGAAGAAAGATTGAAAATTCTTGCCGATAAAATTTACCAAAACGGTTACGAAGATATGTTAATTTGCCCTGAAACTATGGGTAAATCGGCGCAAATCGGCACTACTGAAGAAATTGCTAAATTTTGCGCTATTGCTCCGTTTTTTTATCCGTGCGTTGACTTTGGTCACATAAACGCAAGGGAGCAAGGCAGTTTAAAAACTACCGAAGACTATATAAAAAATATAGAAATTTTAGAAAACGTTATCGGGTATGAAAAAGTTAAAAATATGCACGTTCATTTTTCAAAAATAATGTACGGAGCAAAAGGTGAAATTAAACACTTAACTTTTGAAGATGCCGAATACGGTCCAGAGTTTTCTCCGCTTGCTGACGCAATAAAGATTAAAAAATTAGAGCCATATATAGTTAGCGAATCTGCAGGGACGCAAGATATAGATGCTAAATATATGAAAGCGATTTTTAAAGGTCTATAAACTGCGTTATGCGCTTAATTATTGCGTTTTGGCTTGCTCGTGTACAACAAGTACATCTCCCATCGCCAAATACTCTAATTAAACGCCTAACTTGTTTCTATCCCTTTAAAACCGCACAATATTAAGCCAACTAATAATTACGCAATACAGCGTTTCTACTTTGGTTGTATAACCTGAGCAACCAACAAGGTCAATTGTGTCCAAAATATTTTATGAGCCCTAAGTAAAACTGCACGTTATTAAACTTAATAAAAGCGTAGATTTTTATATTTTTTATAAATAAATTACAAATTATTCCACTAAAAAGTTAAAATCTAAAAAAATATTAATTTTTTCAAATTGCCTATTGAAAAAGTAGAAATTTTAGTGTATAATATGCACAAGGAATGGTATGTACTGCTCGTTTTAATACACTTTTTTACGCGGGCTTATAATATATTTTACTTTAAAGAGGTATAAAAGTTGGAAAAGATTGGTATTATTGATTTAGGTTCAAATACTGCAAGACTCGTCATTGTAGAAATGCTCGGTGACGGTCATTTTGTAGTTATAGACCAACTAAAAGAGAGTGTAAGACTCGGAAAAGATATGGAGCGTGACGGGTTTTTAAAACCTCAACGTATTTCTGAAACGATAAAAACTCTTAAAATGTTTAGAAAATTATGCGATGCGTATGAAATTGAGCGCATTATTGCAGTTGCTACTGCCGCAGTTCGTCGCGCAAAAAATCAACGTAGTTTTCTTGACGAAGTAGTTGCAAATACGGGTATAAAACTTAAAGTTTTATCTGCTGAAGAAGAAGCAACGTACGTTTATCGTGGCGTTATCAATACTATGGATATTCCTAAAGGTCTTATTCTTGAAATTGGTGGCGGTTCGTCTAAAATTATTTATTATAATAGAAGAAATTTATTAAACTACGAAACTTTACCTTTTGGCGCTGTTACTCTTACCGATTTATTTGGTAACGACGGGTTAACTCAAGAAGAACAAGCGGAAAAAATCGAAGAATTTATTACCGACCAATTATCAAGAATTGAATGGCTTAAAGAAATTGACCCTGAAACTCAAATGATTGGTTGTGGCGGTTCGTTTAGAAATCTTTGCAAAATTGTAAAAATGAAGAAAAAATGTCCGCTTCCGCTCATTCATAACTATTCAATCACTCTTGACGAGTTTGAAGACGTTTACTCAATGTTCAAAACGGTTGACGGCGATAAAAAGAGAAGAATTAAAGGCGTTTCCCCTGAAAGAACAGACATTTTACCGTCCGCTTTTGCAGTTGCGCACGCATTTATGAAGTATCTTAATTTTGAAGCGACTACTATTGCGTCTTGCGGTTTGCGTGAAGGTATTATGTTTAATTACGCAGTTCCTACAACTATTGAAAAGCCTATTACCGACGTTTTAGGTTACAGTATGCGTACGCTTGTTAAGTATTACGGTTGTAATGAAAAACATAGCGAGCAAGTAGTTAATTTATCAGTCCAGTTATTTAAGCAATTAAGAGTTTTGCATAAATTCCCAAGGCAATGCCTCAAAATTTTAAAAGTTGCCGCTTGCTTGCACGATGCTGGTACTAGCATTAAGTATTACGACTTTCAAAAACACACCGCTTATATTATTTTAAATTCAAGTTTATACGGCATTACACAAAGGGAAGTGGTACTTGCAGCATTAGTTGTTTCCGATTACAAAAACGACGATTTCTCTTTAGCAGACCTTGTAAAATATAAAGAATTTATAAGTGAAGAAGACGTTGAAGTCGTTCGTAAACTTGGCGTAATACTTAGAATTGCTGAAAGTTTAGATAGAAGTATGGCAAGTTCAGTTCACACTATTAATTGTGACGTTTTAGGCGATTCGGTTATTATGAAAACTGAGTCTGATAGCGATACTACTTTAGAAATTAAAGCGGCGTTATCTGCTCAAACAGATTTCAAGCGCGTATTTAAAAAGAACCTTGAAATTTTATAATATAATTTAATAAATTATAGACCTATCCGTTTTATTTAGCGGATAGGTTTTATTTTTACTCCCAATAAAATAAAATTTATAGTAAAAACACGTCCTTTTAAAAACGTTTTATCTTGCTTTTCTATTTGCAATTTGATATAATAACTGTGTTTTACTTAGGAGAGTTATGAAAGAAATTAAAAGTAGCAAACTTGCCTTTACTTACGCTGGGTGTTTCGTTGGCGCGGGATTTTTATCTGGTAACGAACTTTGGCAGTTTTTTGGTAGTTTTGGTAAGTGGGGAGCGGTCGCTTTAATATTTGCAATAATTTTGCAAGCCGTATTTGGTTATATTTCTATAAGATACGCCGGCGAAAACGATATTAGTAGGTTTGACGTATTAATCGTAAAAAAAGATAATAAATGGTTGCGCGGATTTTTCGTAATAACAGAAGTTATTTTTATATTCTTCGTCGTTTCCGTTATGCTCGCAGGCGCAGGTTCGCTATTCAAAACCGTTTTAGGTGTAGGCGAGTGGTGGACTTCGCTTATTTTTACAATCGCAGTAATGGTAGTAGCATATTTTGGTTTAAACGGCGTTATAACTATACTTAGTTCAACTATTCCTATATTAACGTTAGCAACGATGGCTATAAGCGTAGTTGCCGTAGTTAAGTACGGGTTACCAAACTTAAATTTAGCGCCCGTAACAGGCGCGACGTGGATGCTACCAAACGTTATAGTGTCGGCAATATTGTTTGCAGTACATAATTTATATTGTACGCTTGGCGTTGTTGCTCCGCTTGGCGCGAGAGTAAAAGATAAAAACACGGCAATTCAAGGAATGACTTACGCAAGTATAGTTTTGCTTTTAATTTCAGTTGCCGTATTATGTCCGCTTTACACCAGTTTAGAGTTTGCAACTAAAGCCCTTCCTATGCTTGAACTTGCAAAAGTAATTAGCGGTCCACTCTTTTACGTTTACGCTTTACTTATGCTTATGGGTATGTTTGGAACGGCGGTATCGCATACCGTTGCGGTAACTGACTTTTTCGAGCAAAGTAGTAAAAAAATAAAAAAGCACAAACTTATACTTATTATTCCACTCGGAATTTTAGCCTACGTTGTAAGTTTAATAGGATTTAGCGATTTAATAGCTATAATGTATCCACTTAGTGGATATATAGGTATAGTTGCAATTATTATGATAACAATAAACTATGTAAATTCTAAAAAGAAAATTTAGCAAAAAAGCGTTTAGTTACTTTAAGTTTCTAAACGCTTTTTTTATAAGTTAACGTTTATTTAGTTAAAGAATTATCGTTAACTAACGATTTAAGCCACGTCTTTTTGCCGTATAAAACAGCGCCGAAAAACGCTTTAATTATCTCGGTTGATTGGCAAATAATAAATAACGGAACAATATTTATGTTAGTTAGGTAAGAAAGTATAAACGATAACGGCATTACTACGCACCACATAAACCCGCTATCGAATATAAACGTGACGGCAACTTTTCCTCCCGAGCGCATTGAAAAGTAAGCGGCGTTAGCGTAAGCGCAAAACGGCATCGTTACACTTGAAATTATCATCATTATAGTTGCAAGTTGTCTAACATCGTCACTCGTATTGTAAATAAAAGGAAAGAAAAACGCGCAAGCAACGAATATAACGGAAACTAAAGTAGTAGCGATAACTGAAAAAGCAAGAAGTTTATTAGAGTAATCGTACGCTTCATCAAGTTTGCCAGCGCCTAAGTAAGAGCCGACTATAATTGCCGTGGCGTTACCTAAAGATATGTAAACTAAATTGAAAAAATTAAACAACGTAGAACTTATGTTTTGCGCCGCAACTACGTCAAGCCCGCGTGTTGAATAGCATTGATTACGCATTATCATTGCTAGCGCCCACAAAAATTCGTTTAAAATTAGTGGAAAACCTTTTATAATAATTTGTTTAGCAAGATTTTTAGGAATTTTAAGCGAACGATACGCGCCGATAATAAATGGGTATTTTTTGCTGTTTAAATGAGTTTTAAAAAGCAATATAAAAAGTTCAACAAAGCGCGAAATTACAGTAGCAATCGCTGCGCCTTCAACTCCCAACGCTGGAAATCCTAATAAGCCGAAAATTAAAATGGCGTTAAGTATACAATTGGTTGCTACCGCTATTATGCTTGAAATCATAGGCGTTACCGTATCGCCCGTTTCTCGCATTGTAGACGCGTATACTTGCGAAACGGAATAGGGCAGTAATCCAAACAGCATAATGAATAAGTAACTTTTACCAAAGTTGAGAGTAGATAGTAAGTTTAACTGCTTTTCATCGTGTAAGAATAAATTTATAAGAGCGTCGTCAAAGAAAACGAAAACTAATATTCCTAATAAACAAGCAAAAAAGTTTACAATAAACTTAAACCTAAAAGTATGTCTTACACCTTCAACGTCGCCTTTACCATAAAATTGAGAAGTGAATATTCCCGATGCTGAAATTGCCCCAAAAATTATTAAGTTGAATATAAAAATAAACTGATTTACGATAGAAACGCCACTCATCGCTTCCGTTGAAATTTGTCCAACCATAATGTTATCAAGCAAACTAACAAAGTTAGTTATGCCGTTTTGAATCATTATGGGGACTGAAATTGCTAAAACTGACTTGTAAAAATTTCTATCGCCTATATATTTTTTAAAAAAAGATTGTAGTGCCATAATTAAAAGTTTTTAGTAAAATATAATAATCAAACGTATAGTATTTTGAATAACTTTTCCTAAGGATTTTTGATGTTTTTTGCGCAATTACGCATTAAAAATTAGTTTTAGCGTCAAAAATAATATTGCATATGCTTTTAGCAAATTCTTGTTCGTGGCTAACTAAAATAATAGCGCCTTCATAATTTATAAGCGCTTGCTTTAACGCTTCTTTGGCTTTTACGTCAAGATGGTTTGTAGGCTCGTCTAAAATAAGAACGTTAGACGGCGTATTGCAAAGCGTTGCAAGTTTAACTCTTACTTGCTCGCCGCCGCTCATATCACAAAGCGGTTTAGACGCAAGTTCGCCTTTAAGTCCAACTTTTGCAAGTTCTTGGCGTTGTTCTTTTACGTTAGCGCGTGGAAAAGTTTCGTTGTAGTACTGCATTGCCGAAATTGATAAATTATTAAAATCAAGTTCTTGCTCTAAGTAGGCTGGTTTAGACGCTATATGAAAATCAAACTTACCTGCTCGCAACGGGATTTTTCTAAGTAAAGTTTTTATAAGCGTAGTTTTTCCAACGCCATTAGTACCTCTTATCCAAAGTTTATCGTTGCTTTTAAGATGGAAAGATATTGGCGGAATAAGCGTTTTATCGTAACCTACTTCTAAATCTTTAACGATTAAAAAATCTTTACTGTTAAGTTGAATATACGGAAATGAAAAAGTAGCCTCGTAAAAAGTAACGGGTTTTTGCATAACTTCAATTCTATCAAGCATCTTTTTACGCGAGTTAGCCATTCCCGCCGTTGCTGCGCGCGCTTTGTTTTTATCAATATATTCTTGCATTTTTTTAATTTCCGCTTGTTGACGATTGTACTCGTCTTCATACTGTTTAGCGTTCATTTCGTATTGAGCGAAAAATTCTGTATAATTGCCTGAATACTTTTTAATATTACCATTTTCAATATTTATAATAAACTTGCAAACGCCGTCTAAAAAATCGGTATCGTGAGAGATTACCATAAACGTTTTTTTGTAAGAATTAAGGTATTTTTTTAACCATTCTATATGCTCTATATCAAGAAAGTTGGTAGGCTCGTCAAGTAACATTACGTCCACTTCTTCAAGTAAAAGTTTTGAAAGCATTAGTTTTGCTCTTTCGCCACCAGATAAACGCGAAATTAACGTGTCGTACCCAAAATTATTAACGCCAAGCCCGCCTGCAACCTTTTTAATTTTAGAGTCGATATCGTAAAACCCGGCGTTGTCAAGTTCGTCTTGCATTCGTGAAGAACGATTAATTAACTTGTCAAGTTCGTCAGGATCTTCAACTTCGCCCATTTTTTCGTATAATTTTTCAAGTTTGTCGTTTAAATCGTATAAATAATCAAAAGCGTGGCGAAGATATTCCATAACCGTTTGGCTTCTATCAATATCGGCGTGTTGGTCAAGATATCCCCAGCGTGCGTTAGACTGACGCAAAACTTCGCCGTCGTCTTGCGAAAGTTTACCTGCTAAAATATTAATAAACGTCGTTTTACCAGCGCCGTTAAGACCAACTATTCCAAGGTGTTCGCCGTTATTTATAGTTAAGTTGGCGTTTAAAAATAAGTTTCTATCATCGTAGCGATGAGATAAATTTCGTATTTCAAGTATACTCATAAAAAATTTCCTTTAAAAATCACCTAAATATCATACTTTAATTTTAAAATTTAGTCAAGAATATTGCCGACATCAAAAAAATGTGTTACAATAATCGTACATAATTAAAGGACGTGAATATTATGAAAAAATTTAAGTATACGTTTTCAAAACTAATAATAGCGTTATTTATAGTAGGAATGGCAATTGCCGTTGCGAGCATAGTTATAAACGTTATTAACACGGTTAATCACTATAAAGGTAATTACGAATTTACCGGATACGATTGGTTTTTATTAATATTAATTGTTGCTCTTTCGGTGTTTTTTATCGTAATTGCAATATCGTGCTTAATAAGTTCAAATTACGTTATTAAAGATAAAAAAATAGTTTTAAGTTGGGGCTTTATTAAAAACGAAATCGACCTTAACGAAGTAAAAGAAATGAAGTATTACCCACAAAAAAATCGTTTAGAACTTATTTTTACAGACGATAGTTTTTTTGTTGTTTCAACGCTTAATAGTTGGGCTTACGAATTTATCGATTTAATTAAAGAACAAGCGCCAAAAATCACTTATAGCGAAGATAGTTTATCTTAATTTATCGCGCTAACGTGTATGCAATTTTAATATATTAATAGGATTGTTTTTATGTTCAAAAACAGTCCTTTTTTTGTTGCTAGTAATCGTAAAATCTTTTTGAGTTTCGCGCCTTAGAAAAAAATGTAAAATAATGTAAAAAAATTATATTAAAATAATTGACAACGCGTTAATTCATCTATATAATAAGTTTACTTTTACTAAACAAAAAGTTTACAATGCCTAAGGAGAGTGTGTTTATGGAAATAGGCGGTAAAATTAAACAGTTAAGGCAACAAGCGCAATTAACGCAAGAAGAACTTGCCGATAGGTGTGAACTTACCAAAGGTTACATTTCTCAAATTGAAAACGACTTAACAAGTCCGTCAATTGCTACGCTTATAGATATTTTATCGGCGCTTGGAACTACTCTCAAAGAGTTTTTTGATGAAGAAGTAGAGCAAAAAGTCGTATTTACTGAAAACGATTTTATTGAAAAAGTTTCAAGCGATTCTGTTATGCATTGGCTTGTACCAAACGCGCAAAAAAACGCAATGGAGCCTATGCTTATAACTTTACTTGGAAAAACCGAAACGATTGAAGATCTTCCTCACGAAGGCGAAGAATTCGGTTACGTTTTAGAAGGCGAAATAGTAATAAAACTTGGCAAAAAAACACACGTTTGCAAAAAAGGCGAAAGTTTTTATTTCATTGCCGATAAAACTCACTATATCATTAACAAAAGGGATAAGAAGGCTAAGTTTTTGTGGGTCACTTGTTAAAGGTCTATAAACTGCGCAAAACTGCGTTACTGCTTAGGTTCAACACTTCGATAACCAAAAAGGTTAATCTCAGCG
>CALDOZ010000016.1 GCA_937912025.1 uncultured Clostridia bacterium | reverse complement strand
GGGTTATACAACCAAAGTAGAAACGACGCATAACGCAGTTTATAGACCTTTAAAATTAAAAGACTTGAGCAATAACATCCTTCATCGCATTAGCCGAATCTATAAGTTTTTGAGTTTCTTCTGACGTTAAGGTTGGAGTTAAAGTTGTAACGATTCCGTTTTGACCGAGAACGGTTGGAATACTAATACATACGTCTGAAATTCCGTATTCGCCTTTTAATAAAACTGAAACGCAAAGTACGGTATTAACTTTTTGATATAAGCATTTGCAAATATCAACAACCGCAGCGGCAACACCATTGTAAGTAGCGCCCTTTCTTGAAATAATAATACCGCCTGATTTTCTAACGTATTCAACGATTTCTTCACGGTTATATTCGGCAGGTTTTTTATCCTGCTCGGTAACAACTTTTGCATATTCGTCAACAGGAACACCGCCAATTCTTACTTGTGACCAAGGAATAAACGAAGTATCGCCATGTTCGCCAAGAACGTTTGCGTCTACTTGAGATGGAACAACGTCGTAAATTTCAGAAAGACGAGTTCTTAAACGTGCAGTGTCAAGGCTTGTACCCGAACCAATAATGCGGTTTGTAGGAATACCCGACGCTTTGTGGAAAGCGTAAGTTAAAACGTCTACAGGGTTTGCTACAATAACATATAAAGCGTTAGGAGCAGCTTTAGCGATAGGCTCTGCTATGCTTTTAATAATGTTTACGTTGATTTGAGCAAGGTCAATTCTCGTTTGACCAGGCTTTCTTGCAACACCTGAAGTGATAACTACGATATCACTACCAGCAGCATCTTCATATTCGCCAGCATATACTTTTGCAGGTGTTAAAAACGGAGTTGCTTGATAAATATCCATTGCTTCGCCAAGTGCTTTTTCTTTGTTAACGTCGATAAAAACAACTTCGTTTGCAATACCTTCAGTTACTAAAAGGTAACCTATTGATGATCCTACTGCGCCTGCGCCAATGATTGTAATTTTTCTGTTCATAATTTTTCTCCATTATAATTTATGTATAAAAATTTTTTTCTAAATATAAACTTTAATTGAAATGTTTGTTAAATTTTTAACAAACTATTCTAAAAAAAGGTATAGCGGGTCGAATAAGCAATAATTTTTGCTTACACCCACTATTTACGCTCATAGTATACCACATTTTTTTTAGTAAGTACACTATTTTTTAGCATTTTTGCAATTTTTTTAAAATTGATTGTTTATTTTAAAACGAGCGCGTTTTTTGAATTTAAGTAGTTAAGTGATTATCAATTTCAAAAAACAACATAAAACTGATAGATTTTAATGGTACGAACTTTTAATAAAATTAGCGAGCCTAACTTAAACAACCAATTTAAAAGCACGGCATCTGCAATAAGTAAGCCGTGCTTTGATATTTAAATTAACCTTTTGTTTTTGAGTTTTCTACTTGTTTTGTCTTTGATGAGTTTTGTTGCTCTTCTATTTGTTTGTTAGCAAAATAAACGTTAGCGTTATTTAAACTTTCACTCATATATTGCGTCATTTTATCAGACGTTAAAAATTGCCCTGCAACTTTAACTTTACGCCACGCTTTTGACGTTCCTTGATAATAAATTGTTTTTATTTTGCTGTCTTTAAAAGCATGCGCTTCAATACTTTGAACGTTTATAGGTAAGTTAATAAAAGTCATTTCCGTATGCGCAAACGCCCTTTCGCCAATGCTTTTTATAATGGATGGAAAAACTATTTCTTGAAGACCAGCGCCACTAAAAGCATATTTTTCAATGGTGTGAACACTTTGGGGTAAAAGAATGCTTTTAAGTTTATAGTCGCCCTTAAACATATTTGAACTAATCGTTGTAATTTCCGTTCCTAATTGAACGTAAGATAAGTTTACACAATCGCTAAACGCGCCTTCGCCAACAAACGTTACGCTGTCAGAAATTACTACGTCCGTAAGGTTAATACAACCGCTAAAAGCGTATTTGCCAACACTTGTAATTTCATTAGGAATTACTAAGTTAGTAATACTTTTACAATTACTAAAAACGAATGGTTTTACTTGGGAATTATTGATTGAAAGTGAAAAATCAGTTAACTTTTCTCCGCCTATATATAAGTCGTAAGCGCATGAAGAAAGCACTCCGCCAAAGTTGATATTATTCCACTCGCACACGTCACCGCTATAACGTATAGATTGCAATGACTTGCAGTCGTAAAAAGCACCGTCAAAAACGTCTTGAAGTTTGTTATCTAAATACACGTTTTCAAGATTTTTACAGTTTAAAAAAGCGTCTTGACATATTTTCACTACGCCGTTTAAATTAAGCGTTTTTAACGCTAAACACGAAGTAAACGCTTGTAAGCCTATAGTTAATTCTTTTGCACTAATTTTAACGCTTTCAAGTGATGAACAAAAATAAAAGGCTTTATTGTCTATATTAGTCAAGTTTTCACTATCAATTTCAAGACTTTTTATTGACGAACAGCCCTCAAACGCTCCTTCTCTTATCTCAGTCAAATCGTTTGGAATTGTAAGATTTGTTAATTCTTCGCCGTTAATATATAATTTTGCGCCGTAATGAAGGGGATTAGATAAGTGAAAATGCCCGTACGTTTTAAGGTCGTAATCATAATTGCTAAAATTAATTTTACACCACTCTTCAATCGTTCCGTTATAATAAACGCTTTTTAAGTTTTTGCAACCGTCAAACGCTTGCCACATACAACAATTTAGCGTATTTGGAAGGGTTATGCTTTCTAACGCTTTACAACCTGAAAAAGCGTTTTTATCTATGATGGTAACTTCGTAACCCATATACGTTTCGGGTATAACAACGTTTTTAGCGCCAGCGCCACAACTTACTACGCGACATCTTTTAGCGCCCTTATCTATATAATATTTTATTTTGCTTTGACTTTTTTGAAAAATTGAAAAAATCCCCATAAAACCCCCTACTTTTTATAAACCCGTTAACAAGTTAAGTTAACGGGTTTGTTTATTACGCTATTTTAATATTTTTAAAGTTTACGGTTGATTTTAAAAAGTTTAACTCAATTAATGGCAACCGTTTTTGCTAAGCGACCAATTAAATTAAAACTGCTTTAATTCTTCTAACTCCGGCAGACGATGCTTCTTCTTTTTTAATCTTAAAGCAGTTGAGTTCGCCCGTCGTTTTAGCGTGTGGACCTCCGCAAATTTCTTTAGAATACGAACCCATAGTGTAAACTTTTACTCTGTCGCCGTATTTGTTAGTGAAAACACCAACCGCTCCGCTCGCTTTTGCTTCTTCAACGGTCATTTCTTCCATAACGACTGGAACGTTAGCCTTAATAGCGTCGTTTACCCAATCTTCAATAGCCTTTAATTCTTCAGGGGTAACTTTTCTATCAAAGTTGAAGTCAAAACGCAAACGCTCAACTGTAATATTTGAACCGCGTTGATTGATATTATCGTCTTTAAGTACGCTTTTAAGAGCGGCGTTTAAAAGGTGCGTTGCAGTGTGAAGACGAGCGGTAACTTCGTTTTGCTCGGCAAGACCGCCTTTGAATTTTTGTTCAGCGCCTACTTGAGATTTTTCTTGGTGTTTTTTATACGCTTCGTCGTAACCAGCCTTATCTAAAGTAAAGCCCTTTTCTTTTGCAAGCTCTTCAGTTATTTCAATAGGGAAACCGTAAGTTTCAAATAATCTAAACGCAGTTTTACCTGGGAAAACGTTGCCTTGAATAAATTTAACAACCTTATTAAATTCTTTAAGACCGTCTTCAAGCGCTTTACTAAATTTCTCTTCTTCTTTATTAAGTTCTAATATAATTTTGTTTTCATTGGTTTTAAGTTCAGGGTAAACGTCTTGATATTTTTCGACGTATTTTACGGCAATTTTTGAAAGACTACCTTGATCAAGACCAATTTGTCTACCATAACGAACGGCGCGACGTATAACTCTTCTTAAAACGTAGCCTTGGTCAACGTTAGACGGAGTAACGCCTTTAGTATCGCCAAGCATAAACGTTGCGGTACGAACGTGGTCGAGAATAATTCTAAACGCTTTAGTAACTTCTTCGCTTTCGTCGTACTTTTTGCCAGTTAAGTTTTCAATTTCTAATTTTGCGCCATCAAAAACGTCGGTATCGTAAACGGTTTTAACGCCGTTTAAAATAGAAAGCGTACGCTCTAAGCCCATACCCGTATCAACGTTTTTTTGTTTGAGTTTAGTGTAAGTGCCGTCAGCGTGGCGTTCAAATTGCATAAATACGTCGTTCCAAATTTCAAGGAAGTTACCGCAACTACAAGCAGGTGAACAATCAGGCCCACAAGGATGGCCACGGTCGATAAACATTTCAGTATCAGGTCCGCAAGGTCCGGTAGTTCCTGCAATCCACCAATTGTGTTTTTTAGGAAGATAGAAAATTCTGTTTTTAGGAATACCCGCTTTTTGCCAGTAACCAGCGCTCTCTTCGTCACGCGGAGCGTCTTCGTCCCCTTCAAAAACGGTTACGGCAAGTTTTTCTACGGGAATACCAAGATATTTTTCACTCGTTAAAAACTCATAACTCCAAGCAATCATTTCTTCCTTGAAATAATCGCCAAGCGACCAGTTGCCAAGCATTTCAAAAAACGTGCAATGCGAAGGGTCGCCAACGTCGTCAATATCGCCGGTACGAACACACTTTTGTACGTCCGTTAAACGAGTGCCTTCAGGGTGCTTTTCACCTAAAAGATATGGAACGAGCGGGTGCATACCTGCAGTTGTGAATAAAACCGACGGGTCGTTTTCAGGTATTAAACTTGCCGATGGTATTACGGCGTGACCTTTATCTTTAAAGAAATTAAGATACATTTCTCTTAAACTTTGTGAAGTAAGTTGTTTCATTATATCTCCTTAAAATTTAACACGTTAAATTCTTTTGAATTTATATCGTTTAAATTATATAGTAAAAATTTTGCTTTGTAAAGAATTTTAAACGTTAAACGCTTTGCGTTTTAGTTAAATTTTTACGTTTTTTAGTTTTTTAAAGTAATTTCGTAACCGTCTTTAGTGTTTTTAATAACGTAACCAAGTTCGTTAAGTTCAGCGCGGATAGCGTCGGCAACCGCCCAATTTTTTTCTTTACGAGCAGACTGCATTTGTTCGGCTTTATCTAAAATTTCTTGAGGAATGTCCGCTTTTTTCTCTTCAGGGAGTTTATCTAAACTCAAACCGAACACTCTATCAAAATCAAGAGCAAGATTATAAATATCAATAGAGAACGGCTCTTTAAGCATCGTCCATAACACACCGAGAGCAGATGGAACGTTAAGATCGTCGCCAATAGCGTTTTTAAATTCCGTTTTATATTCTTGAAGTTTTACCTCGTCGGTTTTAACCGCGCTTTCTTTATGTTTTTTCAAAAGACCTAAAAGACGCTCGTACGACGTTTTCGCGCCGTCCATCGTTTCAAAGGTAAAGTTGAGTTTTTTACGATAATGAGCGTTAAGACAAAAATATCTAAACATCATAGCAGAATAACCACGCGCTTCAAGTTGTTCGATTGTGTAAGTATTTCCAAGCGATTTACTCATTTTTCCGCCATCAACAAGCATAAAGTCGCCGTGAATCCAAAATTTTGCAGGATTTACACCCGTCAAACCTTGACTTTGCGCAATTTCGTTTTCGTGGTGGATAGGAATATGGTCTACACCGCCCGTATGAATATCAAAAATATCGCCAAGATATTTACGACTCATTGTTGAACATTCAATATGCCAACCAGGGTATCCTTGCCCCCAAGGACTAGGCCATTGCATAATGTGTTCTTTAGGTGCTTTTTTCCAAATAGCAAAGTCGTAAGGATTGCGCTTGCCGTCGTTTACTTCAATTCTTGCGCCTGCTTTAAGGTCGTCTAAAGTGTTACCAGAAAGCGAACCGTAATCTTTGAATTTTGAAATATCGTAGTAAATACCGTCGTCCGTTTCGTAACCGTAACCCTTTTGTTGTAAACCTTGAACGTACTCAATCATATCGTCAATATGCTCGGTTGCCTTACAAATAATTTCGGGCTTTCCTATGTTAAGTTTTTCAAAGTCACGCATAAAAATTCCCGTGTAATATTCGGCAATTTGCCATGGGTCTTTCTTTTCACGCTTAGCGGCCGTTGCCATTTTATCTTCACCATCGTCACCATCGTCGGTAAGATGACCAACGTCGGTAATATTCATTACGCCTTTAATATCGTAGCCTTCATATTTAAGCGCGCGACGAAGTAAATCCATAAAAACGTAAGTGCGCAAATTACCTATGTGTGCGTAATTGTATACGGTAGGACCGCATGAATACATTCTTACAACGTTGGTGCCGTCAACCGTTTTAAACTCGTCTTTTTTTCTTGTTAAAGTATTATATAATTTCATTTTTTACTCCTTTCGCTATTTAATTGATTTTCAAGTTTTTCAATGCGCTCTTTTAAAAGTTTAATTTCTTCAAAAACAGGGTCGCGCTTGTCTTGTTCTAAGTCGTGAACGCGCTCGCCGTTGCGTTTGATTATTTTCCCAGGAATACCAACTACCGTTGAGTTGGGCGGAACGTCTGTTAAAACAACGCTACTTGCTCCGATTTTGCAGTTTTCGTGAACGGTAATACCGCCTAAAATTTTAGCGCCAGCAGAAATGATGCAGTCGTGTTTTATCGTTGGGTGACGCTTTTTGCTAGTATCTTTACCCGTGCCGCCTAGCGTTACGCCTTGATAAATTACGCAACCCGTTTCAACAACGGCGGTCTCACCAATAACGACTCCTTCGCCGTGGTCGATAAACACGCCTGGAGCAATCGTTGCGCCCGGGTGAATTTCTATACCCGTACGACGTTTTGCGTTTTGGCTAATTATTCTTGCTAAAAGTTTAAAGCCGTGACGATGAAAGAAATTTGCGCGCCTATACGCAATGAGCGCCTTAATTCCAGAATACGTTAGCCACACTTCAAATTTACTTCTCGCAGCGGGATCGTTTGCCATTGCCGCGTCTATATCCATTTTTAACTTTTTAAACATAGTTTTTCCCTTAATTGAAAATTTATGGTTACAATTCCCTTGTTGTTTTATTCTTTAGATTCTTCATTTGCCCGTCAAGTAAGCGCGTTTCAGAATGACGACCGAACATTTTTTATCGTATAAACGCCTAACGGCGAAATTACTTCGTGGGTATCGTTAATATTGTAGACTTTAAGCGACGTTGCCCCCTAAATTAATAGTGTAGATTTTAAAGGCATAGTTGCTTACCCAACTTAAATGTAGTGCGGTTTTAAAGGCAGAGTTGCGAGCTTAGCTAGGCTCATAAAATATTTTGGACACGAT
>CALDOZ010000015.1 GCA_937912025.1 uncultured Clostridia bacterium | reverse complement strand
TTTAAGTGGGGTAGTCTGCAACAACCACAAAGGTTAGTTGCAACCTAAAAATTTTGTGAGCCTTGTCTTGCTTGTTTCTATCCCTTTAAGAAAGTACATTATTTAAGTGGGGTAGTCTGCAACAACCACAAAGGTTAGTTGCAACCTAAAAATTTTGTGAGCCTTGTCTTGCTTGTTTCTATCCCTTTAAGAAAGTACATTATTTAAGTGGGGTAGTCTGCAACAACCACAAAGGTTAGTTGCAACCTAAAAATTTTATGAGCCTAGCTAAGCTCATAACTCTGCCTTTAAAACCGTACATTATTAAACTAATTAATAATTACGCAATACTGCGTTACTGCTTAGGCTAAATATTTTTTAATCACTATTTAAAACAAAAGGAAAATAATGAAACAATCATATTTTGAAATTTTAACAAACGAAAGTCTTACTAAAGACGTTTATAAAATGACTTTACAAGGCGACGTTTCACATATTACTAACCCAGGTCAGTTTGTAAATATTAAACTTGACGGGTTATACCTTCGCCGTCCTATTTCAGTTAACGACGTATGCGGTAACGTTCTTACGATTATATACAAAGTCGTTGGCGTTGGTACTGAAGTTATGAGTAAGATGGTTAAGGGTGATAAACTTGACGTTCTTACCGGTTTAGGTAACGGTTACGACCTTTCTAAGAGTGGCGATACACCGCTTTTAATAGGTGGGGGCGTAGGCGTTCCGCCACTTTATATGCTTGCAAAAAAACTCATTGAAAAGGGTAAAAAAGTAACGGTTATTTTAGGTTTTAACACAAAAAGTGAAGTTTTTTACAAAAACGAATTTGAAAACTTAGGCGCAAAAGTTATCGTAACTACGGTTGATGGTAGCGCTGGCGTAAAAGGTTTTGTAACGGACGGAATGAAAGAAGTTGAAAACTACTCTTTCTTTTATACTTGCGGTCCTGAGCCTATGCTTAAAGCGGTATATTCGGCAACCACTTCAGACGGTCAGTTTAGTTTTGAAGAAAGAATGGGTTGCGGTTTTGGTGCGTGTATGGGTTGTTCTTGCAAAACTAAGTATAAAAATATTCGCATTTGTAAAGACGGTCCCGTTCTTGATAAGGAGATTATCGTATGGTAAGCACAAAAGTTAATCTTTTAGGAATTGAACTTGATAACCCTATTATCCCGGCAAGCGGTACTTTTGGTTACGGTTATGAATTTAACGAAATTTACGATATAAATTTACTTGGTACTTTTTCATTTAAGGGCACTACGAAAGAACCGCGCTTTGGTAATGCAACTCCGCGTATTGCAGAGTGTCCGTCGGGTATGCTCAACGCAGTAGGACTTCAAAATCCGGGCGTAGATAAAGTTATACAAGAAGAACTTCCTAAACTTAAAAAATGTTTTAATAAAAAAGTTATGGCAAACGTAAGCGGGTTTTCTATTGACGAATACGTTGAAGTTTGTCAAAAATTAGATAAACAAGAACAAGTTGGTTGGCTTGAAGTTAATATTAGTTGTCCTAACGTGCACGGTGGCGGAATGAGTTTTGGTACTGATCCTAAAATGGCTAAAACTGTTACCGAAGCAGTTAAAAAAGTAACGACTAAGCCTGTTATTATAAAATTATCGCCAAACGTTACTAGTATTTCTGACATTGCAAAAGCGTGCGAAGACGGTGGAGCGGACGGTGTTAGTTTAATTAATACCTTGCTTGGTATGAGAATTGATTTAAGAAAGCGCAAACCGCTTCTTGCTAACGTTACGGGCGGTTATTCGGGTGACGCTGTATTCCCGGTAGCCGTAAGATGCGTTTATCAAGTAGCAAAAGCCGTTAAAATACCCGTTGTTGGTATGGGTGGCGTGTCTACCGCTGAAAACGTAATAGAAATGATGCTTGCTGGCGCTACGGCGGTTGAAGTTGGCGCGGCAAACTTAGTAAACCCTTACGCGTGCAAACAAATTATTGAAGATTTACCGCGCGTTATGGAAAAATATAAAATACAAAATTTAAAAGATATTATCGGAGGTGCTTTATAATGGGAAAAGACGTAATTATTGCTTGTGATTTTGACGGAGCGGAAAAAACTCTTGCGTTTTTAGATAAATTCACAGGTAAAAAACCTTTTGTTAAAATTGGTATGGAACTTTTTTACTCGGCAGGTCCTGAAATCGTTCGTGAAATTAAAAAACGCGGACACAAAATTTTCTTAGACCTTAAACTTCACGATATTCCTAATACCGTAAAAAAATCAATGGCTGTACTTTCTAAACTTGACGTTGATATGTGTAATCTTCACGCCGCTGGTACTAAAAATATGATGAAAGCGGCAATTGAAGGCTTAACTCGTGAAGACGGTACAAGACCTATGCTTATTGCGGTAACTCAACTCACGTCTACTGACGAAGAGAGTATGAAAAACGACCTTTTAATTGATAAGCCTATTGCAGACGTTGTTATGCACTATGCTAAAATGGCTGAAGAATCGGGGCTTGACGGTGTAGTTTGTTCTCCGCTTGAAGCAGGTAAAGTGCACGATTATTGCGGTAAAAATTTTGTAACGGTAACACCTGGCGTTCGTTTTGCGGGCGGTGAAGTAGGCGACCAAAAACGCGTAACTACTCCGGCAAAAGCAAAAGAACTTGGTTCTGATTATATCGTTGTTGGTAGACCTATTACGGCGGCGGAAGATCCCGTTAAAGCATACGAAAAATGCGTTGAAGAATTTATTGGTTAATTAAGGAGATAGATTATGAAAAAACTTATTGCTAAAGATTTGCTTTCAATAAAGGCGGTATTTTTCCGTCCTGAAGAACCTTTTACTTGGGCAAGCGGTATTAAAAGTCCGGTATATTGCGATAACCGTTTAACTTTAACTAGCGTTAACGTTCGTAATGACGTTGAAAACGGTCTTGCAACTTTAATTAAAGAAAATTATCCTGACGTTGAAGTATTAATGGGTACGTCAACTGCTGGTATTGCTCACGCTGCAATAACAGGTCACCTTTTAAATCTTCCTACGGGTTACGTTCGTTCGGGCGCAAAGGACCACGGTAGACAAAACCAAATTGAAGGTAGACTTGAAAAAGGTCAAAAAGTAGTTGTTGTTGAAGACCTTATTTCTACTGGCGGAAGTTGTATTGAAGTAGTTAACGTTTTAAGAGAAGCGGGCGCGGAAGTTTTAGGTATAGTAAGTATTTTCACTTATGGTATGAAAAAAGGTCTTGACCGCTTAAAAGAAGCAAACGTTAAGAATATTTCTCTTACCGACTTTGATACCATCGCCGAAGTTGCCGCTGAAGAAGGCTACATTAAAAAAGAAGACGTAGAAAGACTTATTAAGTTTAGAAATAATCCTTCTGACGAAAGTTGGATTAACGGTTAATTATAGTTTAATGGAGTTATTATGAAAAGTGTTATCGATATAGTTGCTTTAACAACAAGTGAAATTGACGAACTTATACAAACTGCTCTTGATATTTCAAAAAATCCTATAAAATATAGTGAAAAATGTAAGGGTAAAAAACTCGCTACGCTATTTTTCGAGCCGTCAACGAGAACGCGCCTTAGTTTTGAAGCGGCAATGCTTGAACTTGGTGGTAGCGTTATAGGTTTTTCATCGCCGTCAAGTAGTTCGGCGTCAAAAGGCGAAAGCGTTGCCGATACGGCAAAAGTTATTAGTTGTTACGCCGATATTATTGCAATGCGTCACTATCAAGAAGGCGCGCCTTACGTTGCAGCGTTAAACGCATCAATCCCAGTAATTAACGCGGGGGACGGCGGACATTGTCATCCAACGCAAACTCTTGCCGATCTTTTAACTATTTATAGAGAGCACGGCACTTTTGATAATATTACCGTAGGTTTTTGCGGTGACCTTAAATATGGTAGAACGGTACACTCGCTCATAAACGCGTTAGCGCGTTATAAAAACGTAAAAATCGTACTCATTTCTCCAAACGAACTTAAACTTCCTAATTACGTTAAAGAAGAAGTTTTAGATAAGTTTAATATGCAGTACGTTGAAACTACTTCTCTTGAAGAGTACATGGGCGACCTTGACGTATTGTATATGACGAGAGTTCAACAAGAACGTTTTGCCGACGTTGACGAGTATATTAGATTAAAAGATAGTTATATTTTAACGCCGGACAAACTTTTAACGGCTAAAAAATCAATGTCAATTCTACATCCGCTTCCAAGGGTAAATGAAATTAGCGTTAAAATCGATAAAGATCCACGCGCTTGTTATTTTAAACAAGTTATGAACGGCAAACTTATGAGAATGGCGCTTATTTTAAAACTTTTAAAAGAAGCCGAAAATCCTACTAAGGAAGGCTATGACGCTGAAGGTCAATTAGTAGTAAATAAGTTTAAGTGTTTAAACCATCGCTGTATTACTAATACCGAGCAAGAACTCGACCAAGTATTTAAACTTTCAGATAAAGAAAACGGCGTATATAGATGTATTTATTGCGAAAAAGAGTATATCGAGTAATATAAAAACTTTGCAAAACAAAACAAGTTAATATAGTTGAAAATACCACGTCAGAAAAAAAGACGTGGTATTATTTTATAAATATATAACAAACTTAAATTAGGACAGTAAAAAAGTTGTCATATTTTAATACAAAAGCAAAATATTATATTAAAAATATATAAAACATTATAGAAATAGGCTTTTCAATGTGTTAAAATATATACGCAGGAGGTTTTTTATGAAAAAGAAACTTTTAACATTATTAATAATATGCTTAACGTTAAGTATTTCGTTATTTGCGATTACTGCATGTGGCGAAAGTGAAACGTATAACGTTACTTTTAGTTCTGGCGTAACTTCAGACGTTACTTTGGAAGTTGATGCTGGTGGCAAAGTAACCGCTCCAACTAAACCTGTTAAAGATGGTTACGATTTCATTGGTTGGTATAACGGCGATTCTGCTTGGTCTTTTGATAATGCCGTTAATAGCGATATGACTCTTACCGCTAAATTTGCTTTGACAAATTATAAATTAAACTATAATTTAGACGGCGGTTCGCTCGCAACTCAAAACCCATCTACTTATACGATGGAAACCCCAACGTTCAAGTTAAATAAACCTACCAAAGATTATTATAACTTTACTGGATGGACTTATGATGGTCACGACTTACCATCACAAAACGTTTATATTGAAAAGGGAAGTAAAGGTAATAAATCGTTCAAGGCTAATTACGCGCCTATTGAATATACCATTACTTATAATTATGGCGATTCAGTAGCGCCTTTTAACCCAATAACTTATAATATTGAAACGGAAACGTTTACTTTAAAAAATCCTGTAAAAGCAAATTGCGACTTTATTGGTTGGACTTATGCAGGTCAAGACACTCCTAAGTTAGTTGTTGACGTTGTAAAGGGAACTACTGGCAACCTTGAATTTACTGCTAACTTTATGGAAAACTTTGATATTGAATACGTTCTTGATGGTGGTACGGTTGTAGGTAACCCAATTTCATACACGCCAGTTACTCCTGCATTTACGTTAAATAATCCTACTAAGAAAGATTTCGTATTCGTTGGTTGGACTTATGCAGGTCAAGATACTCCTATTAAGACTGTAACTATAGAGCCAGGAACTACTGGTAACTTAGTATTTACTGCTCATTACGAAAAGGCGTTAATTGTTGAAAGCGGTGTGTTAACTGCTATTCACGAGGATGCTAAATCTTTAGAAACTATTAATATTACGTCTGACGTAACGTCTATTTCTGGCAACGTATTCGACGGATGTACGGCAGTTAAAAACTTTACTAGCGAAAGTACAGCGTTTAAAGTAGTTGACGGCAACTTATATTCTGCAGACGGTACTACAATTATTAAATATGCAGTAGCAAAAACAACTACGTCGTTAGACCTTCCTTCAACCGTTACAACTATTGGCGAGTATGCGTTTATCGGCGCAAGCAACCTTGCTGAACTTGAACTTGGTTCGCAAGTTGTAAACGTTAGCGGTTCTCCATTTACTGGATGTTCTAACCTTGTTATAACCATTACTTCAAGAGCCGAAGCATTAACTTGGTCAACAACTTGGGATACTGGTGTTAAAGACGTAATAGTTATTGATGATAGTGATGTAGAGATTGAATTCTAATTTTAAAGGCTAAGGTTCTTCAATAATTTTTTACAATATCTAACGGCTTAACTACTACGCAACTCTACGTTAAAGC
>CALDOZ010000014.1 GCA_937912025.1 uncultured Clostridia bacterium | reverse complement strand
TGCTTGCATTTAAACCGTTATATAAAAGCAAAAAATTATCTCATCACCTTAAAAACATACAACATTAAACCAACTAATAATTACGCACTACATTAAAATAATTGATATTAAATTTAATAAGCGGAGCGATTTTTCGCTCCGCTTTTGTCATTGTGTCATTCTGAGCCTTGCTAACATTGACCTACTTACGAAGAATCTAAAAGAGATGTTTCGTAAGTAGGGCAAGGGGCAACTCTCAACATGACGTTGTCACGCCGTCATTCTGAAACGCGCGTACTTGACGGGCAAATGAAGAATCTAAAAACAACAAATAACGAAGTAGTAAATAACTCAATTAAAAAAGACGCACTAGAAAGTGCGTCTTTAAAATTTTATATGAGTAATTTATAAAAAAGTTTATTTTAAGAAACCGTTTACTATTTCTTGTTCGGCTTGTTTTTCTGTTAAACCAAGCGTCATAAGTTTTATAAGTTGTTCGCCTGCAATTTTACCTATTGCCGCTTCGTGTACAAGCGACGCTTCAATATGATTAGCGTTAACTCTTGGCTCGGCGGTAACTTTACCATTGTCCATAATTATCGCATCGCATTCCGTTCTACCGTTACACTTATTGTTGCCTTCAATAGTAGATATAAACTTTTGGTACGAATTATCTTTTGCAACCGAGCGTGAAACGACGTGAGTTGACGAGTTTTCGCCGTTAAGTTCTACTTTAAAGTCGGTAATAGCCGTTTGCTTGCCGTGAGTCATAAGTTTTTCATGAATAATAAGGGTAGAATCTTTACTAAGTTTAGCAAACGTTTTTCTATCCGTTGAATCAACGCCCTTAATTTGAGCGGTGTCCATTTCCATATAACCGCCTTCGTCAATTTCAATAATGGTGGTAGGGTTCATTACGTTTTCGCCCGTGCCTTCACCAGAGCCGTAATGTTTTTCAACGTATTTAAGTTTAGCGTTTTTGCCAACGTGGAAAGCGTGAATACCGTCGTGTTCAGATTTAAGTTCGCCAGCGTTATGAATACCGCAACCGGCAACGATTAAAACGTCGGCATTTTCACCGATATAAAAATCGTTATAAACAAGGTCTTTAAGTCCGCTTGCAGTTAAAAGGACGGGAATGTCAACACGCTCGTTTTTAGTGTTTGGCTTAATAATAATATCAATACCAGGTTTGTCAGTTTTAGTTATAATATCAATATTAGCGGTAACGTTTCTGCTTGAAAGTGCGCCGTTTGCACGAATATTGTAAGCGCCTTCTGGAACTTTTTCAAGTCCCGCTATTTCTTTAAGAAGGTTTTTTTGAATGCCATCAAGATTTTTCATTATTTAACCTCCTTATGCTTAGTTAAAACCGAACAAGCCGACGCCGATAAAATTTGTGGTAAAACTTCGTTTTTCGTTCCGTCAGTTTTAACCTTACCGTCGGCAATAATAATAATTCTATCGGCAATATTTAAAATGCGTTCTTGGTGTGAAATAATAAGTATAGAGCCGTTGCCTTTTTTGCAAAGTCTTTCAAAAGCCGAAATAAGATTATTAAAACTCCATAAATCGATACCAGCTTCAGGCTCGTCAAAAATAGTAAATTCGCTACTTCTTGCCATAGTAACGGCAAGTTCAATGCGTTTAAGTTCTCCGCCAGATAGTGATGCGTTAATTTCGCGGTTTAAATATTCACGCGCGCAAAGACCTACTTCCGACAAATACTCGCACACCGCCGAAACGTTAAGTTTTTTACCACTTGCAAGGTTAATAAGGTCTGAAACGGTTATGCCTTTAAAGCGCACGGGTTGTTGAAAAGCAAAGCCAACGCCTTTAAGAGCGCGTTCGGTAATAGAAAGATTGGTTATATCTTCGCCGTTAAGTAAAATTTTACCGCTTGTTGGGGTGTAAATACCCATAATAAGTTTAGCAATAGTAGATTTACCGCCACCGTTAGGGCCGGTAAAAGCGATAATTTTATCGTCAAGCGTTAAACTTACGTTTTTAATAATTTCTTTTTTACCTTCGTCGCTATCCGCTACGAAACTTACGTTTTGAAGTTCTAACATTTTTATCCTTTATAATTAGTTTGATTAATAATTACGTTTAAAGTATTAACAATTATTAAAAAGTATATCATAACTTGCAATTTTTATCAATCAATTTCATAATCATTTATATATCAAATGTTTTAATATTGACGCTTGATTTTTTGCGCAGTGTATGTTATACTAATTAAGTATAATATAATACACTTATTACGCCGTATTAAACGCGTGTTAGGAGGGTTAATGTCTATTCAAGAATCGGGTGAAATGTATCTTGAAGCAATATACGTTTTATCTTTAAAAAGTGACGGGATTCACGCTATTGACGTTGGCGAATATCTCGGTTTTTCTAAGCCGAGCGTTAGTCGCGCGTTGTCAATTTTAAAAAGCAAAAACCTTATCACCGTTGATAAAAATAGCCATATATCTTTCACTGAAGACGGAAAAGCAATTGCCGAAAGAATATACAATCGTCACCTTGTAATTAAAGATTGTTTACTTAAACTTGGCGTAAGTGAAGCCGTTGCGGAAGACGATGCTTGTAAAATCGAACACGTTATAAGTGACGAGTCTGTCGACGCTATAATATCGCATATTAAAAAATACGGTAAATAAGATAATATAAAATTACAATTATTTACGCCGTAAGGCGTTTTCGGGGTTATTATGAATTATAAAGTTACTTACAATAATTGGCTTACCGAGCCTAAAATTACAGCAGAAGCGCTTGAAGAATTAAGCGCTATTAAAGATGATGAAAAAGAAATAGAATACCGTTTTGGCGCTGAACTTCAATTTGGTACGGCGGGTATGCGTGGTCTTATTGGTTACGGTACTAATATGATTAACGTTTATACCGTTCGTCGCGCAACAAAAGGTTTAGCAGAGTATATAAAAACTCTTGGCTCTACCGCTATGCGTCGTGGCGTTGCTATTTCATACGATACGAGAAAGTATAGCGAACTTTTTGCTCGTGAAACGGCAGGCGTATTACTTGCAAACGGCATTAGAGTATACGCGTTTAAAAAGGCAAGCCCTGTTCCTATGCTCTCATACGCCGTTCGTCATTACGGTTGTATTGCAGGCGTTATGATTACTGCTAGCCACAACCCTAAAGAATATAACGGTTACAAAGTTTATGGGGAAGACGGCGCTCAAATGTCGCCCGAAGCAACTAGCAAAGTAGTTGAGTTTATTAGCCAAGTAAAAGATTATTTTGCTATTGAAAGCAATGCTATTATCGACTTTAAAAACCGTGGCGAACTTTCTATTATCGGCGGTTCGTTCGATAGATTATACGTTAGAACGTTAAAGAAATTATCGCTTTCTAAAAAGGCGGTTAAAAAATACGGTAAAAAACTTAAAATAGTATACACTCCGCTTCACGGTACTGGTTTTAGACCTATGACTATGCTCCTTAAAAAACTTGGTATAAACTATACCGTTGTTGAAGAGCAAATTGTAGAAGATAGCGCTTTTTCTACCGTTGAAGTTCCAAACCCTGAAAATAAAGAGGCTATGACGCTTGGCATCAACCTTGCTAACAAAATTAAAGCGGACGTTGTTTTTGGTACCGACCCTGATAGCGACCGTCTTGGCGTTGCTATTCGTAACGATAAAGGCGAATTTATCAACCTTACAGGTAACCAAGTCGGCGTACTGTTAACTGATTATATTTTAAGAAGATTAACAAAAGAAAATAAACTTCCGTCTAACGGCGCAATCATTAAAAGTTTTGTGTCTACCGGAATGGTTAAACCTATTTGTGAAGATTACGGCGTAAAACTCGTTGAAGTTCCCGTTGGCTTTAAGTTTATAGGCGAAAAAATTAAACAATACGAGCAAGACGGTTCTGGTACTTACTTATTCGGTTTTGAAGAAAGTTGCGGATATCTTCGCGGAACTCACGCTCGCGATAAAGACGCAGTAGTTGCTGGTATGCTTTTTGCCGAAATGGTCTGCTACTACGAGTATAACGGAACTAACGTATACAAAGTTTTAAATGCGTTGTATGAAAAATACGGCTACGTTCTTGACGATACCGTTTCTATTAAATATCAAGGCTTGTCTGCAATGGCGGATATGACGGCGGTTGTAGATAAACTTAGAAACATTGAAATTAAAAAACTTGACGTGTATAACGTTGTTGCAACTCGTAACTATTTAAGCGGTATTCGTACTAATAGTGACGGAGAGCAAGAAAAAATGGAAATTAGCGGAATAAATTGTGTTTATTACGAACTTGAAATAGGCGGATTTATTTGCGTTCGTCCAAGCGGAACAGAGCCTAAACTCAAAATTTACTATTCGGTAAAGGGTAAAGATAAATCTATCGCCGAAAAAGCGCTTGATAAAATTTCAAAAGCCTTTAAAGAATATCTATAAAATTTAAAACCCACGATTGAAAAATCGTGGGTTAATTTATTAATCAAACTCAGCAGTAAATTCAATAATGGGTTCAGGATTGCAATAAGAATAATCATTTCGCATTTTGCGTAATGCTGTTTTTAATTTAATTAAAGTAGAAGTTCCATGTGTTGTTTTTAAAAAAGGATTGCGTGATAAAGTGCTTTGTTTAATGCCATAATAATCATCAAAATTAATCTCAACGTAATAATGATCGAAAAAATGGTAAATGCATATTTCATAATAAAATTTAAGCTTTAAGCCACTTTCTTCTGCAAGCGCTTTTACAGTTTCTAAATATATTTTAGAGTATTTAGTAAACGATATATTGTATTTGTTATCAATAACGGGAGTTATTGTCAAGCAAAAAGTGTGCTTGTCTGTTGTTTTTATTTCGTGGTTGAGAAAAAACTTTTCAGCTTTTGATTTGGAGATTTCGTCTAATTCTCTAGGTGTCCCTAAGTTCATATATTTCTTATCACTATCCCTACCATGTAGAAAAAAAGTTTCTATTATTTGTTTTTTGCCATTTTTTAATACTACATATTTACCGTCGCGTACATTTGATGTAATATTATCTTTAATTTTATTAAAATCTTTAATAGCAAGTTCTTTTATGGTTTTTTTAAAGTAAGTGTCTAATTCTTGTTCAATGTTGTCGCCAGTAGGCGCTATTGTTGACAATCCTTTTAAAAAATCAGGTGTGTTTTCTTTAGTTTTATCTTCAAGCATAATTATTCTCCTTGTTTTTTACAATTATAAGCGTTATTTTTTAAAAAGTCAACAAAATCACTATTCTAACACAGATATTATGATGGTGTTTTTGGGTAGAATAATAATATGATATTATTAAACGATTATATTTCTCAAAAACTTGAAAAGTTACGCAAAGAGCGTAAAATGGGTGTTTATACGTTGTGCAATAAGGCTGCTATATCGTACGAAACATATCGTAGTATTAGAAAAAATAAAAACAAAGATATTTATTTGCGTACCGTTTTAATTATTTTACGCGCATTAGAAGAGCCAGTACGCCAAATTGCTGAAAATGCAGGATTAGAAGGTTCTATAATAATTGATAAAGTTAAAAATAGCGAGCCTGGAATAGGTTATGATGCATTAAATGGACAATATGTAAACATGGTTAAAACTGGAATAGTTGACCCTACTAAAGTTACAAGATCAGCTTTACAAAATGCTGCATCTGTATCAGCTACTTTCTTAACAACAGAAGCAGCTGTAGTAGATATTCCTGAAAAAGATAAACCTGCTATGCCTGGAGCTCCAGGAATGGGAATGGATGGAATGTACTAAAATAAATATTTTAAGAGGAATGAATATTTTCATTTCTCTTAATTTTTTATTATAATAATTATTTTAAAGTGTTCAATTTGTAATATGTGATATAATAAAAATAAAATAAAATATCATATTATTTTAAATGTAACATATTTTATAGAGATTATTTATTTTATTCAGGATGTGGAAATATGGATTTTACAGGTTTATTTTCTATAAATAATCTTAAGTTTCTTGAAGTAATAGATATTAGCATAGGTACTAAAATAGGTTATATAAAGGACTTAAAAATAGATTGCTATAATAATAAAGTTAAATCTATTATTCTTTTATCACCTAATAAGTATTTTTTATCTAAGTTTCAAAGAATTGAAGTACCTTGGGAGAAAATAGTAAAAATTGGAGTAGATGTTATACTTATAGATGGTAGAGGTACAGAATTAGAATATATTTCATAAAAAAGCAGAAAATTCCATTTTTAAGGAGAGATTATGGAAATATTAGAATTTGATAAAAAATTTTTTATATGTGATAAAATAGGCAGGATTAATTTGGTTTTTTCTACTGCGATGGGAGATATGGCTTTTCATCCTCATTTAGAATCCTTTGATGAAAATATGAATTTTTTAAAAGAAAAATTTAAATTAGATGATATTTATTATCTTTCTCAAGAACATACAGATATAGTCTATGTTGTAGATGAAAGTTTTAAATTTGGATTTAAAAAGATAGCAGTTAAAGTAGGGGATGGATTAATTACTGAATATAATAAGATAGGCATAGGTGTTTTTACAGCAGATTGTGTACCGATATTACTATTTGATGAGAAAAAAGAGATAATTTCAGCAATACATAGTGGATGGAAGGGTACTTATAAAAATATTGTATGCAATGCTTTAGATATGTTTATATCAAAATTTGATTCTGATATAGAGGATATTAAAGTTTATATAGGATCTCATAATAAAAGTTGTTGTTATGAAGTTAAGGAAGATTTAG